>CBDDRW010000103.1:0-12865 GCA_965233175.1 uncultured bacterium
GGTCGTCATCTGGTCCCGTAAATCCCCCTGGGCCAAGTTTGCCAGCACCCGCTTCGCTTCCACCATGAACTGCGCCGTCTTCCCTGCTTGCTCCCGTTCCTTCGTCACATTCGCCTGCAGCTGCGCCCCCATCTCGTTGAATGCCCGAGCCAACGAGCCGACTTCATCCGTTGTTGTCACCGAAGACCGCGCGTTCAAGTTGCCGCCGCCAAGGGCATGCGCGGCCGCAATGACATCGGCAAGGTTACGAGACAGCACACGAGCAATCATCCAGCCCAAGAGCAACCCAACCGCAATCGCGATTGCCGTGCCGGCAACCAACGTGACAAGGGCATTCGCCGCAGCCAGCCGTCCCTCATCATTCTTGTCTTTGCCGACCTCTTTCACCGTCGTGAGCAACTCGTTCAAAGCGAGAATTGTCGCTTCCATTTTCAGCCCGGCATTCTGAGTCGTATTGGTACGTGCCTTAGCACGTAACGTCTCCATCTCCTGCTTCGTCTGTGCGTTCCACGCTTGTTTCAGGAGGTTGATGGAAACGTCTGTTACGGCAACGTACACACCATAGGCATCACGAAACTTTTTGAGGTCCTTCGCCTCATCTCTACCGGTTTTCGATATTCGAAGAGTTGTGGCCGCATAGGTTTCAAGTGGCTTATTGACCGACTCGGTGATCTCGACATCTCGCTTCATTACCTCTTCAAATTCCTCTTTACTGGTGGCATCAAGCGCCATAAAGTCATTGGTACGTGTCCGGTTAAGGTTGTTCGCGACAGTGGCAAGGTCCGTTCCCGCAACAGTGTAATCCTCATACACCACCCGCAAACTCTCTCGAATCTCCGTCAAACCTTGTGCTGCAATGCCCCCCAGAACACACAGGATCGCACTCATCAGCGCGAAGCCCAGCATCAATTTCCACAGGGTCTTCAGATTTCCAAACCAGGTCGGCATTACTCATTCCTCCCGTTAGTGTTTCCTGCCCATGCCGTCAGCTACTCGCTCGTAACCTTTTGCGAACGACAAGCAACGCCTACGAATTTGTGACTGCCGGCGCGTCCTGCTGTTCACCCTCGGTCAGTAGCCGATCGATATTCAAGAGCGCCACTAACTTGTCACCGGATTTCCCGATACCGGTCAAGACACTCACATCCACTTTGGCGCCGAACTCCGGCGGAGCCTGGATGTCTTTTTTGCTGATGTTGAGAACATCCGACACGGAATCCACCACTAGACCCATGATCCGATCCTGCACGACCACGACGACGATGACCGTAAACATCGTGTAGTCGATCGTCGGCATGCCGAACTTGGTACGTAACTCGACGATGGGGACAATAGTGCCTCGGAGATTCAACACGCCCTTGATATGCGGCTGCGTATTGGGGATCTTGGTGACCGTGGTATACCCCTTGATTTCCTGCACGCGGAGAATATCCACGCCATAGAGTTCGTCGCCAAGCTGGAACGTAAGGTACTGGCTCCCGTCCGTGGTGAGTCCGATTTGTTGATTGAGTTCTTTCGTCGCGGTCTCAAGCATCGCTGCGGCCATAGGATCCTCCTTCGTAAAACATCGTGCTCAGGATCAAGTTTCTGATTTCGAGTGTCGAGTGTTTTCTCACGATGATCCGGTGTCACTCGGTACATAGAAGCAGAGACCCGCTACGAACAATCTGAGTCCTGCCCCTCTAGAAACCCATATCGATGGCGCTTTCAAGTTCAGAAACACAGTTGGGAACTATGGAACATGAACCTGAAACTCGAAATCTTACGCCGTCACCAACGCCCCTCTGCGTGCGATCTCCAGCAAGCCACGAATGTCCAGAATGAAGCCGACCGTCCCGTCGCCCAGGATCGTCGCTCCCGCAATCCCGTCAACCTTGCGGAAATTTTGTTCCATGCTCTTGATGACCACTTGCTGCTGTCCCAGAATTTCGTCCACCATCACAGCGACCCGTTCCCCTTCTGTTTCAAGGATCAACAGAATTGCCTTCGTGGGGTCGGTATATTCCGGCTGCAGGGAGAATACCTCGTACATGCGGATCACCGGCAAATAGGTTTCTCGCACATTGATGAGTTCGCCTTTGCCGACGACGGTCTTAATCGCCCCAGCCTTCGGCTGTATCGATTCCAGAATAGACAAGAGCGGGACAATATAGGTTTCTTTGCCGACCCGAACCGTCATCCCTTCGATAATGGCTAAGGTCAACGGAAGTTTGAGGGTAAAGATCGTACCTTTACCCAGCGCTGTCTTGATGCTGACGGTGCCACCCAAGCCCTCGATGTTCCGCTTCACGACGTCCATGCCGACACCTCGGCCTGAGACGTCCGTCACCTTCTCCGCTGTGGAGAATCCCGGTTTGAAGATCAAGGGCCAAATCTGGTCGTCAGACAATTTCTCGTTTTCCGCAATTAAGCCTTGTTTGACCGCCTTGGCGAGAATCTTGTCGCGATTCAAACCCCGGCCATCGTCTTCGACAGTAATACAGATGTTACCGCCTTCGTGGAACGCATTCAGCCTGATGGTGCCCAGTTCCTGTTTGTTGTTATCAAGACGTTCCTCGGGTGGTTCCAGTCCATGATCGGCCGAGTTTCTGACCAGGTGCGTCAAGGGATCGCCGATGGATTCAATGACGGTCTTGTCCAACTCGGTTTCTTCACCGGAGAGGATGAGTTGAATTTTCTTTCCCGCTTTAGCTGAAAGGTCACGGACCAACCTCGGGAAACGGCTGAACGCGGTACCGATCGGTAACATGCGGATGCTCATCACCCGTTCTTGAATCTCGCGGGTGTTTCCCTCTAATTGTGCCATCCGTTCCAGCAATACCGACATCTGGCTCATGTCGAAACGGGTTCCGAGATCACTCAGCATCGACTGGGTAATGACCAGCTCACCCACGAGGTTGATGAGTTTGTCGATCTTATCGGTATCCACGCGAATCGAAGCCGTATCGGTTTTCTTCAATTGAGCGACAGACTCTTGCTGTTTCTGCTTTAAGAGCGCCTGCGCTACCTGCTGTGGCGTGACGGCGTGCTGCTCAATCAGTATCTCGCCGACCCGTTTTTGCTGCGAGAGGGCCTTATCCAACGTCTCGCGCGAGACGGCGCCACTTTCGACAAGCAGCTCACCGAGGGGTTTGGGATTCTCCTCACTACCCCCTAGGGCATCGGGCGAGGGATGAGACCTAGCAGCGGGCTCACACGCATTCTCACGCCTCACACCTGTTGCGTCATACTCTTCAATGGCGAGATGGCTGTCCTCACGAACAAATTCAAACACAGCGTCCACGACCTTCCGATCCTTAGCCGTCTCTACTTTCATCGTCCAGGCGAGATAGCACTTCTCCGGATCCATCGTTGCCAAGTCAGGCAATTTTGTCGTATCGACGGTGACGTCCGATACGGTCCCAAGATTGGCCAGCTCTTTGAAGATTTGGAGCGGATCGAGTCCCCGCTGGAATAACCAGTCCGGTGGAGTCCATGCAATCGCATAGCGATGAAGGAGCGCCCCCGTCGACGCCGGCGTCGCCCGCGACGGTTCGCTCCCTTGCGGTTTCGGTTGACTCGTCGACGCGCTCTGGGATGCAGCCAGCTCCTCGGTGAGGCGCTGGACTGTGACTTCGTCCACCTGCGAACCGGTCTTGGCTGCATCAATCAGCGTCTTCAAACAGTCGGTGGCTCGGAGCAGCAAATCAGCAATGACAGGTGTCACGACTTTCTGTCCGTTACGAAGCAGATCGAGCAGGGTCTCCATTTTATGGGTGAACTGCGCCACAGCGTTGAACCCGAACATTCCGCTCGTGCCCTTGATGGAATGCGCCGAGCGGAAAATCTTGTTCAACAGATCCAGATCCTCTGGATGCTGCTCCAATGCCAGGAGCCCCTCTTCGACGATAGCAAGATGTTCGGCGGCTTCTTCAAAAAAGGCGTCTTGAAATTGAGAAAATTCGGAACTCATTTCGTCCTCGTTATTCGTGAATCGTCGCTCGTGACACGTCTATCGTTTGAGATTCTGACGCCTCACGTTTCACGAGAGACGCGCGACGAATCCGGTGTATCATTCCGGCAATACCTTGGCGATAATCTTCAACATGACTTCCGGATTGAATGGTTTAACGATCCATCCGGTCGCCCCGGCCTCTTTGCCGGCCTGCTTCTTTTCGATCGCCGACTCTGTGGTCAGCATCAGAATCGGCGTGAATTTGAACGCGGCCATCTTGCGAAGCTCTTTAATCAGGCCGATGCCGTCCATCTCCGGCATATTTAGATCCGTGACGACGATGTCCATTTTAGGACCGGCAACAGCTTTATTAATGGCGTCTTTTCCATGTTCGGCCTCCACGACGTTGAAGCCGGCATTCGAGAGGGTCAAGGCCACCATCTGCCGCATCGTCGGCGAATCGTCTACCACTAACGCTGTCTTACCCATTCATTCCTCCGTATAATTCATTCGGATTCAAAATAGGGTCACTGAGTCCGATCCCGCTTCTGTTTGCTCCGTGTCGATAGGCACAGGCTCTTGATAGTCCGGCGCCAGAGTTGCCGCATGAAGGCGGCGCTCCTCTTCCATCGTGTAACTCTGTTCCAGCCGCTCTAAGGTCGCAATCTCCTGCTTGGCGTGTTCGTCCTGCGGCCCCTTCAACAAGGCTTGAAGGTGCTTGTCCCATTGATCCAACGCTTGGGCCACATGTTCCAACTTCTGTTGAGTAATGTCCTGGAACTGCATCGCCATCACAATCTGAGATAGATGTGCCGATGTTTCTGTGGATCTCGATGTTCCCTCCGGCAACGTCAATGCGCTGATGTGCGTCATCAAATCCATCGCTGCCCGTTGTGTCTGTTGAGTCACGACTTCCATTTGTTTCTTCAAGACTGGAATCATGGAGACGGCGCAGACAGCAAAGGCCTCCCATGCCTGCTGATGCGCTTGAAGGCCGGCAAGATCGCGTGCCTCGCTGCCGGCTGTCGTCTGGCTCCCAAGACCTTGAGCGTCTCGCATGGTTCAGACGTACATCCTTCGGTGCCTATAGGTCGTCAACGATACACGCAGGACGCGTGCGCCACGCGCGACTCGTCAATGTGAAATGCCTTGCCCGTCACATGTGTCTCGCCAACCCTGCCAAGCTCGCGCTGCTATTCGCTGAGAGACTCGGAAAACCCAAGCTGAGTCAGCTTCGTCTGTACCTCTTGCGGAATGCCGGTTACCAGAATGCGACCGAGCTTTCGCGCCGCCCACATGAGTTGGATTGCCGCCGTATCCACACGCGTGACCTTCCCCAGATCCATACAGACAAGCCCGTCGTTTGAAATCAGTTGGACCAACGATTCCTTGAATGAGGCCGCTTCAAAGATCGTCAATTCTCCGACCGGCACATATTGTCTGGAATTGGCATCCATATTCGTTAGACATTCCTTCCGTGATGACTGCACATGTGTTCCGTATTCCCGGACCGAATGCACCTGCATCTACTATCGGCTCTTCTTCGGGCTACTTGAGCATGCACAGTTACTCCGTTCGGGTCGGCATCACGGTCGAGGGAGGGACGATCGGCGGCACGAGTGCGGGAGAAATCCCCTTCGGCGTCTCATCGCTGGTTTCTGCTTTACTCTCCGGAGGGTGTGCAAATAATTCCAGCGCCGTGCGTTCCTCGTCCGATTTGGACGGATATAACTCCGGCTTTCGCTCGAGCACAACGATTTCTACTCGCCGGTTCTTCGCCCGATGTTCGGGTGTGAGGTTGTCCGTCTGAGGACGGGAATCGGCGTGTCCGACGGCCGATAGGTTCTGAGAGGGCACCTCATATCGTTCACTCAACGTTCGTACGACCGTCACAGCGCGAGTTGCAGAGAGTTCCCAATTCGAGGGAAATTGCGCGGTAGCGATCGGGACATTGTCGGTATGCCCTTCGATCCGCACGTGACGATTCAGTTCTACCAGCACTTCGCCCATCGCCTGAATAAATGGAAACGCCTCAATCCGAAGAGTGGCTTCCCCTGGACGAAACATCACGGTGTCCGGGAGCGTCAAGACGATGTCACCGTTCGTCAGTTCCTTCATCTGAATAACTTCCAAATGCGTTTCATTCTTGAGCGCGCGCATGATCTGACGGAGGCGTCGCACCGCCGGTTCTTTTGCGCTTTCAATCGTCGGCTTCAGCATCAACGCTTTGTTTTGCCCGATGGTGAAGGGCGTCAGTGCATTGGAGGGACTCACGACAGGATTGAGCGCAGCCTTAATCGAATCGCTCACCGTCCGGAACTTACCTTCATTCACGGATGAGATCGAATACATCACGACAAAGAAAGCGAAGAGCAACGTGATGAAATCTGCGTAGGATACGAGCCACCGTTCGTGATTTTCATGCTCCTCGTGTTTCTTCTTGGCCATAGATCACAGAACGCTGCTCGTATGTCGTGAAGGGTGATGCCTCCGAATCCTGAACGATAGACGTTTTACTTTTTCTCTTCTTTCGTTCGTTGCGATTCCGGCAGATAGCCCTCGAGCTTTTCCTGTAAGAGGCGCGGGTTCTCGCCTTGCGCCAACCCTACGAGACCCATGATGATCATCGTGCGAGAGGCGGCTTCTTCCTTCAACTTGAACTTGATCTTGCTCGCGAGCGGAAGGAAAAACAGATTGGCCGCGCCGACACCGTAGACAGTCGCGACAAACGCGACGGCGATACCACCTCCGAGTTTGGAGGGATCGGCCAGATTCTCCATGACGTGAATCAAACCGAGCACGGCCCCGATAATCCCGATCGTCGGCGAATACCCGCCGGCGGCCTCCCAGACCTTCGCCCCGCTGATCCCCTCCTCCTCATGACATTCGACATCAATCTCCATAATTTCATGCACGACCTTCGGATCTGTTCCATCCACGATGAGTTGCACGCCCTTCCTGAAAAAGGGATCATGAATGTCCTTGAGCTTGCCTTCGAGCGCGAGCAGTCCTTGTTTGCGGGACACATTCGCGAGCTCGATGATTGTTGTGATGGTTTTCTTGTTGTCGTGCTTCGAGTCCTTGATGCCGAGACTCAGCATCGAGACCCCTTTCAGCACAACCGACAGTGGGTTCTGAACACAGATCGCGCCAATGGTTCCGCCGATCACGATGATGAAGGCGGTCAGCTGCATGATCGAGCCGACATGGCCGCCTTCAAGGACCTGCCCACCGATGATGGACCCAATGGCCAGCGTAATTCCGATTATTGTTGCGATATCCAATTTGGGTCTAGATCCGGTTCAAATGTTGCGAGTTTCGAATGACATGCTCGGGCTTTGCGCATTCAGAGATCGTCATCTAACTATCTGCACCCAGGAAGAAAGCACCCGGCGCGCCCCATCCCGTTCTCGCCAAGAAGAAACACGTCGCTATTTGAACCCGAACTCAGACAACAATTCATCCACAAGATCCTGCTTGATCGCCATAGACTTGGATGCTTCCAACTGCTTGAGCATTTCTCCGGCTTTTCCTAGGGCCTTGGACGGGACACCTTCCTGTTTCCGGCCGAACACGACCACCAACTCCACGAGTTTGCACTGGACATCCTCAATGATGGTCACGAGCTTCTTAACGCGCTGCGCGACGAGGTCCTGGAACGATAAGGCTGTCATGATGTCCATCAGATGCTTGTCGTCCTGTATCAGCTCGCTCGCGGTTTTCCCCAGACGCACCGCAAGTGTGTGACAATCGACGGCCTCCAATGCAGAGACTACCGCAGCTAATTCTTTGGCGGCGCGGGCCCGATTGTCCTGAATAATCTCAGCCAAACGCATGACTTCCATCGTCCCTTCTTCCGTCATTTTGTTCAAATCGAGCAGATGGGCCGCGGCTTGAGGCAGCTGCGCGCTGCCAACGACCATGGGTGAGCTGACCTCAGCCATCTTTCGCATGGCGGTATCGATATAGCGGGCCAACTCACCGAGTTCGTCATACAGTTTGACGTTGCCATTCAGCACGGTAGCCTCCTCCTATTCTTTCTGCACGCGTGATGTCAGGGTTTCCGGTCAACGAATGCCGCACCGACGAACGCAGCCGGCTACTTAAAAATCTTGTTCATCTTTTCCTGCAGCACTTCGGCAGTAAACGGTTTGACGATGTAATTGCTCACACCGGCTTGAATCGCTTCAACCAGATTTTCCTTTTGCGCCTCCGCCGTGACCATCAGGACAGGAATGGGTTTCAACTTCTCGTCGGCGCGAATGGCCCGCAGCATATCGATGCCGGTCATGACGGGCATATTCCAATCGGAAATGACAAAGCCGAATGTTTCCGCCCGGAGTTTGACAAGCGCTTCCTGACCGTTTTCCGCTTCTTCAACATTCGCAAATCCGAGCTGCTTCATGATGTTCTTGACGATCCGTCTCATGGTCGACATGTCGTCCACGACGAGGATCTTCATGTTCGGGTCTGCCGGCATGATCTAAACCTCCTTATTGCATCAAACAGGATGATCTGAAGGCTGAAGGTTGAAGACTGAAGCCTGGAAGCTCTGGATTTTCACATCCCGAACTCCGACCTTCGACCTCCAAACTGCGGACCTTGTCACTCGTTCCAACCCAGGCCGCCAGCTCGGATAGAGAGGAGATCGTCAACCCTGCTGGGAGCGGCTGTGCATCCATTCATGGATGTCTCGACGGAGGAAACGCCAGTGTTTTCCAATTTTCGACGCCGGCAATTCCCCAATTCGAGCGAGCTTATACACGGTGGACTTTGGCACTCGAAGAAATTGAGCCACGTCCGCGACCGTCAAAATCTCGCCTTCCGCTGAGAACCCACTACTCGGCTGAATTGTTGTTGATGCAGACAGAGCATTGTTCATAGTGGATGTGATATCGGTGCTGCGATTGAGAAACTTGAGTGGCCGATACGCGTCATTGTGTGACCTCATGGCCTCTCCTGTATCGCTCTTGCTCAACAAGACCTGTCGCACTCATGTTTTCTCTCGGATCATCCGAAGAAGGAGCACGTACGATCACCAACCATCAGGAAGCAGTCTCAATGGCCACCATCGTCTCTTTCGCCTCAGGTAAGGGAGGGGTCGGGAAAAGTGTGATCGCCGCCAATCTTGCCCTACGACTTGCAAAGAAGGGGAAGCGAGTCACGATAGCCGACTTGGACATCGGCGGAGCCGATATCCATATCTTGTTCGGATTGATGAATCCGCCGGTCACACTGACGGATTTTCTGAATCGTCGAGTCGAACGCCTCGAAGACATTGTGCAGGCCCTGCCGGTTCATTCCAATCTGATGCTGATTCCAGGCACAGGGGATACACTCGCAACCGCCAACATGCCCTATGCCAAAAAGAAGCGACTCATCCGCCATTTGAAAAATCTTCAGACCGATGTCGTTATCGTGGACATCGGAGCCGGAACGAGTTACCACGCGCTGGATTTCTTTTTGATGGCCGATCATCATGTGACCGTCGCCACACCCGATCCCACTTCGGTGTTGGATCTCTATCGGTTTATCAAGCTGGCAGCGATCCGCCGCGTCCTGGCGTCATTTCTTGCGAGAGGCACCATGGCTGACGCTCTATCGGATCGGGATTTTAACAGTGTGAAAGAAGTGCTCGAGATGGCGTGTCAAACCGACGAAACGAGCCGAGTCGTTGCCGAAACCGCACTCCGGACATTCCATCCAGCGCTCATCCTGAACCGGCTGTCCGGACGCGCTCAAGTGAATGTCGCGGCGCTCAAAAAACTTCTGACCGAATATATCGGCGGACATCTTACACTGTTGGGAGAAGTTCCAGATGATCCTGCGATGGAACGAGCCGTGCGCGGGTACCAGCCAGTCACCGATCGTGAACCAGCCGCTCCCGCCGCCGTGGCGCTCTCAGCCATAGCCGACGCCCTACTTATCCGCCTGGCTTCCTCTCCCAGCTGATCCTCACCGCTCGCTCAATTGACTGCGCCGTCCACGCAATCGCTCTGCCTGGGTTTGAATAATGTGACGGATCAGCTGGTCCTGATCGTCCGGACTGATCTCAGTATATTCCGTCGCAATGTCGTGTTGTACTCCGTCTTTCGCCAAAGAGGATCGGATGACCCGAGCAGTTGTGTGAATAGGAGTGAACGGCGGCAGAATCATTTTTACTCTTAGCAGGTCCCCAACGGCGAACGGCTGCGGTGAGAAAAAACCGATGCCGCCGCCGCTCAGCGTCACATCGACGATTGCCGCAATCGCGATGCCCTCCGGCTGCATCTTCGCAAGCTGCTTGACGATTATTTCCAGCAACCAATCGACTTTCATGATCCATGGAAGCAGCGGCGATTGCGCCAGCTGCTCACCGCTGCGGAGCAACAAGTCGGACGTCGGCTTGGCAACGGCAGCCGCAATCGCCTCTTGGCTTATCGGCAAGGCGCCCGGTATAGGCCCTTCCGCTGGATCACTCAACAGCCGGTACTCAAGCAGCACTCGATCGTCGATTCGAACCCACTCACGCCGCTCATCCGACAGGGGTTTGGTTGTTTTGGTTGATGGAGGGGGCATTGTTGTACTCATGAGACCTTTCAGCCCATCAAGACGCCGCAAGCGTCACGGTGGTGGCTTCAACCGATACTTGCTGATCCGGCACATGCATCACCACACGATTTCTTCCGAGAGTCTTTGCGTCATACAACGCCGCGTCGGCCGCTGTAATCCAGTCCGGCACGGAACGAATGCTCGCATCAGGAATGTGGGCGATCCCGATACTGACGGTCAAACGCACCGATCCTCCGCCTTCTCCAATTTCATGATTCTCGATCTGCCGGCGTAACCGCTCTGCCAACACGCGGGCGTGCGCAAGGTCAGTATGGGGAAGCACGATTCCGAATTCTTCACCTCCGTATCGTCCCACTGTATCGCTATCTCGAACCACCGTTCGCATTAACACCGCCAGCCTCCTGAGCACTTGATCCCCGGCAAGATGACCTTGCTTGTCATTGATCATTTTGAAATAGTCCACATCCACGAGAAGAAAGCAGGCCGAGGTGTGGTAGCGCAATCCCGTCTTACACTCGCGCGCAAGGATCTCTTCGAGCGCACGGCGATTCAGCAATCCGGTCACACTGTCTCGCGAAGCCAGCTGCTGGATCTGCTGATGCGTATCGGCATTTCGGAATGCCAATGCGAGCGAGGTCCCAACAGTTGATAGGACATGGAATTCAGCCTCTGTAAACAGGTCCTGCCGGCGTTCGACATGAAGCACTCCCTGCGTAGATCGAGCGATGTTCAATGGAATCGTCATCGTGTGACGATCATCCCCTAACGTGGGAACCGATACGGAGAGCGCGCAGTCTTCGCGCAACACAGCTTCAGCCTGACTCTGGCGGTGGGAACGCCGAATAGGCATTCTCGTCTTGGTGCCTTTGGCGATACGATGGAGTAATCGTTCTCGAACCTGCATTTCCTCACGATCGAACAATGCCGAGCGAGACCAGGTCATGACCTGCTGCGGTTCCGTACGGGCGAGCCCGATGATGTCCAACGGGATGAGTGTCGCAAGCCCTGTAAATAGAGATTGAACAATGGTCCGGCTGTCCAACGAACCGGTCAATACTTGTGTCAGATGATTCAGGGCTAAGAGGCTTTGATTCCAATGTTTGAGTGCGTTGCGCTCACTGGCCAGCAGATTGTTCGAATGGGCGAGCTCTTGTGACAGACGACGCACAGTATGGACGGTTTGCCAATTGACAAGACCCTCCTGAAGCGATGTCATCAATCGAGCGGCTGTGAACGGAACTGTGAGGTAATCGTACGCTCCAGATCGTAACCATTGAGCGACCAGCTCAGCGCCAATTTCAGGTCCGGCTACGAGCACGCAGGCATGGTGCTTCAGTTCAGTCAGCCGGCTGAGGAACTGTGTCACGACCTCCCGTTCTGCAGGAACTTCATACACAATCACGGAGGGTGCATCTGCTTTGACGGCATCGAGAAGTGCGTCGTCTTCTGTAAATCGAGTCAGCGTGTGGCCGGCCTTTTCAAGACGATGCCACAGTGCTTGACAGTGAAACGCAGCGCGACCTGAGACATACACCTGTACGGTACAATCTTCTGTGGCGGTTGGTCTAAGAGGATGTTCGAGAATGGGAGCTTTGCGCGCAGACATCCTGTCATCATTCATCATGGACACTCCTTTGTCCTATCAATATCTTATATCTAAAACCTCATTTTGAATATTAATAAATGTTGTTGCACCGAGCGAGGAAAAAGATCGCCCACTGGTAGATGCGCACCACTTGTGGATCTGCGTCACTTCGATCACCATGTGTAATTCGTATCAGCCTATATTATGCCAATTGGTCCATAACGGGGTGCTCGGCCTCACTCAACCCTTGCCAGGACCGTATCCCTTGCAGGTTCTGGCGGATTTTCGCTGTCTCAATCAGCTGCGATTGGACAGCTAATCGCGCATTCACAATTCGGGTTGTGACGTCTCGATCTACGACAGCGAGATCCATGGCGAGCACTGCCGGCATTGGATAGTCTAAGAGATGCGCCCCGCGTTGTTCATAATATTCCTCAACTTGATCCCACCGTCCGAGCTCTGCAGCGTGACTCGCCTGTGTCGTCAAGGTACGAAGATCCTCTTCCCAGGCCGTCGCATTCAAGAGACTCATGCTATCCTCGCGATAGGGACATCGGCTGGTCTTGCTGCTGAGCCACAGTATGCCACGCGTCACGCAATTCTTTTAGACATCGAAGTGGGCCGTTGAGGCGACCGGCATCGTTATGCAAGTTGGCTTGTGTAAACTCCGACAGCATGTAGTCATAGAGGCGGTATAACGATTTCGCGATCTCCCCACCCTGTTCGAGGTCAAGGACGTTGGATAATTCACTGACAATTCCCACAGCCCGCCCAAGAAATCGAGCCTTGTCGGG
>CBDDRW010000104.1:0-5313 GCA_965233175.1 uncultured bacterium
GTTCCTGATCATCAATGACGAGTATGGTGCCCATGGAGGAATCGCTTTGACCGCACCTTCGTGACTACGTGGGCTGGTGGCCGGTTCGTAAAGGGCGCAGCATAGCGGGAGAGGGTGACAGACACAAGGGAGTAATTCCGAATTGGGGACGATCATTCACCCATTCCATAGGTGCGCTCTGCTTCAGGTCCTTATGGGCTTGCGGAAAAGATGAGTGGCGGGGAGCGTTGTCAGCAGGCGACGAAACAATTTCCCTCGAACAAAAAGTGATCGAACTGGTTATCGTTCAATATTAAATTGACTCCTAATAATGAAGCAGAATACACAAGCCAGGAACGGCTCTGTGCATAACTCGATCTCAAACAGCTTTCCCAGTACATATTTTCATGATGTGACACCTAGATTGCAACGCATCTTCTAGGAATTGATCTTTCTGACTGAATTTTTGGCAGGCACCGCTATATGTTGTGGTGCAGAATCGATTTTACCCAATGCTTATTTTTTGGGCAACACGGTCTTGGACTACGGAAATTGGTGCTTTGGGGCTGGCATGATGACCTTATGAACAGCCTTGTCCACAGAAACTGGGGAGAGTATTTGTGAAACTTTTTCTTGATTTTTTCCAAATGTATTTCTCGCGGATCGTCGTCGGCGTATGGTGAGGGACAACTCGCCGCTCGCCGATAGTGGTCTGTTCCCCAACCGAACCCTCTTAGCATAACGCGCCATCCCGGATAAGAAGATAAATCTCCTCGGACATCGATCCCACAGAGCAGAAAAAAGGGGCCCTGTTTTCAGGGCCCCTCTGTGGTCATCGGCTAGGACTCGTCGCGATGGGTATACCGTCAAGGGCTTCCCCAATCTATTGAAATCTGCTCAGGGGAGTTGACGCATCCGTAGCGCGTGATTCTGATCGGTGACTTCCGCCTCGACCTGATCACCCGGCTTGAGCTGTCCCATCATCTGCGTGGTTTTATCTGCATGCAGACGTACTTCTGTGCCGTCTTTTTCCTTGACGACATAGTACGCATATTCGAGGCGCATTACGTCCCCCTTGACCATCCTATGGCGAGTCGGGTCATTAGGGGCCTGCGCGACCGCATGGGACACACTCAAGAGTAGAACCATCCCACACAGCACGCTGCTGATTTGGGGAATTGATATCATGAGACCTCCTCGGGTGATTGGTGGATGCCTTTCGAGCCACGATACGTGAGCACTGTCGAATTCTCGTTCATGTACCACTTCTCTGCGAGGTGGCCCAGGCGAGGGCCAAGAGTCCAAGCGAAACGATGTACTGCGCACCATTGAGCAACACAGCATCTATCATAGTCATTGGTGTTTCTCCTTTCAGAACAGTCAAAAGCTCAAAGGGGGATGAGTTGCATTGTGCTTTTAGCAAAGCACGGGACGTGCCATGTAAATTCGCTTCATTTCATAGGTCTCAACTAGTTGAAATGTTGGGTCTACTTCCGCCAACTTGCGAGGCCAAGTAAAGAAATCCCTCGAGTGGGACGCGACCGCTCGCGTATATTCGCGAGCTCAACACGCGACCAATCGCGCTCCTGATGACTGGAGATGTGGTGAGGGGTCGGTTGTTCTGGTCCTTCAGCTAAGAGATCGGCCGCTTCATTCCGCCCTGTACCGGAGGCTGCCTGCTCCCTTCGGATCGTGAGAGAATGTTGCCCCACCCGTATTTGTCCGATGCCGTGCCATGGGTGCCCATGGGTCTTCGGATAGGGTGACTTGTGTCAACGACAATTACCGTAACGAAGTGATGAAGGCGCGGGTTATGTATACATCTCACGGCTTCTTGGGCGCTTTTCTATCAATCGTGTAGTAGATGCCACTCTGGTCGACCTTGACCGGAATCTGATTACAAGACTTAGCTCCGTTCCTCTCTTCGTTCGATTGCTCAGATACGACATCGGAACGAGTCGTAGGGCTTGTCTTGAATGATCTCGTTTCCTCAAGTGATGACATAGACATTAGAGCAAGCTCTGTGATTCAATTTGCCGGACCAGAGCATATGGGACATGCCTATGGACCGAATTGAAATAAACTATCGAGCTCTCTTGGCGGTCGCCGTTGAGCTCAATTCGCAGCGGGATACGCACAGTCTATGGGAAGCGATCACGACTGAGATTACCAAGGTCATTCCGTGGGCACGGGCGTCTGTCACCCAGTACGATCGAGAAGTTGACGGATTCAGGTTTTATGTTATGGCTACGACGATGGCGCAGGTGGTGCTACAACGCGATGCCGTTGTTCCACGTAAGGGAAGCGGTATGGGTTGGGTGTACGACCATAAAACGGTACATATCCGTCCCGACCTGAAGGAAGATCAAGTCTTCCTTGAAGACCAATGGTATGTCCAGGAGGGTCTCGGGCGAATGATCAATCTGCCTCTCCTTGTGAAAGAGAGATGTCTCGGCGTTCTCAATATCGGCAGTATAGAGTCCGGAGTTCCCAACTCTGGGGATCTCGAGTTTTTGACGCAAGTGGCCATGCAGATCGCCTATGCGATCGATCATGTTCAAGCGTACGAACAGATCGATCGACTGCGAGGCCAGCTTGCGAAGGAAAACGTCTACCTCAACGAAGAACTGCGGCTTATGAAGAACGTGAGTTTGGTGGGACAGAGCCTTTCTTTTCGACATGTGATAGGCCTTGCACGCGACGTGGCACCCACTCCGTCGACCGTGTTCATTACGGGTGAAACGGGAACCGGCAAGGAGTTGATTGCACAGGCGATCCATGATTGGAGTCCGCGGCACTCGAAACCGATGGTTCGAGTCAATTGCGCTTCCTTTCCGGCAGGGTTGGTCGAAAGCGAATTATTTGGCCACGAACGAGGCGCATTCACCGGGGCCGATCGTGCCCGGGAAGGCCGATTTGAGCTGGCCCATGGGGGAACCCTCTTCTTGGATGAAATTGGGGAAATGCCGTTAGAGACGCAGGCCAAGCTGCTACGAGTCTTACAAGATGGCTTGATTGATCGTCTGGGTGGGAAACAGCCTGTTCGGGTCGATGTTCGCGTCATCGCTGCCACGAATCGCGATTTGCCTGCCGCCGTCAAGCATGGCGCATTTCGCGCGGATCTATTTTATCGCCTGAATGTCTTTCCCATCGGTTTGCCTCCACTCAGAAACCGCCCGGAGGATATCCCTCGATTGGCCCGACATTTCGTTCAATCGTATAACGTGAAAATCGGGCGTTCGTGCAAGGACATTGACCAGGAATCTCTCGAACGGTTGATTCGCTACAGCTGGCCCGGCAATGTCCGTGAACTGGAAAACGTCATTGAGCGAGCCATGATTCTCTCTCGCGAACCTGTGTTGCGGATCGATGAACATATCTTGGGTTCGCAGGAAACCCCCGTCACCGCCCCGCCACCAGCTGACCTCAAAGAAGTCGAACGTCGGCACATTCTCCAGACCCTTACGCTGACAAATTGGCACATCGCAGGTCCTGAGGGTGCCGCTGTACGCTTGGGAATCCCTCCCAGCACGTTGCGCAGCCGGATGAAGCAGTTTGGGATGAAGCGACCGACCTCTTAGCTGAAGGACCAGAACAACCGTCCCCACGATCTCGTAACGATTAGATTACGAGTTAACCCATCCGTGATGATTCCATTGACGGCGTGAATTCCGGCGCTAGGGAGGCAATCTCCGGTCGTCATCAAGTAAGGGTGGGAGGGTGGTTGCTATCGAGCTCGTAGGTCGAGACATTGCCATTCATCTCCGCGACCCAGTAGCATGCCATGATGTGAGGAAACTGTGCCTAACAAATTTTTGGCGCTACAGATGTTGACGGGATAGGTACAGAGGGAGAGGACGCGCTGAGTTTCGATCGCGCGATTTACTTGGTGCTCATAGGCAAGAAATTCGGTCCATTCGTCCTCGGTCTTCAGCCAAAACGGATTTCCTGTCGTCCGAGCACCAGCGAAGCCGTTCGCTTCGGCAGCGCGGGCCCTGGATGCCCAGTTATCGTAAGATTTTTGCGAATTAAAGGTACCGGAAGACAAATACCATTCATGGGAAGGGATGATCGCTAGTTGCTTTTTATCGAGATACTCCTCTGGGTCGGGCAATACTCGTCCTAATGCCTTCAACGCCTCTTGTTCGGTCGTGGGCTCGCCAGTGATCCAGAGACAAAATTCATTGTCTTCTAACCCAGCCTTGATATACGGAACGACGAGGTCCAGTAAGTGCGTGTTGTTATAGAAAAACGCACAGAGATGTTCTCCCCACATCGCTGTGCGAGTTCCTGGTATTCCAATTCGTCTGAGACTCATCGCGGTCATGTTGAGCCTCCAATCGCGATTTCGTTGAAGAAAGAGGGTTTATGAAGCGGTTTACGGAGCGGGATATTACCAAAGTTCTCCACGGCTGTCAGCCTGTGTTTTTTTTAGTTCGCGGGTCGCAGGGGAAGGATTTGAACCTTCGACCTTTCGGGTTACAGACCTAATGGGCCTTTCTGAGTATGGGAAACATAGAGGCAGTCTAGGTCGCTGTCCGTGTGGTGTCCGTGAGTCACACCAGTGACCATCAAAAATACCAAGCCTAAATGATCATTTCTTGGGCTTGGGCCGCTTCTCGATTTTGCGACACATCCATTCGACGGAACCTTTTACAAGAGGCCTCCGCATGTCAGCGAGAATGACGGTGTCTATCCAATCAAGTGGCACATGATCGTCAATCCAGATTTCTCCATGTGGGATGAAGTGAAGATACTTTCAGGTTGTTTTGTAGTAATCGTTTTGAGCGGAATTGTGGATGAGATATGTAGGATCATCCTGCTTTTACGAATAGCCGTGAAGGCTGAGAGCGTCGTGAGGTGAAATACCTTACCCGTAAGTTGGGCGAGCAGAGCGTCGGTATTTCTGTTGTGGCATGTGAGACGGGTAGTCTTCATGAAATTCAGAAGTACACGTCAGCGCTTTCGTTGTCAGAAAGACACGGACAGATTCACGTACAACTGAGCCATTTGGAGGAAATATTCAGCGGAGGAAATGTTCTAAATCATTGAGAATCTTGGTTGCGGGGGCTCGATTACGTCACGATTTAACCCCTCCGTGACAATTGCCCTGACGGCCTGAATTTCCACTTTAGGCGCGGAGTTAGATGTGTTAGTGGCACCTGTGATGTTGGAAAGGGAAAAAATACGTTTGGGAGAGGACCACTCTCGCCGGCTACGAGAGCAACTTGACATGCCCCTGAATTCAAAGAAATGTTAATCCTCAGTTAAGCACGTCCAGTCCGTTCGCGTTCTCGCTTCTTATAGAGCGCGGTGCCTCCCGTGGTCTTGATT
>CBDDRW010000105.1:0-14108 GCA_965233175.1 uncultured bacterium
GCTTCAAATCCTCAGCACTCAGCACTTGGCAGATTTTGGATTTTCTCAGGACGAACCGTCCAAACTGCATCTCCGTGATCAGTTCAACCGACAAGGTATACGGTCGCCAGCCAACACCTTACCGAGAAGAGATGGCCCTTAAGCCGTTACATCCCTACGAAGCCGCTAAGGCTTCACAAGATTACGCTGCCCAGTGTTATGGAAAGATTTTCAAATGTCCTGTGGCCGTCACACGTTGCGGGAATTTTTTTGGCGGTTACGACTTTAATTTTACTCGGTTGATTCCCGGAGTTGCACAGAGCATCTTGCAGGGCGAGATCCCCACTCTGCGATCAAACGGCAGGTTCAAGCGCGATTTTCTGTACATAGAAGATGCCGTCGATGCGCAATTGCTCTTGGCTCAGCGACTTTCGGAAAATCCTGCAATTTATGGAGAAGCGTTCAACTTTTCTTATGGCGAGCACATTGAGGTTCGAGATATCGCGAAACGAATTTGCCAACTACTCGACCCGACCGTTGATCCTGTGATGAATGAGAATAGCACCGCGGAAATCCCTGAAATTCTTCTTTCTTCCGAGAAGGCGAAGCAATACCTGGGTTGGAAGCCTTCATACGATTTTTCCACTGCCCTTGAGCGCACTATTAACTGGTATCGCGAGTACTTTTCCCAGCCATTAGGGCATGACTACGATTGGCTCAGAAGGACCGTGATCGGAGCTCCTAGAACTGGGGAGGGGTCGCATGGTCGTCCAAGGTCTCATGATCAAACCCCTGAAGCAATGATCGTGCGTGATTCGGACGGGACGATCCGGTATTGGAGTGAAGAGGCTGAGCGCATGTACGGGTGGAAGGCGGAAGATGTACTCGGGAAATGTACGCATAAATTGTTCAACACGAAATTTCCTGCCACACTTGTTTCTATCGAAAAGGAAACGAAGGAAAAGTTGTCATGGCAGGGACAGTTGCTTCATAGGCGTTGTGACGGCTCGCTGATCACGGTCCACAGCTGTTGGAATCTCCAGCACAACCTCCAAACTCAAACCGTCTCGGTCATTGAAACCAATGCGGCGCTAGGATAGCCAGTGCCACCCGACTGCCATCGAAGTGAAGATTTTTGGATTTCGATAGCATGCGCCATAACGTCTTAGGCTGGTCGAAGAGGATTCCATGTGACGGGGTTGCCTGCCGAAAGACGGGTGCGTCCTGTTCCTGGGGCTTTCAAAAAGTCTGACCTGCGAACTGAAGACGCCCATTCAGGTTTTATTATGAAGATCCCTTCATCTTCCACCATTCCTTCAACCCTACCATTCCCTTGAACACTGACTTTATCACCCTCTGTGTTTCAACTACCTGGCTCAGTGGTGTATAGATCGCATCGTGCACTGGCAGATAGCTGACACCTGCATCAATCAATCGGCTCAGGATGCCATGCTGAGGTGCTCGTGACACATGCGGAAAAGGCGATGCACTTTGCTGAGAGGGGTGGCAAAAACGTACATATGGACGAAGGGATTAAGCACTTGAAAGAAGCCATTGAGCATGGTAAAGCGGGCCATGCCGACGTCGCCACGGAACACGCCGACACTGCTCTCACGCATCTGAACGAAGTAAAATTCTGACTGACGGATAAGACGCTATCAGCGCCTCCGGCGGCGGTGGGTGTATACGAACGGGCGGGGGAGAATAACCCCGCCCGTTTCTTTTCCACTCAACCATTGGTTGACGGACACCACAGACTAGACAGGACGAATCTCCTGTTCAAATACGTTCAGAAACGTCTCAATAACTTCACGAACAGAACTTAAAGCAATCAACGAAAGGAGCATCAGATGCCCATTAAAGTAGGTGACAGGGTGCCGCCAGCCACGTTCAAAAAACTTACCGAGAACGGCGTAGCCAATATCGATACGGCGATGCTGCTCAAAGATAAAAAGTCGTGCTCTTCGGTCTACCAAGTGCGTATACACCGGTGTGTTCAGCCTACCATCTGCCCGGCTTCGTCGCCAAAGCCGATGACCTGAAGGCTAAGGGCATCGATGCCATCGCTTGCATCCCAGTCAACGATCCTTTTGTCATGCAGACGTGGGGCAAAGAGCATGGGGCCGACGGCAAGGTCATGATGCTGGCGGATGCGGACGGCGCCTTCACTCGCGCGATCGGCCTGAGTTTTGACATGCCGGAATTTGGGTTGAATGGGCGCTCAGAGCGCTATTGATGGTGGTTGAAGGCGGAGTGGTGAATCCATCAACATTGAAAAGAGTGTACTTGATCACGGTATCAGCAGCGCTGCCACTTGCATGCTAGAAACTTGAGGAATTGACCTCGCCCCTTGGTGGTGCCAAGATTTTGTGTGAGGGTGAGGGCGAAAGGGAAGCTGAGTGTCACATCGTTCTGCACGGCTAGGCGTGGGGATCCCCAAACCTTCCCACGCCTGTCGGAATCCTTGACCTCTTCCACTATCAAATCATTGCCGAGTGGCTAGTGCGGGCAAGGCTCCTCTAAGTCTGCATACACACTGATTCACACACGCATACGGACAGCCGCTAAGACTGTGAGACGGGTACAAGGCGAGGCGTATGACGTAGGATCTATCGTGATTGACGATGAATCACGGGAGGGTATGAGCGATAACAGGTTCAAAGGTCATTGGGAGGATAGATCGATTGCTATTCTGTATGACGAACGGCCGCCTCCATCGTATAACCAAGAAGCAGATTTGAATGCCGAGATTTATCTCGGAGTCTGCAACGAATCTTTAAATATGATTCGAAACCTTGAGCGATATCTGAACACCTTATATAGACAACGATGCGAATGCGCTACGAGGCTCTTTCACAATGGGGCTCGAACCTCACTTTAGAAACTCCATGGGGAAGAAAAAAATCAACGTGCCGCCCATCAGCGACACGAGGTTCAAGAGTTCTGACGAATCCGCATTTCTTTCTCGCAAAGAATGTATGCGTGAGAGCCTTTCAGCCACCGAGCTTCTCGCTCTGCCTTTTGGCCATCGCTTGACTATTCAAGTAGCACACGTGTTTCTGATTGATCCCGGCTTGGGCTTCTGTATTAAAGACGGTAAAATAAGAGAGAAAGTGCACTCTCTTCTACCGTGAAAATCTCCTGCAATGATACCCACACCAACGGCGCGTCACACTCACTCGCACGAATGGGAAAACGAACATGCCGGCATACCATCATTTGTCATACGGGAACCACAGAATTATAGCCGCCCCTAGCACGAACACGCCGACAAAGGCACCAAACGCGATGGCAATTTCCACGGTAACCTCCCTGGGTTGATAATGTACTTAGCTATGGTTCCTCTGAATCTATCGGTCTGGCAAGCCCAAATTTTTGTCATACGGGAACCACAGAATTATAGCCGCCCCTAGCACGAACACGCCGACAAAGGCACCAAAGGCGATAGCAATTTCCATGATAACCTCCCCTGAGTTAATGGTGTATTTAGCTACGGTTTCCGCTGTGCCTATTGATCTTGCAGCCTAACTGCCGGGGGCATTAATACCATAAGAGCCTGTTCAGGGCAACTAGTACTTTAGCGGTGTATAGATAGTCAATCTCTGTCAGTTTTTGTTACACAGCCTCCTGGAGGGCTACTACGACAGAGGCACAGGTCTATTTAAAGCGTGGGAACGAGCCTTTAAAGCGCTGATAGTGGAGGTGATACAGGTAGGATCTCATAATGAAGGAACAAGAGGAGATCCTCAGGGTAATGGAAAGGATGCCCGAGCACGGCATCAAGACAGAATCACGCAGATCTCGCGGACCCAACCAGGTTTCCTCCTGTAAAGGTTACGGTGTGGATCCATCCATGATCCAGATAGGTTTCTGCCGTGCTTCATGCCTCTCGATATCGACGAACGTGACCTCTGCGCCTTCATGCACCCTTTGCACGTGAAAATTGAAACTGTCTTGCCTTCTTTTGACTACTCCCGGAGACACATCATAATGTTCCACCTGGTCTCTTGCCTCTTCTCTCTTGCCTCCCTAGAATATCTCTCTCGGCGAGGCGCCCCATTCCAAGACCAAAGTACGGTGCAAAATCTCTTGTGATCTGGCAGACGCCTCTCATGAGAGCGGCCGAAAATCATCACGCTCACAGACACGATCTCGAACAAGCCATATCACGACCCATGAAACTTTTTCTATGGTCACGATGATAGAAGTGGGTGCGAAGAATATTTCGATGAAGCCACACACGCATGCCTAGTTTCAGCATGACGTCAATCGATTCATCCAGGAACCAGCAGAGAGAGCCTTATGCGTGACGATCGGTGGTTCATCGCGCTCCGGTTTTCCGCCGCCCTTGCGCTGTCGATTATCTGCCTTGCTGCGCCTGCGAGGGCGGACTTTCAAGCCGGCATGGATGCGTACAATCGCGGGGACTTCAAAACAGCCTTGCGTGAGTGGCAACCATTGGCCGACCAGGGAGACGCGCGAGCACAGTTCTCCTTCGGTTTGCTGTATGAAAATGGGGACGGCGTCCCACGGGATTACGCGAAAGCCCGCCAGTGGTATGAAAAATCTGCCGCTCAAGGAGACGCCAAGGCGCAGCTCTACCTTGGCCTACAGTCTTCCTTCGGCCAAGGCGTACCGATGGATCTCGTCGAAGCTTATATGTGGTACAGCCTGGCGGCTGGAAACGGAAATCCGCACGCGCCAGGATACCGCGCTGATCTCAGTAGGCAACTGACACCTGCCCAAATCGCCGAGGCGCAAAAGCGAGCGCGGGAGTGGAAACCGAAAGGCAAGTGAGCAACGATCACCTCAACCGCGACCCACGGCTACCGAAAAATAGACAATATCAAGCACCCAGGAAACACTAGGAGGATAGGCATCATGACATACCACATTCGCCCTTGCTCAACGTACACTCTCATGTCACATCTGCCCGCTCATGGTTTTTATGTGTAACCACCGACTCTTCGCACGTCGAATCTCCATCACCTTGCTCCTGTCAATGGTGTATCTCTCGGCCTCTGCATGGGCGGATTTCACAACAGGCGAAAAGGCCTATCAAAGCGGGGACTACGCCACAGCCTTGCGCGAGTGGCAACCGCTGGCCGAGCAGGGTCAGGTCCACGCCCAGTATCAACTCGGCCTGCTCTATGCCAACGGAAAAGGTGTCACAAAAGACGATGCCAAAGCGCGGCAGTGGTACGAAAAAGCTGCGATCCAAGGGCATACGGAAGCCCAAGTCAACCTGGGAATATTGTTAATGTATGCGCGGGGAGGCCAGCAGGATTACAAGATGGCCGTGTACTATTTACGCCTGGCCGCCAATCGAGGCAACGATTTAGCGCAGCGAAGACTTGGTCAGATGTATGAGCGTGGGGAAGGGGTGCAGCAAGACTATGTCAAGGCCTATATGTGGTACAGCCTTGGGTCAGCGAACGGCGTGGAAGCTGGGGCCAGGCTGCGGGATGCGCTCGCCAAACGGATGGAGCCTGACCAGATCGCCGAAGCGCAAAAACTGGCACGGGAGTGGAAACCGAAAGGAAAATGAGCAAAGGACTCGATCTCCAGCTCGATCCGCGCCGATTTCGCCACAAATACTTTGCGGACACCGTATCCAGAGACGAAGGCTTTTTAGAAGATATTGGCTCACACCACGCTGCATCATGACAGCACATCACCAGGCCGACCTTGTGCGAGACCTTCGGATTCTCCGTGCCGCCGTGCTGCATCATCGCAATCACATAAAGGGTGAACGACACACATCACGTGACTGCGTGGATTTCGCGAATTGGTTACTGAGATCGAGCGGCGAACTTGTAGGTTGGAAGAAGCATCGCCAGGCGGTTGTGAAGTGCGGTGAGATCGTCGAGCAGTTCGATTTTGGTTTCACGAAGACGATCTTCGATGGCGAGGGCCCCCTGGCCACCCACGGCGACAGGCCAGCGGGTAGCAAGTTTCTCAAGCTCCTGGACTTGTTCGAGCGCAGCGGTCTCTGTCTTTATCTCCGTGAGAGAGAGAAGCACGAGGTCGGGTTTGATCTTCTCGCAGAAGGTAGCGAGGTCTGAACTGGGAAGGTCAGGGCCGAGGTAATACACGTGGCAACCTTTTGTCGCTGCAATATATGCCACAGCCTGCGCGCCGATCTCATGTGTTTCCCCTTCCGGGCAGGCGATCAGGACTCGGGGACCGAATTCATTGACCGGAAGTTGATTCATGACGGAAAACAACTTCTGTTGGATGATCTTCGTCACATAATGTTCAACGGCCGTATCCAATCGACCTTGGTGCCACAGCTCGCCGATTCGTCGTTGCAGTGGGAGCAGAATCCGCTGGACGGCTTCATCAAACGGTATGACGGCCACTGCACCGTTGAGTCTGCGCTCAAATCCTGCCTTATCGAGCGGGTCAAGCGACCCAATCAAATCATCTAACAGGCGGTCATGAGGTCTCTGCTCCTCTGCAGAAACTGGAGTCGCGACTCGCATGCGTGCGACAAGCGAATCGTGCCCCTCTGCAGCAAGTGAACCGATCGTTGCCCCTTGCTCCATCTGAGCCTTCACAAAGCGGAGGAGTGCGACCTCTTCGTCGCTATATTCGCGATACCGATTGGAGCTCCGTGAAGGTTTGACAAGCCCATATCGCCTTTCCCAGACGCGAATCACATCCTTCGAGAGGCCTGTTAATTTTGCAACTCTATGAATTCTATGAGTATTCATTGTTAATTTTCTGATTCTAGTTCAATGTCCAATGTTTGTCAAATATTAATCTCAGTAACACTTGACACATTGGACAATATGCTTATACATTGGACACACATGATGCAAACAATGAACAGTAATCTAGCGAGGTGATCATGGCAAGAGCGTTGGCGGAAAAAATACGAGTTGAACAACACAAGAGTCATACAGTCATTTCTACAATCACGACTGGATCGACATGTATCAGATGCGGTGGACTCATGGTGACCGACTTCTGCATGGATTTACTGTTCTGCATTGGCGAAACGGAGTTTGCAGCCCAGCGTTGTGTTCAATGTGGCGAGATAGTAGATCCCGTCATTCTACGCAATCGAGGAATTACAGAGAATCCGAAGGCACACCCGACTGGAGTAGATGATCGACTTGATGAAGCAATGCAACCATATAACCGCAGTAGAAAGACGGAGCAAGTTTCTTTTTTTGCGTCGAGGAAGGCGCCACGAATCCTCGCGGCGTCTCCCGCTGAGGTAGATAGGCCCCCCTTTACACCCCGGAGGGGCCTGTCTGCTCAGTGACCCACAAAGGCTTATGACGAGAATAACTGAACTGCCAAGCGATCAACTAGAGTAAGAGGGAGGACTGTATGGACCTGATCATCTTGGTAATAATGGCAATAGTGACGCTACTGTGGTGGGCGAGCGCGGTGCGATGGAGAACGGCTGTAGCAGTACGACGGAAGATCGAATCGAGTCGGCCTCGAATCAGATAATGCGCATTGTGATCGGCATCGGGGGGGTCCGGTGAAATCGAATGGGAGACCGGACAATCGTCCACCTGGTTCATCGCACAGGTTCACTCAGGAGGGGTTTCAGCCGTGATGACACACATAAGAGGGGTTGGCGCGACAGGGCTCCTGCTTCTTGCTGTGCTGTTTCAACCCGGCATCGCCAATGCCCATGGCTCAGTGAGCGGGGAAGACGATCCCTGCCTGCGCCGGATCGGGGAGCAGGTAGTGCATTTCAACGCGTATCAGCCACAATACCAGTTGAAAGATCAATACTGCACGGACATCCCGAAAGAAGGCGACACATTTCTGGTCGTCGACCTTGTGGATCCGGCTTTGCGCAACGAGCCGGTCGGGATGCGAGTCATGAAGGGGACCGGGAGCAAAGAGGGGGACAATCAGATTGTGGCGGATATTCGGCCGAGCCTTCACCCGGATGGCATATTGAGAGGCGAAGTCCGACTGGACGAAGGCCTGTATACGGTCACGATTGCGACAGAGAAGCAGAATCTGATGAAGCGCCCGCAGTATCTGTTGCGGGTACACATGACCGATTATCAGCAACTACTCAGTACGATCGCCATTCCGCTGTTCGGGGTGCTGCTCGCGGCCTGGCTAGGATACAAACTCATCCGCTCGACGTGGCTGCGGAACTGGTGGGCTGTCCTCCGATCTTAGGAAGCTGGACCTTCCGGCCCGGAGGTGCAGGGTTGAGAAATTGGAGAAGGCTGAATACCAACGGACCAGGCAGTCATTGTAAGTGTATTCGTGGCATGAGTGGCTTCTTTCGCATAAGGGACGACGGCAGAACTCAACGTGCCTTGGAGAAGATCGACGCGTACGAACGATCAGCCAAGGAGTGTGTAGCCCATGGAATCGGATGGGAGATCAGATAAAGCTCCACCGCCCATTCCCCAAGACGACGAAGACAATTGCATGCGTTGCGGAGGACTGATGATCACGGAGTATTACCTAGACCTTGAGGACGATACGGGTCAAATCGGGATCACGGGGTTGCGTTGCATGAATTGTGGCGAAGTCATCGACTCGGTCATTCTTCGGAACCGATTGAGTCCGACTCCGGATCTGTTTTACGGCACGAAGCAGAGAAAATATGCTCAGTGGATCGGTCACGGTGAGGCAAAGAGATAGATTGCAACGGCCATGGGAATGACCCACGGCTTGAAGACTAGCCATTTGTCGGCCCCTCTGATGGTCCTTGTACGCAGGTAAGACTATGCAGATTGTTGTGACAGGCGGAACGGGATTTATTGGTCGCCCCTTATGTACCTCGCTTTGTCAGGAGGGACATAAAGTTATCCTCCTCACGAGAAGGATTGAGTCTCAACGGTCTTCTGACCACACAGTCACAGCAGTCGAGTGGAATGGTCGTGAGGCGGGAGCTTGGAAGCATTGTCTCGAGGATGCCGATGCCGTGATCAATCTAGCTGGCGCCCCGATTGCAGATGGTCGCTGGACCGAAGCCCGTAAGCAGCTTCTCGTGGAAAGCCGGGTCCTCACGACTCGTCTGCTGGTAGAGGCTCTATCTCGCTGCTCTTCCAAACCCCGGACGCTGATCAACGCCTCCGGTATCGGCTACTACGGGGCAAGAGACGATCGTGTGCTCAATGAGGGCGCCGCGCGCGGACAAGGCTTTCTACCCGATCTTTGTCTCGCGTGGGAGGCAGAGGCGCTGCAGGCTGCAGAATTGGGTGTGCGAGTCGTCATGTTGCGGACCGGAATGGTGCTCGAACAAGACGGTGGAGCCTTGCCGAAGATGCTGTTTCCGTTCAAGATTTTTTCCGGCGGTCCGATCATGCCGGGAACCCAGTGGGTGTCGTGGATTCATCGGCGTGATCACATCGGATTCATCCAGTGGCTGCTGACAACGCCGAGTGTCTCTGGTCCCGTCAACGCAGTAGCTCCCGAGGCTGTGACGATGAACCAGTTCTGCAACACGCTCGGACGAGTGCTCCATCGACCGTCCTGGCTTCCTGTCCCGGGTTTCGCGTTAGGCATGGCATTGGGTGAACTGGGAACACTCATGACCACAGGCCAGCGGGTTACTCCGGCGAAGGCGCTCTCCAAGGGATACGTCTTTCACTACCCGAAACTGGAAACAGCCTTGCGGGCGATCTTGGTGAAGGAAAGATGAGGTGTCATTCACAAGGAGGTGTACATCTTGAACAAGAAGATGAGCGTCTCGACCACCGTATTGCTGAGCGTGCTGATTCTTGTGCTGTATCAAACCTCCGGGACAGCAAGTGAGGTTTGGGCTGCCGAGGGACAAGACAGGCCAGAGAGTCAGACTCAGCGACCGCACGGGGACGATGCCAACATGCCGAAGGGTGTGATCGGCGTGTCGCTGCATGTCGGGGCGGAACGTGTCGGCGATCCAGCTTCGCTGTACGTGGCCCATGTGTATCCGGTGGGTCCTGCACAACAAGCAGGCCTCAAACACGGGGATGAAATCGTGACGGTGAACGGTGAGGCAGTCACCGGCAAGACCTATGAGCAGGTGATACAGATGGTGCGGGGGGAAGCGGGAGCAGCGGTAAAACTCGGCATCAAGGGCGAGGGTGGCATCCGTGAACTGTTCATCACCCGTGTCGAAAGCGAGACGCTTTATAAGGACCAAAAGGGCAAGATGGGACCACATGGCAATCCAGCACGATAGAAGACCGTCATGAAGCCGACCGGAACTGGTCGAGATATTCAACTGATGGGTGGATTATTCCTGATCGTCGGCACTGTCGATCTCGTCATCATCGAGCTGTTCCCCGCCTATGCACTCAAACTATTCGGGACGGCGGTGACGGGGCCGGCCTCGTTTCTCGTGAAACTTCATGCCCCTACCGTCCATCTGTTGATCGGCTACGGATTTCTCTGGTTGCGACCTTGGGCCTGGGGACTTGCGCTGGCCTATGCGGGGTTCGGTGTGGTCAGTGAAGCCATGAACCAACTGACTTTCGGCTTCAGCCAGATCCGATCCAGTTTCATGGCGACGACGCTTCTGTTTGCTTGCTATCTCATCTCGCGGCGCGCCTCCTTCATCGATGAGCCCATGGCCGAGAACAGATCGAAATCGGAACCACAGGAGTTACTCTGATGCGTGGGATCGTCTGGTTCAGGCGGGATCTTCGGCTCAGCGATCAGCCCGCGTTGACGGCGGCTTGCGGCGAATGCGATGAGGTCATCCCGTTGTTTGTGTTCGATAAGCCGCTGTTACAATCCCATGTGTTCGGCTCCGTCTGTGTAAACTTCATGCTCGGTTGCCTTCACGATGTCGCTGCGTCGTTGGCGAGCCGGCGGATCACGCTTCAGTGGCGGCACGGCGAGCCGGCGGAAGAAATCGTTCACGTCGCCCGAGCATGGAAGGCAGATGTCGTCTATTGGAGTCGTGACTATGAGCCAGGAGCCATCGAACGGGACCGTGTCGTTCAACAGCAATTGGCGCAGATCGGCGTCATCGTGCGAACATTCAAAGACCATGTTGTTTTCGAGACAGAAGAAGTTCGGGGCGCGACCGGCGAGCCGCTGCAGCGGTACAGTGCCTATCGCGCACGTTGGTGGACGAAGTGGCAGACGGCGAAACCGACCGCCCTTCCAGTTCCTCGGTTGTTGACGACAGAGAAGGCAGCTTCGTTGCCCATTCCGCCTCCATTGCCCTCGGCAGACGAATTGGGGTATGAACCGACAGTCCTATCGATCGAACCGGGAGAACGAAGCGCTCAGAAACGATTGCAACGGTTCGTCGAAGGTCCCATTCATGCTTACATCACGGGACGAAATCTTCCCGCCTTCGACGGCAGTTCGATCCTCTCACCCCACTTTCGATTCGGGACCCTGTCGGTTCGCACCGCCGTGCAAGCGGCCCTGGCATCCCTTGCACAGGGCAGACGCGTCTCTCGTCCCGATGTCTTCACATGGATCGACGAATTGATCTGGCGGGAATTTTTTCAGCAGGTTCTGGCGGCGTTCCCCCATGTCGTCGACGGGCCATTTCGTGAGGTTCCGGCGCCGGCTCCACGTCCGCCTGGCATCGAACGCGATCGATTGTACCAGGCTTGGTGCGAGGGAAAGACCGGCTTTCCAATCGTGGACGCGGGCATGCGCCAGTTGAACCAGACCGGGTGGATGCACAACCGGGTGCGGATGATCGTTGCTTCGTTTCTCGTCAAAGACCTCCGGATTGACTGGCAGAGTGGAGAGAGGTATTTCATGCAGCACCTGATCGATGCCGACATCGCGGCCAACAACGGCAACTGGCAATGGTGTGCCTCGACCGGCACGGATGCGATGCAGGGCTATCGGATTTTCAATCCTCTCATGCAAAGTAAGAAATTTGACGCCAAAGGAGAGTACATCCGGCGTTATGTCCCGGAGTTGGCCAAGGTCCCACTGGCCGCTATTCATGAACCCCATACGATGACTGTCGAAGATCAGGAACGGTCAGGCTGCCGGGTCGGTCTGGACTATCCCGCGCCGATCGTCGATCATCAGCGGGCTCGGCAGGAATATCTCGACCTGGGAAAAGCCGCGAAGGTGGGCTAATAATGAAAAAGGCGGCCATGCATCCATTGCGAACAGCCTTGCCGACCCGCATCGGGGTAAGTCGATGCCTGTTGGGTGAGGAAGTCCGATACGACGGCGGGCACAAGCGCGACCAGTTTTTGACCGATGTGCTCGGCCGCTATGTCGAATGGGTCCCCATCTGTCCTGAAGTCGAGGCGGGATTAGGGGCGCCGCGCGAGGCGATGCGGCTGGTTGGTAACCCCCAACATCCCAGACTCGTCACGATCAAGAGCGGGACAGATCACACGCGTGCACTGGAGACGATGGCCACAAATCGTATCGAAGAACTCAAGGAGCTTGATTTATCAGGGTACGTCTTTAAGAAGGGTTCGCCGAGCTGCGGGATCGAGCGAGTTCGGATCTACAATGAGCAGGAGGTGCTCAGCCGGAACGGAGTCGGACTCTTTGCGCGGGCATTTATCAAGCAATTCCCGCTGACTCCGGTCGAGGAAGAAGGACGCCTCTGTGATCCGACGCTCAGAGAGAACTTCATCGAACGGGTCTTCTGCTACCGTCGCTGGCGAGACCTCATTCAAAAGGGAGTCACAAGACAAGCCCTGGTACGATTCCACACGATCCACAAATACGTACTGCTGGCCCATCACCCTCAGCAATACAAGGTGCTCGGACGGTTGATTGGCCAGGCGGAGCAATACAGACCGAAGGAACTCGCCCATCAGTATGGGGAGCTATTCATGAAAACACTCGCCGTAAAGGCGACGGTGCGCAAGCACGTGAACGTGCTCCAACACATTATTGGGCATTTCAAGGAACGCCTGGGCACTCATGAAAAGGCCGAGCTGGCAGGTCTGATCAGCGATTATCATCAGGAGCTTACGCCCCTGATTGTTCCTCTCACGCTGATCAAGCACTACATTCGAATCTTTGACGTGAACTATATTCGCGAGCAGGTCTATCTCAATCCACATCCAAAAGAGCTCATGCTACGCAATCATGTGTAGAAAGGAGGAAGCATGCCGCATGTTGTGATAGAAGGAGCTGGAGAGCTACAGATCTTATATCAGGCCTTCACACCATTGATTCAGCGGGCTGGGAACGATATTCTGAAAGTTCGGGAATTCTACCTGGCGCGAAGCGGCAAAGAGGCACTGCTGGAGTCGATTACGATCGAACAGGGTGCTGTGTGCAATTACTTTGTCCAGCTCAAGCTGCACGAGGCGGCTATCACGGTGCCTCTCTTGCCTGCCACAGACCCTGAGAAGACACCCGCAGTGAACAAGGTGATGGCCATGGTAGCCGGATTCATTCGGAACGTGTACCCGGACAGTCGCTACGGCAAGACCAACTTACAGGAATATCTAGAGGCAGCGACGGTTCGAGGTAAGTGAGAATGGACGCGAATATCAACAAGGAGAGCGATGAGATGGCGACCACGACACGAGGAGTGATTTTAGTTGGTCATGGCGGTATTCCCAAAGGGTGTCCACAGGAATTGATCACAAAGCTGAAACGGTTGGAAGGGCAGCGGCGAGCGGTAGGCACGCCGATGTCGGCAGAGGAACATGAATTGGATACGAGAATCCGCCGATGGCCGAGGACGCCGGAGACGGACCCCTATCAATCGGGACTCGAAGCAGTTGCGGCTCAATTGCGGGCCAACCTGGGCGATGTGCTCTTTGCCGTGGCCTACAACGAGTTCTGCGCGCCGACGTTGGAAGAATCGGTGGAGGAGCTGATCGAGAAAGGAGCTACCCACATTACCGTCACCACCACGATGTTTACGCCGGGCGGTTCTCACTCAGAGATTGAGATTCCTGAAATCCTCGACCATCTGCGACCGCAGCATCCGGGGGTCGAACTCCGTTACGCCTGGCCTTTCGATCTGAAGCTTGTCGCGAGCACCTTGACGGAACAGGTGAAACGCTTTTCCTGAACAGAATTGTGATGAAGCAGCGACGACAGGGCATCCGCCAAAGGAGAGGAGCCATCAGAAAGCCTTCTCCGCTCGCCAAGATCCATGTTGCACGCCCCACACAAGGTGCAGTGTGTGCCTCCTTACTTCTTCGAGCACTGCAGACTTTTCATGGGCAGGGTTGTGCGACGTATGTACG
>CBDDRW010000106.1:0-40865 GCA_965233175.1 uncultured bacterium
GCGAAGGTGCAGGACATCAAGGTGGCGCGGGAAGACAAGGACATCCTCTCGGCCCTTGAAAAGCTCAGCTAATTCACATACGTGCTGAGGACTGAGTGTTGAGATTTGGGAACCAGCTTTCCCAATCTCAGCACTCAGCACTGTCAATCATGTCTGGAATCGTCGAAGACGTCAGAGATGAAAACTACAAGGAGTTCACCGGCGCGCCCGCGTCAATTGTTGCCTATGGCCTCGCTACGTGCGAACCTTGCAAGACCTACGACCCAATCCTGGAAGAGACCGCTGCCAAGTTTCCCGACGTGAAAGTCGGCAAGGCCAAGATGCACGTGCCGGGTCGTTGCCGCGAGATCAAGAAGAGCCACACCTTCGAGACCTACCCCACGACGCACTTCTTTTCAAACGGCAAGCTGCTCCTCACCCGCGAAGGGGTAGTGGAACCGGCCGAACTCGCCGCGCTGATCTCTGATCACTTACTCAAATAAACGAAGCAGCAGGGTACCAGCATTGGCCCCTTGCTCTAGGACAAGGAAGTAACAGAGCCTGATGATCGTCTGTGCTCGCGCAACCTCCATGCGTCCGTTTGAACCCCTAATGAGGTCGCCATGCCGAAGCTCACGTTCAGAAATAGTCTAGGCCAGCTTGTGGACATCGCCACCGTGGCGGCTACGAAAGCTAAGAATGAGTTCGGTGCAATCCTGGAGAAAACCATGCACAATGGCGCGGTCGCCATTACCTATCACAACATGCCGAAGGCCGTGCTCCTCTTGTTCACCGAATTTGAGTCGTTGGTGAGAACACGGACGCTCGCTCGATGATTTACACGCGGAAAATGACGGGCTGCTATTCCTAAGTCAGTAAACCAGCGCCGTGTTCAATACGCTTGAGGTTTATGATTTGACAGAATAATAAACCCATGGTTTACAAAAATGCACCTTTTCAAACCAATGATTTAGCAACACCCTCACACACAGAGCCTGCTACTGTGTTCCCAGCGGACTGAATAATTGCACTTGCGTATTCGGCAGTTCAGCGAAGGCAGATTCAATGAGAGGTCGTACATCTCTCCAATCTAGACTGCCATTGCCACAACCTAACGGTGGTATCGCAATGGAGCCGATACCCAAGCGGCAGATCTGCTACCAACGCACGCAGCCCGCTTCGGATATCCTCGAGAAGAGCTTTTTCTCTCCAGTGCCGTTTTGTTGGAAAGTTGACAATGTATCGAGGATTGACCATTCGGCCTGTTTCCCAGATAAACATCTGCCCGGGGCGAACTTCCTTAGCGCGACAAGCCTTGGCATAGGCGTCAAAGTTCTCCGGCCAGGCCTGCTTGAATTGCAAAGCAATGCCTTTGCCCATGAAACCGTCGCAGTTGACAGTATTGACGAGGGCTTCGACGTCAGCTTGGAGGAGGCTACCTACAGCTTTACGAATCATGGATAGAAGAGTCACCAATTAATGCCAATTCAAAACTAAGCTCCAATAGTTAGCTGCCGCGAGAAACGTACATCCTGATACAGATACTTCTGGAAGCCAGTGAAAACCTTTCCAATCTCTTCTGGCTTTCCCAAGTCGGCCACGGCATCGGCAATGGCATTATGGTATTTGAGCTTTAGCAACGGCGAGAGCTTATCCTGAGCAAGTTCTTCCACGCCAACTTTCACGTATTGCGACAGCACGAAATCAAGAAAGACCTGCTGCCTGCCATTAAAGTGCGTCCTGATTTCCACCATGGCCCTCTCCGCTCGCTCCTGGCGTGTACACGGTGGCAAGGCGTAGGCCACGTGAGCCAGCACATCAAAGAGATCGCTGTTCTCAGCATCGATGATCCGTTGCATTTCGGACATCTGTTCATGCCCGAAACCTTTCTCAGCGAGTCCCTGTAAGAGCTTGGCTCGCGTGTCAGGAAGACTCCAGAGCGCGCGGAGTTCGGCTTCGTTTTTGAAAAACTCTGGAAGCTTACCGAAAAGCATTTCGAGAAACTGCTGAGCGGACATGGGTGTGCCGTCTGGGTGCCAGAACGTCGTGACCATCATGTGTTGGATCGTACGGGCTTTCCCATCAGCCAGTTTCACTTTGATTCTCTGTCTCTTCACGTATTCGGCAGGCTCTTCATGCACCCCATCGACCGGAGGAGGTGAAGAGGGAACGGTCTTACCCTTCGTCTTCGGTTCTGGCTCGATCGGTTCGCCATCCCACTCCGGATCGCTGAAATGGTGGTGCGCCTTCACGAAGTCATAGATCGTGAAGTAGTCCTTCCCGTCATACAGCCGCGTCCCGCGCCCGATGATCTGTTTGAACTCGATCATTGAGTTGATCGGACGCATTAGCACAATGTTGCGAATGTTCCGAGCGTCCACACCGGTTGAGAGTTTTTGCGAGGTGGTGAGGATCGTCGGGATGGTCTTCTCGTTGTCTTGAAAGTCGCGGAGGTGCTGTTCACCGAGTTCGCCGTCGTTGGCCGTGACGCGCTGGCAGTAGTTGGGGTCTGTGCTCGTCTTCATCTGATTGATGAGGTCGCGCACGGCCAGCGCATGATCTTGCGTGGCACAGAACACCAGCGTCTTCTCCTGCTGGTTAATCTGGCGCATGAAGATGTCCACACGCTTCTTCTCGCGCTCTTTGATCTCGATGATCTTGTTGAAGTCGCTTTCCATGTAGCGCTTCTTAGTTTCGATCTCGCCCTCGATGAGCTGGTCGTCCGGCGTATAGACATATTCGTCGAGCGTCGTCGAGATTTGCTTCCCCTTGAACGGCGTGAGAAAGCCGTCGTTGATGCCGTCCTTGAGCGAGTAGATATACACTGGCTCACCAAAATAGGCGTAGGTGTCTACGTTGTCTTTGCGCTTAGGGGTGGCAGTCAGACCGAGCTGCACCGCCGGAGCAAAGTATTCGAGGATGCCGCGCCAGTTGCTTTCATCGTTGGCTCCGCCCCGATGGCACTCATCGATGACAATGAAGTCGAAGAAGTCCGGCGGATACTCGCCGAAATAGGGCGTATCACCTGGCCCGCTCATGAAGGTCTGGAAGATCGTGAAGAACAGGCTACCGTTCTTCGGAACCTTGCCTTTCTTACGAATGTCCTCCGGTTCGATTCGCACCAGCGCATCCTCGGGGAATGCGGAGAAGGCGTTGTAAGCCTGATTGGCCAAAATGTTCCGGTCGGCCAGAAAGAGAATGCGCGGACGGCGTGACGGTTCGCGGCTCAGATTCCAACGGCTATGGAAGAGCTTCCAGGCAACCTGAAAAGCAATGAAGGTCTTGCCGGTGCCGGTAGCAAGTGTGAGGAGGATGCGTGGCCTGTTTTCAGCCACGGCCTGCATCACGCGTTCAACGGCAATGTCTTGATAGTAGCGGCTGGGGTGCGACCCGCCCTTGTCCTCAAACGGGACTGCAGAAAAGCGGTCGCGCCAGGCATTCTGTTTTGCAAAGGTCAGGTTCCAGAGTTCATCCGGGCTGGGATAGTGCGGCACCTCGCCTTCCGCACCGGTCTCCATGTCGATGCGGTAGAGGCCCTGTCCATTCGTGGCGTAGGTGAAGCGGACGGCCAGTTTCCCCGCATAGTTCTTTGCCTGCCCCACCCCTTCAGTCAGTTGTTCACTCCAGGCCTTGACCTCGACGACGGCCAGTTTGCGGTTCCGATAGACCAACACATAGTCCGCAATCAAAGGCTTGCTGCGCCGCCCGTGACCTTCGATGCGGCCTAGTGTGATGGGATATTCGCGGAGAATACGGCTGCCCTCGACCACACCCCAGCCTGCCGCTTTCAGGGCGGGATCGATGTGGTCTGCTCTGGTCTCGGCTTCGTTCATAGGGTATGCAACACGTAATGCCCCGTCTTTTTTCCGCCAACCTTCTGGACCAGTCCTGCGTCAAGCAGCGGACGCAATAAATCCATCGCTCCTTGCCGAGATACGCCCAGCGCCTTCCATATTTCACCTGGAGCCATGCTGCCGTGATCGCGGAGCAGGTGCAGAAGTTGTTCCTGCCGCGGCCGCAAGACCAATTTCTTCGTAGATTTCACCTGTAACGTTTGAATCCGCAGCCATGCCCGTTCGAGAGTTTGCCGAAGTCCCGCCGCACAGTATTCCAGCCAGGCAGTCAGGTCTTCTTCAGCCTGCCGCACGCCATCCAGCTCGGCATAATACTTCGGCCGATCCTCCCAATAATATTCATCCACCGAGAAAATGTGATGAGTGTCGAAGCCGCGCCGGTAAAGCTCCCACAACGCGAGCGCCCTGCCCGCGCGGCCGTTGCCGTCGGCAAATGGATGGATGGCCTCAAAGCGGTAATGCAGAATGGCCGAACTGAGAACCGGCGAGAGTTTTTTGGCAGCCGTGTTCCACCATTCCAGCAACTCGAACATCAGCCCCGAAACGGCATCGGGCGGAGGGGGACGATACTGCCCAACCCGGACCGCGATCATGCGATATTTCCCGGCCTCGCCTTGATCCATCACTTCCCCGGCCAGAATCCGATGCAGCGCCAGAACGTCCGCATGGCGGATCGACTTTTTGCCAGCATTTTTTTCCACATAGCGCAGCCCAGCAAAATAATTGAGGACTTCCCGCTTATGCCGCGCGCCGGACGAGGAAAGCTCGCGCCCTTCCTCCAAGGCTCGCACCTGTGCGAGCGTCAGCGGGTTGCCTTCAATAGCCGTCGAAGCATGGACGTTGCGGGTGCGGGTGTCTTTCTGCAAGGCGGGAATCCAGGCAAGATCCACTACGGCACCTTGAATGCGCTCGCGCAAAGCCGCCACCTGCTCGACTCCGACGAGCAAGGCCGGGGTGATGGTGAATTGCGGAACATAGGCCATTGGGGGAAAGGCTAATCAAGAGTCAAGTATAAGTCAAGCTTTGTGTCAAGTCAGCTCAAAGTTGTCCGGTGAAAGCCTGGTGCAGCAGCGACTTCTTCAACGCGTCCAACGCGGCGAGCTTCTGCTGGTAGATTGATTCGAGACGTTGGGTTTCTTCCCTGAGAGCATTTAGTTGCTCGGTAATCTGCCGTTGTGTTTCTAACGGCGGCGCTGGAATCAGGTATGACTTGATGTCGCCAAGGTTAATATGTGGATGCGCTGCTCCTACTGCCGCTCGTGTAGCCTGCTCACGACCGATTGAGCCATTCAGCATATAGAGGAGGAAGGAAGCGTCGAGTTTGGAGGAAGAGGGATGAAACAGACACATCCCTTGAGAGAGACAAACGCGAGGTGACTTCGGTAGCAGTGCCGCCCAACCATAACTAAGCTCCCTCGAATACACGATATCCCCGGGCTTGGGTTTGTATCTTTTTGATTGAATCTCATATTCCTCTTCGCACACATGCAAGGAACTTTCCAAGTTGAGTTTTCCGTTCACCACGTCACGCGGGCGCAAAGCTGGGATTCCGTCGTCTTGGTATTTCGGCGTCCGATGGGCACTATCCACAAAGAGGTCACACAAGGAAACAAGTGGAAGCTTCTCCCACCCCTTGCCGCGCTGGGTGAAGACGGATTGCAGGTGGCTTTCGAAGAGGGCGCGAGCGTTGTGGAGGTTCTTTTCGTCGTTGGGTTTGGCGGTGGCGATACCCTCGAACGCTTCGTCGAGGATGCCAAGGATCCGCTGCTGTTCGGGGAGCGGAGGGATACTGATTTTGATCGCCTTATAGGCGTCGCCATCTAAATTGCGTATGCCTGTGGAATGGCTCTGCATTCCCTCTGTGACACCAGAGAGATATGTCCAATGCAAAAACTTGTGAAGGAAGCGGAAGTCTAGCTCATGAGGATCGAGAACTCGGAGCGCAGCAGTGAAGTTGCTAAACGAAAAGTCACCATCCTCTTTGTCGAACAGGGCGACTCGCCCCACCGGCTGTTTTGGACCACCGCCGGACTTCTCAAGGATGATGTCACCGAACTGTAGGCGACGCTTTTCAAGTTTCTTCGCCTCTACGTCGAGATATGCGATGTCCGAATCATCCAGCGTTCCTTCTTTGGTAAAATTAGTATTTCGGATGACACCAACATTTACGAAAGGCGGCTTCTCACCCTTCCAGAGTCCATTGGAGAACTGACAGGCATCCTCCAGCGTTTTTGTTTTCCATCCCATTTTCATAGCAACGCCTTGATGTTCCCCAGCACCGCCGCGCTCTCTGCGTCCAGCGCCGCGATTTCGTCCATGATGTCTTCTGGGCTGCGGTGCGTGATTGCCTCGCCGCCGTTGGGGTTCTTCACGGAGAGGTCGAAGGTCTCCTTGTCGATGGTCTTCACGTCCATGCTCCAACTCTTGGGCGAGTCGGCGAAAGTCTTTTGCAGCTTCACGAACTCGGCCAAGTCCGTATCGTTGAGCGGATTGGTCTTGCCGAGGTTGCGGCCTGGGTCGAGCTGGTAGAACCAGGTTTTGCGCGTGGGTGCGCCTTTCTCAAAGAACAGCACCACGGTCTTTACTCCCGCGCCTTGGAAGGTGCCACCGGGGCAATCGAGCACGGTGTGGAGGTTGCAGCTTTCCAGCAGAAGCTTTCTCAAGCTCACGGAAGCATTGTCGGTGTTGGAGAGGAAGGTGGTCTTGATGACCACGCCGCCGCGTCCACCGGCCCTGAGCATCTTGATGAAATGCTGGAGAAAGAGAAACGCTGTCTCGCCGGTGCGGATGGGGAAGTTCTGCTGCACTTCCTTTCGCTCCTTGCCGCCGAAGGGTGGGTTGGCCAACACTACGTCGTAGCGGTCTTTCTCCTGAATGTCGGCGAGGTTTTCGGTGAGCGTATTGGTGTGGATAATGTTCGGCGCTTCGATGCCGTGCAGGATCATGTTCATGATCGCGATGACGTAGGCGAGAGACTTCTTTTCCTTGCCGTAGAAGCTGCGGGCCTGGAGTGTGGTGAGGTCTTTCGTCGTGAGATTGCCCTTGGCTTTCAGGTAATCGAACGACTCACAGAGAAATCCCGCTGAGCCACAAGCACCGTCGTAGATACGCCAGCCGATCTTGGGCTGAACCACCCGCACCATGGCACGAATGAGCGGGCGGGGGGTGTAGTACTCGCCGCCGTTGCGCCCGGCATTGCCCATATTCTTGATCTTGGCTTCATAGAGGTGCGACAGCTCGTGTTTTTCGGTCTGGGAGCGGAAGCGCAGTTCGTCGATGTGGTCGATGATCTCGCGCAGGTTGTAGCCGCTCTGGATCTTGTTTTTGATTTCCCCGAAGATTTCCCCGATCTTGTATTCGATGGTGTTCGGCCCGCTGGCCTTCTGCTTGAACCCCTGTAGGTAGGAAAAGAGCTTGAGGGTGACGAACTCGATCAGATCACTGCCGGACATCGCGACGTTATGATTGAGCTTGCCGTCCTTCCCCTTGGGCGCGGCCCAGGTCTCCCAGCGGTAGGGTTTGTCAAGAATGAAACTGTATCTCTTTCCCTCCAGCTTGGCTTCGTCAGCCTTGTCCTGTTCCAGCCCATCGAGATACTTCAGAAACAGCAGCCAGGAGGTCTGCTCGGTGTAGTCCAGCTCGGTGGTACAACCGGCCTCTTTCCGGAGCACGTCGTCGATATTTCTGAAGGCTTGTTCAAACATGCAGAGGTTCTCCGCGCAAAGCTATGAGGCGATGAGCGCCGAAGAATACCTCTTTCGCACCTATAAATCAGCTGCCTATTATGAAGAGGAGACCCTGTGGCAGGACGATGTGTGGCACTGGGCTCAGGATCGGATTGTGGGCTCAGGGCAATTGTCGCACCAGTAGTGCGACTTTCTTGTTCATGCGGTACGCCCGCCAAGCTCTACGTCCCTGGCTTTATTTCACCGGTCGCGTTTTAGAACAATGCTCATGCTGAATCAGCCAGGTTGAACCTTCCTTACGCAGGATGGTGGTGCATTGCCCGGCGTCTTGCCCTTCAAGTTCGCCTTTCCTGACGGCTTGAAATACATAGTCATAGGTCGCCCAGGCTATTTGGCCAGGAATTCTGACACGCAGATTCGACACGACGTTGATGAAACGAAGCATGTTCCCCTTGTTCAGTTCGGATTCATAGTCCAAGAACCATTTCTCAATTGATTCCCGCGTTTCGGTCTCGCCATCCTGAATACCAACATAGTCTTTGGCATACAGTTTCAACACGGCTTGTTTGTCTCTGGTTTCGGAATAGGTTGCGGATGCCATAGCGGCCTCCTTGACGACCTTCTCGATCGCTCCCTCTTCGTCCGCAGTCCAAGCCACGGCCGTCCATGAGAGGCAGACCATCAATACCGCAACGGCAAGCAGATTTTTCATAGGCGGCCGTCCAATAGAGCACACATCAACCGGCGTAATTGAATGTGAGATCGCGAGATTGGACGACGTGAACGTTGGCCAGCCGGCCCGATGAGAGACTGGATACGAGCGATGTCCATATCCGTTCAGCGAGTTGCCCGCCCGTGACCGATGCAGCGTCGAAGACAAGGCGCAAATCCTGGTGGTCGAACACCTTCACGACCTTCTCCTGCACCAAGCGATCCAACACGCCGATATCCGTCACCATCCCCGTCACCGGATCGATCGTGCCATGAACTGTGATGAAACAGTCCCATTCGCCGCCATGATTGCTATCCGACAGCGCCATGAATGAGTAGCGCCGCGTCACGCTGGCGACATCCAGTCCCCCATCCGCCGTCACTTCAGCATACAAGTCTTCATCTTCGTACAATCGAATTGCGTGGAGCTTGCCGATGTCTTTCTGCCCGTCCATCTTGCTCCAAAGAACACAAGCCAGATTTTCCGACGTGGGAATCCGGTCCTTGAAGTAGGGCATATCCAGATTCAAGTTCTTGTGGTCGAATTCTTCGAGCACCTTGAGCAAGGCGCGTTTCAAGTCGAACAGATTCACAACCATCCCGGTATTTGGATCCACCTCGCCAAAGACCGTCACCTCGATCATGTAGTTATGTCCGTGTGCCGGCGGGTTATAGCAGAGGCCGAACACGGCTCGGTTCTTGGCCTCATCCCATTCAGGTTTGATATACCGATGCGCCGCGGCAAATTCGAGACGCTTGGTCAGTAAGACGATCGACATAATGAAAATGATTAATTGTTAATGTTCAATGTTGAGTGTACGGGGCGTCTGTCACTATTCTTCTGCAACTCCAATTCACCATTCAACACTAAACAATCACCATTTTCCTCGGCACTGGCTGGATTTTCAGCTCCCTGCTAAATCAGAAAGCCACTCTTCGCGCATACTCCCTGGAACAGGCACCTCAGCACGGTACTCACGATGGTGCACCGTTAGCATAACTGGTTGCCGCAGGTCGGCAAAGGCAGCGGTCATCGATGCGGTCGGGCGGAAGCGGACGAAATGCACCGCGCTGATTTTGGTTTCATGACTGTGGCCGCCTTCGAACTGCCCGAATACTTGTTGACTTCCGGCACGAATCGCGACGGTATCGCCGTGATCGAGCCCCATGAACACATCGAGCCATTCTTTCATCCGGTCCTGCTCCGTAATCTCAATCAGCAACGTGGCGCTCAACTCACCGCTTCCCGGCATGAGAGCATTATACACGTCCAACTCATCCTGGACTTTGTGAGGATCGAGGATGTGCTCGACCCGGATCATTTCCTGGGTCTGAAACCGCAGCGTCTCACGATTTTCGAAGATGAGCGTGACGAGCGGTCCGACGGAAATCCGACGCCGCTGCTTGAGCGCGATAATCTGCGAGCGGAACTGCTCACGCTGGCGCTCATATTCTGCCGCGGGCAAGAGATCTTGAGGAGTCAAGGCATTCATCGCCGCAACCCATAGGCATCGCGCACGATTTGGATCGGATGCTGCGTCGGTCTGCCGCCGGCATGAGCCATTGCCCCGGCCTGATCCAGCTGCAATCCCGCCAGCGGGCAATCGGACGCGACGAGATCGGCCGGAGCCTGTTCAATCGCTCGAACGGCCTTCTTCGCGATCAACATCGAGAGAGGAAAGAACTCCGTCTTGGCGGACCATGAGCCATCGTGACCGGAGCATTTCTCGATGACTTCAACTTGCGCGCCGGCGCACTCCATCAACTCCTTGGATTTGAATCCAATGTTCTGATCCCGCAAATGGCACGGCACCTGGTAGGCTACTCGTCCTGGCTTGTGTGGGAAATCGGTGGCAAGCACGCCGTCCCGCTTCAATTTCATGAGATATTCGCTGATATCGAACGTCCGTTCCGATACACGCTTCACCGCATCGCCCCCGACGATCTCAGGATATTCCCGCTTCCACATCAAGCTGCAACTGGGCACCGGTGCGACAATGTCATAGCCTTTCTCGACCCAGGGCAAAAACGACGCGACATTTGCCGCGGCGGCCTGTTGGATCGCCGCCGCATCGCCGATGTCGAACGAGGGCATGCCGCAACAGCGCTGCTCGGGAACCACGACATGCACACCGTTCTTTTCGAGGACTTGGATCGTCGCTTTGCCGATATCCGTCGCTTGATAATTGACCAGGCAGCTCCCAAAAAGCGCGACCTTCCGTGGGGCAGAAGCCGGAACCTGTGCAGCCCCGCGGCGCACCCACCACTGAACAAACGTCTCCGCAGAAAATCGTAAGACCTGTCGATCCCGATGCACCCCGGCCCACGATTCTATCATCCCGCGAATGAACCGGAGTCCCAGGACCCAATTGGCGACGGACGCCAGCTGGCTCCCCAATGCGCCGATCATATCCGTTTTGATCAACCACCGATCGCGCCAGCTCACGCCACGCGTCTCGGCCAGATGCTTCTTCCACGCAATCATCAACCGCGGAAAATCGAGCGCATACTGATGCGGCGGCGTATAGGGGCAGTGGTTGTAGCAGAGTTTACAGTAATAACACTCGTCGGCGATCCGATGGTGTTCGGCAGGTGTGAGCTTGGCGACGTCTCCCTCATACTGGTCGATGCCGTCGAGCAGCGTGTTGAACGACGGACACAGATTGAAGCAGCGTCGGCAGCCATCGCAGATCTCATAGATGCGCTGCGTGTTTTTTTGTAACTGCGCTGGGTCGATGGAATCGATCAGGCTCAAGCCATTCACGTTGCTCCGATCAGAAAGCAATCAGCGGTCAGCTATCAGCGCCGGGGAGGAGTCCGCCCCTCATCCAGCTCTTCTGAAAACTGACCGCTGACGCTGACTCCTGTCAGTTCTACTCAGCCTTGCTTCAGACTGTCGAGCCCCTTCGTGAAGCGATTCGCATGGGACCGCTCTGCCTTCGCCAGTGTCTCGAACCATTCGGCAAGTTCAGGGAATCCCTCATCCCTGGCTGTTTTGGCCATCCCAGGGTACATCTGAGTGTACTCGTAGGTTTCGCCTTCAACCGCCGACTTGAGGTTCGCTTCGGTATTGCCGATCGGCACCCCGGTCGCCGGGTCTCCAACTTCCTTCAAGAAATCCAGATGCCCGAACGCATGGCCCGTTTCTGCCTCTGACGTGTCGCGGAACAACCCGCCAATATCGGGAAAGCCCTCGATGTCCGCCCGTCTGGCAAAATACAGATAGCGCCGATTGGCCTGGGATTCTCCGGCAAATGCACCCTTAAGATTATCGTGACTCTTCGTCCCTTGTAAGCTTTTTCCCATGATGTCCTCCTCCTTATACTTAAAGATCGTACCGTCAACGCGATCTTACCACTATGCCCTCGGTGAATAACATAGTCATCCTCGTGGGATCAATGGACTAATCAGGATGCTGAAAAAGTCCGCCAGATTCGTTCTCACATCGTTCAGACCCTCAACGTACCGATTGAGATTCTCGGAGGTCGGAAATACAGGTGGGATTTTTCCGTTCACCGAGATTCATTGTACGGGCGAACGGCCTCACAAAGTGCGGTCGGTACCTCCTCTGGGCCTTCACTCGTTGCGGCCTTGCTGGACGATCTTTTTGAGCATCCTGCAGGAAAGTTCTTCTCTCGTCGAACACGTGTCCACCACAGAACGTCTATCCTTCCCTGAGTTTGGCACTATCTGCTCTTGCATCATCCGATCGGTCGATACTGTGGCAGCTCCGATTCCATCTCAGCTAACGATTTGTAAATCCGGTCCTTGGCGGACAAGATGGGTGTCGTGACCGGCCAGGAAATGGCGAGGGCCGGATCGTTCCAGATGATGCCCCGCTCATCACCCGGCGCATAATAGTCCGTGCACTTATACAGGAACGACGCTCGGTCGCTGGTCACGCAGAACCCATGCGCGCAACCCGGCGGCACATACACTTGGAGCCGATTCTCCGCCGAGAGCTCGATTCCATACCACCGGCCAAAGCCTGGCGACCCCTTTCGGATATCCACCACGACATCGTAGACGGTTCCTTCTGTCACCATCACAAGCTTCCCCTGAGCGTGCGGCTCTTGATAGTGGAGCCCGCGCAATGTGCCGCGGAGAGATTGTGAATAGTTATCTTGAACGAAGGGGCCGGACATACCGGCGTCCGTATACCGGCGAGCATGGTATGTTTCGAGAAAGAGCCCCCGTGGATCGCAGAACACATCCGGTTGAATCAATAACACATCTGGAATATCGGTAGTGGTAATGCGCACAATATCCTCTTCGTCCTCTTGTCTATGGCTCTTACGCGAGACCGGTCTGGCGCGCGCAGGCAGGCGCGGACTCTGTCGTTTCCGGCAGACTCGCCTGCCTCACTCAGCTAACCCGGCGCAGGGTTTTCTGGATCGACGATTTCAGGGGGTTCGGGGTACAATTGCCCAAGCCGATCGATCAATGGTTTGGCTGCCGGCGTGCTCTCGTGAGTCGGCTCACTCACTGGATGGTCCCATGTCATCGTCCGAATACCGGCATCCGTGAGTATCGAGCGGATCGTCGATACACAGGCCTCCAGTGTCAGCTCCGTGCCCTGACGGAGATCGAGCACACGTTCCTTCGGATCAGTCGGTGGCGCCTCTGTGTTGATGAACGCCCAGCAACGATCAAACATGGTGGCGCGAAGTGCCGGCGAGACATTGCATGTCGTGAGATCAGCCGTGCAGAGGGCCGACACGAACAAGACGAATTGCAAATCCGGCATTCCGGGATTCTGGATATCCAACGACGGCATGGCCGAGCATTATCGATGGCGACCGGCATGGAGTCAACGGGTCCACTGCTCCGCCCACGTGGTTGTCACACATGAACATGAGGAGTATTCGACCATGATCACTATTTCCTTGATGGGTCAGCTGCAAACAGCCGACGGCGAAAGGGACCTTGCCTGTGAAGTTCCGTCTCCCATGTCCGTTCGTCAAGTCATCCAGCGGCAGGGCGTTCAGTTGCGCCATCTCCTCCAACTGATTCGCGAGAAGAAAGTACTGGTGACCATCAATAAAAAGATCGCCAGCGAAGACTCATTGGTTCAGAACGGTGATGCCATCAAGCTCGTCGGGCATGACGGTATGGGAGGGACAGGACTGGGCCCGTCACTGTAACGATGGTGAAGAAAAACTCAATTTATACACAAAATGCTGTTTGGAATCTTTCATATGGCCGATGTCAAAACAGGTTCAGGATGCTCAAAAAGACCAGACTTCTCACCCACCCAACCCTGGCGCGCCGAGACACGCCTTGTCCCAAACAAGGCGCAGTGAGCGAAGAGGCGAGGAGGTACCTACCGCACTTCGTGAGGCCGTTCGCCCTTCCCATGATTCTTGGCGAACGGAAAAACCCCTTTGAGTGTCTTGGATCCCTCATGGCGTTATCCTCACGTTGAGTCTCTGAGCGACGCGAGAACGCCGCTGGCGGACTTTTTCAGCATCCTGCTAGAGAAGGCGGCAAAAAAAGAGCCGGCGCCCCGTTCGGGGAGCCGGCCATTTGGTTCTTGATACAACGTACGTGAAGCCGGAAGAAGGCGCGCCACGGACACTCGTTGCTTACTTCTTCCCGAGGATTGCGTCCTTGGCGGCTTTGGCCACGCGGAACTTGACGACACGCTTGGCTGGAATCTTGATGGCTTCACCGGTCTGTGGGTTCCGGCCCATGCGGGCTTTGCGGTTCGCCAAGACAAGCTTCCCGATCCCAGGGATCACGAAGACATTCTTCGCTTCTTTGTACGCCAAGGCGGCAAAGTCGTCCATGAGTTGGACGGATGCCTTCTTGGTTAATCCGGTCTTCTGGGCCAGGTGATCGGCGATTTGCGACTTGGTCATTGATTTAGCCATACGAGCAACCTCCTTAAAAAACGATGATGGTGAAATGTAGTGAACTCGCCCTTCGTGACTCCGCTCAGACTCGATGAATATCCATGAACGAATAGTCCTGTTGCTGGAAGCGGCGAAAACCTGCGGGAGTCTATCCAAGCGCTCCAAGGCTGTCAACCAGAAAAACACAGGCCAGCCGTAGGGAAGCGCCTTCGCCGACTTCTTGCAGTTTCAAGACCAGCCAGCGTAGAGTAGAGTCCGTTGTCGTAAATGTGAGTCGAAATGGCCGTATACAGGAACAGCTAGCATGGCGAAAGAACTACCCATTCTGCCATCGTCCGTCCAACCGGATGACGCGGCACAGGCCGAGCCACATCAATATTCTCGCGTGTTTTGTCAAAAAGAAAACTCCCCACCGCTTCGTTTGCTCTTGGAATTTCTCACGTCACGCGGCCAGACCCCCATCACTCCGCCAAATATGGACGACACCATGTTGGATGAATGGGCCTGGGTCCAAGTGACACTCGGGTACGATCGCAGCCGGAAGCCGATTCAAGTGTTCTGTATTCGGGATCGAGGCACCTATCAAGATGTGTTTGACAAAGAAAAGGCGCAGTTTTGGGACATCCTCTCTGCTCACGACGATGTCGAAGCGGAACTCGTGCGCGCCTATGTCGAACGCGCCCGGTTCGTGCTCACCACTCGATTCGCGCAGAATGACATGACCGATGAAGGGTATGACTTCAACGGATGGATCTTGGAATTCTACCAAGACCAGTGCAACGGCATCGTCCAGATTGACAATCAAGGCTTCTACTCACCCAAAGGCGACCTGATCATCGATCTCTCCGTCAGAGTCGAATGAGCCGCCATGTTAGATAGGCTCCTAGATCCCGCTCCGCCAGATCCTCCTCCGCTGTATCGAACAACCGACCACTGGTTTCAACGGGCAACCGCCGCTCTGCTGGGTGAAGTTCCTTGCCGAGTGGGCTGCACCAGCTGTTGCATCGGCCCCTTTCCAATCACCCTCCTCGACGTCCAGACTCTCCAACAGGGACTCGCTGGCCTTCCGCCGGATCACCGCCGTCGTATCGAACAGCGCGCCGTCGAACAGACCACTGCAATGGAAACCGCATTTCCACAACTCATCCACACCACGCTGCTCGACAACTGGCCCGATCAGGACATCGACCGATTCGTCACAGCGTTTCAGCATCATCCATGTCCTGCACTCGACGCAGACGGACGTTGTGGCGTCTACTCTCACCGCCCCCTGGTGTGCCGATCGATGGGTATCCCGACGGAAGATCGTGGTCTGACACATGGAGCGTGCGAGATCCAAACCTTCATCCCGATCGTTCGACTCTCCATCACATTCCGGGAAGAAGAAGATCGTTTAGCGCAGAAGGAAGCCGCTTCTCTGGAAACACTTCGTCAGGCAACTGGATCGACAGGAGAAGAAGTGTTCCTGCCCTACGGATTCTTGGCCAATCTCGCGTCAGACCATTCGCATAGGATCTGCTAGACAGAGGCTAAAATCCTATGCTACTGTCGTTTTTTTAGTTGCAGGAGCGCCTGTAGCTCAGCTGGATAGAGCATCAGCCTCCGGAGCTGAGGGCCACAGGTTCAAATCCTGTCAGGCGCACCAAACTAGCAAGGGATAAGACTGCACACAGATATCCACCACACACATAACCCGGTGGGCCGTTAGCTCAGTTGGTAGAGCAGCTGACTCTTAATCAGCGGGCCGTAGGTTCGACCCCTACACGGCCCACCAAATTCTTCAACGACTTCCACATTTTCCTTCTCAGTTATGTCAACTTGGTGCCAACTCATGGTGCCAACTTTTTCAAATCGTGTGTCCAGGACGTTCACAAACCGCTGTTCACCGCTGGGCAGCCACTTCGCATAATGATCCAGCGTCGTGGTTGGTTTGGCATGACCAAGCTGTTTTGAGACGTAGAGAAGCGGTACGTTACAGGACAGCAGGAGCGAGGCGAACGTATGGCGAAGATCATAGGGGACAAAGGCGGGAAGCTGTGCCGCGCTGACCACCTGCTTGAACAAATCTCGATGCCACCGCTCATCCGCTTCCGTGACCAATCCGCCCTGTCGCCCAGGGAAGAGCCAGTGCGGTTCCGATTGATTATTCGCGACCGCCTCGGCCTTCACGAAATGTACAAAGTCTGCGAGCTGGGCCGCCAGGCCCTCGCTTACATCAATATATCGCCGTTCGTGGGTTTTCGTATTCTTGATTCGGCCCAGGCTTACCGCGCGTTCGATTCGAATCGTGTTCGCACCCAAATCAATATCGCCAACATGCATGCCATAGGATTCTTCCGGGCGTACTCCTGTCTTCACGCGTAACGTCCACATGATTCGAATGAAATAGGGAAGCAGCCCTTGTTGCTCCCGCACCAATGCATGCGCGAGAAACGCGTCACGTTGTTTAGTCGTCATCGGATTCACGTCGGGCCGACTCGTCCCCACACGATTTCGCTTTTTGCGCGACGTGATTGCCAGGGCAGGATTCGTTGTGAGCAGTCCGTCCAACTCCACCGCATCCGTGAGGACACTAGAGAGAGCCGCCTTCATCAGTCTGAGCGCCGTCCGTGAGTACGGCTTCCCCTCGCCTTTGCCATAGCGAGCCTTCCGTTTGTCAGCCAGGAAATGGGCCACGTGTGAGATTCCGATCTCACGCACCTTCACATGCCCGAGCGCCGGCACAACATGATGGTTCAGGTTCTGCGTATAGCCCCGCCAGGTTTTTTCTTCGATCTCGCCTCTGACCCGCTCTGACCAACGGACCACATAGTCCTTCAATGTGATCTCCCGCAGTTCTACCGCGCTTGGCTGCGTTTCTCTGGTTTCCTTCACCTTGTCGGCGAGCAACCCTTCCGCCTCTGGTCGCGTGCCTGCCGTGAGACGAATCCGCTTCCCGGTCCCATCTCGATAGTCAGCGACCCACACATCCCGATCTTTTCGCTTCCAAATCGTCGCCACTGTTAACACCCCTTCTTCATGCGACTACCTTTGGCCCTTGTCTGAGCGGTCAAACTGATGAGTCGAGCCAGCGATTCACGGATACCCATTGCCCCCCGCTCCTGCCGAGCAATCGAATTGGTCGCGACGCCCACAATGATGGCCAATTCCTGCTGGGTCAGCCCGAGACCTTTTCGGATCTTTCTCATTTGTTGACCGGTCATGCCTCCACACTATACGTCACGTATACATTGGCCATCAAGACTTCATCGAACCTGGCGCTTCACCCACTGCTCAAGGGCTGCCTGATTGACTCGAATGTACTTCCCAATCCGTACCGTGGGGAAGCCATCCTGCCGGCGAGACAACTCATACGCACGAGATTGAGGGATATTCAGAAGCTTCGCGACTTCAGGAATATTCAAGAGGTCTTGTGTTTGCGCTGACCGACCCTCGGAAGGGGTGTCGCTATTGAGGACACGGGCCCACAGTTCAGCCTTCAGGCGTTCTAATTCGCCTAGCAAGCCCGGGTATTGCGCTGGAGATATCTTAGTCACTTCTAGATCAAGCTTGCCGATGAGGTCCATGTATGTAAGTTCAGCCACAGTAATTCCTCAAAGTACCTTCAAGACGGTCTTGGAGCCTCGTTCCACTCCTGGGTTCGGACTGGACTCCCAGTGGGTGCGAGCCAGCGCTGAGGAGCAGCGGACAGGCCTTCCACGTACCGACCCGGTGGACCACTTCATGTCAGGCCTGCCCCCTGCGAGTGCGCCATCCCGCCCACTTCTTCGACGCCCCACCCTCTGCTTGTGAAGGGTGGGGCTAAAACATCTTGATGAAGAAGGAGACGGATATGGCCATTCACAGTTCACAGGGTAGTCTGAATCTCATACGGCAACCGAAGCCGAGCCATGCGTACGCTGTGCCGCGATACCGGGTCATGCTGGTGCGTGACAACCGGGCCGTCCCGCCTTCATCACCCCTGACCACCTCGGTCACCGCTGCGGCCCTACTGAGGCCGCTCTTTGCAGGACTGGACCGTGAACACTTCATTGTCTGCGGACTGGATGCCAAGCACAGCATTATCGGCGTCAATATTGTCTCGATCGGTTCCTTAAGCTTGGCCATCGTGCATCCACGCGAAGTGTTCAAACCGTTGATCCTGATGAATGCTGCCGCGTGGATCTGTGCCCACAATCACCCCTCTGGCGATGTGGCGCCAAGCGAAGAGGATCGTGTGCTCACCAGCCGACTCCGGCAAGGCGCCGACCTGCTCGGCATCAGATTATTGGATCATCTCATCCTGACTGACGAGCACTGCTACAGCTTCGCCGACCAGGACTGGCCTGGTGCGTGAGCACTTAGGCCCGCACAAGCCGGAGCACCCAGATCACGGCGGAGGCCGTCAATGCGATTCCTAACACTGCGGCCCCCCAGCCAATGAGATCCGCTGCCAGCGCTTGGCCTAATTGATGGAGATCCGTGGCGACTGACGTTAGTACCATTGCGTTCTCTCTTTCCTTCGATAAGACGGCAGCCCGTGCACAGGCTACCGCCCCATCTCTCGAATTACCGCACCAACGACTTCACGCGCCTGTACGCGAAGATCGTCAACGCCACGCCAATGAACACCACGCCCCAGGCCACAATGTCACCTTTCACACTGGTGATCGTGGTGGTTGTCGCAGCATCCACCGGAAACACCTGCGCCATGGCTTCTTGAGCCATGAACAGCAGTCCCAACACAAACAGCCCGATGGTCTTGCACATCTGAATCACCCCCTCTCACTATGTTGTCCCAAGCAACAGCTTCACGATGACACCCACCGTGAACCCTCCCAGGAAGCACGCTCCTGCCCAGTACACCAGAGCATCTATCGCCGCTTGATCCATTGAATCCCTCCTACCGTAGATCCGGTGGCGTCGCCAGCAAGCCAGGAGGTGACGCCAAGAGATCCTTGACTCCATGGCCAGCAGGCACCGGAGGAGCTTCCTCCACCGATGCCCGCTCCTCTGCTCCCCTGATGGCCACGGTGGGAGCAGGCAACACCACGCCACTGACTGGATCTGATAACGCTGCTGTCGAGACTTCTCCGCCCCACACCACACCAGATCCAAAGAGGATACGCACGCCGCGATCCATCCGGGCATTCACAATCCCACCCGAAACCATCCCAATCTCCTCGTCCGTCATAATCCGGCCAGACTCCGACACGTACAGCCACTGAGGTGAGCCATTGGTCTCCGTCAACAGACCCCCTTGAATGCGGACTGGATGCACCATCGGCACCGAGATCGGAGGATCAGGCGACGCCGACTGAGATGTGGCGGCCAGAGGCAACTGAGGAGGCACCGGGAGCGTCGAGACGGCCACCGTTGGGACCGGCTTCGCCCCAGAGAGCCAGCCTCCAAACCCAAACCATGCGACTGCCACGAGCAACCCGAGTATCCCAATCAGTACTGTCGGACTCTTCAACATGGACCCCCCTCGCGCGGTCTCGCGCACGGTGGCCGAGGCATAGCTCGAATAGTAGGCATACAACTTCGGCTCATACTTACCCGAGAACATCCGAATGACTTCCAACTCTTCCGGATTCCCTCTTACTGAAGCCTGATAGCGATTCTTCAACCCGAATCGATCCAGCCGGCGAAACTTCGTGGTGGCTTCCACCAAGCGATTCACGCCAAGGGTTACTTGTCCGTACTGTTGACACATCAGCACGAGGTCGATGCCTCGGTGCCGATGAGTTTCGAGCCAGCGCAAGAGGTGCGGGTCCGTCTTATCTTTTGAGCGAAACACGGTTTGCACTTCATCGATCAACACCGCAGAGCCCGGCTCGACATCGAGCAGTCCCGCCTTCACGTCTTCACCGGACTGCCAGAGCGTAATCTGTTGTTGCAGCACGGTGAGTTCGACTCCTTCAAACAACGCGAGGCGATCCATATAGAAGCCCTCGACAAAGACATAGACGCGCCGACCAGCGCGGACCCACTTGAGGAGCCGCTCAGAGACGGCATAGTAGGACTTCCCGGACCCTGGAACCCCTTCTAGCATTTCGATCACGGTTCATCCTTGATTGGTGACCGAGGCGTGAGGATCTGTCGCTGATCCAAGGGAGACCGCACCCATTTCCAGTAGCGCTTATACATCAAGTGGGCTCGATAGCATTCTTCACACGCTGCCATGGTCGAATGCGCACCCAGCCAATATCCGACCGCGATCCCCTGACAGTCCATGAACTCGCACTGTGGCTGTAGACCATTCATCACGATCCCCACCGCACGAACGGAATCGTTTGAAGGATAAACCGCACCCCCATGGCTCCGGCAATAATCGCGATCGCTTGCGACAGGCCGGTGGCTCCGAGCAGCCAGGCATACTGATCGGCAATCACCGGGACCGTCAGGCCACCCGTTCCCACTGACGCCACCAGTGCATCGACAGGAGAGAGCACCGAGTCCCACCCGACGATCCAGATATCCCGAAAGCTCTGAATCATGTCCATCAAGAAGCAATAGATCAGATTGAGGAGGGCCGTCATGCGTTCCCCACAAAGATGATGCGATAGGCCACGAACGCGGCTAACGCGATGATAAGCGAGCGCAGCGCGGTCAACAGGCCGGACCACGCTGAGAAGTCCAGCGTGAAGCTCCCCAAGAGATTTGACTGTAGTGCGTAGGTCGGAATCGCCGAAGGCCAGGTCAGCGTTTTCAAAAGATTCAGCGCACTGAGCAGGCCGGAGCCTTGCCATACGTGCATGTGCGCCTGCAGCACCGATCCAAAGGTCCGTGTCTCATGGTTCCCCGCGGAACAGGAGACGGAACTGGTCGTTTCCGCTTGCTCGGTGACCGATCCATCCGGGTTCGTCGTGGTGGTCGTGGTCGTCGTCGTGGTTTGCGTGGAGGGCACCGCCGGTTGAGGCCCTGCGGGAGGCGGCGCATTGGGATCAATGACCACATCCGTCGGCGCCACCTGAGAGGCTGGCTTGACGGTGGGCACCACATCGGTCGGCGACACGGGCAGCGTCGTCTGGTTCTCCGCGACAGGGGCCGGAACCCCCAGACCGAGCGGATCGGTGTGGGATTCGATCGAGTGCGGATCAGACGCAGGCAGACTGTTCACATAACTCTGGGCTTGGGCCTGCGTGATCGTGGTGGGTGGCGTGGCGGCGGCCTGTTGCCCGGCATTCGCCCCGTTGTAGACCCAATGGAACACGTCCCGACAGGGTCCGCCGCTCGGCCACTGGGAACTTCCTTGCCATCCCGGAGGGATGGGTGCCAGGGTGGTCTGCCCAATGGCCGTACAGACCTCGATCGGTCGGGCATTCGGGACATAGACAAATTGCGAGCATCCCATCGTCACCCCCGTGCCGCAGTTGCTCACGAGCGTGGTGCCAGCCGGTGTGGTCCAGCCTGGGATGGTGACGAGCGACGGCATCGCATTGAGTGCCGCCGTTTTCACCGCCTGCACCTCCTGGGATGAGTAGTACATGCTCGCCAACGTAAGCGCGACCGACACGCCGAGCAGCCCCCATCCGACCGGCCCCGTGGCGAGCCGCACCGCCACCGAGGCTGCCGTCGGCGCGGAGATGGCCGAGGCAAGCGCACCGGTGAACGCGGCTCGTTGCGCCACCTGATAGGCAGAAATGGCTGAGGCCGTCGCGACACGAACATAGCCCGTTGACGAGGAGGAGACTTGAAACGCCTGCACCGGGAAGGCGATCAGATAGACCGCGATCAGCTCCGTGAGGAACAGATACAATCCCTTTGTGATGAGTGCTACTGTTTTCCGCATACGATCCCTATCAGGAAACAGAGGACGAACAAGGCCGCGAATTCCAACTGATTGACAAGAGTCAGATCCGTCCAGACCATCATTCGTCCCCTTCTCCTCTTTTCCTCTCGTCCTTCCTGCTTTATTTACTGGCCGGTGGAAGAGCTACAGACCCAGTCGGGGAATAGCCGAGCACGTCAATGAACCGTTGCCCCTTGTACTCCCGGAGATTCACCGTGAGGTGACAGGGCTTCATCTTGTTCGCCTCCATCAGCTTGTAGAGATGCTCGTGCTCGTCTGAGATACTCGCCTCTAGGCTCGTGGTATCGTCATCGAAATAGAGCATCGCGGTCCGATACGTCCGCGTCCCATCCTGACTCGGTTTGGACTTCACCCCCATCACCACGCAATTCGCGACAAACTTAGACATGCTTCCCCCTTTGATTGGACCATTGAACCCAGCCCTGCCAAAGACAGGACCACAGAAACACAAACACGGTGCGGCACACCCCACAGCGGCCACGCACTCGCGGCCCACACCTGTAGACCGTTACGACACCGGTTCGACAGAGCCGGCAGAGAATCCGTTCCTCGGATTCCACGCCCGCATCCGATTCCGCACTCGCCGCGCCTCTTGGCCGCTGGCGAGCAATCCCAACTGCTTGCCTCCCCATCGTTCCACCCCCTCCACGATCACGCCGACTAACCACTGTTCACCGGCCTCTGGATGCGCACAGAGCAGCCCCAACATCGGCGCGAGGCTCTTCTCTGCCCACCGTTTGACGTCTTCGATTTTCTGCACGGATTTCGCGATCTCTAACCGAGCCCGCTGCATCCCCTCCGTGAGGATCTTCCACCAGTCTAATAAAGGCGCGTAATAGCGATCCTTGGGGTCATCGGCTCTGGTACAGTCCCGGAAATCCAAGGCCCTGCGAAACACCCCGACAATGTACTTCTGGAAGGAGTCCTGATCGAGACCAGACAAGGCCATGCCCACGGCATCGGCGCGTGCGGATTTCCATTCCATCTCCCACCGAATCCAGGTCCCCTCCACCACTTTGTCTTTCGCGCGCTGTTCAGCGGCTTTGTCGTAGATACGAAGATACGTGTCCGACTGACGAGAGCCCATGCACAAGGTTTGGCCGGTATCCAGGCCTGACCCCACATCGAGCCCAGAAATCAAGCGTGACTGACGGAAATGCGAGACACAATTGCCCGCCTTCACTGAGGCGTAGATCCGATCGACATCGATCACGCCATGGCGGTCATCGAGTGCCACATCGATGCGCCCGAAGTGGCCCTGCTGCTCAAATACCCACGACGCAACCTCCTGAAATTTTTGGTAGGTCCAATCGCTGATCAACTCTTGGGACAGATCGACATGCACTTCACGAGGAGCCCAGGTGGCACCCGTCCCGATCCGGCCTAATCCACCAGCTGGCCCACGGGACAACCAGCCTTGGCGGTACCCCAAGAAACCTTTTTTGTCTTTGATCCATTCCCCACCGATTCTTGACATGACCTCGTCTGCGGTCGAGTCCGGTATGGTGAAACGAAACCAGCCCAGGACACAGGTCCAGATGCTCATGTGATCCTCCGTGAAGAACCGTGGAAATTCCGCCCCCGTTTTACCGACCGGGGGCTTTTGTGCGTGGCGCGCCGCCGGCGATTGCCGGCGGTCGCGCGACGCGTGGTCGTACGATTCGTGCCAACCCTTTTTCCAAGAAGATCTGTTGGACCCGTGCCAGATCAAACCGCAGCATTTTGCTGATACGATAGGCCGGGATGTCACCGCGCCAATACGCCCGCCGAATCGATTGCGCGCTCACCCCCAATTCCTGTGCCACTTCTTTGACCGACAGTAAGGTGGGTTTCATGCGGGTCCTTTCTGGCCTCGATCGCTATTGCGATGATGAGGATACCGACCTGCAGGGCGAAGAGGAATTAGTCAGATGTATCCAGATGTAATCAGATGTATCCAAGTGCAACAGTGCGAGAGCCAAAGACCACCTCAGGAGAGCAAGTGGGTGAAGAAGACAGATGAGAAACAGATGAGGCTACACAAGGACGTGGTGGGATATTGTCTGCATTCAGGGAGACTTGGAAAGAAGCCGTATGCGTGTGAAATTGGTGGGATCACCCAGCGACGCCAGCATGAAGCCGACGAGGTCGACCCGGATCACTCGATCCTTCACGCGGATGGCGACGGGCCGATCGACCGCAGACCTTCCACCCATTGTGATGGATGGACAAGCACGCACTCGGTGTTGGAGATGTTGGTCCATGTGCCGACGTTGATCAAGGTGGGACGCATCAGGCGTATGCCACCCACCCACGGAAGGTGAATCCGGCATAGAACAGACTGACGTTCGAGAATCCGGCTTCACGCAGGATCGTTTCGTCCTGCTCTGGCGTAAGCACGTGCAACTGCCTGTCAATCGCTGCGAGGGCATTTGCCACTTTGTCTGGATCGACGCCAGAGGCGGCGACAAAGGCGGCATAGCGCGACAACCAGAGCCCGCGCTCGCCTTCACCCTGCGGAATACTGAAATGGGCCACCACGAATGGCGCGCCAGGCTTGAGGCGGTGGTGGACTTCAGTCGCCGTGCGTCGCCGCTCGTCGAGCGCCAAGAAGTGCAGGGTGAGAAGACAGGTCGCCGCATCGAATGGCCCGTCCGGCGCGTTATCGATATAGCCCTGGTGCAGAGACGCGCGTGAGACGAGCGGTCCCAAAATCCGCTGGGCCAATGTGAGCATCTCCGCAGCCGGGTCGATGCCGTCGAAGGTCCAGCCCGGATGGGCCTCCGCAAAGGCCTTTAACTCCAGCCCGCCACCGGCTCCGAGCACTAGCACTCGGGCATCGTCCGGGACACGCTCGGCAATCAGCAGCGTGGTCATGCATTGCATGCCCTGGTAGCCAGGCACGATTCGTGGTGGTCCTTCGGCGTATCGGGCCACTGCCTGGGGATCGGAAAATGAGTCCAGGCGCTGGCTCATGACGCCACCCCGAACGGTTCCAGACCCGACAGGCATAGTGCAACCGGGTATTCCGGGATGCTGCGCGGCGTGAGCGGCGCGATGTGCACGGCCACGTAGGAGAGATGGTGTGGTGTCATGTCAATGCAGCCGCCAATGATTGCGTCATAACGCATGTACAGTTTTCAGATCATGGGAACCGCCACGAGCGACGAGACGATCGTGCAAATCGGCCTTCAGCATGGCGAGCGTGACTTCGCCAAAGCGCGAGAGCAACTGCGCTTCCGCATCATGGAAGACTTGGTTGAGGGCGGTATTCACGGCCTGTTGGACGAGACAATCTGGCGATTCCGTCTGTAGGTCCATGGCGAGCAGCGAGGGGCACCCGAGCGCGCCATAGATATCCCGCAATGTGACCGCTGAGAGGTCGCAGGCCAGCGTCCACCCGCCGCCATGTCCTTTTTCGGATTTGACCAAGCCGTGTTTGCGTAAGCCTGCCAATATTCTCCGAATGACCACGGGGTTTGTGTGGATGATAGTGGACAATGTCTCTGACGTAACTGGAGAGGCATTCAGGTGTAGGAGAATGTGGAGCACGACTGACAGTCTGCTATCCCGTCTCATGTAACATATATTATTACATGACGAGAATTGGTGCAAGGCAAAATTGTTCGCTTGCCGTCGGGCTTTGACGCCTCGAACATCACCAACAGAGGGTGTGATCCGAAGGCGGATCGATGAGAAGCGGCTCCTGCTGTGCGCGATTATTGCGTCGAGGTATGCTCAGGCTCGTACTTCTTTTTGAGAACCCGTCGAATGATGGCCGATCGGGTGAGACCTTCGGCTTCGGCCTCTTGATCGATCACGCGCACAAGAGATCCGGCGAGCTTGAAGACTACGACAATATCGTGACGTTGTCGGCGAACTGACTTCGGAGTCCCTTTTGAAGTGGCTGCAGAGTTCCGCATGAGTAGCTTGTACTACAGAGTGGGTTGAGCGTCAAGTACAATGTATTACAAAGTAATAATTGTCAAAAGTGCTTGATCTGATTACATTGTCAGCCATGGATGAACGTCGAGACACCGTAAAATCTGTGGATTTTAGCGATGTGTTTGCCGATATACAGAGGCTGCAGGAGCGAAGCGGAATGAGTTTTGCTGCTGTGGCGCGCCTGCTAATTAAGGAAGGCCTGAAAAGTAACCTTGCTAATGCCCTGAACCAGATTCGCCAAGGCAAGTCTAGAAAAACGCAGAAAGGGGGAAGTGGTAAGACGTAAGTCTCCTGAAAGGTTCGAGCTTATCCATGTCCACAAAACCTCTAAAAAGTCTCACCCAGACATCCGCTAAATATCAACCGGTTAGGACATAACACCTTTGTATCCATAAATCAGATGATTCAAAGCCGATCCTCCGGGTCGCTTTGCTTTGAATCGTAGTGATTCCACGCACGGAAAGGGTATACTCCGGCGGAAACTTCAGCCTTAACGACCGACTGCACTACAGGGACAAATGAATGTAGCTCTACATGCCTATCAAGACTCACCGCCTCAATCGCAAACAGAATAACATCATGAAGAACATTGAGAACCCACAACCGGCAGTACCTCCGGCACTGACAAGTGTCTCGTTCGCAGATGCAAAGGCCGCCTTCGATGCCAAACACTCCACTGCCACCCACACGGAATGTATCGTTCCAGTTCGGGGAAATCCTCACCCGCCTATTTCAATCAGATCCTTATCAGGATTGCCAAATGAAGAGTTTTACAAATGGCAGTTTGTAAACGCCATTGTAAACAGCGGGCTCCTGAAAGCTCCAACCATGCAACCATCGCTGACCAGTGCCCTGACACGTCGTTTCCTTAGCTTGCTGAAAGGCAGTCTGGACAATGGAACGACGAATGCCAAAGGATCGCACCAAGGCAGTTCATAAATCATCTGATTTGGGGAGAACAGTGGGCTAGTTTTGGATCGGTGAAATTTCGCAGGCTTGAAAGGCGGAAGAATTTATGTGTTTTGTGGACAAAGGTTACGAGCAGAGATAACAACCACCTAGCCATTCGGCGATTCCACTCCTTGTGTATGGTAGGGTTTGAAGACCTAATTCCCTGTATAGGTCAAGACAAGCAGTAATGATAATAAAACCAGGACTCCGAGCGGCTTGAGTTCCCATCCCATCATTGAATCTACTACTCTCGAATTCCAGCGAGTCGCGACTGGTCTTCAATGAATATCTGTGCTTGGCAGACGTGGCAGAACACGCCTGCTTTTCTCTTAAAGAAGACCGTTTCCCAGGGATGCTTTCAACCGTGCATTTCCTTTTGTGACTTCCATCCGCACGTAGGGCAGGTAAATTACCCTGTAAGGATCAACCTTCAGGGCTCTCCTTAGCAAACTTTAGCAGTCCATTCGTGAGGAACGTCCCAAGGCCGAGCTTTTGCTGTGCTAATTTTGTGCTAAAAATCCTCACAAAGGACCCATCTCATGCACGCTGGTGATGGCTCAGTTGGGAATGGGTCTGATCGCGCTGCTCGGGTCGAGAGGATGTTCGCCAGTTCGATCTCAGCATGTCTTTCACTTTCTTGATGGCCAGGAGCGGCACGAAATCTTTGACGTGGGCGCCTTGCTCCAGCTGCTGAATTTCAGTGCTCACAATCTGTTCGACTTCGGATATCGGACACGAGAAATTTTCAGCTACATCCTTTATATCCTTCGCGATGCCTTTCCACTTCAGGTGCTGGTGCGCTCCGCTCTCTTGCAACCGATGTGCTTCGTCCATAGAAGACACCGTCCCTTTGCCGAGGACATCAGCCCTTCTACCGTGTCTAACCACCTCCCTAAAAATTAAACAGAAGACCATGGACGAATCAAGTGCGCGTTATGGTCTGAGTCGAGCCCTTAATCGTCAATATATTTCATACGATCAATGCACAGTCTAGGAGCAGGAGTCTCAAGTACCTGTGTCTCTATCATTCGAGCGAGGTGACTAGCGTAGGATCAATGCCCTCCTGTGAATGGTTAGAATGTTGAATCTGCTTGCCGGATCTGGCGTCTAGTGGCACATGATAAAAATTGAGGGTGATGTGCAATAGAAGTGGTCTGCTGTGCGCGATCATCCTGAGCGCGTGTGCGGAACGCTTACTGCCATCTCAGTCTGCAAGAAAGACGATCCGTCCGCAGTCGACTCAAGTGTCCGTCCAAACTCTTCAATGACACGTATGAGAATGGGAGAAGGACATTGCGGAGTTAAGGGCCAAGTTGGATACCTTGAAGGTGATCGATCAGGACATAAAGGCAACGGAAAAGGTCCAGCCGGTCACGCATCACATGGAGGACTATCCAATGACCATCGTTACGAACTGGGATTTGTCGTGCTCACTTCAATTGTGAACGGGTCGCTGAGTCAGATGGATGGGTGAAGGCCACTGAATTTGTTCAAAATCTATCGCACTAGAGGACAATTGATGATCATTCCGCTAAGTTACACGCGAGTGCTTATATCTGATGAGGGAATGCATGTGACGTCATGGTAGGCAACATCCTGCAGATAGTCCGCCCGACATCCAAACAGGACGATGTAACGCGCCTTGCCTGCGTGGCAGTGCTCACAGCAGGCATTTTCCTTCTCGATCTGTCCTCGCCCTTGGGCTTTGAACTCGGAATGCTCTATCTCTTTCCGATGTGGCTCACGTTGCGACGCCATGGGCAGCGACTTTGTTTCATCCATGCCTCGCTGTGTACCCTGTTAATTCTAGCCGGCTTATATTGGTCACCCCCCGGTCCGGCCATCATGGACCTGGTCAATCGTTCTATTGGAGTGGCGACGCTCTGGGGAATGGTGCTACTGGGACTCCGCCGGCAGCAAACTGACGACGCGCTCCTGATTGCCCATAACGAACTCGAGCAACGTGTCCGTGACCGGACCGCCGACTTAACCCACATCAATCAGGTTCTGCAGAGACAAGTCCTGGAACGTCTAGGGGCAGAAGAGGCCTTGCGTGAAAGTCGGGAACAGTTTACCAGCGCCTTCCAGGACGCGGCGATCGGGATGGCGCTCGTGAGAACCGATGGGCAGTGGCTGCAGACAAATCGCGCCTTGTGTAACATTGTCGGGTATACAGAGCAAGAGTTGTGCGCCACGAATTTTCAAGCTATCACCCATCCTGATGACTTGGCAACAGATCTGGCCTATGTCAAGCAACTCCTCGCAGGTGAAATTTCGACGTATCAGATGGAGAAACGATACTTTCACAAGCTCGGCCATATCGTCTGGATTCAACTGAATGTGTCGCTGGTGCATGATTCTATCGGCCGACCATCCTATTTCATCGGTCAGATTCAAGACGTGACCGATCGCAAACGAACGGAGGCAGCGCTGCGTGAAAGTAAGGGACGGCTTGAGGCGATTCTGAATAACAGTCCGACGCTGATATTTCTCAAAGACCTAGAGGGGCGCTATCTGCTGGTCAATCAGGAATTCGAACACACTTTCCGTCTCACCAGCGAGAACATTGTGGGCCAGACCGATGCGGAACTTTTTTCAGCAGCGCAGGCAACCGAGTTTCGGGCGAACGACATCAAGGTGATCCAGGCCAATGCGCCTCTGCAGTATGAAGAAGTCGCGCACCACGATGACGGCCCTCATACCTACGTCGTTGTCAAATTCCCATTACGTGATGAAAGCGGGAAACCCTATGCCATCGGTGGCATCGCGACTGACATCACTGATCGGAAGCACATGGAGCAGGCCTTGCGCGCAAGCGAGGAGGACCTTCGTCAGGTTCTCAGAGAACGAGAACAACTCTCTTGGGATTTGCACGATAATATCATTCAGACACTCTGTGCCATCGGCATGGAGCTTGAGGAGTGCCGACACGTGATTCGGCAAACTCCTGAAGTTGCTGGGAATCAACTGACTCATGCCATCGCGAATTTGAACGTCGTGATTCGCGATGTGCGCAGCCACCTCACTGGGCAGGAATTGGAGGCTCCATCCAGCGCCGAATATGTTCAGAGCGAATTGACCAAGCTGACTCTGATGCTTGAGACCACCAGAGGCCCCCACTTTCGGAGTCATGTAGAAGCGCTCGCCATCAACAGCCTGTCACAGAAGGTTGCCCGACAGATGATGTCCATTACTCGTGAGGCAGTCAGCAACAGCCTCCGGCACTCCAGGGCTGCGACTGTCTCCGTGTCGCTTCAGGAGAACCGCACAGGTTTGTGTTTGGCCATCGAGGATGATGGTGTGGGGTTTGATCCAGAATGCCGGCCCTCACGTGGACATGGCTTGCGCAATATTGCCGCTCGGACCCAAGAGATCGGTGGAACACTGCAAGTGATTTCGCAGCCAGGGCAAGGCACCCATATTTTTGTGCACTTCACAGGAGAGAAATCCAATGTCCTTACTTGAATCGACTCCTCGTCCGATCCGTCTATTGCTCGTGGACGACCACGAGGTCTTTCTCCTGGGATTGCACACGCTCTTCAGCAGAGTGGCATCCATTTGCGTCGTGGGGGAAGCCACAACTGCAGCCAGCGCTCTTTCACAAGCTAAACGGTTAACACCCGACGTGGTCTTGATGGATCTCCGTCTGCCAGATGGGACTGGGGTCGAGAGCTGCCGTGAAATTCGATCTGCCTGTCCCCGCACGAAAGTCTTATTTCTTTCCTCGTATCAGGATGATGATGCGTTGCTGGCGGCTACGTTTGCCGGAGCCAGCGGGTATCTCCTGAAACAAATTGACCACGTCGCACTCACCACTGCAGTGGAGACTGTCGCGAAAGGACAGTCCGTTGTTGACTCGCACATGACGGCGGCCGTGCTTGATCGGATGCATACGTTGTCCACATCTTCTGAGAAGGACACACCTGCAGCGTTATCGCCCCAACAGAAGCAAGTTCTGACGTTGTTAGCCGACGGAAAGACGAATAAAGAGATCGCACAGGCCCTCGGATTGACGGACAAGACGGTCGCGAACTATGTCCACCACATCTTTCAAAAGCTTCAGGTGACCAGGCGATCTCAGGCTACGGCGTATTTTTTCCGCCATTCGCTGAATAGAGCAAAAGCACTCTAGCCTCATGGAGCAATAAAAGGCATCCTTCTTAGAGCTATTCCCTACTAGCCTACACTCAATTACCTGCTATTCCTTCCATACACGCATCGCCATCGAATGCTGGCGGTTTTTTGCCCTCATCTTAATTGAAGATGATGGCAAACGATTCCATCGAAGTGTGACGGTCTAGTGGGATACTGATGCCCCAGATCCTAATCATTGATGAGGAGCCGCTCCTTCGTTCCGTGCTTCGAGACATCCTTGAACGAGATGGGCATACGGTCATGGATGCCCCGGACGGGCGAACCGGCCTCGCCCTATGGCAACACACCCCGGGAGACCTCGTGCTCACCGACGTATTCATGCTTGAAAGCGACGACATTGAAGTGATTGCGCAGCTAACATTGGCCTGGCCTCAAGCCAAGATCATCGCCATGACCGCCAGAGCCCAAAACGATGGTATCACGTCTTTGATGGGTCCTCCCGTCCTTCAGTTCGGAGCGCGACACGTTCTTACGAAACCGTTCACCAAACGGACCCTCCTCGCCGCCATTTCGGGGGTGCTGAACCCCAAGGAGGGGACCAGTGAAGAACCGTCTCGAGCAGAGACACCCGTTCCCCTTCATGGGGTGCAAAACTGTCAAAGGGTGACAACATGAGGGTGCACGACTCGGTGTCATGGGGGCTACGAAGGACTCAGTCCAATGATCTTGCTGTCGTGCTGATCGACTCCTGCCGCCCAGGTCTCCGAAGGACCAACCGAGTCTGGGCACCAGGCATAACTCGTCCCTGTTCTAGGTGCTACCACCTGAGCGAGTGCCATTGAGGGGGATTATGAGACCCACAGGCGAACACCGTAAGCACGAACGCTATCCTGTCCAATTCAAAAGTATCTTTTCCACTGACGGTGTGCATATCGAGGAAGGTCTCATGCTTGACCTTTCCCTCGGCGGGTGTCGGTTAACGAGCGCCATTCATGTTCCTTCCGGTATCCCGCTAGAATTGCAAATTCGTCCCGACCAACACTCTCCCATTTATGTCTCCACGGCAGTGGTATGTTGGGAAGAAAATTCTGACTTCGGTCTCGCCTTCAAAGAGTTACCTGAACTCCAGTCGTCAAAGCTGACCCGCCTGCTGTGGTCGTGCACGTCTGAGGGCAGGATGGTTCATGAAATCTGCAGTCTGTGGCGGGAGCATGCTGCCCAGTCCGTGGCTTCCCGTTTGCCATCGGTCCACGATCGCTTAACCGGAGTGCATACCGATGAATAGGCCACAGCACAGCGAATTAGGCCATTCGGCTCCTGAAGCCCCGCAGAGGCCATCGACTATTCTACTGGTGGACGATGTCGATCAGCTCCGGGAGTTGGTGAGCAAACTTTTGCGGAATGGTGGCTATACCGTCTTGGAAGCCGAGAACGGAAAGGCTTGTTCAAAACTCATCCAGGAGTACCCCGGCCCAATCCACTTACTGCTGGCCGATATGTTCCTGCCAGGAATGAACGGCCGGAAGGTCGCCGACTATGTGCGCATGCTGCGGAAAGAGACGAAAATTCTCTTTATGTCGGGCCGTTCGAATGAGGAGATCTTCGGTCACGCTGGATTATATCCAGGAGCAGGCTTTCTTGCTAAACCATTCACACCCGAAACTCTCCTTCGTAAAGTCGCGGAGACATTGGGGGCATAATGCCGCGTAGCATCTCCCACAGTCAGGATTCCGTGAGCCATCCTGACCCGTCCGTTCAACGAGCCCTCGAAAAGAGATGTAGCAATATCAGTGTTCAGCACGTTCAGCAGCAGCCTCTACACCTCTAACATCATCCCAAAGAGCATCCAGAAAAACATGCAACAGTCAGCAAGAGTTCAGACGCTCAGTTCCGTCTCTCAGTAAGGAGTCTCAACGATGCTTGAGGGTACGCCTCTTGTCGGCTTTTATGACCATCGTCTCGTAGGTCTTTCGGTCGTCATTGGGATTGCTGCCTCTTACGCCGCACTGGACCTCGCTGGGCGAGTAACGGCTACTGACGGCAGGGCACAGGTCAATTGGTTGGTGGGCGGTGCCGCCACGATGGGGATAGGAATCTGGTCCATGCACTACATTGGAATGTTGGCGTTCAGGCTGCCCATTCCGGTGCTATATGATTGGCCCACAGTCCTCGTCTCTCTCCTCGCCGCAATCCTGGCGTCGGGGATTGCATTAGTCGTTGTGAGTCGTTCAAAGATGAAACTTTGGCACATGGTACTGGGTAGCTTTTTTATGGGCTTCGGGATTGCTGGGATGCACTACATTGGGATGATGGCCATGCGCATGGCAGCAACCTGTTTCGTTAATCCAGCCATGGTAGCGATGTCCGTTGGATTGGCCATAGCCATTTCGTTCGTCGCAATTCATCTGACAATTCGGACCAGAGACGATACTGAGAAAACCTTTTCACGGAAACTTGTCAGCGCCATCGTCATGGGTGCCGCAATTCCCATAATGCACTATACCGGAATGGCCGCAGCTACCTTTTCGCCTGCTGAACTGCCCTCCGACTTGTCGAACTCAGTTAATATTTCAATGCTCGGAACAGTGAGCATTGCACTCGACACAATATTGATCCTCGTTATTTCCGTTGTAACTTCCACTGTCGATCGTCGATATACGACTAAAACGCTAGAGATGAGGTTGCATCTGGCGGAGCGGGCGGAGCAGCAATTCCGGGCTTTATTGGAATCCGCCCCGGATGCGCATGTGATCATGAACCAAGCCGGCACGATCAAGCTCATCAACAGCCAGACCGCGAAGGCCTTCGGCTATACCCGGCAGGAACTGCTGGGGCAATCGTTTGAACTCTTGGTGCCGGAACGGTTCCACGGGAAACAATCGAGCCATCGGGCCAGCTTCTTTTCAGATCCACAGGCGTGCTCCATGGGGCCCGAGCTGTTTGCGCTCCGGAAAGACGGCAGCGAGTTTCCCACCGAGATCAGGCTGAACCCATTGGAAACAGACGAAGGCCTCTTGATCATCGCGGCCATCCGTGACATCACGGAGCGCCAAACGCTGGAGCGGGAGTTAAACCAGGCGCAAAAGCTCGAGTCGGTTGGGCGCCTCGCGTCAGGAATCGCGCATGAAATCAACACGCCCACACAATTCGTCGGCGACAATGTGCGCTTTCTGTCTGATTCATTCTCCAGTATCGAACGCCTCCTCAAGCAATACCAGCGTCTACTTGCGGCGGCCAAAACCGGGCAATGCCCGCAGGCGCTCATCGAAACATGTGAGACGACAAACCGAGAAGCTGACATGGAATATCTCCTCGACGAAATTCCGGTAGCCCTCGAGCAAACCGTTGAAGGAAACGGTCGGATAGCCAGGATCGTGGGCGCAATGAAACATTTTGCCCACCCGGATAGCGAAGAGAAGACCTACGTGAATCTCAACCAAGCTATTGAGAACACGGTGATCGTCACCCGCAGTGAATGGAAGTTCGTCGCCGACTTGACGACCGATTTGGCATCCGACCTTCCCCTGGTTCCCTGTCTGCTGGGCCAGTTCAATCAAGTCATCCTCAATATGATCGTGAACGCCACCCATGCGATCGAAGGGGTGGTTCAGGGGACCCCACAGAAGGGCCTCATCTCGATCACCTCCCGCCAGGTCGATACGTGGGCGGAGATCCGCATCACGGACACGGGGACGGGGATGCCAGAGGACATCCAGCATAAAATCTTCGACCCGTTCTTTACGACGAAGGACGTGGGTAAAGGGACGGGACAGGGATTGGCCATTGCCCGGTCCGTGGTCGTGGACAAGCATGGGGGAACTATTGCGGTCGTGAGCCAGGTCGGCAAAGGGACAACGTTTATCATTCGCCTGGGCTTGCATGACTCCGAAGCCAAATGCGAGATGGCGGTCGCAGCATGAATCCTCTCGTATTATCCACCAAGGACGGACAGGAGACCGTCGTCCTGTGCAACGTCGTATTCGCCGACGCCCGGGACATCACTGAACAGAAGCGCCTCAACAGGAATTGTACGAGCATCGTTCCGTGCGACAAGCACACCGTGCTCTCAATCGCCTGATTGAGATTAACGCTACCTTTTCCGTTACTTTGGATGGGCGAACTCTTTTATCGAGAGATCCTCGGACGGCTCACCGATGAGGCGTTCGCGGCATAGGAGGCCGCTGGAGCATGATAAAGCAAATCCTATTTGTGGACGACGAACCGAATCTGCTTGACGGGCTCAAGCGGTCGCTCCGTCTCATGCGGCACGAATGGAATATGACGTTTGTAAGCAGCGGAGCGGAGGCGTTGAAGGCTCTTGAGCAGGCGCCGTTCGACGTCGTCATTTCCGACATGCGGATGCCCGGGATGGATGGCCCACAACTCCTGACGGAGGTCCAGCAGCGCTACCCGCAGACCGTCAGGATCGTATTGTCCGGTCAATCAGATCAAGAATTGATCTGCCGGTCTATCTGTTCCACGCACCTGTACCTGGCGAAGCCCTGCGAGAGCGAGACATTGAAGGCGACCGTGATGCAGGCCTGTGGCCTGCGACAGCTTCTCGGGAACGAGTCACTGCGGCGGCTGGTGACGGGCATGCAACAGATCCCCAGTCAACCGACCCTCTATACCGAGATCAGAAGGGAGGCGGAATCCAAGACGGCTTCGCTCAAGACCATCAGCGCGATTATTTCAAAGGACATGGGCATGACCGCGAAAATCCTGCAGCTGGTGAATTCCGCCTATTTTGGATTGCGCAGCACGGTGTCGACGACGGAACAAGCGGTGAATCTGTTGGGGTTGGATACGGTTCAGGCGCTGGTGCTGGCCGTGCACGTCTTTTCACAATTTACCCCGACGCATGGTTCACGCTTCAACATGGATCGTCTGTGGAAGGCGAGTACGGAGACCGGTTCGCTCGCCCGCGCAATTGCGAAGGCTCAACAAACCCCGGCACTGGTGATTGATCAGGCGTACACGGCGGGATTGCTCCATGACGTGGGGAAGTTGGTGCTCGCCGCCAATGTCCAGAAACAATACGAGGCGATGCTCAAGACGGTGCAGGACCAGGGGGTCCCGCTGTGGGAGGTGGAACGTCAGGAATTGGGGTCCACCCATGCGGAGGTCGGAGCTTACCTGCTAGGGCTCTGGGGATTGGGCGATCCAGTCGTGGAAGCGGTGGCATTTCATCACCATCCGTCGGATTGTGTCGGAGATACTTTCAGCCCCCTCACCGCCGTGCATGTGGCGAACGTGTTGCAGGAGGAACTGTTTCAGCAGAGGGCAGCGGAGCTTCCGTCTCAGATCGATGTCACCTATCTGGACACACTTCACCTGACCGACCGGCTGCCGCACTGGCGAGAACTGGCTGGCACGGTTCAGCGGGCGGAGGAAAAGGGGAATGGACATGGCTAGCCGGATTCTCTGTGTGGATGACGATCCCAATATCCTAGAGGGGTATAAGCGTCAGCTTCGGAAAGAGTTTGAGGTGGACACAGCCGTCGGACCCGAGCAGGGTCTTCGGATGGTGACGGAACAGGGCCCCTTTGCCGTCGTAGTGTCCGATCTCCAAATGCCGGGGATGAACGGGATTGAGTTTCTCGCACAAGTACGAGCTCATGAGCCTGTCACCGTCCGCATGCTGTTGACGGGCAAGGCCGAACTCCAGGCGACAATCGATGCGATTAATCAAGGACAGATTTTTCGGTTCCTCACTAAGCCCTGCACGACGGAGGCGCTCGCGAACGCGCTGACGACAGGCATTGCACAGTATCGCTTAATTACTGCGGAGCGGGAACTGCTGGAACAAACGCTCAGCGGCAGCATCGAAGTGCTGTGCGAGGTCTTAGCCTTGGTCAATCCTGAAGCGTTCGGGCGATCGTCTCGTATAACCCGGTATGTGGAGTCGATCGCGGCGAATCTTCACGTGTCCGAGCTGTGGTCCATCAAGACCGCCGCCATGCTGTCTCAGATCGGCTGCGTCATCCTGCCGGAATTGGTCCTCAAGAAGGTGTATCGAGCAGAGGTGCTGACGGACGAGGAGGCCCAACTCTTCAATCAGCATCCATTAGTGGCATACGACCTGCTTGCCAAGATTCCACGGATGAAGCGGGTAGCCGAAATCATTAAGTTTCAGGATAAATACTACGATGGGTATGGTGTGCCGGGAGACACGAAAGTAGGCAACACCATCCCGATGGAGGCCAGGATTCTGAAGGTGGCACTGGATTTCGATGCACTGGAATCCGCAGGCAAGTCGAAGGCTGAGGCATTCGACGAGATCAGACTACGCAAAGGCTGGTACGATCCGACGGTGATTGTAGCAATGAAAGCGGCATTTGCTCAGGAGATCAAGTATGAGATGAAGTCGGCTGTCGTAGCCGATCTTCGGGAAGGCATGATTCTGGCTGAGGGCATTCACTCAACTCAGCATGTGCTTCTCGCCTCAAAGGGCCAGCATGTAACCCGCTCTATGGTCATGAGACTACAGAATTTCAGTAAGGCCGGAGGAGTCCGAGAGCCGTTTACAGTCTTGCTCCCGATGAAGCAAACGGTGCCCTAACAACTGGGGGCCGGTCAGCCAGGCTTGAAAGGTCTCAGTCCAAACAGCTCAAGCCTTCGACGGACCAAAACCGACAATATATAGACAGGGAAGTCTGTGCTTTCAGCGAGTCATGAGCCTATAGGAACGCGATGCCATCCATTCTCATTATTGACGATGACGGCAGTCTCCGCAATTCCTCGCGACGGACCTTACACAAAGCCGGGTATACGATCATGGAAGCGAGTGAGGGCGGACAAGGGCTGAAAGAGTTTGAGCGTCAGCCGGCTGACCTGATCCTGCTCGACATGTTCATGCCGGATAAGGACGGCTTAGAAACCATCGGGGAACCTCGCCGTATGCATCTCAGAATCCCGATCATCGCGATGTCAGGTGGAGGGTTCAAAGGCACGGTTGATGTTCTGCCCATTGCGAAAAAGATGGGTGCTCGGCGAACATTGGTCAAGCCAATTACGCGGGAGCAGCTACTCGATGCGGTGTGCGAGGAGTAGTTACATCACTAAACCAGTATTGTATTGAGCTACCAGCGAGGTTCTGTTGTGCCGAAAGAGTTTTTCTGGAGCCTACTCGTACAGCAGACGCGGCAGGCAGCGTCATCAAGGGGTTGGAGGCCGCACAGCGAGCCTTCCGCTCGTTTCGGTCCCGTTGTTCAGACCAGAGCCAGTCCTGTTATCTTTCTCGAGAACGTATGACGTTACAGGAAACACACAGTTGGTCCCATTCCTGGTTGCTGGGTCTCATCGTCACCATGACGATTGTGGTGATCCTGATCGGTGGTATGGGGCTGAGTCTCTTAGAGGCCCGCTTAATAAGAAGTGAGGGCGAAAACCTGGCTCTGGTTGCCATAGACGTCGCCGACAAGCTCACTCTGCAGTTAATCGAGTCCTACGGCGATATACAATTGCTGGGAGACATAGCCTCCCGGGTCAACTGGGATCGGGAGTACTGGACGGCTCATTTGCATTCCGTGAAAACGGCGTATCCGCGTTATGGCTCGCTCGAGTTGATCGGCCCCACTGGTCGTGTCCTCGCGACGACGGATGAGACGAACAGGGGCATGGATGTGAGCCGAATTAAGTGGTTCATCGATGTCTTGAACAGGAACGCAGGGGTACAAGTGAAGGATGTGGGCCCCGACGAGATGGCCAGGGGCAGCGATACGGTGAGCTTTGCGGTTCCGCTGACCCGTGATCCCAGCAGGGGAACAACCGGATTCCAGGGAGTCGTAGTGGGGCGGGTCGGCATGCCGATGCTCGAGGAAATCATGACACGGACCATTCGCAATCGGCTTATGCAGCAGGGCGTCAGAGATAATTTCCAATATCAAGTCATGAATCAGTATGGCGAAGTTTTTATCGATTCGGATCTTTTCCATAAAGGGAACGTCAATCTAAAATCGATGGGGCTGGCATCTGCACAGCTCGCCCTTTTGGGGAGGACTGGGTATGTCGAAGAGGAAGATCTGCGCCGTCATGTCCAGGTCATCAGTGGCTATGCCCAACTTACAGGACATAATGACTGGTCCAATGGACTCCGGTGGGGCGTGCTTGTGCGAGTCGATCGTGAGGAGGTCCTCGCGCCGGTCAGATCGATTCTGTGGGAAACGGGCCTCTGGGGTGGTGGAATCTTTCTCCCATTGTTGGCCGCTTTGCTCTGGATTGTGAGGAAATTAGAGCAGGCGAAGCAACATGAGCATGATACGCAAGCGAATCTCCAGAAAACGCACGCATTGCTCCAATCCATGCTTGCGACAATAGAAACATTCTTCATCTGCGTCGATCATGAGGGCGCGGTCACAACCTGGACCCCTCGTGCGGAGGCTATCTTTGGCATCTCCCTTCGTAAGGCCCTTGGCCAGTCCTTCAAGATGTTGCCCATCCAGTGGAATTGGGAGGAGCTGTTCGTGGCGATGGAGAAGGCCGGTACCGCGCACAAATCTGTCCGGGTTGACAAGATGCAGCTGGCTCTTCCGAACGGGAAAGAGATGTTCATCAAACTGAACGTATCGCCGATCTTCGCCGATCGCGGTATGACCTATGTCGTCATGGGGGAGGATATTTCAGATCGCCTTTTCCTCGAGTACGAACTAGTCCAGGCGCAAAAGCTCGAGTCTATCGGGCACCTCGCGGCCGGCATTGCGCACGAAATCAACACGCCGATCCAGTTCGTCGGCGACAACGTGCGCTTTCTGTCCGACTCATTCTCCGATATCGGCCGCCTGCTGGAGCAGTCCCAAAGCCTGCTGGCGGCGGCCAAGATGGGGGGGTGTTCGGAGACCCTCATAGAGAGATGTGAGGTTGCCACCCGCAAGTCTGACTTGGAGTATCTCCTTGTTGAAATTCCAAAGGCCATCGCGCAAACGACGGAAGGGGTTGATCGGGTGGCGACCATCGTGCGAGCGATGAAAGAATTCTCCCATCCGGGGAGTAAAGAAAAGACTGTGGTCGATCTCAATAAGGCGATTCAGAGCACGGTGACCATTGCACGCAACGAATGGAAGTATGTGGCCGACCTGCAGACCGATCTGGATCCGTCCCTGCCTCCGGTGCCCTGTCTGGTGGGAGAATTCAACCAGGTGGTGCTGAATATGATCGTCAATGCAACGCATGCCATCGCCGATGTAGTCAAAGGCACAGGCGGGAAGGGCACGATCACGATCGGCACCAGTCGCGTGGGTGACTTCGTGGAGGTCCGCATTGCCGACAGCGGTATGGGAATTCCAGAATCCATTCGCCACAAGATTTTCGATCCGTTCTTCACGACCAAAGAGGCGGGCCGGGGTACGGGGCAAGGGCTGGCCATTGCCAGATCTGTCGTTGTGGACAAGCATGGTGGGACTATTACCGTCGACAGTAAAGTTGGGAAGGGGACGACCTTCCTGATCCGCCTGCCGCTCAACTCGTCGATGGCCCATTCGCTTATCGAAGCCGCATGATGAAGCAGGACGTGATCTCAGATCAGGCACCCAGACCTCTGTCGTACAGGTATTCGACGAGACAGCCTTGCTTCTATTGGGGAAAGCCCTTGAGGTAGGAGCGCATCTCGTCCCGTACGGTGCGGAAAGCCGCCATCCGATTCTCCACGCTCCCCTCGACCACCGCTGGATCTTTGAAGTTATGATGCAGGCGCGTTGCCGTACCGAAAAAGAGGGGACAGCTCTCCTTCGCGTTGTCACACACAGTGAGAACGTAATCGAAGTGCTGCCCGTCAAATTCCTCGACATGTTTAGAGCGGTGCGCGGTAATATCGATGCCCACCTCTTTCATGGTAGTAATCGCTTCAGGCCGCACGATGCCCGGCTTCGTGCCAGCGCTCTCCACCTCAAAGCGGTGCCCCGCGTCATGCCGCAGAAGGCCTTCGGCCATCTGTGATCGGGCCGAATTGCCGGTACAAAGGATCAAGACCCGTTTCTTTGCCATCCTTCTATCCAATCGCCGTTGCCTGTTCTGCGGA
>CBDDRW010000107.1:0-24396 GCA_965233175.1 uncultured bacterium
GGTGGCTTGCCACCTTCGAACGTTCTCCTCCTGCAAGACTGGAAAGCGATACGATCGGACATCGACGAAGCGTTGCTGGACTGGCTGCCGCCTCGCATACATAAGGACGCAGTGATCATAGTCTATTTCGCAGGTCTGGCATCGGTGTCTTCGACGGGAGAGACATTCTTGGTCCCATACGATGGAACCGTCACAACCCCTTCACGGGCCTTTCCGATCAAGGATTTTGAAGCGGCACTGTCTCGCTTACACGCAAAACAGACGGTGTTTCTGTTCGATGGTACCGTGTCACGTATGGGACCAGACAACCGAACCAAGTCCGCTGTGAGCGCGCCCCCCCAATGGAATCCTATAGGAGACTCGACGTTCCACGTCATAGGAACCAGTGGAATCGGGCAGAGGTTGGAAGACGACCGACATCGGCATGGCCTGTTCACCTACTATCTGCTACGGGCCCTGCGTGGCGAAGCCGACACCAATCGGAATGGCAACGTCACACTCGGCGAAACGGTAACCTATCTCACCCAGAAAGTACGTTGGGCCTCCAAAACATTCATGAACCAGGAGCAACGCCCCCACGTTGTTCCACCACTCAGCCAAACCGATCCTGCTGCCGCCTTGATATTGACCAAGGTCGCCGCGATCCTGGGCACCGAAGCCCACTGACTAACAGGATGCTGAAAAAGTCCGCAAGCCGCGTTCTCGCATCGTTCAGACCCTCAACGTACCGCAAGGGTACGCCTCAGGTCCAAGACACCGCCGCCTCACCAACTCGGCGGCGCGCACAAACGTGGTGCTCCTTATTCGTCGCACCGTGCGCCTCGCTGCGGCCTTGCTTGCGGAACGGCGCGTCTTGGCGCGCCGGGGTTGGGCGGGTGATACGTCTGACCTTTTTGAGCATCCTGACAGAACCACACGATTGCAGAAAAAAAGAGGGTGGAGGATTCGGTCCTCCACCCTCTTGAACCTACAACTTCGCCGAAACTACTCGCCCTTACAGAAGGTTCGCTCGTAGTTGATGATCGTCCAGGCTTCTTCTTCTGTAATAATGGCCGGGCTCAAGGAGATCATGCCTGTGCCTGCACTCCCATTCTTGATCACCCAGAAAAGCTCGCCATCTTTCCGCTTCTTATGGAATTTGCAGTTTGTAAAATCGCGGGGGCTCGGATTCAGAACCTTACCGGCCTCGCCCTGGCCATCCCCATTCTTACCATGGCAATTGAAGCACGTGCCCTTGCCCTCGAACAGCGCCTTTCCTTTGGCAATACTCTCTGGAGACGAAGCAATCGGATTCTTCATAGCCTTCGCGTCGGCCATTTGATCAGGCGGAACACGGGCCTTGAGTGGATCCTTCTCCTCGGCTCCCACCATTGAGGCCGACAGCATAATCAGCGCTGCGCTGATTCCCAGGAACTTAGAAAAATACCCCATCAGATTTCCTCCTTTGTGTTTAACCACCGTACGTGAACTCGACATCGAGCCATCGGCTTATATGCGATCTATGGCAACGCGACAAAACGCGGGCGAATATAACAATGGCCTTCCACTCATGTCAAGCAAACCATAGTGCTTCTCTTTACTTCTACTCAACCGGATTTCGTTACAATTTAACCAAATATATATCAAGGCCCGTGCCAGAATGCTCTCATAGCAAAACACGATATTTCAGTTAGTTAGGGATATCTTGAGTCCCAGATGCCCCGAAGGTCTCATAAGGGTGGCGCCATTACGCCTCACCTCTTACCGCTGTGCCCCATCTCTTGATCATGCCCACTGGCAACCATCGGATCACGAGCAAAGTCATTCGGCTGCAGAACCAGGTCATACGTGGCTTGATTCGAATTAAGGCTGGTAACTATGGCCGGTGACAAAGCCCATGTGCTGTGATCGGATAGACGGTATTAGCGGGTTGCGGAAAAACTACATTTGTACACGGAGAACTTCGAGTATCCACGTGTGATGCACACCGTAGAACACTCCCGCAGGATGCTCAAAAAGGCCGTTCAGCAAGGCCGCAGGTGAATCGAAACCGGAGGCGTACCCTCAGGGGTACGTTGAGGATTTCGATGAGCCGAGAACGACGCTGGCGGGCTTTTTCAGCATCCTGCCGAAGAGTGATTAGCGCTTGATGACGATATCCCGCGCAACTTTGCCGCTCGGACCGAAGGGCTTTTGAGGTTTTCCGTTGAGCTCGGCCTTGACGCCACCGGCGTTACCGAGGGTCAGGATAAATTGGTCCTGGCCCTTCCATCTGGCTCTTTCTCCGGGCCGGAGCAGGGCCTCTTGTGGGCTTCCGCCATCAATTTGAACAACGACCCAGCTCAGCTCTATCGCTTCCAGATCGAGCAACAACTGTCCCTCTGTTGCTGCAGAACCTTCAAGTGAAATCCCACCCAGAGGTCCATCGCTCCCCAGCGACGCAGGAACCGAAGCTGCCTGTTCCGTCACCGTTGACGATGCTGCGGGGGTTGAACTACTCGCTGATCCAGCATTATTTTCTTCGATCACCTTGGCCGACGTGGGAGGCGGCTCACTCGGTTTGGTCTTGGTAGGGGGAGGCGGAGCCTGGACAACGGGGGAAACTGGTTCAGCCTTCTGGGTCGGTGGCGAGTCTTGAGATTCAGAAACCGGTGGAGCAGTTCGCTTGGTTGTGGAAGCCGGCGGGTCTGAACTCGTACGACGGACCAGGAGCGACGACTGTTCCCGGCTCAAGAGGAAAATCAGCGTGAGGATCGCGATGCCGATCGCTATCGCGACGGCCTTGCGATTGGCTTTACGCTTACGGTCCTCTTCCGCCTGCCTGACTTTCAGACGTTCCCGCTCACCCTGCTTGTCGTAATAAGCGCCTGCCGACTGAGTGAATCGTTGGATCGCGTCGTCTTCGTCAAGCCCCAGAGATCGGGCATAGGACCGGACAAAGCCTCGCGCGAACACTTGATCGGGCAACTTGGCGAAGTTCCCCTCTTCTAACGCCTTGACGAAATCGGTTCGAATTCGCGTTTTGGAGGCGACTTCGTCAATCGTGAGCCCCTTGGTCTCTCGCACTTGTTTAAAAAATTCGCCGATCGATTCCATGCCTGTCTCTCTACGGCTTCAGCCGTGTCAGCAACTCCTTCGCGGCAGCGGCATACTCGCCGCTCTTATCGAGCGTCATCACCTTAGTCAGCGTTTCCCTGGAGCGCCGGTCGAACCCCAGATTGTAATAGGCGCGCCCCAACTCCAAGTGTAACAGCGCGGGGGGAACATTGGGGGGATTGACGACTAGGGCATCTTCAAATGCTTCCATCGCACCCTGATAATTCTTTTCGTGAGCCAACAATCGACCGAGATGGAATCGCGCCAGATCCGGTGTGGCATAGAGGGGATTAGTCAGCGCCTGACGGAACGCGGCGATCGACTCCGTCCATCGTCCCTGTTTCTCCAAAATCTGACCGAGATACGTATGGGCTTCCGAATAATTTTCATCGAGCTTCGTCGCGGCCATTAATTCTTCTTCCGCTTGGGGCAATTTACCCTGCATCGCCAAGATATGGCCCAGTCCGTATCGCGCTTCTTTGTTGTTCGGATCGAGCTTCACCGCCTTCTGGAATGACACGAACGCCTTCTGCTGATCAGACTCCAGACTCGCAATACCTTCTTGATAGTACCCTTTTGACTTCTGGACCGAACCCTCCGATGTGGCGCAACCAGGCAACCATCCGATCGCCAGAACCAACACAAGCCACGAGCCCGCGAATGGTCGAACGATCGAAGGGGCAAAGGGAGTCTGCGTCACGGAATGTCCTCGAAGTGAGTCAACTGTTTAAAGGCTCGAAACCGTTCTTGAACCTCTTTGTAGTCCAGGATTCGCAAACGGTCAAGACTAAAGGATTCTACAGCAAATGACGCCATAACGCTCCCGAAGATAATCGCTTGCTTAAACGCCTCAACCGAATGATTACCGGTGGCCGTCAAGTAGCCCAAAAAACCACCGGCAAAGGTATCTCCCGCACCGGTTGGATCGCGCACATCTTCAAGCGGAAAGGCCGGAGCCCCGAACACCTGCTTCTCGTTAAACATCAACACCCCATACTCCCCACGTTTGATGATGAGGTGCTTAGGTCCACGCGCAAGCACTTTTTGCGCGACCTTTACCAGATTCGAATCTTCGCCGAGTGCCCGAGCCTCTCCATCGTTCACAATCAGAATATCAACCTGCTCCAACACCCGCCACAACGCGTCACGCTTGCCATTGATCCAAAAGTTCATCGTATCGCATGCGACCAACGGCGGGCGGGGAAGCTTTTGCAGCACATCTAACTGTAGTTCCGGATCGATATTGCCCAAGAATAAGAGATCCGGGGATCGATAGGACTCAGGAATCTTTGGGCGAAAGGTTTCAAAGACGTTGAGTTTCGTATCGAGTGTATGCGCTTCGTTCAACTGATGCGTGTATTCCCCTTTCCATCGAAACGTGGCCCCAGGCTTCCGTTCCAATCCAGTTAAGTCGATGCCACGGCTCTTGAGGAAGGTCAGGTGTTGCGGGGGAAAATCCTCCCCCACCACGGCAATGAGATCCACGCTGGTAAAATAGCTGGCCGCAGTGGAAAAAAATGTGGCCGAACCCCCAAGAACCTCGCTCACTTCCCCGAAAGGTGTTTTCACCGTATCTAATGCGACTGACCCAACGACGAGCAGCTTCCCCATGGCTTACCGAACTCCTTTCTTCTCCAGAGTAACCCGATCCATCAACAAGGCCAGCTTCCGTCGGACTGAGGCCGGCATCCGATCCGGAGCCGTAATAATGGCGTCCTGCAATGCGCGGTGACACCCACAGACTTTGACATCGGCTACTGCGTGCATCGCCGTCCGCAATAGCTGCTTGGCCAGCGTGACATTCTGGCGAAGTATGGTCAAGATCGATTCAACAGTCACAGGCCCTTCTGTTTCATGCCAACAATCGTAATCGGTCACCAACGCCACTGTGGCGTAACAGAGCTCGGCCTCGCGTGCGAGCTTGGCTTCAGGAAGATTCGTCATCCCGATCACGCTTGTCCCCCATTGGCGGTACAACCGCGACTCCCCTTTGGTCGAAAACTGCGGACCTTCAATACACAGGTAGACGCCGCTCTGGTGGACTGTGGCTCCAACCGTGCTGGCCGCGTCGAACAATGCCGCGCCGAGCGAGGCGCAGACTGGATCGCCAAAGGCCACATGAGCGACAATTCCTCCCTCAAAGAAGGTCGACACACGCCGCTTGGTGAGATCGATAAATTGATCCGGCAACACCACGTCGCCGGGCTTGATCGACTCCTTCATGCTGCCGACTGCGCTGACAGAAATCACCCGCCGAACACCCAGCGACTTCAGGGCGTAGATATTCGCACGATAGTTGATTTCGGACGGATTGACCCTGTGGCCACGTCCATGCCGCGAGAGGAAGGCAACACGAATCCCGTCCAATTCGCCGAGCACGACTTTGTCGGACGCTGCCCCGAAGGGAGTCTTCACCGACAGTTCCTTGACCTTCCGAAGCCCCTCGACGTCGTACAATCCGCTACCACCGATGATCCCGATATCTGCACGCACCGCGTTCCTATGCCGTGTCATCATGGCCCCCCACATGTAGCGAGAAATCTATCGACCTGGTCAATCACCCGCGCGGCCGTGTGCTGTATGGACTCTGACTCTTCAATCGTCAACCACTGAATCCCCGGCTCCTTTCGAAACCACGTCATTTGCCGTTTGGAAAAACGCCGCGTGTCCCGTTTGAACCGTCGAACCATTTCAGCGGCATCATATTCGCCGGCCAAGTGCTCAGCCACCTGTCGATACCCCAGGCCCTTCATCGCCGCACTCACGCGCGGACATCCCTGAGCCAAGAGTTGCTGCGTCTCCTCAATCAAACCGTGAGCCAACTGCCAATCGATCCGCTCTTCGATACGCCGATACAGCGCGGCGCGATCTCGGTTCAATCCGATGACCAAAGATGAAAATGGCCGCTCGGCAAATCCATGCTCCCGCTGAAACGCCGACATCCGACGTCCGGATAGCTGATAGACCTCAAGCGCTCGGATCACTTTCGATTCGTCGCGTGGATGCAACCGTGCCGCAGTCTCAGGATCGACATCCACCAGACGTGCATAGAGGCGATCGTGCCCTTCATCCTCGGCCTCCTGTCTCAGCGCCGCCCGCATAATCGGATCGGCCTGCGGCGCATGGCACAAACCCTTGAGGAGCGTCCGCACATAGAGCCCTGTGCCGCCCACCACCAACGGAAGACGGCAGTCTCGATAGAGGCGCTCGATTTCGTCGATCGCCCGGCGGCGATACATTCCCGCGTTAAACGATTCGTAAGGATCCACGAGATCGATCAGCCGATGAGAGACCGCCTGACGCTCTTCCGGAGCCGGCTTATCTGTCCCGACATCCATCCCACGATAGACTTGCCGTGAATCCGCCGTCAGCACGTCGGTCTCGAACACCTTGGCGACTTCGACTGCGACACGGCTCTTTCCTACCGCAGTAGGCCCCACAATTACGATGATCGGCTGACAACGGATCTGCGATTCAGAGAGGCGACGCGTCATCTTCACAGGAATGGCCATTACGTCCATCCGACCCGACCGAACAGTTTGGCAAGCTCATCGGTCGAAAGACGAAACGCCGTACGGCGCCCATGCGGGCAGGTCATGATGAACCCTTCTTGTACCCAATCACGAATCAGCTGTTGAATTTCAGGAAGGGTCAAGGCGCGGCCGGCCCGCACCGCTCCATGGCAAGCCAGCGAGGCCAGCACAGGTTGAATCCGCGCCTCCAGCGACGGCGCACGGTCCCACTCAGTCACGTCGTCGAGGAGATCCTGCGCCAAGACCGCAGCATCCACCTTACCAAGCCCAACCGGCACCCCGCGAATCGCTATGGCCGTGGCGCCAAACGGTTCAATCAGAAGGCCAAGTTTCTCCAGCTCATCACGGTGTTTGAGTAACACCATGCTCTGAGCCGCCGACAACTCGACCGGTTCAGGAATCAGCAGCGGTTGCGAGGGCATATCCCGGCTCTCCCACCCACGCCAGAGCCGCTGGAAGAGAACACGCTCGTGCGCCGTATGTTGATCGATTACATGTAGTTCTTCTCCTACCTGCGCCACGAGATAGGTTCGCAGGATTTGTCCGAGCGGCATGATGTCGACGGTCTCTGTTTGCCGATACGCTTCGGTCGTATCGTGGGCGAAGGCCAATTGATTTCCCTCAGCGAGACTAGGCAACGAACCCCCGTCACGGCCTAGAGCCTGAGAATCCTTTCCATACGTTGCAGTTGAAGTTGCGGGGCGAAAATCCGAAAACGGCGAGGTGTTCCGCTCAGCCGTGGGAGAAACGCCTGGCGTGGTCTGCGGAAGACCCAACAGAGCCTCATGCCCGGAACCACTGAGTGCGTGGCGAACCGACTGACGCACCAACTCATGAAGCTGGTCGGTCTCCGCAAAACGGACTTCTCTCTTCGTCGGATGCACGTTGACATCGAGCCGGTTCGGTTCAATGTCCAGAAAGAGCACGAACGTCGGGTGAGCTCCTTTAGGCAGAAACGATCCATATCCATCTATGACTGCATGGAACACTGTCGCATTGCGGATCGGACGCCGGTTCACAAACAAATCCTGTGGTGTTCTTGAAGACCTCGCATGGATAGGATTGACCATGATGCCGTGGATCGACATGCCTCCTGCTCTGCCTCGGACTTCAATTGTCCGATCGAGAAACCCTTGGCGAAATACTTGGAGTATTCGATCGCGATCTGTTGTCACAGCAGGGTAGTTGAGAACCTCCTGGCCGTTATGGGTCAAACGGAAGTGCACCGATGGCCAGGCAAGACCTGCGAGCTGCACGACGCGACTGATGTGTGAGAACTCGGTCACCGTCGATTTGAGAAATTTCTTTCTAGCCGGTTGATTAAAAAACAGGTTGGAGACTTCGATTCTGGCACCAGGGAGAGGAGGTGCGTCCAGGATTGGCCCGCCTGCCCCCGCGATCAAGGTGAACTGCGATCCCACCGTATCCTGCCTCGTCGCAGTCGTCACCAACACATGAGAGACGGACGCAATACTCGGCAACGCTTCGCCACGAAAGCCCATCGTCGTCACCGAAGCAAGATCCCGATCGGACCTGAGCTTGCTGGTGGCATGCCGCTCGAACGCACGAGGCAGATCGATACGGTTGATCCCCTCTCCATCATCCGTCACTCGCATGAAGGTGAGCCCGCCGTCCTTTACATCGATCGTGATGTGCAAGGCCCCTGCATCGAGACTGTTTTCCAATAATTCTTTGACGACGGCGGCAGGACGCTCGACGACCTCACCGGCTGCAATCCGGCTGACTACGTCGTCTGGGAGGGTATGAATCTTGGCAGAGGGACTGGCGGCGGGCATGACACTAGACTCCAGAGAACGCCGAAGACAAGAGAGACGCCAGGCACCGTCTCGATGGACACCCGATCACCGAATTTCCGCCAGCTTATTCTTGGCCAGTTTTGCCTCGTCCGAAGTCGGGAATTCTTCGATGACTCGTTTGAGGTTCTTTTTCGACTTGGCGAGATCTCCGGCCTCTCCTGCCGCGAGCCCCGACTTGAAGAGTGCCGCAGGCACTTTCTCGTTTCCCGGGTACTCCATCGAGAGATACTCGAATGATTGTATCGCGCGCACGTAATCTTTCTGCTGATAGGATGACTCACCCAACCAGTAGTAGGCGTTCGGCGTCAATGATGTGCCGGGGAAGTCCTTCACAAAGCGCTGAAAGCCCGCCACAGCAAGATCATATTTTCCATTGAGATAGTCGTTGTACGCCAGATTGAATGCGGAGGTCGGAGTAATCGAGGGAACGCCGGATATCATAGGATTCGGCACATCTGCAGCGGAGCCCGACTTCGGTGGCTTAGGGAGACGAGCCGGGTCGATTTGAAGCGGCTCCGTCCTGGGCACGACAGGAGCGCTCAAGGTCTCATCGATTTTTGCCAACCGGCCCTCGATTTTTTGGACCCGTGCGGATAGGTCGTCATACTTCGGATCGAGTTTCTGCCTGAAGGATTCACCATCCTTCACCCGCTCCAGCGACTCCAACCGTCGTTGCAACGCATCCAGCCGCTTCTGATCTTGATCTTGAAACTTCGACACCGTCGCCAAGTGGTCGCGTATCTCTGTAAAATCCGCGTGTTTCGCACATCCGGCAAGCCATATCATCGCCACGGCCATGAGCACAGCCGCCCCTCCTGAGCCCGTTATCATACGCATCACGATCACCGCGACTCCCTCAATTGCGATAGTTTATCTGACGCTTTTCCCGCTTCAGGAGTCTGGGGATACGCCGTGACGACTTGGCTGAATGCCAATGACGCGCGCGCCTTATCTTTCATCGCCAAGTACGCGTACCCTTTCTTCAAGATCGCGGCCGGCACTTTTTCGCTCTTGGGAAAATCGACTTCGACACGGTCATACGAATCGATCGCCTGGCGATAATCTTTTTTGCCGTAATGCGCTTCTCCGAGCCAGTAGCGCGCATTTGGGGACAGATCCGAGTTGCCATAATCACGCAAGAATGCGGAAAATCCCTGTCTCGCTGCGTCCAAATCTCCATCACGAAACAGCCCCAGCAGACGTTCGTACTCGAGCTTGTCGGAGCGTTCACTATTCCGGCTGATGTGTTGCGGACGCAGTGACTCCTCAGGCTCGACTGTCGACGTGACCGCTTCACCTTGCACAGAAAGGGGCGATGCGACCGTGCTCTGGTCGGCCTTGGGGAGCTCAGACGAAGGCATCGACGACCGATGCCCCGGCTTTGTGGATGGCTGGCGCGCCCCCGCCCCTCCCTTGTTTCCCCCTCGCGTCTGCGCCTCCTGTGAGACCTGCTCAACGGTCTTGGAGAGCGCGTCCAGACGACGGTCTTGCTCATCGAAACGGGTGACAAACTTTTGCGCGACAGATGCGACACTCTTATTGACTTCGGCTAAGTAACCGCTCACCTCTTTATTCATCTCATTGATATGAGCCGCCGATGATTTTCCTGCCTGCTCTTCTTGGCTTATCCGCTCACTCAGGCCTGCCAGCGAATCCCTAAATGCTGTGAGGGACTGGCTGAATTGCGCGAATTTTGCGGACAGCTGTTCGGTCCGAGCCTGGGTATCCACCAGTGCCTTATGCTGCTCCTCCAGACGCGCGTCGAGACTCTTGGCCAACCCGTTGTTCGTCTTCTGCACGACGTCGATGATCTCCTTTCGCACCGCCTCCATCTGGCGGTTCACATCGTCAAGTCGAGCGTTCACGTCCAGACGGAGCTGATCGCGGTCCTGTTTATTTTTGACATCTTGAGCATTCAGGCTTTCACGCACCTGGTTGTAGCGTGTGGTGCTCTCCGTCTCCAGCTTGCCGGCCAATTGTTCGAGCCGTTTGGTTTGTTGCTCAAGTTGCGCGGAACGCTGTTTGAGATCTTCCTGCTTGCCCTGGAGTTCTTGAGCTTGGTGCAGCGCCCGTTCCAGTTCGCCTCGCAACTGCGGCAACTCCTGCTCCCGAAGCATCAAGATCTCCTGGCTCTGCCGCGCTCGGGTCTGAGCCGACTCATCGTTCGACTGCTTGATGCGCTGCTGAAGATTTCGCTCCGTCTGCTTCAGGTCGGATTGCTGGGCAACGCAGCCGGTCGACATCAGTGCACAGATTGCGCAGATCGTCGTCCACACAGTCGTCGTATTTGAATGGCTCCACATTGTTTTACCCACTCTAGTAAAAGGATGCCCCGCTCTCACTTCGCGGATCACAGAGCCAGAACGGCTGCGCGACAGAACGCCCCCGCTACTTACCGGTCTTCAACGCAAGATGCCCCCGCCGATTCTGCTGATAGCAGGCCTCCGCATGTTCATTGCACGAGGGCCGCTCTTTCCCGTACGACACCACGGACAAACGATTCGCGTTCACACCGAGTTCCACCAAATAGTTTCGAACGGCTTTCGCACGTTTCTCACCGAGAACAAGGTTATAGGCGGACGTTCCTCGCTCGTCACAGTGCCCTTCAACCTTGACGAGCGCGCTCACATTCGACTTCATCCATTCGGCATCGCGAGTCAGCGCTTGTCGTCCGTCCTCGGAAATTGTCCAGCTATCGTATCCGAAAAACACATCCCGCAAACCTGCGGCTGCTGACGCTGCCTGTTCAGCACGCATCTCATCCAATTGTCGACCTGCACCGGAGGGATCCAGCTTTGCCATCATCGTACCACTGCCCACACGTTCTTCTGAAGGGTTTTTGTCTATCCCTCCAAGTCCACCTCCGGCTGACTGACCACTGGTCTCAGGAAAGTTGCCGACACCGGACATGGAACTGTCGATCCCCTCCTTTTCCTTTGCCATCCCTTGAGCGGCCTGGGAATCGCCGCCGGATTGTACAGCTTTCTTCGAGCAGCCAGGCATACCGATCAACGCCATGCTCACCATCAACCCTAATCCGCATAGACTCAGTGTCTTGTTCATACCTCGTTCTCCTTTTCCTAAGTGAGTGATCTCGATCAATTGGCTTGCATTATTCGTTCATGTGATTCGGTGACACGTCATGCTCAGGATGCCGGAGACCAAGAGGGGGCGCTATTGTGCGTCCCCTGGAAAGTGAGCCGTTCCATGTCCTTACCATCGGCATCGATCATGTAGATATGGCTCTTCCCATCGGCCGTCGAACTGAATACCAGATGCCGGCCATCCGGCGACCAGGATGGCGAATCATCGACACCCGATCCTGTCGTCAATTGCATGCGTTTCTGTCCGTCCGGCGAGATGACACAGAGCTTATACTCTTTTTGCGTCCGGCACACGTACGCGATCAAGTTTCCACGAGGCGACCAGGATGGCGCGGCATTGTAATCGCCTTCAAATGTCAGGCGACGCACATTCGACCCGTCTGAGCTCATGAGGAATAGCTGCGGCCCGCCACCTCGATCCGACACAAAGACCAACTCTCTTCCGTTTGGAGACCAGGAGGGAGACAAGTCACCGGACGGGTTGACGGTCAATCGCTGGATGGCCTTCGTCCTGGTGTCCAACCGATAGAGTTCGGAATTGCCCTCATGACTGGAGGCAAACGCCAGGAAGTTCCCATCTGGAGAGAGGGACGGAGTGATGTTCAAGCCTCCCAACGCAATCACCGTCCATCGCTTGCCCGTCGCCAATTCGATCATGTCGATATTCTGTGTATTGCGATTGCGATAGGAGGTAAAAATGAGAAATCGACGATCCGGAGACCATTGAGGCATGAGATTGAGGAATCCATCGGCGGTGAGTTGGCGCGTATCGTGGCCATCGTAATCCATCACAAATAGTTCGCGGGCAGCCCCCTGTTCAGCCACATACGCAATCTTCGTCCGAGCGATCCCCGGCTCGCCGGTGTACCGAAAGACCAATTCGTCGGCAAAACGGTGCGCCATCAGCCGCACGACCGAGGGCGACCCTGCGTAGCGTTTTCCGCCCACGAGCTCATCGCTGCCGCTGTCATAGACGAAGCCTTCCATATTCACGTCGGCTTCTTTGTCATTCCCTTTCAGGCCCGCCTTGCCCCAAACTAACACCGAGACACCTTTCTCAGCAGCCTGCCTAAATATCGCTTTAGAGCCGTCTCCTGCCCCGTTCCCGATATCGGATGTCTGGATCCCAAGACTGGGCAGATCCACGAGATCGAAGACCAGGGAGCGCTTCACATCTTTTTTGAGGACTTCCTCGATCCGCCCCCCCAACCAGTCGGGTCCTCCCACACTTTGTATTCCCGCAACACCGAGAGGGATCTTTTGGAAGTCGGGACGGGTGGCTTCGAGGAACACATCCGCCGCTCCAGATTCCAGAATACCGACAATTCCTGCCAGCAGCAGCACTCCCCCGAACCAAGCACAAATCAATTTCACCTGTGTCATCCAACAGACTCCCCAACTCGAAACACCATTTCTACATCTTTGTAGCTGTCCGTCATCTCGGCAGGAAAAGCGGGCAGAAACCGTGACTGCTGCACGGCGCGCTGGCCCGCCATATCAAAATAGGCATTCCCTGACGACTGCCGTACAACCACCTCTTTGATCGTCCCATCCCGCTGAAGCCGAAACTTGACTGTCATCGTATAAGTCTGTCCGGCCATATCGACCGGAGGAGGCTCCCACTGCCTGCTGATAATAGACTGTACTCGGGCCCAATAGAGATTCGACCCAGCCGTACCGGAAATCTTCAGAGTCGTTTCAGGAGTCTTGGCCGACGGAACTTTTACCTCGTGCTGGGGCACCGGCTTGATTGGTGTCTCGCTCGGAGCGACCTCTTTCGGAATATCCAGTCTGGCCGCCGGCTGAAATTGCTTGATCTTTTTCAGTTCTTCTTCTAATTCACGATTCAAATCATCACTGACCGAAGTCCGTTGCGGCATCTTCACAACCGGGTCTTGTGTGAGATCCGGGATATGTGGGATTTCCGGTACCTTCGCCATCTGTTGAGGTTGAGCCACCGTTTTTGTAGCAGGGCTTAAGTCTCCAAACTTCGGCGCATCCGGTGGAAGGTCGAGGTCCTGCATCATATCCCTTCTCTTCTCACCCTTCGGTGGCGTGGAGGAGGGAGCGGCACTCGGGGTTATCGCCTTGATGATCGGTGCAGGAGTCGGCGCAGGGGCCGGCCTCGGGATCACCGCTTTTGCCGGTTCGACTGGTTTCGCCGACTCGACTGGCTTTACAAGGGTCGGCAGACTGACCAACGACACTTCCACAGCCGTCAACGGTCGTTCACCATGCTGTGGAAGTCGAAGCCCCATGGCGATAAGCAACACGACCATGTGAAGAACCAGCGACAACACCAGTGTTCGCATGAGTCGAGCGGACAGCTTGGATTGCCCGTCCTGGTCAAACCACGAACCTGAGAGGTGCGACGCCTGGGATGCCATAATAACCAGCCCCCTCGCGTACGTTGGGTCAACTTTTTCTCGATGGGAGACCTGGAATTTGCGGCGCTCCCACACGCTCGGCTCCCATGGGCTCCGTGACCATCCCAATCTTCTCGATCCCGGCCTTTTTGACTCCGTCCATCACTTGCACCACGATCCCATAGGGGACGTCTCGATCGGCTCTGAGATACAGCGAGACATCGGGATGGTCCTGTTTCAAAACTTTCAATTTCTGTTCCAGCTGAGCCACCCCAACCGGATCTTTGTCGAGATAGAGTCTTTGATCCTTTTCGATCGTAAGCACGGTGCGCATTTCCGGTTTAATCGTATTCGAGGCAGAGGTCGGCAGCTTAATGTCCATCCCTCGATACAACATCGGCGCGGTGACCATGAAAATCACCAAGAGGACGAGGACTACATCGACGAGGGGAATGACGTTGATTTCTGCCAAAAATCGGCGGTGACGGGACTCAAGGATCATCCTTGAACTCCGACCGGAACTGGTTTCTTCGCCTTCGATACCGCGGTCGAGAGGGACGACAAGAGCTCAATCGTGACGGAGTCCAAGCGAAATGCCGTGCTGCGAATTCGAGTCAGGAAGTAATTATACGCAATCACCGCGGGGATGGCGGCGAATAGACCTGCTGCCGTCGCGATGAGCGCCTCCGCAACACCGGGAGCCACGGCAGAAATACTAGCAGTCCCTTGAGTGCCGATCTCCCGAAACGCATCAATGATTCCCATCACGGTTCCAAGCAGTCCGATAAACGGAGTGATGTTCCCCGTCGTGGCAAGGAACGGGAGATAGCTCTCGAGGCGTGAGAGCTGACTCTGCGCGAGATGGGATGCCGCCCGTTCTACCACGTGATGATCAACGGGTCCCGAACCGCCGCCACCATCCCTCCCCTCTACTCGCCCAGAGCCCACACGCTCCATGACTCCTTCGAATACACAGGCACTGGGGCTCCCTTCGATCCGTCGAACTTGCCGATACAACTCGTCGAGGCTGTGGGCCTTCACAAGGAGAGCTAAGAATTGCTTGTCCTCCCGATCTGCCACACGAAACGCCCGCCATTTTGAGAAAATAATCGCCCAGGAAATGACCGAGAACACGAAGAGGACCACGAGAACAATTTTTGACACCGCGCCAAGCGACCCCATCGCTCCTATGAAACCTGTTTGAAACATGCGGCGATCACCTTTCCAAACTCTAGCAAAATACTATATGTCGCCCTACTGACCAACTCCATACCAACACATACGACACGCCGTCTCACTGCGACATTCATGAGACGGTTTTCTTAGTTTCCTGCGTGATGCACGTTGGTGATTCCACCCATTCGAACGCGAGAATTCAGCATGTCAACAGCGTTGTTCTGCGGCCTGCGAGGAAGCACCAACAGCTCTACCTACGGAGTCACGCGCACACAGGAGAAAATGGCGGGGCCGACGGGATTTGAACCCGCGACCTCCAGATTGACAATCTGGCGTCCTAACCAGCTGAACGACGGCCCCATAAAACTCTACGTATAGCGGAAGACCTGAGGGACAAGACTATATCTTGTGGTCAGTCCCATCTAAAATTTCATGATTATTGTTCAATGATTTGTCCTGCTCCCCCTTGAGCCAGCGGATGTACTGGTAGGCGGAACAGGGATCGAACCTGTGACCTCTGCCTTGTAAGGGCAGCGCTCTTCCAACTGAGCTATCCGCCCGATTTTCTTAGTAACCTCCGCGGGATGCTACCAACTCCATATCCCCTTGTCAATCGAATCTCGTACTCCCTTTGCCATTTTCAACTGTGATGAGCGCCGCTCAATGAATCACAGCTTCTTCAGTTAAGTTTTTTGCTTCTGAGGCCGGCCCGCCCGAGGGAAATACGTGTCATGCACCCGCTTCAGACGTCCCCGCTCTATATGCGTATAGATCTGTGTTGTCGCAATATCAGCATGGCCGAGCATGACCTGAACAGACCGAAGATCGGCGCCGCCCTCGAGTAGATGCGTCGCAAACGAATGCCGAAGCGTGTGCGGCGAAATGATCTGCCTGATCCCGGCCCGTCGTGCACGATGTCGTAGCAACTTCCAAAAGGCTTGCCGTGTCAACGGCCCGCCCCGCCTCGACACAAACACGTATCGTGACGCCCGGTTTTTAAGCAGCCGTGGCCGCGCCTCTGCCACATACTGTTCCAACAGCTGCCGAGCTCGCTCACCCATCGGCACGAGGCGCTGCTTCGCACCCTTGCCTGTGACCCGGAGATACCCGACATCGAGATTGACCAGCGCCACTTCAGCCATGACCAATTCCGACACGCGGAGCCCCGTCGCATAGAGCAACTCCAACATCGCACGATCGCGCAGGTCTTCAGGAGTCGATACTGCCCCCAGGTCCAACAATGCCGTCACATCCTGCTGCGACAGCGTTTTGGGTAACCGAACGCCGCGTGAGATCGGAACCAATCCGATGGTAGGGTTCTCTTCGATAATCCGTTCCCGCATCAGAAACTGGAGCCATCCACGAATGGCTGAGAGACACCGCAACGAGGAGGCGCGAGACAACCGAGCCTCCTGCATGAAACGGAGAAATCCTGTTAACGTCTCTGACGTAAGAGACCCGACCGGCGCCATACCGATTCGATGCAGGTAGGAATGAAATTTACTCAGGTCGCGACGGTAGGCTTCGATCGTGTTGAGGGAAAGACCGCCCTCCACCCGGAGACGACTCAAATATCGTTCAGCCAGCGGGTGTAATATCATCTACCTCATGATAGCCAATCACCCAGACGAACACAACGAACCCCGGAAGGAGTTTACCTTGACACCCTACAGGGTTTCCGATAGTAGTCACATGCAACTGACATATCCATCACACCGCCAAGCAGGATGCTGAAAAGTCCGCCAACGGCGTTCTCACTTCGCTCAAAGGCTCAATGTGAAGGCGAGCCTCATGAATATTGGAATCACTAGAGAGGATTTCCCGTTCGCCAAGATCAATATGTAAGATCCCAAAGGTGTATTGTGCATAACCTGAGTGTTTCGAATCCTGCTAGGAGCTCATGACCCGCCCGTTAACATCTCTGTCTGCACATCATCCGTATGCTCTTTCAGTACGCTGGTGCTACGCGCTTGCACTTGTCTTGAGCATACTCTGGCCGGTTGATGGGTTCGAGCGCAATTCGCCTGTCTACGCAGAAACGGGGCCCGCGAAGCCGGCAAGCCATCCCACGCTCAACCAGGCGAAACGCCTGATCGACGCAGGAAAGGGTGAAGAAGCCGTCACCCTACTCCGTCGTTTTCAGGCCACTTCTCCAAAGCCCGAGCTGCTCGACGACACCTATCTCCTCCTCGGTGCTGCGTTACATGGCGCCAAGCAACATGGAGAAGCGTTAAAATACTTACTGCTGCTGCAAACAGAATTTCCCGACTCGGAGGTGACGGACCGGGGCAAGCTGATGCAGGCCCGAGTCCATGCTGCGATGGGCAACCTCGATCTGGCCCTTCCGATTTTGACCGGCCTTCGTAATCTATCAAAAGACGACGCCGCAAAACGCGAAGCTCTGCAGCTGAGCGGCGACTTCTATGCGCAAAAAAAAGACACGACCCGAGCCATTCAGGCGTGGCTTGACGAAGTGGCGTTGGGAACCGAAGACCAAGCAGAAGACGTTCGGGCGCGCATTCGCGAGCTGGCCAGCGGGACGTCCGACAAGAAGTCCCTGGAGCAAATCCGGAGCAGTTTTCCACGCAGTTTTCCCGGCGATATCGCGTCCCTCCGGCTCATCGATCTCTACATCAGCCGTGGAGAGGACCATCAGGCCATCCGACAAGTCCAACAATTCCTCGTGAATTTCCCAACCCATCCGCAGGCGGCAAAAACCTCGGAATTGCTTGCCTCACTCCAAGCCAAACAAAAATCCAACCAGTTTTTCCTCGCCGTCGTTCTGCCGCTCTCAGGAAAACTCGCTCCTTTTGCCGGCGAAGTGCTCAGCGGAATTCAGTTGGCCATCGAAGCCAATAGAGACGGGGCAGGAAATCCATCGGTTGGTCTCATCGTCAAAGATCTCGAATCCGATCCTGCTTCATTTTTAGACGAATTCTCTGAACTCTTGAATACCGATCGCCCCCTTGCCGTGATTGGCCCCCTCCTCTCGAAAAATCTGCCGGTCATGGCCGAACTTGCCGAACGAGCCCACATTCCCCTGATCACGCCGGCGGCGACATTCCCCAACGTCAGACGGCTCGGCAACTATGTGTTCAATACGGCGCTCACCTATGAACTTCAAGCCAAACGAATCGCGTCCTATGCCATCAAAGAACAAGGCTTCCGCCGATTCTGCATCCTGCATCCCGATACCACGTATGGCCGCGAGTTGGCCCGTCTCTTTGCCCAAGAAGTGCGTCAACATGAGGGAGAAATAATTGCCGTCGAATCCTACAAAGAGGGCGAAGTCGATGTGAGTGGACAACTCAAACGTATGAAAGCCGAGGACCTCAACCGCTACGGTTTGTCCGTGCCGGTTGATCAGACGAAACTCACAGGAAAACTGACCAAGTTGGACAAGAAAGTCTTCTATACGCCGGGCTTCGATGCGATCTTTATTCCAGGCCGCGCCGCTGATGCCGGCATCATTACGGCCCAACTGAACTTCCACGACATGAAGGTGCCGTTTCTTGGCGCGAATGGATGGAACTCACCGGACTTCGCCCGCACAGACGATTCGTCGATCGATGGAGCCGTGTTCGTTGACGGTTTCTTTGTCGACAGCCACACCCCCGCCGTGCAGGATTTTGTCGCCCAATATAAAAAACGGTTTGAAACCAGCCCGACACTTTTTTCGACACAGGGCTACGACGCCGCGAAATTGGTGCTCGATGCGGTTCGGAAAGGAGCTTCTTCCGGCGAAGCGGTCCATGATCAATTGCTGACCCAGCCGGATCTCTCCTCCCTTGCGGGACCGGCAGCGTTCGGACCGGACGGAACATTGAATCGTCCGCTCGTCCTGATACAAATCAAGCATGGCCGATTCCTTCAGGTGAACTAACAGGATGCTGAAAAATCCCGCCAGCGGCGTTCTCTGCTCGCAAGAATCCTCAACGGGGACCCGGCCGCCTCACCACTCGGCGGCGCGCACAAACGTGGTGCTCCTTATTCGTCGCACCATGCGCCCCGAGGGTACGCTTCCGGTTCTTGCTCCGCTTGCGGCCTTGTTCGCGGAACGGCGCGTCTCGGTGCGCCGGGGTTGGGCGGGTGAGAAGTCTGGTCTTTTTGAGCATCCTGATGATGACATTTCGAGAACGGCATCACCCAATGGTGTATCGCATATAAACCGGGTTTCCCGCAGCCTGCTAAGAAAGCCGACCGCATGAACTCGTTACCACAGATCCTCCACACGATTTCCTACATGGGGCTTCCGCTCCTCTTCGCCATGGTCTTGCACGAATACGCCCATGGCTGGGTCGCCGATCGGTGCGGCGATCCGACCGCTAAACTCCAGGGCCGGCTTACCATGAATCCGCTGGCACACATCGATCCCTTCGGAACCATCATCCTGCCGCTGCTCTGCCTGCTGATGCCTGGAGGATTCTTACTCGGGTGGGCCAAACCAGTTCCAATCGATCCACGCAATATGGGCCGACCACGCCGTGATATGGCCCTCGTCGCAGCAGCGGGGCCGGCCATGAATCTCGCGCTGGCAGTGGGCAGCGCGCTTCTCTTCGCGCTCCTCCTATCGATCGATCCCACGATGGGGGGCTCCCCGTCCAAAGCAGAAGACACCTCGAGCATGTGGCACCAAATGTTTCTCCAGCCGATCGCCACCATGTCAGTCTTTTCCGTCGTCATTAACGTGCTCCTCATGCTGTTCAATCTGTTACCGCTCCCCCCACTGGATGGAGGGAGAATTCTCACAAGCCTTCTCCCAGACCACGCGGCCATGGCGCTCAGGCGCGTGGAACCCTACGGCATGTTCATCCTGATGGGACTGATCATCTTAGACCCGCAGATCCACGTGATCCATACCATCACGAGCACCTTGACCAACAGTCTCTCTAATTCAATTCTCTCCACCGCCATCGGGCTCGGAGGAGCAGGAAACACACCATGACAACACCCAAGAAACGAGTCCTTAGCGGCATGCAGCCGAGTGGGTTGCTCCATCTCGGCAACTATCTTGGGGCCTTGGAAAACTGGAAAGGCCTTCAGCATGAGTTCGAGTGTTATTTCTTTGTCGCGGACTGGCACGCGCTCTCAACGAACTATGCCGATACCAGCCGTATCCGCGAATTCTCACGGGAGCTGCTCATCGATTGGCTCGCGGCCGGCATCGATCCAGAACGGTCCACCGTGTTCATCCAATCCCGCATCCCTGAACATGCGGTGTTGCATCTGCTCCTCTCGATGATGACGCCAATCTCATGGCTGGAACGCAATCCGACCTACAAAGAAAAGCAGGAAGAGATTAAAGAAAAAGACCTCAGCACCTACGGATTTCTGGGTTACCCGGTCCTGCAAGCCGCTGATATCTTGTTATATAAACCAGATTTTGTCCCAGTAGGGAAAGACCAACTCCCTCATCTCGAACTCACCAGGGAACTGGCGCGGCGATTCAACGATATCTACAAGACGTCTGTTTTTCCCGAGCCCAAAGAACGACTGACACAGTTTCCCAAGGTCATGGGCACCGATGGCCGGAAGATGAGCAAGAGTTACGGCAACACGATCAACCTGTCCGATCCCGAGCCAATCGTGAGACAGAAACTCAAAACGATGGTCACCGATCCTGCACGAGTTCGACGCCACGACCCCGGAAACCCTGACCTGTGCCCTGTGTACGATTTTCACAAAATATTTTCATTGCCGATGATTCAGGAGCAGATTAATACCGAATGCCGGGCGGCCGCTATCGGCTGCATCGATTGCAAGAAACTCGTTGCCGATCGAATCGTCGAACGCATGACACCGATGTGGGACGCGCGCGCACGACTGAGCCAAGATCCTGCATACCTGAACGACATCGTGGCCGAGGGCAGCCGACGGGCCGGCGAAGTCGCCAGCGCGACGTTGCATGATGTGAACGAGGCGATGAACATCTAGCAGGATGCTGAAAGAGTCCGCCAGCGGCGTTCTCGCGTCGCTCACAGGCTCAACGTACCGAAGCGTACGCCTCGCCTCTTCGCTCGCTGCGGCCTTGCTGACAGCCTTTTTGAGCATCCTGCGGCTATTGGCACATCGGTATCGTTCTGTAAGATTCCAAGAGTATTTTATGTATACACTGAGATTTTCCTCAGACTGCTAGATGGAGTGGAAAATGAAGAACCGCAAGGTATGGCAAGGGGCGCTCGTGGGCTGCGCCTTGATCGGAGGACTCACGGGCTGCGGAACCTGGATGCATTCCGACAAACAGTCGGTCACCATTTTCACCAACCCGCCGGAAACCGCGATCGTCATCGACGACTATCTGCACCTTACTGCGCCGGGCATCGTCACGCTCAGCCGCAAAGGCGACCACCTCGTCAAAGCGAACAAGAACGGCTATGAGTCGGCCTCGCTCAAGATCGACCGTACCTGGTCCTGGTGGGTCGTCGGCGATATTTTTGGTTGCTTCATTATCTTTTCGCCACTCTGCATCGCGCACGATATCGACCAAGGCGGCTACTACGTATTCGACGACAAAATTTATGTGACGTTGAATCCCAGCCCAATATCGGAACCGGCCGTACCGAAGTAGCACACAAGCCCAACTCAGCTCCGTTTCTGCGCGAGAAGATTCACCCACCGCCCTTTGCGCTCTCGGTTGATCACCACGTTCAACTCAAGAATGCTCCATCCAGCTCGACGGACCGCGCGAGCAAGTTCATCCTTTCTCCAGCGAGCGAAATACCGCCCTGGGACCCAGCCATCCGTCACGATGCGGCTCTTCGCACCATAGGTCACTGTCGCAGCAAAGAGGCCGCCTGGGCGGGCAAGCCTATAGAGAACGGCGAGAATTTGACGGGCATCCGGTTTTGGAACATGGATCAGCGAGGCGGCGGCCCAGAGGCCATCGAACGACGACGCCTGAAAGGGAAGGTCGCGTAAATCTGCGCGGACCAGGGGCAATAAAGGATATCGACGCCGCCCCGCTGAGAGTAACGCGCTTGTCCGATCCACACCCACGATGCGATACCCTCGCTGATCGAGACTGCCCGCATCTTGTCCTCCTCCGCAGCCCAGATCCAACAAGCTTGCACCGGCAGGGAGGCGTTGAAGCCATTGAACCAACAACGGTGGCCGGTGATACCGCCGCTTACTCCAGCGCGCCAAGCACTCCTTTGCCGACCGTTCATACGCGTCGATCGTCTGCAAAACACATTGCATTGTGCTATCGTGAGCTGAACGAAGAGGAGCCATTCATGCGACGAGTAGGTGGAAGATGACTGTGCTGGCGTTGGCATTCATCCTGCTGGGAGCGAGCTGGAGCGCCACATGGGCGGCCGACCCACCCTGCGATACGTACCCTGTTCTTCTGCAAACCAAATGTGCGGCGATCTGGAAATCGCTGAACCAGGAAGACGGCCCCGTGATCGCGCAATTTGGGTTGGACCAACAAAAACGGCGGGAGTCAGGGAAAATCAACGCCGAGCAACACCTGGGAGAAAACATGGCCTTCATCAAGCAGTCCACTGAAAAGCGCCTCGCGCGATTGAAAGAGCGCATGGCCAAAGAGTAACTCAAAGAGTGTCGGATTTCGGTTCTTCCGGCAACCTCCCGGCTGAATTCAACAAATCCCGCCCTACAACGATCGGCGCCTTAAAGTGAACGGCGAGCGCGATCGAGTCTGAAGACCGACTATCGAACACCTTCACATGATCCTTGAACGCCACGGTCAATGCGCCAAAATAGGTTCCGCTTTTCAGCGTGATGACCGTCTGCGTGACTTTCCCGCCGAACGCTTCCAGGATTGTATGCATTAAATCGTGCGACATGGGACGGGGCAACCGTTCACCATTCAATGCTCCTTGAATGGAGAGAGCGACCGTGACGTCGATAAAAATCGGAATGGCCTTGCCTTCCGCCTGTAAGAGCACGACCGGACCATGATCCGACATGCGGACCTTCACGTCCGTAATCGTCACCTGCTCGGAAGTGGCCAAGGGAGATACGTCGGCTTGGGCGACAGGAAGCCCGAGAGCACAGAGCAAACAGAGAGAGAAGACAAACCGCATGGACGTTGTCATGGTCACACCTCCTGCAGCGAGCTGTCAGGCTGAGGAAAAACTATGTCAGCGCACGAGAACTTCGGTGGCCCCACAGGTACGCCTCAACAAAAGAATATTCCCTCAGGATGCTCAAAATTTCAAACTTTCTCACCCGCCCAACCCGTGCGGATATACCACCCTCCCACCCTGAGTCTGCCAAGACAGACCCTTTGCCCTAGGACGCTCCTTTACCCAAACAAGGCCGCTCGCATTCTCTCCATCTCTCTTAAGGGAGTGGCCGAGGCTCCCTTTACTGCGCGCGTTTTCCCAATTCCCTATTTTGCTTTCAAGGGTAACCTGGTCGATTCTCAATTGCGCGCGTCGAACGATATAAATGATCCTTCCACGCTCGCTCGTTATCTCTTCAGGGATGGGGGCTGATTGATCTTCCACTGCGCGTGTCCAACGAGGGCCTTCTGAGGCCGCGCGTTGCACGAGCACAGAAGATCATCAGGCTCCATCCCCTCCGCGTTCCGCGAGCAGGAGAACGACCAGGCTACCCTCTCGTCCTTTTTCCGCATCCTGCTATGCGCGGACAAACTGATTCGTCTCCTTCTCCACTCCAATTTCAGTCTCCGGTCCATGCCCTGTCACCACGACCGTCGCATCTTTCAAGCTGTATAACCGTTCCCGAATGGATTGTTCGATGGCATCGAAGTCGCCGCCCCAGAGATCGGTGCGCCCAATACTGCCGCGAAAGAGCGTATCGCCTGCCAACACAATGTTGTCGCCCGGGAAATGAAAACTCATGGACCCAGGGGTGTGGCCAGGCGTATGGAGTGCCACAGCGGAGACCTGACCGACCAGCAGTTTTTCCTCATCTTTGAGCCAGTAATCTGGTATCGGAACGGGCGCATAGGTCACACCGAACATCCGGCACTGCAACTCGAGGTTCTTCCACAGCTCAAGATCAAGCTGATGCAGGCAAATCGTCGCTCCCGTCGTCTTCTTGATTTCGCCGGACGCGAGAAAATGATCGAAGTGGGCATGGGTGTGGAGGATATGCGTGACCGTCAATCCAAGTTGCTGCACTTCACGCAGAATTCGATCATGGGCCCCGCCCGGATCGACCACAATCGCCTGCTTTGTCACTGGATCGCCAATGATCGAACAATTGCAACCAAGGGGCGGGACAGAGAATGTTTTTCGGATCATAGTCGTCAGCATGAATGCATGCTACCGTCCAAGCCCATCATGGCGCAAGCAGCGGCCCTTCATCCGGCAGGCTGTTGAAAAAGTCCGCCAGC
>CBDDRW010000108.1:0-10156 GCA_965233175.1 uncultured bacterium
GAATTCGCACGTCCTGCAGTCCTGCTTCTTTACGAATCCGTAGCCAGGGCTTCGCAACATTGATCAGGTGACTTCTGCCCCACCGTCCACAAAAGACATAGGGGTTGCCTTCCAATCGCGGCAACTTCATCAGCTCCTCAATCACAGGTTTTGGAAGTGGCAACGTATGTGGCCGGCCGGCCTTGGTGTCTGGGATCCGCCAGAGCGCCTGATGAAGATCAAGGTCAGACCATCGCATCTCTAAGACTTCACTGCGCCTCGCCCCGGTCAACAAGCTCAAAAAGAAAGCTCCACGTATGTAAGGATTGGGCTCACGCTGAAGCGCGCTCCACAGCCGCGGTAATTCGGTCGGTGTCACAAACCGATCCCGAGAGACCTCGGGAAACTTCTTTATCCGTACACAGGGATTCATTCCAGAAAATATTCCCCAATCCAGAGCAAGGTTGAACATCGACCGCACAAGGCTGACCATCTTATTCGCCAAGCGTGGCGCAGGACGTGCCGTCTGGTTCCCAGGTCGAATCACCGTCGACGGTTGGGTCCCAAGCTGAGTATGGAGATGGATCACATCCGCGCGACTGATACTCGAGAGAGTTCGTCCGCGCCAATGGGCGAGATGATTGTTCAGGAGCCCGATGTCATCGATCGCGGATTTCTTGCGCGAGGCATGACGGGCCAGATACATCGTTTCGAGGTCGCCCCATGTAGGCGCCAGTCGTCGTTGCTTCCGTTCCGCTACGGGATCCTTGCCGTGAGCAATGTCCACTAGCTTCTCGCGAGCGAGCTGCCGAGCCTGGTCCAGCGTCAACGTGCCGAACCGTCCCAAGGTCAGGCGCCGTGATTTGCCATTGATGTCCTTCTCCAGCACAAATGTCTTGGAGCCGGGCGTAATCCGCACAACAAGACCGCGGAGCATGTCGTCTCTGAGGAACACCTGTCCTGAGGCGGGATGCTCGGCTCGATCAATGCGTTTCTTGGTTAATGGCATAGCAAAATGTAGGGTAAATGTAGGGGAGAGAGCGGGAAAAGCAGGGTGATAGGTGGTAGAGCATGGGGCGCAATGTACGCCTAAATGAGCATAATATCAAGATTCATCGGATCAGGTGGGACCGTGTAGAACTTAGAGCATCGGACTTCGGATCCGAGGGTTGGAGGTTCAAGTCCCTCCGGGCGCACCATTTAATGCCAGGATTCCAGCGGTTTAAGTCGTATGGCTATTTCAACGGACCGCTTCGCAGTCCAATTCTGGCTGCGCTATGCCTCCCACGTCTTTAGCACTCGCGCATTCTGACAGCCGGGATAATCGCCCGATGTGAGCGCCACCTCAATCAACTGGCCCCCGCCGATCGCCTCGCCGGGCTTGGCAAGCAAGACGGCACACGCATGCGTGAGGATCTGTGCCTGAAGCCCTTGCCAGGCCGCATCTGCCAGTGGAGAGTGAAAGAGCTCGGCCTCGCTCAGAATCCAGTTTCCCACGGTGAAGTCAGGCGGCTCCACGCCAAATAAAGGGAGTGCCACCCGGACTTGCTCCGAGATCAACAGAAAATTGTAGACGGTTCCCACGACAAAGCCGGTATGCGAGAGCGTCAATGGACATTTCATAGGATAGGGAAGCATCACGCGATGAGGCTCCAGGCGCGGTTGTCCTGGCAATCTCGTCCGCGATTCGTCCATGAGCACAAACTGGATTCTATGCCCGCTGGTCAGGCCACGCGGTCGCCCCATCAACTCCCATTCCTCGTGGAAAATCGGTAGCTTCAGCTCCTGCTGCCAATCGCGTTCTTGCAGGGCTCCCTGCTCCAGAATGGTTTCTACCTTCACGTTCGGCAGTCCTTCCAGTGTGATCCGACCGTCTGGGTGATGCTCGTATTGAATGGGGCTGAGATGGACTGGGCGTGTCATCTTTTCGTGCATTACATTTTCGAGCCCAGTTTCAAAGCCAGTGACCAATACGGCCAAGCCAAGATCGTATAAGAGAAGTCCAGTTCTTCGGTGGTCAATGCAGGTCGTGGCACGATCAGCAACTTGTCACACACGTGGATGAAATCTGAAACAGTTGTTGATTTGCTTTGCCATGATTGAACGTCCGTGAGATTGCGTTTAACTACGTAGTCCAATAGCTGACATTACGTCACATGAAGGCAAGAAGCAACTAATTATTTTGCGATAACTGCCACCGGAGTGACCCCGAATTCTTCGCCACACTCGCAAGGGAAACCCCTCCAAAGTTCCGACAGTTCCCCTCCAGACCGTCGTAACCGGCTCAGTCGTTGCGGGAAACAATTGGGATGGTTTTATTAGTGTTCCATGCTTTGCATAGGCATACCTGCGCCTGTCCGTCTCGCACTGTACGTGACTGTTCCCTATTGCCTAAGTGAACGGTGTGAAGATGAAACGCACAAACTGGAAGGTCGTTTTGCGTATTGGAGCAGTACGTTATAGATGATTGAAGAAGTTCTTGAATTGATATGATACATAGACGCCCTTCCAGAATAGCCGGTCTCGACAATCCGACGGCGAAGGGAGGAGACCTTCTAGAAAAGTCTCTTTTCGAAACATGGACCCGGCGGCGTGGGTCAGGGCTGGCTAACCCGGAATTGCGCAACCACTCTCGTCCTATGAATTGGGAGACACGCGACTGTGCGTTACTTGCCTTTACGTCCTGACGGGTCGGTTTGTCGTCTCTCTACAAGGGCCTGAACCGTCAGAGGCGCGTGTCCTTCCGACCGAATGTTCACTAACAAACCCCGGCCACAGCCATCAGTTACTGGATTGGCATATCCGCTGAGAACTTTCCGCTGGCGATCGCTCTCACAAAAGGTCCATCGGCCACATTCAGGCGCGTTGAAATCATTGCTCCCACCCATACTGTTACGGCTGTTGGGAAAATTCCACTCATGCCCGATGGGAATGAGATAAACATTTCCTCCAGCACCCATGCACTGTACATGTATAGAGAATTCCATTACACCGATGTATGTAGCCGACCATGCTCGTCGAGTTCCAGGTGCGATCAGTCCATTCGATGTTCGTGTTGGTTAATAGTGCTGAGCACCGCTAGGGTTTTTCCTAGTCAGGGTCTAGGGTGCGGACTTGTACTATGCCCCAATGAGAGTTTCCAAAGAAGTCAGAGACGTCATATGCGCCTGCGAAGCACTTCTTGCAAGTCTTGAACGGCAGAGCTTCAGCGACCATGAATACGAGACGATTAGTGACTTGACCCAAAGAATCGAGCAGGAAGCCATTCTCTATCAGCTCCATTACTGTGCGCCCTGCTCTGAAACGAGTCACTAATCTGATAGAGGTTAAGACCAGGAAATCCGATCATGGAAGTTTGTACACCAGTAAGAGACCTCATATGCGCTGCCGGAATACTGCTCGAATCTCTTCACGAGAGGCGTGGCTTCAGCGACGCTGAATATGAGGTAATTAGCGCAGTGTCCCGTAAAATCGAGATGGAGGTCTTTCTCTACCGGCTCGAACACTATAAGCCCTCCTCTGAACCTGCCCCCTAAACTCGCATTGTTTACTGCTCATCGCTCCTGCCTCTTTCATCCTCATGCCTCTGCTGCGAATTGCTCGAGTACAATGACCAGCGACATGCGTACAAATCTGCCGATCTTGAAACTCCATCATCACGTTTTGGTTGCGGCCAATAGCCTTCCTCAATCTCGAATACTCGGTTTCGTCGACGTGCTCCTTCACATCCCGCCGATGCTCTTCCATGGCCATCATGTTCGCTATCTATAAGAGGCAGAGTCCGTGCTTGCGCTCTATCCTCAGCGCGGTTGGGAAGCAAGTTCCTCCGGGTACACCAGCCTCATTTTCCTAGATGAATTCATTTGAATATCAGCAGTTTAGCCACTATTTAGTTGGTCGTTTCGAACCGTCGCCCCCACTAAAGCAGCATAGATTTCGCGACCATCCGACTGTACTCTTCCCCATCAAGAAACAGCATAAATGGAGTGTCTGAATGGTGCTATGCTATAGGCAAGACCGCGTGAGATTTTTCTGTAGAAGGCCTCTAGACCGAGGAGCTCGGCAGGCTTGGACAAGACACTGTCCCTGTTGTGGCCGTTGGTTGGTGAAACAGAATCCTGACGTGCCTTGGGTGTGTTCCTGCGGGTGGATAAGCGGTTAAAGATAGTACAGTCACCAAGAGAAGAGGAGCATCATGAATCATGCAGTCCTCCATGACATGCGGGCTGGCTTTTTTCTAATGGTAGGCTTGGCCCTGTTGGCGTTCATATGCGCAGTCGCTGCATTAAGCACTGTGATGCGTCCTGGTCGCTGGGCTGATCGCAAGCCGGTTTAATCCTGGATTCTTTTCTCCCCGCCCCCTTCTTTTCCTATTAGATAGATAGATAGACTTGATCCTCCTCACCTACTCAGCTGACCCACAAGATCCATCTGCAACAGTCTGACAACGTTAACGAAAAGACCCTGGGCCGCAGAAGCCCGGCATCTTTCTATTCAAGTGCTATATTTCATATATACAGGCCCAACGTAACTAAACATGGGAGATTTATCATGATCGGAAGTCCAGTGAAAGCAGGTATTGTGGCAGCAATGGGGCTCGTCCTGTTAGTGAGCCAGGGTTGTAGCATGAAATGGCTACAGTCCGATGGAGAGACGGGAACAGGGGCTGGGCAGGGTGCTTCAGGAAAGCTCAGTGGTTTCTCTAAGAATCCTTCAGAAGAGCGTCTGGGGAAGGGCGGCGATATCGTATCGCTTACCCCTTCTGGGATGAGCGTCCGTCAGCGTGCAGAGCTCACCAAAGAGGAAAAAGCGGCCATTGAAGCCGGTCTACAAGACGTGTTCTTTGGGTATGATCAGTGGGTGCTTTCAGATTCCGGAATGGAAGCATTGAACCACGATGCACAGTGGCTGAAGGATCACCCTGGAGCGGTGATGAAGGTTGAGGGCCATTGCGACGAACGAGGTACGGCCGACTACAACATTGTGCTGGGGGAGAAGCGCGCCAAGGCTGCGCGCGGTTATCTAGTCGAGTCAGGTGTAGCCCCCAAGCAGGTGGCGATCGTGTCGTATGGCAAGGCTCGCCCATTCTGCTCGGACCCTGCTGAATCCTGTTACCAGCAGAACCGACGCGGGCACGTATTGTTGAATATGAAGAAGTAGCCCGAGCGATTCACGTCTTCTAATGAACCCCGGTGTCTCTTCACGCGAGCCCGGGGTTCATTGTGTGATGGGGGTGAAACATTCATGGCTCTCATGAAGCAAAAAAGAGATTCAAGTAAGCAGTCTCCTCAGCCTCATACAATCACAGATAAGCCTCGTACAGAGAAGCGCCAGCAGCCACGTTTTACATCACAGTTCAGAAGTACCATTTCAGGTGGACAAGGAGAAGGCCAAGGCAGGACGCTGGATCTCTCTGCCGGCGGCTGTATGATTGAAACCGATTTGCCAGTCGCCGTAGGGGCTGTGCTTGAATGCCGCATTTATGTTCCTGGGCTTGATTGGCCTTTGCGGATCAACGAAGCCCGAGTTCGGTGGGTCAAGGGCAATACGTTTGGGATCCAGTTTATGAAGCTTCACCCTAATGAAGAGGCAAAACTTAAGCAGGTCATTGCCGATCTTGACGAAGAGCTGAAGGCGTAATTTTTCCCTCCATCCTTTTTCTTCAGATTCAGAACACCAGCCTGTTCGCCCACACCCGTGATGCACGGGTTCCCGGCTTCGTCGCGACTATGGTATAGGTAGAAGGCATCGGTAAGACCTTAAAGAGAGTCGACTCGTCCTCGATTTTCCTCACGCTCAATAACCAGGAACTTCTATTATGGGACACAGTGTATCTCCTACGCAGGACGGATTGAGCATTGCGACCGTCGCCGGCGGTTGCTTTTGGTGTCTTGAAGCGGTCTATGATCAAATGAAGGGCGTGATCGCTGTCGAATCCGGCTACATGGGTGGTCACATAGATCATCCGACGTATGAAGCTGTGTGTAGTGGCCGGACTGGTCATGCAGAAGCGGTCCGTATCACGTTCGATCCCACAGCCGTCAGCTATCGCGAGTTATTGGAAGTGTTGTTTGTCATTCACGATCCCACGACACTCAATCGGCAAGGGCACGATGTCGGGACACAATACCGATCGGCAATTTTCTATCACACGTCTGAACAAAAGCAGATTGCCGAAGAGACGATTGCTGCTGTGACGAACGAGAAGCTTTATGCCGATCCGATCGTGACGGAAATCACTCCTGCCGGGACTTGGTACGAAGCCGAGCCGTATCATCAAGAGTATTTTTCTCGGAATCCATACCAGGGATACTGTACGGCGGTCGTTGGTCCAAAGGTGGCGAAGTTCCGAAAGTTGTACGCAGAAAAAATGAAGACCTAGCCCGCATTATTCATGAATGCTTCTGCTGTAAGCGCGGATACGCGGCTGCCACGGGCAGTCTCGCCGTTCAGTCCTTCGACATACTGCACGAGTATGCCGAAGGGCTCTTCACGCCTCCGAGTCGGGTCTCCGGTCAGAGATTGTTTTCATGGTCGAGCCAGGCATCCTCGTGCCCCTCTGCCTGGTCGGATGCGGACAGACTTATGGAAGTCGAACAGCCGTTGGTCTAGGAGAAACGGCGGCGACACATTCGACAGAGCGGCGAACATACTGTCTGTACAGCCGGGAGACCGTTGCTCCCATTCGCGCAAGAACTCTTTTACTTGTCTCCGCTTGAGATTTTCTTGCGAGCCACAGAGATCGCAGGGAATAATGGGAAAGGCACGCCGTTCCGCATACTGGGCGAGATCGGGTTCCCGTATGGCGGCCAGCGGGCGAATAACCATGTGTCGGCCGTCTTTCGATCGCAATTTCGGCGGCATTGTTTTGAGCTTGCCGGTGTAGAACAAGTTCAGGAGTAAGGTTTCAATAATGTCATCGCGATGGTGACCTAGTGCGATCTTGGTCGCACCCAATTCTGTGGCGACGCGGTAGAGATGGCCACGGAACAGAGCGAACAGGTGGTGTGTCCTTCCGGGATGAGCCGCTTGACGATGGAATAGGTGTCTCGTTCCTCGATATGGAAAGGAACTCCCATCTTCGTGAGATAGTCTGGCAGCACATGGGCAGGAAATCCTGGCTGCTTTTGATCCAAGTTCACCGCGATCAGATCGAAATGAATCGGCGCACGCTGTTGTAAGGCCAGCAACAAATCAAGCAGCGCATAACTGTCTTTTCCGCCTGAGAGGCAGACCATAATCTTGTCGCCATCGTGGATGAGGCCATATTCGCTGATGGTTTTCCCAGCGAGGCGAAGCAGTCTGGTTTGCAGCTGTTCAGTGATCTCATCGAGTTTCAGATAGGGACGCGCAGGGCTTGCTGAGTGTGACATCGGTCGGCATTCTACGCGGTTAGTCATGCGGCTGTCGATCTTCAGTTGGAGGCACCATGGGTCGTGATGAGAACCGCTCTGATGGCACAGTGCAATCAGTTCTATTCGTGTGCACGGGCAACATCTTTCGGAGCGTGACTGCAGAGTATGCGCTCAAATTCAGACTTGGCTCGAACACGTCGTGCATTGTCGGTTCGGCCGGAATCGCCATCAAACCTCAGTCGGTACATGACTGGGTTCGCACTAACCTGAGTGAGAAGGGTGCTGATTCGCGCCACCACACCCCACGGCAACTTACCAAGGAGCTGGTTGAGGCCGTCGATCTCGTCGTTGCGATGGGGCGAGACCACCAGAACTTCATTCGAGAACAGTTCGGTCGCGACGTTCCTCTGTTTAATCAAATCTGTCTTGGCCACGATACGCCGATTTTGGATTTGCACGAAGTGATGCCGGATTGGGAAGCCGATCCCGAGCGAGCCCGAGCCTACGTGTGCTCGGTGATCGATATCATCTGGTCTACGGCGCCAGCCATTCTTTCTCACCTCCGTTAGCCGGTTTTACGACACCAATTGCCTCTGCAGGGTTCATTCTTGGACTCGATCGGACACTTTTCTCCACTTGGTGGTGGCAGTGAATGTGGTATGGGCCTCTCAATTGAGGCTATATTGAAGCATCTGCTATATTTTACATAGGAAGATCGTAAGGGTTAGTTCAGTCGAATGCAGTACTGAGGCAACCATTGCAGGCACAGGAAACAGCATCATCCCATAGTCGTGATGTCGACCCGGAATGGGTTTCGTGGTCCGACGAACAACTCCTGAGCCTTCCCATGAACCAACTCGGCGTCACCCTCGACGGGACATTTCTGTCGGATCAGATTCAGCATCTCTATGCTGAACTCGAAGCTAGACAGCTGAGATTCCGTCCCCACTTTTGGTTGTCGAACGAATGGTTTACTCCGGATGGGGTGCCGGGGATTGCCGTACCGTTTTATCTGGCCCATCCACGACTCGCGAAACTTGAAATGCACCAGATGCTCGAGGTCGAAGGTGGAACTTCAGAATGGTGTATGCGCATTTTGCGGCATGAGGCCGGCCACGCCGTGGAAAATGCCTATCGCCTCCGTCGGCTCCGACGCAGGCAACAAGTGTTTGGTCGCTCGTCCGATCCCTATCCGAAATATTACAGCCCAAGGCCCTACAGTCGGAGCTTTGTGCGGCATCTCGATGTGTGGTATGCGCAAAGCCATCCGGATGAAGATTTTGCAGAAACCTTCGCGGTCTGGCTGACACCTGATTCGACCTGGGCCGATCGTTACAAGGGATGGCCTGTGCTCAAGAAACTGCGGTATGTCGACGAATTGATGACAGGACTGGCAGCCGCTCCGCCCAAGGTGGTCACGATCGAGGAGATCGATCCGTTGTCCGGACTGAAGAAGACCCTACGCGAGCACTATGAGCGAAAGCGCAGGCACTATGGGATTGAACAGCCGTCATTGTACGACCCAGACTTGAAGCGGCTGTTTTCTGATGCCCCTGCTCATGCGGATAAAATGCGCGCCGCCACCTTCTTGAACCGCTTTCGAAAAGAGGTGCGCCGCAAAGTTGCGGCCTGGACCGGCGAATATCAATATACGATCGATCAGGTCTTGGAGGGTATGATTCAACGCTGCCAGCAGCTTCATCTGCGACTACCGCTTGCGGAGGAACAGGCAAAATTGGATTTCACGATTTTGTTGACGGTTCACACGATGAACTACTTGCGCAGCGGACGCCATAAGGTGGCGGTATGAAACGTCTCCGAATTCTCGTCTTAATGCACGAAGATCTGGTTCCTCCGGATCCTCTCAACGGGCAAGAGGTGGCAGGTGCCGAATGGAAGACGGAATACGATGTGGTCTCCACCCTCCGCAAACTTGGACACGACGTCAAGCCATTGGGCATCAAGAGTGATCTCGGGGTGCTGCGTTCGGCTGTCGAAGACTGGAAACCGCACATTGCCTTCAATCTGCTCGAAGAGTTCGATGGGGTGGCGGTGTATGACCAGAACGTCGTGTCGTACCTTGAATTGCTTCACGTGCCATATACGGGCTGTAACCCGCGGGGGTTGATGCTGGCGCGCGACAAGGTCCTCTCCAAGAAGCTGTTTTCGTTCCACCGCATCCCGTTCCCTGATTTCATGGTGGTGCCACAGGGGCGGGCGGTCAAGCGGCCCAAATGGTTGTCATTCCCCTTGATTGTTAAATCGGCGACCGAAGAAGCATCGCTCGGGATCTCTCAGGCGTCCATCGTCCAGGATGACGACAAACTGAAAGAAAGAGTCGAATTCATCCACGAGAGTGTAGGGACTGGCGCGCTGATCGAACAGTACATCGAAGGGCGCGAACTCTATGTTGGGGTGATGGGCAATGGACATATTCATGTCTTGCCGGTGTGGGAGTTGATTATGGACCAGCTGCCGGAGGACGCTCGACGGATTGCGACCGAACGAGTCAAATGGAGTCGCGCCTATCAAGTTAAGTACGGAATCCGGTCTGGCGAAGCGAGGAACCTTTCCGAAGGGAAAGCCGAGGAGATTCAACATCTCGCGAAGCGTGTGTATCGTACACTCGGTCTGAGTGGCTATGCCCGAATCGATGTGAGAATGGATGCGCAGGGAAGTGTGTACGTGCTGGAAGCCAATCCGAATCCACAAATCGCCCACGACGAAGACTTTTCCGATTCAGCGGAAAAAGACGGCTATCCATATAAAGATCTGTTGCAAGAACTGCTGAATATCGGGCTCCGCTGGCGGCCCGCCAAATC
>CBDDRW010000109.1:0-8276 GCA_965233175.1 uncultured bacterium
GCAAACGCTTTTGGCTTCCCGCCTTTCGAAGCGGCTGCGCGACCTTGGGTTGACGACCTACTCGGAATATTACACAAAGGTCACGAAAGATCCGACCAGTGAAGAATTCACACGAATGCTGGATCTCATTTCGACGAACAAGACTGATTTTTTCCGTGAACCCAAACATTTCAACTTTTTGCGCGAACGGATCATTCCGGAGCTGGCATCCGCGAAACGCATAAGAATTTGGTCCTCGGCCTGTTCGACCGGAGAAGAGCCGTATACGATCGCCATGACCATTTTTGATCACGTCACAAATCCCACACAGTGGGATTACAAAATTCTAGCCTCCGATCTCTCGACCCGTGTTCTCGCCAAGGCTGTGTCGGGCTTGTACGACGAAGACCGCTTTCGCGGCGTTCCCCTCGAAATCATCAAACGTCACTTTCTTCGCGGGCGAGGTGAACAAACCGGGCTCTTCAAAGTGAAACCGCATCTTGCAAGCGCGATTACATTCCGGCGTCTCAATCTGATGGACGATCATTTCCCTATCAAGAGCCCGCTTGACTTGATTTTCTGCAGAAACGTTATGATCTATTTCGATCGTCCGACTCAGGAAAAGCTTGTGAACAAGTTTCATCACTATCTCAGACCAGGAGGCTATCTGTTCATCGGGCATTCCGAAAGCCTCCAGTGGCTGACTCATTCATTTAAGTCAATTGCCCCTACGATCTATCAAAAGGCGATTTAAAGCGTAAGAAGGCAATATCGAAGAGGACGCATCGAGAATGATGAACAACACCCCCGTACGTCAGATGCCTGGCGCAGCATCCGATGCCTTCGCTCACATCCGGCGCATGCGTGATAATCGTTTCCCTCACGAGATCGCGTCAATTCTTCCAGGGGAATTTTTCGTCAGTCGAGAACCAATGGTGGTGTATACCGTCCTCGGCTCCTGTATTTCTGCATGTATTCGCGACCCGATCGTCGGAGTGGGCGGCATGAATCACTTCATGCTTCCGGAGCCAAAGGAGGCGGGGAGCGATTCGTGGGGAGAATCGACTCGGTATGGATCCTACGCGATGGAATCATTGATCAATGAAATTATCAAACGGGGCGGAATCAAGAGTCGCCTGGAAATCAAACTCTTCGGCGCCGGCAAGATCTATGAAGGCAGTATCGATGTGGGTGCGAACAACGCGAAGTGGGTGATCGGGTATTTGAAAAGCGAAGGACTCGTCACCGTTAAGACCGATCTTGGCGATGTGTTTCCTCGGAAGGTGTACTACTTTACCGACTCTGGGCGGGTGTTGATGAAGAAGATCGAGCGTATCAAGAATCAGACTGTATTCGAACGTGAAAACGAATACGCAGCGAAAATCAAGCAGCGGGCGCAACAAGCTTCGGAGGACGTCACGTTGTTTTAAATGGTGCGTGACATCGTTCTTGTAACACTTCAGGTTTCACAGTGACGAGAGACGAGGGGTCTATGGCAAAAATTCGGGTTCTGACAGTTGATGACTCGGCGTTGATGCGACAAGTGCTGGCCGCGCTTCTATCGAAAGACTCCGAGATCGAGGTCGTAGGGTCGGCGCCCGATCCCTATATCGCCCGAGAGAAGATTAAAGCATTGAATCCGGATGTGATCACTCTCGATGTCGAAATGCCTAAAATGGACGGGTTAACCTTTCTTGAGAAGTTGATGCGGGGGCATCCGATGCCGGTCGTGATGGTGAGTTCACTGACCGAAGCCGGCTGCCAAACAACCTTACGCGCGTTGGAGTTGGGTGCGGTGGACTTCATTACCAAACCAAAAATTGATCTGCGAGAGGGAATGGAGGAGGTAGCTCAGGATCTTATTGCCAAGGTCAAAGCAGCCGCACAGGCGAAGGTGAGGAGTATTGGAGGAGAGGGGAGAGCGGCAGCCGGACCCTTCGTCTCGAGTGCGGTACCCCTTGCGTCGTCGGCGATGATTAAGACGACGGATACGATCATCGCAATCGGTGCGTCCACTGGAGGGACTGAAGCGGTGAAAGAGGTTCTGATGGGCTTACCGCCGAATACGCCTCCTATCTTAATCACGCAGCACATGCCCGAGCACTTTACAAAGACATGGGCGAACCGCATGAACAAGCTGTGCAGAATTTCTGTGAAAGAGGCCGAAGATGGCGACAGTGTGCTGCCCGGCCACGCGTTGATCGCACCGGGAAATTATCATATGACTCTGGTTCGGAGCGGCGCCCGGTATACGGTGCACATCAGTCAAGATCCTCCGGTAAATCGCCATCGTCCCTCTGTCGATGTGATGTTTGCCTCGGTAGCTCAGAATGCAGGCGCCAACGCGGTTGGAGTGATCCTTACCGGCATGGGCGGCGATGGGGCCAAGGAAATGTTGACCATGAAACAGGCCGGTGGGTTTACGATCGCCCAGGACGAAGCCAGTTGCGTTGTGTTTGGCATGCCGAAGGAAGCGATCAAGTTGGGGGGAGTGGATAAGATATTGCCGCTGGCGGAGATTCCCGCGGCCATTGTGGCCTATGTCAGTACGATCTAGCCAGTCGCTGCAGTACCAAGACCCATATGAGGGAGTCTCCCACACACGTATCCTTCACTGCTTCACGCCCATCAGAAGATTGTGCAGGCTATAGCTCGCGCTTCTCACCCTTGGTCTGTGATGAGGAGCGGTAATGTGTTGTCTTTGTCATCTCTCATGTTTTTGGATCGCCATCAATAGTGCTTGTACCTAATAGTGATGAGAGAAGGCAGTTGTCTCCCACAGATGTCCAGATGATTTCCTGTGCCGTGAACCGTTCGTTTTTACTTCAACCATTCATGTGAGAGCCCATTTCTGTATGTCTTGGTTGCAGCTCGATCCAGCTCTGTTCCGAATCGGTCTCTTCATCAGGGTCGATTATGATTCCGACCGTTCACATGCCGATGCCCTTGCTGCGATGGCCAAACCTGCTTAAGAAGTCAGCCAAAAACTCGGTTAGAATCCGACTCAAGCCATTGGGGAAGACGAAAAGGCTCTGCAGAGGCCTTTCATATACAAAGGGCGAGCGAATATCGCAAAGCGCTCGATGAGGTTGAGCGTCGTACGTCGTTTTGCCCTCGGCATACACATACGAGTGTGTTCCCGAGCTTCAGGTCTGCTGGTATTAAGGTCGTTTCATGGGTCAATCAAGTCCTTGTCCTGATCAGACCCTTTCATTGCTTTTGGACAGTATTGGAACATAATGCTTATCAAGCGCTTCAGTATTCCTCAAAATCCACCGATATTGGATCAGGCTGGATGCCAGTCTGGGGGCCTGCGGTGAGGGGCGAAGCGCGATGCTAAGCCAGGATTATCATGAATGTGTCACGATTTCATGAGTAGTCCAGTTAAGAGTCTACGCATAGGGCCCTCCGTTACTACGACAAAAACGAGGTCTCCTTGGGTGCCGAAAAGCCGTCACTTCTGGCCTCGTGTTGACAACGTGCTTGCACAACCTCGGTTCGACCATCTTCTCGGTGGACTATGGCGAGATGCCAAAGGAGGCGATTGAGCTCAGCGGTTGATATGGATTGTTTGTTCATCTGGTCGGCTTGAGACAGGATTAGGTTTACCAGATGAACCAGACAGACGACATACGACATACGAAGAGTATTGAGTACGTGAGAGCATGTTCTACTCTACAGAAGAAAGGAAGAGACTATGCAAATTAAAGAACGCGTCGTACCGCATGCAATAATTTTGGATGTGGTAGGAGACTTAACCTATGCCAATCGGACTGCTTTTAAGGCGGCGGTCGAAAAGGCAAAACAGGCTGGTTGTCGACATCTCATTGTGAATTTAGAGCATGTTCGATTCGTGGACAGTGCAGGACTCGGACTGCTCGTGCTCGTGTCGCAGAACTTTAAACTGCAGCAGGTTCAGATCAGTATGCTGAAACCGCAAAGTTATGTGCGGGAGATCATGGGTCTTGCGAATATTCCCAAGATGATTCCCATCTATGAAAGCGAAGAGGACGCGGTCACCGCGCGTGCGGCGTAGGATAGGTCTACGAGTTACTGAGCGTATGAATTCACATGTCACGCCATGCATTGAGCAGGTGTCCAACTCGTCTATAGGACCTGAGATCCCAGCTGCGACGATCCTACTGGTTGAGGATGAACCGGTTGCGCGGACGAGTATGGCAGCGAGGCTGACGCGACTGGGGTATCAAGTCCTTGAAGCTGAGAATGGACGAGTGGGTCTTGAGGTGGCCAGGCGCACACGTCCGGATCTTCTCATCGTCGATTGGATGATGCCGGAGATGGATGGGCTGTCGTTCTGTGAAGCCGCGCGCCAGGACTCCCTGTTGAAATCCAGCCAGATTCTGCTGATGACCGCCCATGACACTCCGGCTCAGATTGCCGAAGGGCTCGTACGAGGCGCCGACGACTTTCTGAGTAAATCAGCCAGCAAACAGGAAATTATCGCCCGTGTGCTGGCCGGCTTGCGCGCCAGCCGGTTGGTGCGCAAGTTAGAAACGACCAGTGATGAACTGAAATCGTCGATGTTGTTACTAGAGAAGAAACAGGCGGAAACCGAGGCCGATCTCCAAACAGCGGCCGCGTTTGTCCATTCGCTGCTTCCCTCGAAGGGAAGCCCGGTTCAAGGTATCACGCTGACATGGGAGTATCAGCCGTCTTTGACGTTGGGCGGCGATCTGTTCGATGTGATGACAATCGATGCGGATCATCTTGGTCTCTACATTTTGGACGCTTCGGGGCATGGAGTTGCAGCCGCCCTGCGCTCGGCCTCTCTGATGACGTTTCTGCGTGCGGAAAACATTCTGCAATTGCTCGGATCGTACGATCCTGAGAAGGTGTTGTTCGAGGCCAATCGTAGGTTCCCCTTAAGTGCTGATGGGGACTATTTCACCCTCTGGGTGGGAGAGCTTCACTTGCCGACACTAAGCCTTTCCTATGCCTCCGCCGGCCATTCCGGCATGCTACTCAGCTCGGCTCATGGGCCTTCTCGATGGCTCACCCACACATCGTTTCCACTTGGGTTCGATCCGTCTGCGCAATTTACAAACGACCGTGTGTCTCTGCAGTTGGCAGATCGATTGTTCTTGTTGAGCGACGGGATTTATGAGGTGCCTTCTCCGAACGGGGAGCTGTGGGGACGTAAGCGTTTCCAAGAGGTGATCGACGCGGGGAAGCAGCAGTCTCTTTCTGAGACCCTTGCCTCGTGCTTTTCGGCAGCTAGAATGTGGCAAGAGGCGGAACATTTTCCAGACGATGCGGCGGTTGTCGGGCTTGAACTGACTGGTGGCCAAGAAGGGACGGTCAATGGATAAGACAGCCGTCTTGGACATTTCCGAAGCGTTGAACCGAGCGGATGGAGATCGGGACTTGTTCCTCACCTTGGCAGGACTCTTTCTCCAAGAAAGTCCGAAGGAAGCGGCCGCGGCTCGTGCGGCGCTGTCGCGACAGGATTGTGCTGGCTTGGTGGCGGCTGCGCATAAGCTGAAGGGGTCTGTCATGGAGATGTGCGCGCCGCATCTCTTCGAGCGTACAAAGCGACTTGAGGAATTGGGGCGGCAGGGAAAATTAGCCGAGGCCTCACCGGTCTGTGCAGATGTCGAGGCATGTTTAGCCGAGGTGCATGCCGCACTTCGGGAATTGATCGCCGGAGGATTTCCATCATGATTGCAATGACAGAATGGCACAGACCGGCGCGTACCGTACTTGTGGTTGCCGACAATACCGATACCCAGGCTGTGATATTGGAGCATGCGAAGGCGATGGGGCATTCGGTGATTTCTGCTTCGACTCCCGCGCTCGGATTATCGACCTTTGAGATGACGCAACCCGATATCGTGATGACGGATCTCTTTTTGCCGGAACAGGACGGAATTCTGCTGGTGAAGCAGATTCGCGAACGTCGCCCGACCTGCCCCATCGTGCTGTTGACAGACGCAGGCCAGGGCGAATCAACGATGGAAGGATTGCGTGCTGGCGCCCTCGATTATGTGCAGCAGCCGATTGATGAGGGGACATTCGCGGAGGTCCTGCAGCGAGCGATTCATCGGCTGCCCACTTCCGTGGATGACGCATCTGGCGTCGAACGGCTGGAGTATGTGTTGGTCATGGGCACCGACCCGAGTTTCGTCGAAAGTACGGTGACATGGCTGATTCAAGGCACGGCTATGGGACTCATGGAGGCTCGACAGCTCCATCTTCGAGCCGCGTTGCAAGAACTCGTCATGAACGCGGTTGAGCATGGCTGCCTCGAACTTCGATATCAAGACAAGATTGAGGCGATGGCGAAAGACGAATATGATGAGCTGATCCAGCGACGTCGGAAGGAAGTGCGCTTTCGAAATCGCCGGGTCACTATCCGCGCCATCTACGATAAGCGGCAACAGATCTTAACGTATCAGATTACCGATGAGGGGAAGGGGTTCAACTGGAAATCGCGCATGAAATCAAGTATTGAGATATGTTCTCCTGGGGATGCCAGTGGGCGAGGCATCTTTCTCGCCCATTTGTTCTTTCCCGACATCACCTATAACGATAGAGGAAACGAGGTCACATTTTCGGTTCCCCTTGCGTGATACTGAAAAGGTCCGTCGGGGATGGTTTGAGGAGCAGCCCCGCCGACCGAAAGCGCTTCGTCGCTACGGATCGGGGATTGTGAAAGAACCGCGTATAGACCATGCGGGCGTGAGTGATCCCCTCAAGTCGGCAGAAAATGTTCCGATACGACTCATAGTAGAAAACACATTCTTTCAGAGGTATCTTCGCGAGACTATTCACGATTGATTCAGTGGGCATTGAATCGATTTTCGTATTACCGGAGCTATCATGGACAGCGGAAATCCTCCACGCTCTAAACTCAGAATTCCCAATGACGCGATGTATCGCTTATTGCGGGAAGGGTGTATCACCGAATTCAACGCGAAGAAAGCATCCGGGGAAACCGCCGATTTACGAGCGTGCGATCTACGGGGCCTCGACTTACGAGGACTCGACGCCGATGGGTTGGATTTCAGCGACTGCTATTTTCGCCAGACGGATTTGCGCAGTGTCGATCTTCGCAATGCGCGCCTGGAAGGCGCCAGCATCAATGCTGCGAAAATTTCAGGCGCCTATTTCCCAGCCGACCTGACCGCCAGTGAAATCGAACTGTCTCTTCTTCATGGCAGTCGTATGCGCTACCGCTCGAAATCCTAATCGATCGACTCGCTCTTCCCTTACAATGTCTCGCCACCGTGTCGTGATTCCTTTCCTCAACTCTTGCAAGCCCGGTAGGTGACACTTATAATGCGGCACTGTTATGCAATGTACTCTGTATCAACTGGAGGAATCTCTGAGCCCATGAGTGAACACACGTTAGCCATTATTAAGCCTGATGCAGTGAAGAAGAATGCAATCGGCGATATTATCGCCCGCTATGACGCAGCCGGTCTGAAACCGGTAGCCATACGCATGATGTTACTCTCCAAATCCATTGCAGAGGGGTTTTATGCCGTGCATAAGGCGCGTCCGTTTTTCGACAGCCTTTGCACGTTCATGTCGTCCGGTCCTGTTGTGGTGCTAGTTCTGCAAGGTGACAACGCGATCAAGAAGAATCGTGAGCTGATGGGTGCAACCGATCCGGCCAAAGCGGACACCGGCACGATTCGCAAAACCCATGGGACAAACATCGAATTTAACGCCGTGCATGGATCGGATTCGCCGGAGACCGCCAAGTTCGAAATCGGATATTTCTTCCCTGGAATGGATCTCATCGGAGAGTGACGGCTTCTCCATAGACGTGAGCGGGCTGTGTGCCCGTTCATTGCACTCTGACGGTATGGGATGCATTGCCTGGTGGTTGGTAGGCCTTCGAGGATGCTTCATCCGGCTCCCGCTCATTTTTTTCTATGCCTTTCGCCATATCGGGTATCGATTCGGCACTGAATAATGACTTGCCCTCATTGATCTCCTCCATTGTGCCTACGTGCAAGAGCGCGATCTACTCAAGAGTATTCCCCTACGATAGATAGAACTCTTCGGCTGAGAGAGGACGCCATCGTTAGCTGGGCATGGCCCCTAGGCGCGCGACTCATCGTCTCCGATGACGGCTGTGAGCATTGTGGTCGGAACGAAAGGAGGCAAACAGACATCTATCTGCTGGTGATGAACGGACTAGCGTTTCCTTGACAAAGGAGGCGCCAGCCCACTACGATCCGAAAAATCCAGATTCCGGCACAGGTCAAGGCTCAGATGAGGATCGTCAGGTCCCTCTCTCAGTTCCAAACCTCAGCCTTCTCCACAGG
>CBDDRW010000110.1:0-43873 GCA_965233175.1 uncultured bacterium
TCGACGACCCGAAGTCCTTTCATTTGAAACAGGTCACATTGCGGGGCACTGTTCGCAATGTAGCGCCGCTCGATCCCTACAAGCTCCAAGCCGGCACGACCTGCTACGGCGCCTATTTGTTCTACCTGGAAGACGAGACCTCCTCGATCAACGTCGCCGTCTACGGACTCTGCGGAATCCCGACCGTCAAGGACCCCGATGTCGAAGACGGGCAACGGATTGAACTGACTGCCACAATCCAGTCGCCGAGCCACGGGGGCTACTATTTGAGTTTTCAGGGAGTGAAGGTGGCGAGAGAGCGAGAAGGCGTCATTCAGGCAGTGGCGGATCGAATCACCCCGCTCGTTGATGAACGAGCCGGTGAGCGATGATCGTTCAACATGCTAGCCCGCATTAGACCAATGGCAGCAAGGATCGGCTGGATCGGCACCGGTGTGATGGGCTCATCGATGTGTGGCCATCTGCTCACGGCCGGCTATCGCGTGACCGTCCATAGCCGCACGAGGTCGAAGGCTCAGCCGTTGCTCGATCGCGGCGCGCAATGGGCCGAGAATCCACTCGCTGTGGCAGCTGAATCCGATGTCCTCTTCACGATGGTCGGCGTTCCTCAGGACGTACGTTCCGTCTATTTTGACGCGACTGGAATCCTGGCTGGCGCGCGAGCCGGATTGACCCTCATCGACATGACCACGACGCAACCTTCTTTGAGCCGCGACATTGCCTCGGCTGCCTCAACGAACAATCTTTCAGCCATCGATGCACCGGTCTCTGGCGGCGACATCGGTGCCAGGAATGCCACGCTCTCGATCATGGTCGGTGGCGACGCGACATCCGTGCAAGCCATGATGCCTCTCTTCGAGCTATTAGGGAAAACGATCGTGCATCAGGGAGGGCCAGGCACCGGGCAGCAGGCGAAGCTCTGTAACCAAATCGTGATCGCCGGCACGATGGTTGGAGTCTGCGAGAGTTTACTCTATGGCTACAAGGTAGGGCTCGATCTGAACCGCATGCTCGAATCAATCCGTGGCGGTGCAGCCGCCTGTTGGACCTTGGACAATCTGGCGCCGAAAATTCTCCAGCGCAACTTCGACCCAGGATTCTTTGTCGAGCATTTTATCAAGGACATGGGTATGGCATTGGAAGAAGCCAAACGCATGGGGCTCGCGCTCCCCGGTCTCACGTTGGTGCACCAGCTCTACCAGACCGTCCAAACGCTCGGGCACGGCCGAAGCGGCACCCACGCGCTGATGCTGGCGCTTGAAGACCTCTCGCATATCCGTGTGAATGCGTCATCAGCTTGATTCCTTCCCCTCTAGATAATCCGAGACACAGACACACTGTATGTGGCTCGTGTGCAGGATGCTCAAAAAGACTGTCCAGCAAGGCCGCAGCCGAAGAAAGCACCGGAGGCGTAGCCTCTGGGCTACGTTGAGGATGCTTTCGAGGGAAGAACGCCGCTGGCGGGGGCTTTTTCAGCATCCTGCTAGGGGAAGGAGAAAGGAACGGGAGCAAAGGTCACCACAAACACCGCAAAAGCAATCCATCCAACCACGACTCGTTTTCGGCCCAATGGAACATGGATATCGTGCACCGGCGGATGTCCGAATCCCCAGAGTCCTGCCATAAAAGCCCAGAGCCACCAGCCAGGCCAGCCTATATATCCCAGCACGATGAGGATCGGCACCATGATAAACGCCATTGTGCGTTGACGCTTGCCCCACAAAGCGTAGGCGACATGTCCACCATCGAGTTGACCGATGGGAATCAGATTCAGCGACGTCACAAACAGACCAAACCACGCGGCGAATCCGATTGGGTGCAAGACGATGTCTGCCTGAGGGGGAATGGATCCGACGACCAGCCAGGCGATGAACTGCAAAAGCAACGGTTCACCCAACTGCAATCCACGGGTTGCCGCACGATCCACGACCGTTGACAGACTCAGGCCGATGATCAATGCCACGACTGCGGCGATGAAACCGGCCAATGGGCCAGCCACGCCGATGTCGAACAGCGCGCGCCGATTCACGATCGGCCCACGCAGTCGAATGATTGCCCCGAATGTGCCGATAAAGTACGGAGGGCCCGGGATAAACAACGGCAGCGACGCCGGCACCCTGTGAATACGGGAGAGCGCATAGTGCCCGAACTCATGAGTGACAAGAATGGTCAAGAGCGTGGCGGCAAAAGGAATCCCGCGCAAGAGTATCTCGGGTTGTTCGAGCAGCAAATTCACCGGTCCACGAATCGGTCCGTTATAAACCTGATACGCGCCGGCCCACAATGTCGTAAAGATCGTCGCCACAAAGAGGCTGACGGGTAGGATCCATTTGGAGAAGGGGCTCTCCTCAAATCCGCCGTCTTCGGTTGGCTCGCTAAGCCCCTCACCCGGCCCCGCCACAGCAGGGAGCTCTCCGCTGCGGATCGGCTGGTCGTCGTTCCGCTTCTCAAGATTCATGAGTCTTCTTCAATGAACAGATGCGAAGGGGTTATGGTCCTGTTCTTCACGAACCGTCGTGGCCGGTCCGTGACCAGGCAGCAACCGATATTCTAACGGCAACCCCAGCACGTGAGTCCTGACCGATTGCAAATGGGTCTGATACAACGTGTTGGGATTTGAGCGTCCAATGGATCCCGCAAACAATGTGTCACCGACAAAGCAGATGCGTTGTGAGTCGTCGTCCACACGATAGCAGATCCCGCCAGGAGTATGGCCAGGTGTGGCGAGACAATGGACGCCGAGACGCCCGACCATGATCGTCTGGCCATGTTTCGGTGCCTTCAGTTGTGCACTTGGGGGCCGCCAGCTGAGGAGATCGACATCGTCAGATCCGAGATATACCGGCACCTCACCGAACTTCAAAATCTGCTCAATTCCCTCGGCGTGATCCGCATGGCCATGCGTGAGGCAAATCCCCAATAGGCGCAGGCGGTGCGTGGACAAGAACTCGATCATCGCCGGCGCATTGTATGCGGTGTCGATGAGCACCGCTTCTCCGGCGTCATGCACCACATAGCCCTGCACACCATAACCACCAATCGAACCCTGTATCGTTTCCACCCAGGCGAGTGGCTGTTGCGCGAGTGGCTCCCACTTCTCGATCGCAATCTGCTCCAACGGACCAGGGCGAAGTCCTAGCGCCTCAGCCAGTGCCTGAACTTCCATGCGATCAGGCGGGGAATCACCGCGTTCTAACGCAGTGATGTTCCCGCTAGGCAAGCCAGCCATCTGCGCCACATCGCCAACCGAAAATCCCTGGCCAGTTCGCGCCTTCTTGATAATATCTACAAACTCGTCCTCGAGTGGCACGTGAAAAGCCTTTCCGTGGTCAGCTCTCAGCCTCGACTCAACCACCCGCCTCCACACTACTTCCTTACCCAAAGCTCCGGAAGCTTTCTTTCCCTAGGACGGGTGGCCTGCTGATCTCCCACTGCGCGCGTCCAACGAGGGTCTTCCGAGACCGCGCGTTGCGCGAGCACAGGAGATCACGGGTCACCCGTCCGCTCTTTTTCTCACCTCTCCGGAACCAACTTTATTTCCTTCACGGCGCCAAATCCCGACAGCAACTTCGGCAGGGCCTCGCCGGAACCGACGGCGACAATGGTCAGTCGTTCTGGGTTGAAATGTTTCTTTGCCGCCGCCAAGATTTCCTCTTTCTTCAACGCGACGACGCGGGCACGCACTTGCTGGAGAAAATCCTTGGGAAGCCCGTCGTATTCCAGTTCAATCAACCGCCCCACAATCGCGGATGGACTGGAAAAGGAAAACACAAACGAGTTCACATACGCCTCTTTCGCCTCTGCCAACTCGCTGTCTGTCACCAACTCTGTTCGCATCCGTTCCATGTTCGCCACAAACCGAGTGATGACCTCTTGCGTCGACGGCAACTTTGTCTCCGCTCGCATCAGCCAAACCCCTTGATCGTGGGCCCCTGAGTTCAAACGGCTGCCGACGGAGTAGGCCAGGCCCCGTTTGGTGCGCACATCGTTGAAGAGACGGCTTCGAAACGAACTGCCGCCGAGAATATCGTTCGCGATCGCCAACGGGACATAGTCGGGGTCCTGCTGTTTGATCGACAGATGTCCAAGGCGGAGATGCGTCTGCGAGGTCTCCTTGTTTACAAACCGTACAATGGGTTTCGCCGTCTGGCTCTGAGGCACGTCGGCAATCGCCAGCACGGGCACTTCACCTTTCTTCCAATCTCCGAATACCTCGTGTAGGAGAGCCAGCATGGCGGATTTATCGAAATCACCTGTCACACCCACGATCATGCCGTTCGGATGAATGGTCTTCTGGTGAAATGCGATCAGGTCGTCTCTGGTGATCAGGGCGATGGATCTGATGCTGCTTTCACGCGCAGACGGGTGATCCTCTCCATACAAAAGTTTGCCGAATTCGCGTCCGACGATCGAACCAGGGTTATCCTGCCGACGACGGATCCCTTCGATAGCCTGAAGCTTGGCGAGTTCAACCCGCGCCGGCTCAAAGGCGGGAGTTCGAATGAGTCCCACGAAAATCTCGAGCCCCCGCTTCAAGTCCTTGCTGAGTACATCGAGCGACGCAGAACCGGACTGCCGTCCGATCGAAACGGAAAGATCCGCGGCGAACTGTTCGAGTTCCTCGTCTACTTTTTCAGCAGATAGACCGCCACCACCACCGGTCCGCATGACGGAGCCTGTCAACGACGCCAGTCCGATCTTATCGGCTGGATCGAGCCAGCCGCCTGTTCGCATCGTGGCAGTCATGCTGACCAAGGGCAACTCATGGTCCTCTAGGAGGTACACGACCATCCCATTCTCGAATACCACACGATCCGGTTCGGGCGGAGTGAACTCGACCGACTTAAACGTCATCTGCCTGGGATCGTTCAACGCCGGACTTCCGACACAAGCGGTTAACACTGGAACGGTGAGGGCCATGACCATCGCGGTCAGAGTAAAGTACCCCCGTTTCACGTTGAACGTTTCACCTTTCACGTCCTTCATCGCACCACCTCGCGCTGCGGCGCCGTCGCGGCATGTTTCACTCCGGCCTTCTTCACCAACGTCGCCACCGTTCGGTTCGATTTCGTGAAATATTCAGCGGCCACACGTTGAATATCAGCAGTTGTGACGGCCGCAATCTTGTCTCGAGACTTTAACGCGTAGCGCCAGTCTCCCGCTACCGTCTGAAAGAGCGCTAACTGGGAAGCAAGACCTCCGTTGGATCGAAGCGCACGGACCAAATCAGCATCGAGATTATTCAACACTTTTTCAAGCTCTTTGGCAGTGACCGGCTCCGTCTTGAGCCGTTCAATCTCCGCATAGATGGCCGCTTCGACTTCTGCCGTCGTATGAGGTGCCAGTGGCGTAGCATTGAGGATGAACAGATTTGGCGAGCGGACCCCCGGATAATTCGAATCTGACCCGACCGAGGCAGCAATCCGTTTCTCACGGACCAGACTCGTATAGAGCCGTGAAGTGAGTCCGTCGCTCAACACCGCGTCGATCACATCGAAGACATAATCGTCTGGATGACCCAACGCAGGCTTGTGAAACCCGATGATCAGCGAGGGTTCAGCATCGAACTCCACCTCCACCCGGCGCTCACCCCGTTGAGGCGGCTCAACAGTGACGAGCGGAGGTTGAGATGGGGAGGCAGGGATCGTGCCGAACGTGCGTTCGATCAATGTCATGACGTCCTTCGGATTGATATCGCCCACAATGGCGATCGTCGCATTACCGGGACCGTAATAGGCTTTGAAAAAAGCTTCGGTGTCGGCGGGGGTGAGTGACAGGATATCCGATTCCCAGCCGATCGTCGGAATACCGTACTGATGCGCGCGGAAGGCAGCTGAGGTGAAGGTCTCGTACAATAGTCCATTGGGGCTGTCGTCATTTCGCAACCGCCGCTCCTCCATGACCACACCACGCTCCTTATAGAATTCTCGGAGGACCGGATGCGCCATGCGGTCGGACTCGAGCGCAGCCCATAAAGGGAGACGGTTCGCCGGCAGATTGATCATATAGCGAGTCAGATCCTTGCCGGTCGCCGCATTGAGCCCGACCCCTCCGTGGCGTTGATAGAGCAAGGCCATTTCATTGCCTGCAACGAACTGGCCTGCCTGGTCTTGCAGTTCGGTGAATCGTTTCTGTAGTTTCTCGATGGCCGCTCGATCTTCAGAACTGGCAGATCTTTCCTGACTCTTTCGGGCAAGCTCTCGTTGCCGCTGTTCCAGCTCGGTCCCCACTCGAAACCACTCTTCGAGAATCGGCCGCTCTTTTTCATAATCCTTCGTTCCAACCGTCCTCGTGCCCTTGAACGCCATATGTTCGTAGAGATGCGCGAGGCCGGTTTGCCCTACCTGTTCATTGACTCCTCCGACCCTAAAGGTCATGTTGAGAGAGACCACCGGCGTCTGATGCCGTTCGACCATGAGCACAGTCAACCCGTTGGCCAATCTGTGTTCCACCACACGATCCGCCAACTCAAACGAGCCCGCATGCGAGAAGTTCAGGTTGAGGCTGAAAGCCGTGGCGAACAGGAAAACCGTGAAGCGTGAAGCGCGAAGCGTGGGAAGAGCTAAGAACTGAACGCTGAGGAGCCAGCCAGATCTTTTCACATCGCTATGTCGTCGAATACTTCTTTCCGCGAGATACGTTTTACAAGGTACGAGCGACCCTTGAGTCGTCATATAAATAGCTCCATGAGTTCTTCCGGTCGTTCGATAAACCAGTCCGGACGGCAGGTTTCCATCTTGGTTCGGTTCCCCATGCCATACCCGACTGCGCAGACACGAATCCCGGCATTATGCCCGCCATTGATGTCATTGGTGCTGTCCCCGATGAGCACCGTCTGTTCTTTCGATACGTTCAGCTGCTCCATCACATGCGACAGCATACCCGGTTCCGGTTTCAATCCAAATCCGCAATCGCCTCCGACGACGCACTGAAAATGATTTCCACCCAGCCCTTGGAGAATTACGTTGGTGTATTCGATCGACTTGTTCGTGGCGACCGCCTTCTGCTTGATTGTGAAATGTGCGAGCGTCTCTCCAATGCCGGGATAGAACGTCGTACGATCGAGGCAATGGGCCAAGTACTGGCGCCTAAACACCCGCAGTGCCTCATCGAAGGTGACCTGACTGCTCTCACCGACTGACAAGCGCAGCAGCTGTTTCACCCCATCCCCTACAAACCCAAAGATTTCCTCAATCGGACGCTGCGGCAGTCCCAGCTCGGCCAACGTGAAGTTCACCGATGCGGCAATGTCCCATTTGGACTCGATGAGTGTCCCATCCAGGTCGAAAATCAACAACTCGACCGACGTTTTTCCCATTCTTATTTCGCCTTTCTCAACTCCTCTTGTAATACCCCCAGACGGTCCCGCTTTGCCGGGTCGGTTTCATTCGTCAAGGCTTCGCGCACAAAATTTACCATCCGCTTGTGCCCCACGTGGGGGGGCACAAGCGGCTCGATTATCTTCCATCGATTCTCGACGGCTTTCACACGAAACCGAATCTCTTCAGTCTCGACATCCTGGACGAACCCGGCGGTCTCCAGATACACAGAACCGATGACCTGAAAGGTCACAGGAATCACAACTTCCAGACTATCGATCACCTGCCATTGGCGATAGTGCTCCGCCACGACAAACCCTCGCGTGACGACGACATGGCCCCACGCCGGCTCCTCACTCCATCCCGTGTAGGACGCGACCGTTTCAGCCGACATGGCATCGAGCCGCGCGCCCTTATGATCCAGCTCCACATACCGTTTCACCACATCTGCCGGAGAATGTTTGATGGATGCGCTCTGCGCGAGCCCATTTCCGCATAACAACACCAGGACAAACAACTGACACAGAAAAAACACTAGCCGCCCCATAACGTTGAATGTCATCGTGTGCTCGTTACTCCCAATCTGTACTCCTCCCGCAGGAACTGAGTAGACCTCCCATACGCATGTCCGACAATGGATCTCTCAGTCCGTAAGCTTGTGCGGACACAGCGGCCCACTCATCTGCTTCAGCTCACCCAACTTTGTGTAACTTCATGAAATTGGTCTCCCCGGGCTGACCAATCCTGGTCCCAGACAGAATCACGATCCGCTGTCCCGTTACTGCCAGTCCCTCGGTCTTCAGGCGGCGTTCCGCTTCATCGATCCGCTCATCGGTTTGTGCGATTTGCCGCATCGTATGAGGGGTCACACCCCAATACAGCGCCATCCGCTGCCGTACGGCCTCAAATGGAGTTAATGAAATAATTGACGCGTGGGGACGCTGCTTCGAGAGCAAGCGCGCAGTCGTACCCCGTTCGCTAAATGCCACGATGACGCTCGCCCCAATGACTGAGGCTGCTGAAGAGGCCGAATGGCAAATGGCTTCCGGGAATGAGCCTTCCCCCTGTGGCACATCGGACGAACGCGTATACGACGATCGAGTCCCTTCTTCTGCGGCTCGAACGATTCGGTCCATGACACGGACTGTTTCAACCGGGTACTGTCCGATCGCCGTTTCTGCGGACAGCATCACGGCATCAGTCCCATCGAGCACGGCATTAGCCACATCCGACGCTTCGGCCCTTGTCGGGCGCATGTGGTGCGTCATGGACTCCAACATTTGCGTGGCCGTGATCACGAGGCAGCGGCGGCGGTTGGCTTCGGCGATAATGCGCTTCTGTAAGAGGGGAACTGCCTCCGGACCCATTTCCACTCCCAGATCGCCCCGCGCAACCATCACACCATCCGCCTGATCGAGAATCGAGTCCAGGCACTCAACCGCTTCCGGCCTTTCGATCTTTGCAATAATCGGCACGTCGCCGCCCCAGTCAGTCACGAGCTTCCTTGCGGCCACCACGTCGTCGGGACCTCTGACAAATGAGAGGGCCACATAATCCACCCCCTGCGCGATGCCGAACCGGAGATCGTCCCGATCTTTGTCTGTCAGAGTGGGCGCACTGATGCGACTATCAGGTAAGTTCATGCCCTTGTGTGAAATGAGTCGTCCCCCGGTCACGACTCTGCATTCGACGACGCCTCCGGTAATCCGATCTGCCGTCAGCTCGATGAGTCCATCGTCAATCAAGATGCGGGCACCTGGCTGAACATCCCGCACCAGGTATTGGTACGTCACCGGGATCTCATGCATGGCAGATGGAGCGGTAGACCGTGCACCGAGTTGACCGCCGGACCGGAGCAAAGTCGTCACGAGCCTCACAGTCTGGCCGGCTAGCAGATCGAGCCCGTCCCGATCGACTTCTCCAACACGGATCCTCGGTCCTTGCAGGTCCTGGATGATCGCGATCGCCACACGCCGACGCTCCGCTGCTTCGCGAATGGCCTTGATCGCACGCGCATGCGACTCGTGAGTCCCATGAGAAAAGTTGAGTCGAGCCGCGTTCATGCCGCTTTCAATTAACTGATCCAGCAAGGTGGGCGAATCACTGGCGGGACCTATCGTGCACACGATTTTAGCTTTGCGCATAAACAATGCTGTCACTGGATATTGGTCACTCGGCATGCGTGCCGCGCGTGACAGACAAGATGGGCAGGAAATGAGATTCCGACTTTTCCCGCATTTCGCGGCGTCCTGCTTCTCCCGCTCTCCTCGTGATGATCTTTAGCAGGATGCTGAAAAAGTCCGCCAGCGGCGTTCTCGCGTCGCTCAGAGACTCAACGTACCGAAGCGTACGCCTCGCCTCTTCGCTCACTGCGGCCTTGCTGGACAACCTTTTTGAGCATCCTGCACCTGTCTTGACATCGGCGCTATACGAAAGATTCCCACGACATTTTGTGTATACATTGAGTTTTTCGCAGCCTGCTAGGAATGCCATTCTAACAAACGACCACCAAGCCCACAACGCAACCGCTCTTTCAGACACAGGCTGCCTGATTCATCCATGCCGGCGATTGCAGCAGACGTGTTCATGAATAATGCGGGCTAGGACAGCTCAGTTCCATGCATTCGAGCAAAGATCTCCCAGTCGAACTGCTTCGGCGCCACAGCGTGGAGCGGGATCGCCTCGATGGCGCCTGGCCCGCGATAGGCCAACATGCATCCGACGACTCGCTCCGGCTCCATGACAAGACGGCGAATCGCTTCATAGGCCAGATCTTGTCCGATGGTCTTGTCCTCAGGAGTCGGGGGCGCCCCTCGTAATGTGTGCCCGAGGATCGTGGCTTTGGTCGTCGGGGCGAGGCGGTACTCGCCTGGCCGCGCCTGAAACTGTTGCCACGTGGAAAGCGTGCCGGCGACATACTCGACAAGACCTCGCACGCCGCCATCCGGATGATGGCGATGGGGTGTCTGTTCCGCCACGACAAACAAATGGCTTTTGTTCGGGACGCCAAAGGTGCGGGTGAGCGTGCCCAGAATGAAGTCGTCGATATACGCGTCGGGATCGGGATGCTCGTTGACCAACAAGCCTTCAGCTCTGGCCTGATACGCACAGGCGAGGGCAAGATGGCCGGACCCTGCCCCCATGATCTCGACGAAAAACACGCTGCCCATGGCGGAACTGGTGGCTTTCAGCGACTCGATGGATTGATTCGCCAGAGACACGGCCGAATGAAAACCCAGGGAGGTGGTTCCTGCAAGATTATTGTCGATCGTGCCAGGAATTCCAACTGCCTGAACCCCAAATCCTTCGTACAGCGCCCGCGCGCCTCGAAGACTCCCGTCCCCGCCAATCACCACCAAGGCCCCATCTTCCATATAAGGCCGAAGATGCCGCATCGTGGCCTGTTGCACCTGCTCGTCCTTAAAGTCTTCGAATCGGCTGCTCCCAATTGGACTGCTCGCATGGCTGCCCATGCCACGGGTATCGTTCTCGGTCACGGCTGTGATCCAGTTGTTGGCCAGACCTAAGAACCCGTGACGGACAAAGTGAACGTCCAGGCCAAACCGTTGTCCTGTCACGCGCAACTCTTTCAATGCGGCGCCGGCGCCGGCGAAATCGCCACCCGAAACCAATGCCACGATCCGCTTGATCCGTTGAGGCTTGAGCGTGATCCGGTCTCGGCGTTCGCGCTCGACCTTCACCCAGGTCTCCCGCACCGCCCGTTCCCGCGCTGACAAACCTACAGCGGTGGAGTAGCCTGATAAGAGTCCCTGTTCGTAGGCCAGCAAGACCACGTTATCCTGTCCCTCCTTATATTCTCCAAACTCGGTGAAGGCTTCACGAAAGGGACGAGGGTCGAGATAAATCATGAGCGCCCGCAGCGTGGAGCTGTGGCTGTATACACACACAGCCTTCCCCTGGTGAGACTGACCCAACCGGCGAAAGCCATCGACGATATCCACATAGACATCGAAGAAAGAATGCCCACCCGGGTAGCTGTAGAGGGGATGTTTGATGAGACGCTTGGCCGTCGGTACATCCACGCCGAATGCCTTTGCAGCCTCATCGGCTTCCACCTTCTTCTCCAAACCTGTGACCCATCCGAAATCCTGGGAGTCTAACGCGGGATCGGAGGTTGGCGGGAGTGCCTCGGCATGGTGCGCCAGCATCAGTGCTGCCACCACCCGCTCATACAATTGCTTGGTATTGGGACTCTGGCTCACAAGATGGACGAAGGTGTGCGGATCAAGATAGTTCTGAATGTGGAGGAAGTCCAATTGTTGCCCCACCACGCCCAGCATACGGGCCAGAGCTGCACCGACTGCGTCGGCCTTGGGGACGCCTCGCTCAGGATCCAGCACGTTCGCGAGGCGACGCCCAACTCGATGGGTGCTACTTTCCATACGTGAAATGCCATGACGCATCGTGAACAGAAGCGTGCGACCGGTTAAATCGCGCGGCAAGAGCCAGAACCGATCCTCGCCCAAGTCCAATACGATACGATCCTCGACCAATTGCGGCGTCAGTTGCGCGCGCGGTACGATCGCCACCGGCCGACGATGCGCTGGTTTCTGTACTGATCTGATTGGCATGCGGAGGAGGGGAGACAACTCGCCTGTTGCAAGGAGCATATTCCAGGCGGCAAAGAACACCAGTTCGTCACCCCGACAACCTTCTTCGACCAGCGCGCGACGGCTAGTCCGATACTCCTCTGCCCCAGGAAAGCCCACGTGCGCACCATGCACAAATGCCCGAATCTTCTCCATCGCGTCACGGGTTCGCTGGGGTCGATCGACTGAGGAAGTTGGGATGGGTGGGAACGCAATTCCTTCACCGGCCGTGCGACGCGCCAGCATCTCTCCATAGGCCAGGAGTCCTTCGACTGTCACAAACTCAAGCCGGTCTGTGGCGGATTCCAATCTGTACCTCGTTGCACTCTTGAATACAGGGGCATCATAACTGCTGGTCAGGAGATGCCGGAATGGAGAACATCCTCAACAAGACGACTATGTGGGATGCTACGCTGGCAGATGAACGATAGCAACAATTTCCGGCCTCGCAGGCTTCCGAACAACCATTTCGACACAGCAGAGCTTCGAAGGTCCCCACGTACGGCACCACAGGAACACACTCCGCAGGATGCTCAAACAGGCTGTCCAGCAAGGCCGCAGCGAGTGAAGGGCCGAAGCGTACTCTCTGGGGTACGTTGAGGGTCTGAACGATGCGAGAACGCTGCTGGCAGACTGTTTCAGCATCCTGTGAGCGCCTGGTGCTCTCACGCCCGTTGATCACCGAAGATCGTGCGTGCTAGGGTTCAGATCCTGCTGCCTCACGTCGTGATACGAACGTGGAACTATGGATCGGACTTGGAAGCTTTATGGAATCCTCGTCGTCCTTGCAGGGCTACTGTTCGGCGGCCTTTCCAACGCCAGCTCGTCACATGAACCGACCGTACCGCCAGCCTCTGTCTCATCCGTTCAGTCCGCAGCGCCAGCTCCTCACGATGCCACGCCACCGCTCGATCGACAAGTACATCGAGCCGCGAAGGACCCTCTACAAAAAGCCAAAGACCTGCTGGAGGCAATTCAGCAACATGGCGGCAAAGCCCTCCCTGGATATATCGGCGGCAGGGTGTTTCAGAATCGCGAAAGACGGCTGCCTCGCGGTCACTATCGCGAGTACGATGTGAATCCCAAAGTACGCGGCAGTTCGCGGGATGCAGAACGGATCGTCATCGAACAAGACACCGGAAAGGCCTACTATACCGGGAACCATTACCGAACATTCATTCCATTGAATCAGACGCCATGACTCCAAAATCTACACCAGCATTGACCAATTATCTCGATTCAACGAAGGCCCCCTGGACATCATTACTGTTGGTCGCAACTGACCAGCGCGCCGAATCGCTCATCCGCCCACGGACGGGGTTGTCCTTAAAGATCATTAAGGGACGCCACTGCAAGACCCCGGCAACACTGTTTGCGGAATTCGCACGGGCATTGGAATTCCCCGACTACTTCGGCCACAACTGGGATGCCATGGAGGAATGTCTGACCGATCTGGAATGGCTGCCGGCCAGGGGTTATGTCTTGCTCATCACCGATGCAGCCCATGTGCTCCCCAACGACGAAACAGAATATGAAACCTTCCTAGAGATCTTGCGCGATGCAGGAGAGGCCTGGGGAAATGCGCAAGCAGGAATGGGCTCACGACGAGCGACGCCATTTCACGTGCTGTTCGCTGTATCGACACGGGATAGCGCGAAGCGGGCTCACTGGGGAATGAACGCAATCCAGTCGGAACCGAATGAGGAGATGAAGATACGACCGCGTTTGCCCAAACGTAAGGCTTCACGCGGCTAGCGTGAGTTGATCATGACCATGTTCTCATCAAGGTCTTGGCCAACGCTCGCGGGACAGGCACACGAGCCGCCGAGTCGGCGGCATTCTTCAACATCCGATACAGAAAGAACTCAACGATGGGACTAATGGATCAATTAGGACAAGCCGTCGGTGGGGCGATGGGCGGGCAGGCGGGACAGAACCCTCTCTTGCAGGCGATCACGAGCCTGCTCGGACAGAATAGCAGCGTGGGGGGATTAGCCGGCATCGTCCAAGCTTTCCAGAAGAACGGGCTTGGCGACATCGTGAACTCCTGGGTGAGCACAGGAAAAAATCTGCCCATCACGCCGGATCAGATCAAGCAGGGTCTGGGGAGCGATTTTTTAAGCCAATTTGCGAGCAAGGCCGGCGTCTCACCAGATGCCGCAACTGTCTAGCTTGCTACCAAACGTGATCGACAAGTTGACGCCGAACGGCAAGATTGAAGCCGGCGGGATCGACCAGTTACTGAAGATGTTTGAGGGGAAAATCTCGATATAATATCCGTCGCCAAGAAGATGCACCGATGTCCTATGGTCGCATCTTCTTGGTCACAGTCAGCACACTTCTCCATTTGCTGAAGAGCGCAAAAGACAATCTGGTCGATGCCCTAGAGCATGATGTCTTGTGATGCGACCCCCGCCAACGGGCTTCAACATCATCGCTATGAACGACGCAAATCCCGTGCGTCTCCCGTGCATCATCGAAGGGAGCCTTCTCACCCACGAGGTCAGCTTTCCTTTCGTGTCGGCACCACGAACATATAATCTTCATCGTTGATTCCTCTATCGCGGTTTCGAATCTCGATATATGCACTCAGCAAGCTCAGCAAGAGTTAGGCCGAAATCGATTCGGCGCTTAAATCATTGCCTCTACAATGAATTACGAAACGTCCTCGTTCCGCAACAACACAGCCTGTATCAAAAAATGCTGCTGGGTGTATCTTTTCTGACGGTTTTTGGACCCTGCTCGTGTTATCACCCCATCGAGCCCTCTCTTTCTTGACCAAGGCTCGACTGCATGGTACTGTGCGCCCCCATTATGAAAACTACTCGTTCTGCCAAGCTGTTTGCCGACGCGCAGCAAGTAATTCCTGGAGGCGTGAATAGCCCCGTGCGCGCCTTTCGTTCTGTCGGAGGCCAACCCAGGTTTATTGCACGCGCTAAAGGCGCTCGCCTCTACGACGTCGATGGGAACAGCTATCTCGACTATGTGCTCTCATGGGGCCCAATGATTTTGGGCCATGCCGCCCCATCGGTCATCAACGCGATCAAAAAAGCTGCCGCGCGCGGAACCAGTTACGGTGCGCCGACCGAACTGGAGGTCACGCTCGCCCACATGATCCGAGATGCTTTCCCATCGATGGAAAAGATCCGGCTCGTCAGTTCAGGCACCGAGGCGGTCATGAGCGCCATTCGTGTCGCGCGTGGCTTTACCAAGCGAGACAATATTCTCAAATTTGAAGGGTGCTATCACGGCCACAGCGATTATTTGCTGGCCAAGGCCGGTTCAGGGCTGGCTACCTTGGGGATTCCTGATTCGCTCGGAGTTCCGGCAGACTTTGCAAAGCACACGTTGACCGCTCCGTACAACGACTTCCGAGCGGTGCAACAGACCATCAAGGAACAGCGGAACACGTTGGCCTGCATTATTCTTGAACCCATCGCCGCGAACATGGGTGTGGTGCCGCCGGAGCCGGAATTTCTTCAGGCCCTTCGCCGCCTCACTGAAGAACATGGCATCCTCCTGATTTTCGATGAAGTGATCTCCGGTTTTCGCGTGGCCTACGGCGGAGCCCAAACACTTTACAACATCAAGCCCGACCTCACGGTGCTGGGGAAAATCATCGGTGGAGGATTGCCGGTCGGCGCATACGGAGGACGGAAAGAGATTATGGATCTGATTGCCCCGTTGGGGCCGGTCTATCAAGCTGGCACGTTGTCAGGAAATCCGTTAGCTGTGTCCGCAGGCATTGAAACGCTCAAGCAGCTCAAACCCCGCGGGGTCTATAAGAAGCTAGAAGAGAAGTCGTCCGCCCTGGCCAAAGGCATTGGAGAAGCCGCGAAAAAAGCAGGCGTCCCGCTCATGCAAACCAGAGTCGGCTCGATACTTGGGGCTTTCTTTACGTCAGGCCCCGTGATGGATTGGCATACCGCAAAACTTTCGGATACGAAGCGATACGGGCAATTCTTTCACGCGATGCTGGAACAGGGGGTCTACCTGGCCCCTTCTCAATTTGAAGCCGCCTTCCTCTCAACCGCTCATTCAACCCGCGATATCGAACACACCATCAAAGCCGCCGCTGCCTCTTTCAAGAAACTCTAACTTCGTCGCTCGTGAATCTCATTTGATACAGTCCTGAATCCTTTCGGATACAGCGCAGAGCCGTTGGATTGTGAAGGGGTCTTCGGATCCCGTCTACGAAATCTCCTTCGGTGCTTCATGATGAATAGTTACACTTGTTGGGAAGCTGTTCAAAACGACTGTTCAGCAAGGCCGCAACGAGCGAAAGGCTGAGGCTTTGGCAGGATGCTCAAAACGAGTTCATTGCTAGGCCGCAGCGAGCGAAGAGGCGAGGCGTACGCTTCGGTACGTTGAGTCTCTAAGCGATGCGAGAACGACGCAAGGAACCGGTTTCAGCATCCTGCTCACTCGTCGTCCTCGTCTTCCGCGTCAAGCACTTCCTGTCTCTTCTGCTCTTCCATGGCATTATGCAGGAGCATCCGGATAAACATCGAATAGAGCGAGCCTTTTTCCAGTGTTCCGCCTGGAGGAATGGCGATTTTCCCTTCCTTAATCATTCGATCCATCCAGACCTTTTGATCAGGCGCGATCAATATCGGAATCTCAACCAGCCCCACACGTCCCATCATATCCATGACATAAACCTCCATAAAATCGTGAAGCGTTGTTCGTCTCTCGTATCTCGCAAGAAAGAAGGAGCCCATCCTACGAAATACGCTTCACGAGCGACGAGATACGCCGCTATAACAGCACGCGGCTTTTTCCATTGTCAACCAAACCACCGTGGCATAGAGTGTGCTTTCTTCTATACTTCATGACACAAAGTCACACCCTGTTCGGCGCACTCATCGCCATCGGCATCATGCTGATCTTCGCCCATCAGGTTTCTGCACAACAATCGACTGCCCCACCTTCTTCATTGTCCACAAGACCTTTGGAAGCTGAGACGAACGAGTCCGAACTCCGACCCTCCTGCGATCTCTGTCGGAAACCAGAGACAAGACCGGGAAGCGACCTGAAGCCTCAACGACTTCGTAGAGAGAAAGGATTACGTCCACACAAACATGCGAGGGGAACCCATCGCTCACTGGACCAAAGCATCAAATCGACGTTGCCTCGTCGTTCAGTGGCACCACCAGATGGTCAGGAACAATCGGATCGCAAATAGGAGGGCCTATTGAGTGACAACCTGACTATGCTCATATGATGAATAGCGTCCACATGGAATACACAACTCTCATACAAACCTGTATAACACCCCGCATGATCACAATTCAGAGCTGAACAGAGAAGACACCACCTGGGCTGATATCCACTTAGGAACGTGTACCCAAAAAACACTGAAATGGAGCGATCTCTATGGCCATTAAATATGTCTCGACGGACACAACACCGCTGTTCATAGACGCTATTGGCAACAAGACATTGCTGGAACTTCTGTGGGGAGATCACCTTACCGTGTTGGACGTCGCCGGGCCTCGCATCAAGGTGAAGGCCCGCGGCAAGACTGGATTCGTCAACGCTGATGCCATCGGTGATGAATCGCTGTTGGAGGTGTATTTCATCGATGTCGGCCAAGGAGATGGTGTCCTCATCCGTACCCCAGAAGATCGCCATATCATGCTCGACGGAGGGTTCGATCGCACCAAGCAACCGACGGGTAAAAATGCAGCCGACTTCGTCGATTGGAAGTTCGCCAAGGATTACGGCCTCAACCGGATCCACCTCGATGCGATGATCGCCTCGCATAACGACGCGGATCATTACGGCGGCCTTTCAGATCTGCTCGATGCCTCGCAGAGTAAGGAACTCGATGCAGATGAAGTCCGTGTCGATGCCTTCTATCACGCAGGCATTGGCTGGTGGGTCCACCCTTCCACTCATCAACGGTGGTTGGGGCCGACAACGGACGATAGAAAGTTCTTGACTCAACTGATGGGAAACTGGTTGCAGGTCGTGGCGGCGCTGAAGAGTGACGCGGAACCGAAGCTGCAAGGCGAATGGGCGGACTTCATGGAAAACGTCACCAAGACGAAAACCATCGACGGGGCCGCAACTCCGATCCTGCGGTTGAGCCAGGTCAATCGGCATGTTCCCGGATTCGATGGAAGCAACGGCGGTGTGGCGATTCGTATCCTGGCTCCGTTCGAGACGACGATGAGCGGTAAACCTGCGCTCCACAACTACGGTTCGTCCGCAAGCAAGAATACGAACGGCAACAGTCTCCTCCTGCGACTCGATTATGGCCGATCGCGAATCCTCCTGACGGGCGATCTCAACACCGACAGTCAACGCGCTCTATTAGAGGACTATATTGGCAATCGGATGGAGTTCCTATGCGATGTGGCCAAGGCGTGTCACCACGGCAGCGACGATGTGTCGTACGAATTCCTAAGCGCGATGAGACCGGCTGTGACGGTGATTTCATCCGGCGACAATGAGGGTCATGACCATCCACGCCCGAGCATCGTCGCGGCGAGCGCGATGACGGGTCACTTGGAAATCTCTCAAGATCGAATCGTGACCCCTTTGGTTTACTCGACGGAACTCGCCCGAAGCATTAACCTAGGCAAGCCGACGAAAGTCACCGTGACGAGGGATGGTGCCACGACCATAATCGAGGCGGACAAACTGAATACAATCGAAATCGAAGCCAAGACAAAAAAAGCCGGCGATCTCAGGCCGACTACGGTCAAAAGGAAACTTGATCGAACGAACATCGTCACCGGTCTCATTTATGGGTTGGTCAATGTCCGCACCGATGGCAAAACAATCCTGTGTGCCACGCTGAATGAGAAAGACAATACATGGCAAGTAAGGAAAATCATTTCCCGTTTCTGACCCTACGGCAATCGTGCCACTGTTTGGTCCTCGGCTGGTGAACAATCGTCTGCTAATTGTTTCCACGAACGAGAAGGGGTAATTTGCGAGTCCGTGCATGCGAGCTGCTCTGCTGCATGGCTCGCATCGACACGGTGATTCGGAGTAGCATTCCGTCACTTTGGATTGGTAGATTGAGGGCATGACGATGCCTGAGGACGCCCTGCAGCTAACCAAACCATCGCGTTCCGGTAACATTGCTGGCGCCTCCTGGGCTGTGTCTCAGAGCAGGGATCGGTAGCCACCATGCCCCACGAAGCCACACTCATCTACAGCACGGCGCTGCTCCGTCAAGCGGTATTCGCGTTTTGGCGGCGCTCCGTTGGTGTCGGCTTCTTTGTTGCATTGTTTATTGCCGCAATTGGTCTCGTCGTACTCGTAGCACTAGGCCAGTCCTCTTGGATCATCGGTGGACTTGCAACCGTGCTGGTGGTGGGCGTCGCGTTCGCCATCGTGATCTATGTCGTGCACTATCGTCGATCGCTGCAAAAATTTCGCCAGATGGACAAACCTCAAGCCCTGTTCCGCGCTGAGGCGTCCTCGTTCACCATGAGTTCCGACATCGGCACGACCACGCTTCAGTGGTCCGCAGTCAAAGAGTTGTGGCAGTTTCAGAACGTATGGCTGTTGTTATACTCCAAAGCACAGTTCACCACATTGCCGCTTGCATGCTTGTCGCCAGAAACACAAGCGTATATTGTGCAGTGTATTCGTGACGCAGGTGGGAAAGTTGATGGATAACCATTCCGGCTATTCGTGAGACGTGAATCGTTAAACGTGAAACGATTCGGAGGAAGATCACTCTGCAATCCTACGTTTCACGGTTCCTAAGACGATGGCTTATTATACGGGATCAGATAATTCATAGTGACGCCGCATCGGACGTAGAGAGGCTTTCAGATGTCATCGCAAACCAATCCACCTGTGAAAAAAAAGGGAGGGATTCCCTGGTATGTCTACTTTTTCGGGTCGGCTGTCTATACGGCTCTTGGCGGGTGGCTGGCAGCAGAATCATCACTTCTGTCAATTATTTGCATCATCAGCGCGCCGATTGGGTTTTTCTATGCTTGGAGAGCTTGGAAACAAGAGAAGCAAGACAAGCCCCCTGCCTCGTAACCATGTATTACAGTGGATGCGACCCTAGCGCGATGGAGGCAACCCACGTTCGCATGGGTTGTGCCACCAAACGCTCGTGGATAACACATGCCGGACCTTCCCGACGAACTGATCCGAATAAATGCCATCCTCGACGAGTACGCCTCCATTCATGACTCGATCTTTAAGTTTTCATGGCGCAAGGCTCTCTCATCAATTCCTAGACTGTTCAAGGCCACTGATTTTGGAATTCACGTCAGAGAACTCGATCGGCTGGCATCAAACCTGACGGAGATTTCGGCAGCATTGAAGGCAGCGCCAGGAGCGTTGGAAGGTTCCCACCAGTACACGACGGCGTTGCTCGAAACAATCCAAGCTCTCAGGGAGATTTGTCAGCGATTTCATGAGAAGAGCAAAGGAGATCTCAGCAAATATCCGATGTCGGAGTATAAGGTAGACCTCAAGCGCTACGAAGGCCTCGTGAAAACATGCCAAGAACTCGGTATCACGTTGAACCAGCATTTACGCGATAAAGATGTCCTGCCGGGGAGTTGAATCGGACGGTCCATCAACGATGCCGGTGAGTGCTCTCCGCTCCGAAGAACGAACAACTCCTGTACAGGATTATCATGTTGGCAGCGGCGAAGACTACGGTGGAGGGAGAGGAGCAGAAGTGAAATTACGGCTTCTTCTTGGGCCTCTTGCTATCTTTAGCCATGGGATTTGGCATATAAAACCACCAGGCGAGTATAGCGATAACGATTGTCCAGCCGGCCATGATGACCCAGCTCCAGAGCCCTGCCATTTCCATTTACCCACTCCTTATAATTTCTGATTGTAATACGGCAACCATTCCCTTGTCGAGTCGCCTCACTTTCCCTTCTCTATCCGTTGCCGCCAACTTAGCCGATCCTTCGACGACCACACGCCGGCTCTCCCGTTCTCGGATCACGTGCGAACATGTGAAGGAGGCCGCCGTCACATCAGATACTACGGTCTCAACGATCAGCCAGTCCCCATATCGAGCGGGCGACCGGTAGTCCACTTCAGCATGTACCACGACGAACGCCGTGCCTTCGTTCATCAGTCCAGCAACCGACAAACCTCGCTCTTCCAGATAGTGGGTCCGCGCCCGCTCGAAATACTTGAGATAATTGGCATAGTACACCACCCCGCCGCAGTCGGTGTCCTCATAGTAGATGCGAATTTCCATGTTCTCCATGGGAGACAAAGAGGGCGAACGAGACGTATCAGAAGATTGCCGGCCTCGACCTCTCGCTAGATATTCAGCATCGGGAACTTGGGCAACAAGGTTTCGCTCACTCCTGAAAGCTTGACGACCACATCATACAGCTGCTGCACTCGTTCAGCCTTGACCGGCTCGAAGCCGTGGCCGAGGACGGCATGATTGGCGGCGTCGAGCAGAGGTTTCAGCGTCGGCCACTCGCGTAAAAAGGCTTGGCCCATCTGATCGCCCAATCCCGCCAGCGCACGAAACTGCGCCTGTACAGGCAATTTGTACTTGCCGTCGAGATCTTCCAGCCAACAGGACCGGCAGGTTTCTTGAAGCGCCTGCGGTAATTGCTCCGGCTGTACGTCCCACGTTTTGATCTGATATTGCTTGAACAGCTGCCGCTGGGCGAAGGCTTCGAGCGCACGCACGAGCGAAACCATTGCGGTTTCTGAATCGTGCAGGCCATGGAGGCGCCGGCCGGCATGCGCCAGCAGATCGAGAGCCTGCATCTCTTTCACTGGGACAGGATCGAGGACGAGCTTCTCCAAGAATCCCGCATTCGCTTTGATGGCCGGTAACAGCGACGTAAGCCCCGGAGGTCCACCCCACACAGCCGCCATCTCGAACGCCTTCACGGCAGTCTTCAGTTTCTCCCATGCGTGACGATAGTGAAAACGTTCCCACAGATCGTAGCCGTCTGCTAGGTCTGCAAAGGCGCGGTAGAGTGGTTTTTGCCCCCCGCTCACCCGTGCTTCGATCTCACGGAACAACTTCGCCGCTGCACCGAACAATCTACGATTGAACAGCTCACAACCTTCACGGCGCGAGACAGAGGCTGCCTCATCCCACGGGTTCCCCTGTGTCCATAGGAAGGACTGCCCCGCAATATCAACCCGGTCTTCCTCTTGTCCCTCCCGTGCCGGCACAAGCGATACGATCCGTGAACTCATCGGCATGGTCGCTAACACAAGCGCTCCAGCCATAGCTGGGGTAGCCCCGGTCATATCAACAACAAGCTCGCCCGGTTGCACATCCCATGTGCGCAACATCTCAGGGAGTGTTCGGGCCAGCGTCTGATAACTGCTGACAAATTCTCCGGTCTCCGCGAGAATCACCCAATCCCACCGTCTGGGCAGATGCGCAATCTTCGGCTGGACCTCGGACTCTACAAGCGATTTCGACCCTTCCGGCAACACAAAGCAGAGTGCATCCGGTTGCAGACGATTAATCGAATAGACCGCCGACGCCGCATGGTCGGTAAGCGCGATCACTAAGGCTTTGACTGGTTGGTCCTGCGCCATTTCGTGCGGACTATATCATAGGACGACGTAAAAGCCCCTCGGCTTCGTTCCCGCTTCGCTTACGGCCTCAACACACGGATCAAAGTACGTCAGCCTTTCGATCGCGCGGCGTTGCCGGGAAGACATACCCCGCCCTACGAATCTCCGCCACACTGAGCGATCAATTCATAATCAAGTAACAGGCGTTCTCCTTGACGCCCTACGGAAACGCGCTTAGACTTTCATAACGATCTCTCGCTCCTCATATCTCTTTCGAACCGTGCATGAGGTCTCCCGATGATCTGGTGGTATTGGATGCTTCTCGGCATCATTCTCCTCGGCGCCGAGATGCTCACGCCCGGAGGCTTCTATATCCTCTTCTTTGGACTAGCGGCACTGATAGTGGGCGGTGTGACCGGACTGGGATTCACTCTATCAGAATGGCTCCAGTGGCTGTTGTTTTCGGGAATCGCAATCCTTTCACTGCTGGTATTTCGCGGACCGTTGTCGGCATGGATCAAGACCCGTGATAAGGAAATGCCGACCGTGGACTCGATGGTGGGCGAGAGTGCGCTACTGCTCGAAGACTTAGGACCAAGCGGCACCGGTAAGGTGGAACTGCACGGCAGCACGTGGACCGCTCATAATGCTGGGTCAGCCCTCTTGAAGAAAGGCCGGCGGTGCAAGGTCGAGCGGGTCGAAGGACTCGCTCTGTGGATTACAGCTGAGTGAACGAGAGCAGCCTGGAGGGATCACGACTGTGGAGGAGGTAACGATGACCGGCGGATTATTTGTCGTGCTGTTGTTGGCAGTGCTGGTGCTGGTGATCATCGCAAAGACCGCCGTGGTTGTCCCGCAACAAAGCGCCTATGTGGTTGAGCGGCTCGGCAAGTATGCCGCCACGTTGGACGCAGGGTTTCACATTCTCGTCCCTTTCATCGACCGCATTCGCTACAAACATTCGCTCAAGGAAACGGCGATCGATATTCCTGAGCAGGTCTGTATCACGCGCGATAACGTACAGGTGTCAGTGGATGGCATCCTGTACCTCAAGGTCTTGAACCCTCAGCGCGCGTCGTATGGCATCAGCGACTACCATTTTGCCCTGATCCAGCTTGGGCAGACCACACTGCGGAGCGAAATCGGCAAGATCGAACTGGACCGAACGTTCGAGGAGCGGACCAACATCAATATCCAGGTCGTCAACGAACTCGACAAGGCTTCTGATCCCTGGGGTGTGAAAGTCCTCCGGTATGAAATCAAGAACATCACCCCTCCGAAGGGCGTGCTGGACGCGATGGAAAAACAGATGCGCGCTGAGCGGGAAAAGCGCGCAGTGATTCTCACGTCCGAGGGCGAGCGCGACGCGGCGATCAACCAAGCCGAGGGCGAGAAACAGCAAGTCATCAAAGCCTCTGAGGCAAAGAAGCAGCAGCAGATCAATGAGGCAGAGGGAGCGGCTGCAGCGATCCTCGCCATTGCTCAGGCCACTGCCGAGGGGCTGCGCAAGGTCGCAGAAACCATTCGAGTGCCGGGAGGCCAGGAAGCCGTTCAGCTGCGCGTGGCGGAGCAGTACATCACGAAGTTTGGAGAGTTGGCGAAAACGACCAATACCCTCATCCTGCCGGCATCGGTCTCCGATGTTGGCTCCATGATCGCCGTGGCGATGAACGCCATGCGGCAGATAGGTCCCGGCGCCACAACGAAATCATAGCCCGCATCACGAAGACTCCTCCTGCGCCTGACGATATTTCGCTACAAGTATGCCTCCCTTCCTCATAAATCACGTTTGACAGGTGACAGCGGGTTGCCTAGAATCGCTTCCCATGAAAGAGCATATACTCAAGGCGTTTGCCGAAAGCGCGACCGTCAAGCAACAATTCGCGCGCGAGCATGCCGATCGCATCGTACAGGCCGCGACATTGATGGCGACTGCCTTTCGCGAAGGGCGCAAAGTGCTGCTATTCGGCAACGGAGGCAGCGCCACGGATGCCGCCCATCTCGCCGCCGAGTTCGTGGGCCGCTATAAACGGGAGCGGGATCCCCTCCCGGCCATCGCTCTGGTCACTGACATCGCTGCCATTACCTGCATCGCCAACGACTACGGGTTTGAAGAACTCTTTGCCAGACAGATCCGCGCCCATGGCCAGAAAGGTGACGTCGCCATCGCCATCAGCACCAGCGGCAATTCTCCCAACGTGTTGAAAGGTGTGGAGGCTGCAAAGGCCTGTGGCCTCACCACCATCGGCTGGACTGGAGGGACCGGGGGGAAACTCGCCGGACTGGTGGACTATCCATTCGTCGTCCCTTCGACGGTCACAGCCCGCATTCAAGAAAGCCACATCACGCTCGGCCACGTCCTGTGCGAACTCATCGAGGAACAGCTTTTTGCTAGCATAAACCCTTAAGTACCTAAATGCTGATTTCTGAGCCCAAAAATACGGGACAGGCCCTTACGCTGCTACAAAGTGATAGCAATGCCCCGTAACCGATTGATTTTACTATTACTCATCGAGGAACAGCTCCTTGGCAAAACCGCTTGATCGGCATCGCGCCCCTGTCACGACTCCGAGCTTGATCCCGCCGATTGACGTGACAGATCTGACCACCTATCCCCTTAAGAGACGGCATAGCAAGGTTCGCGTCTCCGATTTTGCCGGCCCATGGCGCCGCGGAGGCAGCTTCAGCCAATTCTATCGTTCACTGCCGGATATCCTGGGCGTGAAGACGTTGCGTGCCGTCGCCAAAGCCGTCGTGAAGGCCCATCGTAAAGATCGGCCAGTCATCATGGGACTCGGCGCCCATGTGATCAAGGTCGGATTGAGCCCGATTCTTGTGGACCTCATGCAGCAAGGGATCGTCTCCGCCGTGGCCATGAACGGGGCGGGCATTATTCATGATTTCGAATTGGCGCTCATGGGACACACCTCTGAAGAAGTCGACGCGGAGATCGATGAAGGGCGCTTTGGGATGGCGGAAGAAACCGGCCGTATGCTGAACGAGGCAATTGTCCGTGGAGCCCATGACCGCGAAGGGCTGGGCGAATCCGTCGGCCACTATATCAATCGCCGGCAGGGGCAGTTTCCCCATCGCGAGACAAGCATCCTCGCAACCGGAGCCAAGCTCGGTCTTCCGGTCACCGTGCATGTCGCCATCGGGACCGATATTATCCATATGCATCCTGCCGCAGATGGGGCCGCTATTGGCGCAACCTCGCTGTTGGACTTTCGGCGACTTGCGGCAGTGGTGTCAGGAATGGAAGGCGGTGTGTATCTCAATCTCGGCTCTGCCGTCATTTTGCCGGAAGTCTTCCTCAAAACGGTGTCGCTGGGACGCAACCTCGGCCATCACCTGACCAACATTACGACCGTGGATATGGATTTTGTGGCTCACTATCGCCCGCTGACCAACGTAGTGCGTCGGCCGACCCAGAAGGGCGGAAAAGGCTACTCTCTGATCGGCCACCACGAAATTATGGTGCCATTACTGGCTGCGGCAGTGTACGAAGAATTGGGATAACCACCGCCATATGTCGATCTGTCAATCCCCACCGGTCACCATACGACATCTGACCAAGATATGGACGACATTGAATGGACGCTACTTCGAGGGCCAGCTTCCTCCAATCGACTTGGTCTGGAGCCGACGCCTGACCTCCTCGGTCGGCCTATTCGTCAGTCGTCGAGGACCGCGACCCCGGCTGGATCGAGACGGCGTTCGCCCGCCGACTCGGCGCGAAATTCGCCTGTCTCTCCCCCTGCTACAGCAAGTCACCCAGCAAAGCAAGTACGGCAAACAAGAGATCATGAACACGCTGGCGCACGAGATGATTCATCAATGGCAATACGACGTCCTCAAGCGGCGTCCGAATCATGGGCCAAATTTTCTCCGCAAGATGACCGAAATGAATCGGGACGGCACCCTGGCGATTACCATCTACCATTCGCTACAGAAAGAAGTCCTCGCGCTTACGCAATTCGCCTGGCGCTGTCGGCAATGCGGACGAGTATACCGACGCCATCGACGGTCGATTCAGCCGCGTCGCCACCATTGCGGTATCTGTCGAGGATTGTTACAGGAGCTGGTGGGATCGGTCAGCCGGATTCCGACCGATTCCGAACGTGCCGCCCACACGAACGCGCCTCTCTCTCGACGGTCTTTGCAACCGCTTCAATTGTCCTTTACCTTTTAACAGGATGCTGAAAAAGTCCGCCAGCGGCGTTCTCAGCTCATCGAAATCCTCAACGTACCCCAGAGGGTACGCTTCCGGTTTCGATTCGCCTGCGGCCTTGCTGACGGCCATTTTGAGCATCCTGTAATCCGTTCCTGCGACATCATTACTCGCAAGATCCCGGTGAAATCTTGGCTGAAACTGAATTTTCCGCAGCCTGCTAGGAGCAATCCATGCGTTGGTCGCGCCAGATCCTCTTCGGGGATGTCGATGCCATGTTCGCGTCAGCAGCCGTGGTGAAGGACCCGAGCCTCGCCGGTAAACCAGTCGTGGTCGGCGGTCCACCGCCACGGGGGATCATCGCCGCAGCCAGTTACGCTGTGCGACCCTTCGGCATCCACTCGGCCATGCCGACGGCCAAAGCCCTCCAGCTCTGCCCCAACCTCGTACTGCTTCCCCCGGATCGGCCTCTGTATCGGCAGCTCCATGAGGCGATGCAGCATGTCACCGACCAATTATTCCCTCTCACCGAATGGAGCAGCATTGACGAGTTTTATGCCGACACAACGGATCTCCAGACACGCCATCCTGATCCTCGCTTACTCGGACAGCTTGTGAAGGATGCGCTATACAAGGCCACGGGCTTGCGCTGCACCATCTCCATCGCGACCGGCAAGACCGTTGCGAAAATCGCCGCGGATAGTCACAAGCCGGATGGACTGGTCACGGTCACGCCCGGTACAGAAGAAACCTTCTTAGCTCGACGGCCTCTGCATGCATTACCGGGAATCGGGCCAAAAACTGCCGCGCGCCTGGAACCGCTTGGACTCAAGACAATCGGCGACCTGTTAGACCAACGGTGGGATCAACCTTTACGTCATATCTTCGGCACGCGACTCCACTGGGTTCGAGAGCTAGCGAAAGGGATAGACCACGAACCGGTAGTGGCCGACCGGGAATCCAAAAGCCTCAGTCACGAGACCACGTTCGAGCATGACACACATGACGCTGCTTTTCTTGAACGTACCCTGCGTGGATTCCTCCGTGATCTGGCGCGGGACCTCCGACAGGAAGGAATGGCCGCCGGATCTTGCACGGTGAAGCTGAAAAACGCCCGTTTCGCTATCTCGACCAAACAACATCGCTTTCCACTCCCGTTGAATTACGATCCCGACATGTGGCCGACTGTCCAACGGGCGATACAGGAACTCATGCGGCCCGGCATCGAATACCGTTTAGCCGGGCTCGCGCTCTCCTCCTTGACTCCTGCGCCGACCGGACTGTTCGACCAACGGCGCACAAAAGCTATCGAGACGATGGACGCGCTGATGACCAAGCATGGGTCCTCGGTGATTGGGTTAGGCGGCGTGAATCGTGATGATGCCGAGTAATAATTTGAAACTGTGCAAAACCGCAGGCAGCCCTTAGATTTACGAATTCCTTGGAAACGCAGCGGGAGCGAGAGCACCAAGAGGATGATCAAAAAGCCCTCCCAGTAAGGCCGCAACGAGCGAAAGGCCGAGGCGTACGCTTCGGTACGTTGAGGCCTTGAGCGATGTGAGAACGCCGCTGGAGGGCTTTTTCATCATCCTCAATCTGTCTCTTTCCATCTGGACCCACAGCCGGTATGATGAGGCCATGCTCACGAAGGTCGTGACCAAAGACCAGCTCACTCCGCTCTTGCTACAAGCCCGCACCCAGAAGAAACGGGTCGTCTTTACCAACGGCTGTTTCGATCTGATGCATGTGGGCCATACGCGCTACCTCCAGGCTGCGAAAGATCTGGGAGACCTGCTGGTCGTTGCCGTCAACAGCGACGCGTCTGTCAGAAGTTTGAACAAGGCGCCGGATCGGCCGGTCGTCTCTGAGGCTCAGCGTGCGGAAGTGGTCGCTGCACTCAGTTCGGTCGACTATGTGATTCTCTTCAATGAATCGGACCCCCATAGCCTGATCGCTACAGTGCAACCGGATGTCCTTGTCAAAGGCGGAGATTGGGCAGTGGAACAGATCATCGGCCGCGAGATCGTCGAAGCGCGCGGTGGAATGGTTCGTACCATTCCTTTGGTCCCCGGTGTCTCCACCACGTCGCTGATCGAACGCATTCGCTCAACCACGACTTAAGCAGAATGCTGAAACAGTTACCCTTCTCACCCGTCCGACCCAGACGCGCCGAGACGCGTCTTTTCCCATGCGTCGTTCTCGGCTCATCGAAATCCTCAACGTACCCCATACGAGGAAGGAGCTGTCTTGGCAGCTCGGGGAGGGGAGGGTGGAAACTATCACGCCTCCGGTTTCGACTCGCCTCCGGCCTTGTTTGGGGAAAAGCGCGTCTTGGCGCGCTGGGGTTGGGAGGGTGAAAAATCTGAACTGTTTGAGCATCCTACTCACCTCCTCCCCTCTGTATTATTCGATACCCCCTAGGCCATCGAAATGTTGTCAAGAGAAACTAGCCATTCCCTAGCCTAATACATCATGTCCGAAGTGACCTCTCCAATATCGGCATCTCAGTGGTTCGTTCCTGTCGCCTCGGCGCTAGGGGATGGAACAGGCCGTCCCTCCGTGACCGGCCTGCATGGTTCTGCCGCCGGGCTTGCGCTCACCACACTCCTGCATCCTCAACTGGGGAAATTGGGACATCGGTCGTGGCTGATCGTAACTGGGTCGGATGAGGCGGCTGAACGCCTCTTTGACGATCTGCATTTTTTCCATGATCTCACCGGCATGCCGACTGCCCCCCTCGCCCTGTTCCCAAGATGGGAAACCCTGCCGTACGAGGGCAGCGCACCTCATGTCAGTCTCATCGCGCGTCGGATGAACGCCCTGCATCACATCCGAACGACCCCGCACACCTGTCTCGTCACCTCCATCGCGGCTCTGATGCAACGACTGCTGCCCGTCACGACCTTCATCAGCACTACCCTGCAATTCAAGTTGAACGGCGCGATTGAACGAGAGGTCCTCACAGGAGGGCTCTTATGCCTCGGCTACCGCAGGGTCTCAGTGGTGGAGATCCCCGGGGAGTTCAGTATTCGAGGCGGTATTGTGGATATTTTTTCGACGGCCTATGCCGACCCGTTGCGCGTCGAGTTTCTTGGTGAAACCATCGATTCGCTCCGACTCTTCGATCCCGCCACCCAGAAATCCACTGCGAAGTTGGATCGAGCCGTCGTCCTTCCTGCACGGGAATACCTGCGGGCAGAGACGTCCCCAGAGGCTCTTGCTCCCATTCCCACAGACGCAGAATGGCGCGCACCGGATCTTTATACCAACATGGACAGCCTCTTCGAGTATTTCACCGAGAGACCACTGTTAGTTCTGGATCAGCCTGCAGCATTGACGGGAGCCTGCGAGGACCTCTGGGCCAAAATCGACGATGGCTATCTCCGCCACGCCGACCGGGAGACAGTCGTGCCCTATCCATCACCGGAGCGATTATTTCTCTCCTGGCCGGAACTCATGGATCGCACCCGGGGTTGGCCCACGCTTGCACTTGAACCACTGACTCCAAGCGATGCGACATGGAATCCGGTTCAGATCTTCCCGGCTCAGTCTCCGACCAGTGCGGGTCTCGGGGCCCGTGGAATGCCCTTCAGCCAGACCCTCGCCATCATGGACCGGTTGCGAGAGGAATGCCGCATGGTGCTCGTCGCAAGAAGTCGCGGCCAAGTAGACCGATTACTGGCGCTCTTGCGCGAGCACGATATGCCGGCGATGGGATGGACGGCTGGAACCTGGGCCGTGACAAGCAAAACCAAAGCGCCCTTTTATGTCGTGCATGGAGATGTGTCATCGGGATTTCTCGCTCCAGACTTGCGCTTAGCCGTGCTGACGGAAGAGGAGCTGTTTGCTAAAGGCGCGCGCCATAAACCGCAGGCTAAGAGCAAAGCCGCGACGTTTCTCTCTTCGCTGGAAGATCTCAATGTGGGCGACTATGTCGTTCATGTTCAACATGGCATTGCCAAGTATCGAGGTCTCAACCGCCTCTCAGTGCAAGGCTTCGACAGCGATTATTTGATTCTGGAATTTGCCGGTGGCGACAAACTCTACGTGCCCCTGGAACGGCTTGACCAAGTGCAACGGTACAGTGGCGCGGACGGCCATGCGCCGCGCCTGGAACGGCTAGGCGGCGCCAATTGGGCCAAAACGACCGCGCGTGTGAAGAAGGACATCGAGGAAATGGCCCACGAGTTGGTCGATCTGTACGCGAACCGTGAGCTCGTGACCCGTCATGCCTATGGATTCGACAGCACCATGTATCACGAGTTTGAAGCGGCCTTCGAGTATGAAGAAACAGAAGATCAACTCAAAGCAATCCAAGACATTACGCACGACATGGAGTCCAGCAAGCCAATGGACCGATTAGTCTGCGGCGACGTCGGGTACGGGAAAACGGAAGTGGCCATGCGGGCAGCCTTCAAAGCCGTGGAAGCCAATCGCCAGGTGGCGGTGCTCGTCCCCACAACCCTGTTGGCCCATCAACACTACGACAACTTCTCAGAACGGTTCGCGCCGTTCCCGGCTCGCGTGGCCCTGCTCTCCCGATTCCAGTCGCCAAAAGAAGCCAAAACCATTCTCAAGGACGTGGCATCCGGCGCCGTCGACGTGGTGATAGGAACCCACCGGCTGATCCAGAAGGATGTGGTGTTTCGTGACCTGGGACTCGTGATCATCGACGAGGAACAATGGTTCGGTGTCAAACATAAAGAACGATTGAAACAGCTCCGTACCCAGGTCGACGTCTTAACGCTCACGGCCACTCCGATTCCCCGCACGTTGCAAATGGCGATGGCGAGCGTGCGGGACCTCTCGATCATCGAGACTCCTCCAGCAGGCCGCTTATCCATTCGTACGCAGGTCGTCCGATCCAACGACACGCTCATCCGAGAGGCGATCTTGCGTGAACTGGGCCGAGGCGGGCAGGTCTACTTCGTCCATAACCGGGTTGAAACAATGGAAAAGACAGGGGCCTGGCTCCACCAACTGGTGCCCGATGCTCGTATCGTGATGGCTCATGGGCAGATGAACGCCAAACCGCTCGAAGCCGTAATGCTGAAGTTCTTTCGCCGTGAGGCAGACGTGCTGATCGCGTCGGCTATTATTCAATCGGGAATCGACGTCCCCCATGCCAATACGATCTTCGTCAATCGCGCCGACATGTTCGGACTCGCGCAGTTGTACCAATTACGCGGGCGAGTGGGCCGAAGCGGCGATCAAGCCTATGCTTATTTTCTGGTATCCGATGAGGGACGGTTGAGCGACGACGCACAGAAACGCCTCACGGCCATCCAGCAATTTACTGAACTGGGAGCCGGCTTCCGCATCGCCGCAGCCGATATGGAGATCCGAGGCGCCGGCAACCTCCTCGGGAAACAGCAATCGGGGCACATCGCTGCCATCGGCCTCGATCTCTACATGCAGATGGTGGAACAGGCCGTCCAACGTCTGAAGGGCCGGGTGGTGGAAGAAGAACCGGATCCCATTCTCAGGCTCAATGTCTCCGCATTTATTCCCGATGACTACATCGCCGATCCCCACCAGCGCCTCTCCTGTTACAAACGGCTCTCGTCCTGTACGCAAGTCGGGGATCTCGCCCTCCTTCACGGCGAAATACAAGATCGATATGGGCTGGCCCCGGAACCCGTCGAGCGGCTGTTCGAAGTCATGCAGATACGACTTCAGGCCAAGGCCTTGCGCCTGAGTACGATCGAACTCAAAGCCCATTCCGCCATCGTCACGCTCGATACCAAAAGCCGGGTCTCAACCCAGGCGATTCACCGGATGATGGACCGGTATAAGAAACGGGTGTGCTTCCTATCTCCATTGTCGTTCGAGCTGCAGATCCCGCATCAAGACTGGCCTTCCATCTTTCCAGAACTCACCGGAATCTTGCAAAGCCTGGGAGGCTGTGATACCAACACCACAATGCCGTCATACTCATCTCAATGACCTGATCTCAGACGCCCATGACTCGAATATCGAAGGAACCCATGAACGTGGCCACTGTCCGTCTTGCTACCCTGCTCGCCTGCGCTATCAGCGGTATCTTCCTCTTGTCCACCGGCTGTGCGCCACCGCCTGAGGAAGGCGTACTCGCCCTTGTCAACGGTCGCCAGATCACACAGAACGACTTCGATATCCACTGGGGAGAACTGGCCGAGGCCACCAGGGCACGGTATCTGAAAGAAGGGGGGAAGCGCCTCTTCCTCGACGAACTCATCACCCGAGAATTACTCATGCAGGAAGCGCGCAAGCTCGGGCTCGACAAAAGCGATACCATTCGCGATCGCGCGCAGCGCTACAAGGAACAACTCATTATTGATGAACTGCTCAAGGACCGGATCAAAGCCAAGGTTGAACTCACGAATGAAGAATTGAACGCCTTCTATGAGCAGCATGCCAGCGAACTCCTTCCCCCCCTGAAAGTACGAGTGGCACAGATGCTGCTACCCAATATTTCTGCCGCGAAAGATCTCGAACACCAGGTCAATCAGGGAGGGAGCTTTGCCAAGTTTGCGCAGCGGTATTCCATCGACTTCAAAACGAAAGCGAACGGAGGCGATCTCGGACCCTATCGAAAAGAACTGGTCGCTCCAGAAGTCGATGCGGTCATTCATACCCTCAAAACCGGTATGGTCAGTGCCCCGATCAAAACGGCCACCGGCTATTACCTCGTCATGATTACACCGCTCGACAAGGAGATTATTCAGGCGGACGTGGCCGTTCGGGAACGTCTCCGGCAGGAGTTGCTCAATGAGAAGCGCCGGAAACGGTTTGACGGCGTGATTGCCGATATCCGCACAAAAGCGGTCATTCGCCTCGCCGATGCCGCCCGCTATGTCACCGACGATGTCGGTAAACGCTGAGCCGTCGAAGGCCGACGCCGTCCTCACTCTCCCCCATTATTCATGGACACTTCTGCTACAATCGCCAATCTGCTGTAATGAGAATCCGCGGGCAATTCGTGTACAATCCGTCGGACACTTGCCGACCGGTTGATCGTCTCGGCGCACTGCGAGTCCTCTATCTATGATCACAATCTGTCCGTTTAACACAATGCCACCACACTGGCTGAAACATACCATCTTCTTCGCGCTCGGGCTCATCGCACACGTGTCCCTGCTTTCAGCCGCACAGGTGGAAGACGGGATCGTCGCAATCGTCAACTCCGACCTCATCATGCTGTCTGAGATAAAGAGGGAACTCGCGGCGGAGCGGGAGCGGATTCAAAAAGACTATCGCGGTGACACGCTTGCGCGCCGCCTCAAGACAGTGGAATACGCCACACTGACCTCGATGATCGAACGCAGGTTGCAGCTCCAGGAAGCCAAAACGCGGAGCGTCGCGGTCACCGATCAGGAAATCCAGCAAGCACTTCGGCAGATGAAGCAACAGGGAGAAACTATCGACGAGACGAACCCGGCAGACATGAAACGGCTCCGAGAACAAGTGACGCTCCTCAAGATCGTCGACCGAGATGTGCGAAGTGCAGTGATGGTCGCAGATTCAGACCTGAAACGGTACTTCCAGGAACACCGCGATCGGTTTGCACTCTCGGAGGAATATACGCTCAGCCAGATTCTGATCAAGCCTCGTTCACCCGACGATACGGCCGACGCGAGAGAGAAAATTCGCGAGGCTACGGCGCTGCTCAAACAGGGCGAATCCTTTGAGGATGTGGCATTGCGATTTTCTGACGGTCCGAATGCCTCACACGGAGGACACCTGGGCCTGGTACGGCAGGGAGAACTCTTGCCGGAGATTGAGCGTACCGTCGCCACCTTGGTACCCGGCGGTATTTCGGATGTGATCGAGACCTCGGAAGGCTTTCACATCATGCGCCTGGAGGATAAAACACCCAAGCAGTTCCGCCCGTATGAGCAGGTCCGCAATGAAATCCAGTCCCTCGTCTTTCAGCAGAAAAGCGAGGATGTCTTTCAAACGTGGTTGGCAAACCTCAAGAACAAGGCCTACATCGAAATCAAGTTCGAATCCGCTCTTTCAAGGCAGCCCACAAATGCTCACGCCCCTCTCCCGTTACCGACGAGTAAGGAATAACTGAGCCGAACTCGACCAATCCGAGCCCTGCCTGCAGCCGGCGAAGCGCACCGACCCGTTCGCTCATTTTTAACTTATCGACTTTCGTCGCCACCACGATGGGAGGCCGGCCAAGGGACAGTAGCCATGCAATCGTGTCTCTGTCCTGCTCGCTCAACACCCGGCTCTCCACCAACACCACTACTGCACGCAACTGTTCGCTCCCGTCCAGATACTGCTCGATCAATGGAGCCCACTGAGCCCGCAGCGCTTTCGATACCTTCGCGTAGCCATACCCGGGCAAATCCACCACCACGAAACGCGCCAACCCAGGATCGTCGCTGGCAATCCGAAAGAGGTTGATCAAGCGGGTCTTTCCCGGTGTGCGGCTGACCTTCGCGAGTCCCTTGCGCTGCAAGAGAGAATTGATGAGAGAGGACTTCCCGACATTCGACCTCCCGATGAAAGCGATTTCCGGAAGGTCACTGTTCAGAAACTGCTCTGGCCCAGCACAACTTCTGATAAACTCTGCCGAAATGATTCTCATGCTGTACCCCACCGGTCACCTACTAGGAGTCTGCAGAAAAACTATTGTGGCACGGTAGAAATTTTAATGATCTCTACATCTAGAAAAACCTCGGAGCACCGCACAGGATGCTCAAAAAGGCCGTCCAGCAAGACCGCAGCGAGCGAAGAGGCGAGGCGTACGCTTCGGTACGTTGAGCCTCTGAGCGATGCGAGAACGCCGCTGGCGGGCTTTTTCAGCATCCTGTTGGTATCGACACACGTCCTGATGGTCTCTGTGATACGCAGCCTCTAATGCGGAAGTCAACCAAACAATCCCGGGCACGCGTGAAGACATGCCTGATCATCGGACTGTGCCTCCTGGTCGGCGCGATCCTCTTCTTCTGGTTAGTGACGATGCCGGATGTGTCGAGCTTACGCGCGACCAATCCAACCGTGACAGCACTGATAGAAACGCGACAAGCTCAGGCTGCGAAACAAGGTCGTACGATCGGACGCCATTGGGCGTGGGTGCCGCTCTCACATATCTCCTCCAATCTTCGCCACGCAGTCGTGGCCGCAGAAGATGCCTCGTTCTTTACCCACGAAGGATTCGATTGGGAAGGGATCAAAGAAGCAGCCAAGTACAATCTCGAAGCAGGCGAATTCAAGCGTGGAGGAAGCACCATTACCCAGCAGTTGGCCAAAAATCTCTATTTATCGCCAGAACGGTCCCTGTTTCGAAAGGCGCGAGAAGCGCTGATTACCCGCTCTCTCGAACAGCATCTCACAAAGGAGCGGATTCTCGAGCTGTATCTGAATGTTGTCGAGTGGGGGCAGGGAGTCTATGGCGCTGAAGCAGCAGCGCGTCATCACTTCAAGAAGGCCGCGCAGGATCTCACGGCCGACGAAGCCGCGTGGCTGGCGGCCATCTTGCCGGCTCCACGACGATACGATCCGCTACGAAAAACAACCTTTCTGACTCGCCGCCACAACCGAATCCTCAAATGGATTACCAGAAAATCTCCCCAAGCTCCTCGATCTCTCCAGGAAGAACCAGCGCGAAAGCCAGAGCTAGATTCAGAAATAGGGCCAGAACCTGAGCCAGACGACGAGGCAATAGAGTCTCAAGAGCAGGAGCAGGCGGAAAGTTACAACGAGTCGCCGACCTCAGAATAGTCTCGCTCACCCAAAATCGCCGACTCATGCGTGTAGTGTTTGAATTCGAGGAGGTTCCCGGATGGATCTTCCAGAAAGAACGTGTGGTGCTCAATCCTGGTGCCGGGGAACCGGACGCGGGGCTGTTGATAGAAAGACAACTGTTTGGCCTGGGCCTGTTCCAAAAACCGCTGCCACGAATCTTTCGACAAAAAAGTCAGACCAAAATGGTGGGGATAAATGCCTTGCTGCGGTGGCAAGCGCTCCGTCGTCAGATGGGCTACGAGTTGATGTCCCGCGAGTCCGAATGTGACGGCGTGGCTCGACTCCCGACCCAACGTACAACCGAGTCCATCGACGTAGAAATGTTTCGCCGCCGTCACGTCGTGAATCGGGAAGGCGATATGAAAGATCATGTGTGACATTCTATCAAGTACTAGACATACACGACAGAGCGATTGACCTCATGTCACTAAAGACTTACGCACTCTGCTCATAAAACCGGCTTTTGCTATGAATGTCTATTTTCTCTCTTAAAAAAACCAGTCGTCCCAAATTTTTTTCCGTTCATCTCCCTTTATTGGATAATTGGGGTGTGGCAAACAATAGATGGGTATCATTTGAGATTCCACCATTATGAACCCTTTGGTTGAGCAATACTCCATGTCGCCTAGTCTTAACTTATAGAAATGATCCTCTTTTAACACTAGCAGATCTGACTGCTCCAAATCCTCTTTCGTTCGAGACGAGAAACTAAGAATCATAGACGGTTTAGCAATTTCTAAGAGACGCAAGAAGATCGGGCGGCAAAGTTGCAAGTCGCTCATTTTTATTTGACCTGCATTTTCCGACCGGAAGAAGCAATAGTTGGTTTGACCAATTTCCTCAATGATATGTTGGGAGAAATACTCCTCCAAGTATTTCCTAACACGGCACATAGATCCTTGATCTGAAAGTGATTTCATAAATGTTTTTTCAGGAAACTGGTTTTGGCGTTCATGCTCATAATTTTGTTTCACTCCGGGGTTAAAGCCGACAATGAGGACCCGTTGTGGAACAATGCGAGTACATATGTCGTAGTACCATGGATTTTTACCAGCACTTTCGACATGCTTTTTAATCTCCGACTTTTCGAAAGCCTGCTCGATTTCCTCGACGAAGCTGTCGAACTCAATCTGCGTCATGCGATGCTCACTTCCTAGATTGGGAAAGTTATGGAGTCGTGCTAATCCAACTCAATGGCAGGTTTATATCGCATGTCATCTCCGGTCCAGAAATTTCACAGGTTCTCTTTCAATGCTCCCAACCGCACATCAAGCCCCAAATCGGCGCAGCTATTTCTGAGAATCTCACGCTGCTTGTGCATCTTCGCGAGGGCTCGCCTGTCATTTCTTTCTATCCCGCAGAGCACACCGCAGACGCGCTCAACGCGATACATGTCAGCTCCGACGCGAGCAGTCCCGACGATGCTCACCAGTAGGACAGGACTCATCGCGCTGGCTCGGCGACACTCTGTTACTCGCACAATGCCCCGATCCACATGCCGACTGTCTTTCCGTAGCTCGGCGAGAAATTCACTGGGGTTCGCAAATTCGACGGTGGTCATCGAAACGACAGATCCCTCTTCAGTTCTTGGGCTTCGGTGTTATCGGTTTCCATTGCCCGACGCACAAAAGCCTACGCTCTCTCGCTCATCTATTGACTCGCCTGGCTTCGAGGCCGATTTGCGCTGGACGCGGAGCATGTCAAGGCTTCTGAGGAGGCAATCGTCGTCAGGAACAATTTCATCATGCGCGCATTCGAGAAGGGCGCTCACCACAATCTCTTGGACATAGGCCATCGAAAACCCTTCGGACTGTCGGGCCGCCCTTTGCAGCGCCGACTCGGAAAAAAATGCTCCTCCTTGCTTGCGCAGGAAATCGAGACGCTGCTGATATTTCGGCAGTTCAAATCTCCACACTCGGTCGAAGCGGCTCGGGCGATGAATCAGCGCTGGGTCCAATTTATCCGGTTCATTGCACGTTACAATGAAGAGGACGCCGTTCAGAGCCCTCAGCCCGTCCAACAAATTCAGCAAATGGGACAGCGAAATACCTTTAATCTGCACGATCCGGTCGAGATCCTCCAGCAGAACAACCGTCGGAGTATATTTCTCGGCCAGATGTAAGGCATAGCGGATGACATCATCGTCCACATTCGCTTTTCCCAGTACGGTAATGAACTTCGCCGGCGTGTTGTACGCCAGCGTTTTGACCGTCAGCGTTTTCCCACATCCGGGCGGCCCGGCAAACACAAATCCTCGCCGGTGCGGGATGCCTAATTGTCGATATCGCTCCGGGCTGTGAAAGAAGGCCTGCACGTTAGTCCTGATGTCCCTTGCCATGTCGGCCGGCAACACCAGGTTATCCCAAGAAGTCGCAGTCACCGGAATGTTTTCGCCGTTGACGACAAGAATTTCCCTCTTTTCCCCCTTGTGTCTGGCTTGGCCATACTGATCGAGAACGAGAAGAAACTCCTGGGAGGCTGTATAGGATTTCGTCGCAACAAGGTACACATCGGCACAACCGTGTGCCATGACGAGCGAAAACATCCAACAGTGAATATCATGTCCGTTCCACACAAGCTCAACGATCCCTCGCCAACCAAAGGAATCCATCTCGTTGGCGGAATCCTTTATTGCCTCCCCACTAATAGTGTGGGGTTTCTCGGACGACCGTCTCAGCGCATCTTCTTCAACGAACGAGAGAGCCGTTCGACGTTTCAACGCGTCGGGGTACCGATCGCGAAGACAATCCAGCAAATAGTGCAGGTACATCTTGCGAGCCGCATCGCCGGCAAATTCATATGTTATCCAGCTTTCTTCGCGCGGATGCGAGGCAAGAAATCTATTGGCGCTTCTCCAAAGAAACATGGATTCGCTCATGGTTTCCCTCCTTCTTGTGTGCGTGAAGGAAACCTAGCACGAGGGTGCGACAGAATAAGTCGCTGGGGGTTGGAAATCGCTAGCGAGTGGGTTGATACGACTTGGAGGCTAACGTCAGTTGGCTGCACACATTGTCGATCAACATCTGGGGACCGAGCACCCGAGCACCTGGCCCGAAGGAAAGAACCCAAGCGGTGAGCTCGAAGCCGCCACATCGCATGGTCAGGATCACCGAGCCGTCCTTTTGAGGGTTGAGGGCCTGGGTGGGATGCCAGCGGCGTTCTTTGACGAAATACGCCCAATCGGGAGAAATCCATATTTTCACTTCCTGCGATGGTTCCTCGATTAGGCCGAATCCTTGTTCGACCCGCCCAGCAAGGGATAATGATTGAGGAAGCTCGAACATGTCCTCAGTGACCTCGACGTTCTTGATTCGCTCCAATGCGAAGGTTCGACTCCCTCGCGCGCGATGCGAATAACCGACGAGATAGAGGCCGTACTGATACAGCACCAGCACATAGGGGTCCACCAGATAGTCCTTCAAGCGCTCCGCTCCCGGCTTCTGGTAGCCACGCAGCACGACAGTAAGTTGTCGAAGCAATGATTTACGTAAAGAGCCCAGAACATTTTTCTGAGCTGCATAGTCCCGGAGCGGTCGCTGGAGTGGCGCAAAGGTCGTCACGATGCGCTCAAGATGGTTTCTTGTTTTGTCGGGTAGGCCCGCCTCGACTTTCTTAATGACGGATTCGAGATCGTCGACAAATGGTGTTCCTTTTAAATACGCCAGATGGCTCTGGGCTAAGTAGAGAGACATGAGTTCGTAAGGAGACACCGTGACCTCAAGCCCCTTGAAGCCATCAGGAAGCCTCCACCTCCCATCCTCCTGCTCCAGCGGATAGCCTGATTCTTCTAGTTGTTGAAGATCGCGGTGAACCTGACGCTTGGTGACGTGTAACTCCTCGGCCAACTCCCCAACCGTCGCTCCTCCGATGAGTCGCCGGAGCATGAAGGTGATGCGTGCGACCTGACTATAGCCCTTGGGCTTGCGCCCCATGCGATTGGCCATGGCAAGGTCTCATCTACCGGAAAGAATCTTTGACCACCGGAGTCCCGCCTCCAGTCCAGTATCCGGAAATCATGCGTGGGGTGGAATGCCTAATGGCAAATCGCCCATCAGGGGAAAGGACTAAGGCCCCAGCCGACCCGTTGATACGAGACACCAGCATGCGCAATGCCTGTCGTGCAGCAATCGCGGGACTTTTCCCCATAGCGAGACGATCGCAGATACTCTTGGCAATTACAAGGCGGATAATGCCTTCGCCCATTCCTGTCATCGAAACCGCACCACTTTGATTGTCCGCGTACACTCCACAGCCGATGAGCGGGCTGTCGCCAACCCGCCCAGGCAACATCGACTCAATGCCTCCGGTCGAAGCTCCAGCCGCTACCGTCCCGGATCGATCCAAGGCGACAGCGCCAACGGTCCCGTGCCGTTCTGTTCTTGAGCGTTTCTGCTTCGCGAGAATCCGGCCGTAGGAGAGGCGGCGAGGCGCGCCGGTGGAACGATACCGATCGAGTGTGAAATGCCGAGCAAATCTTCCGGCTAATGGCCCGACTAACAGAACATGGTCCGTTTCTTCTATGACCATGCGTGCCGCCGAAATCGGGTGCACGATCCCTTCAATCGAGGCAACGGCTCCGGCCATTAGATAGGCCCCTTCCATAATGGCAGCGTCCATCCGCTGCACCCCGTCCAGCTGACGATTCGCCCCTCGCCCTGCATTGAATAGTCCAGATTGTTCCAGAAGACCGATCGCACATTCAACAGCAGCGAGAGCAGAACCTCCTTGCGCGAGGATGCCATAGCCGCCCGCGAGCGCATCGGCCAGGCATGTGGACTGCGCCGGCGTCACACGTCGGGAACCGGCGCCTCCATGGACAAGAATGAGAGGACGGTGGCTGGTCAATTGAGAAGGAGATTCCGAACCTGCCGATAGGCCGGATCTTTCATGCGATCCAGATCGGACCGCACAAACCCCAGGCCGGTGACACAGAGTTCGAAGTTGTCTGAAAGTTTTCGGAATAGAGGAGGCTCTTCCCTTGATGGACTGTCGGCCATTTGCGCGACAATCCCGTAGGAGCGCTTTCCCGTCTTCATATAGTCCACGAGGAAATCCTTGTGGTAGATCAACCCAGCCGTTTTAAGCCGGCGCAGATATTCCGGGAACAATCCCGCCATGAAAAGTGTGAAATCACCGATATGCTGATGCACATCCCGTTCACGATCCATCGACTGGGCTTGGAGCAATACTTCTGACTCGAACAACAAGTCCAACACCGTATCGACCGGTTGGCCTTGTTGATTTCTGATTTTATACAGGTGGTCTGTGTGGGTAAAATCTACGAGTAAGTCGGAAACGTATTTGGTGACGTTCGCGTCAGGCCACCCGAGATGCTCCGTGAAACTTTTCTCGATCAGAGCGCCAAAGAGCTGACGAAGCGGATGTCGTGGCGGAACTTGCGTTTTCATCTCCACCTCTCACACATTCCGAAACGTATGAGCTCAGTATAGCAGATGTCGGTTGCGCGATGATGTCCCCGTCTGATCCTTCTATCGGTCTTCACGGCGCAGACTTGAGCGCCGACCGGAACTACATCACGCCTCGGCTATCCAGCACAAAAGTCACCGGCCCGTCGTTCAGCAATTCAATCTGCATATGGGCAGCGAAGATGCCCGTTTGAACCGGAATCCCTTGCGCCCGCAGGTCGGTTGCCACTCCTTCATATAATCGCTTGGCTTCATCCGGAGGCGCCGCCTCATCGAAGCTCGGACGACGTCCATTCGCCGTGCTTCCGAGGAGTGTAAACTGGGACACCAGCAAAACCGACCCCCCGATGTCGGCCAACGAACGGTTCATCTTCCCCTGCGCATCTGAAAAGATCCGGAGTGTGCGGATCTTTTCAACCAGATAACGTCCGTCAATCTCTCCATCACCTTTGGCCACACCCAGCAAGACCAGGAGGCCGGATTCGATTTGCCCGACGGTCTTACCCTCAACGTGAACCGACGCTTTGCTCACCCGCTGAATCACAGCTTTCATCTTGTAATTATCCCGGGCGAAGCTCCGTCAGAGTTCCTTCTAGCGTAAGCAGCTTTCGTTTTGTGGGCAAACCACCTGAAAATCCGCCCAGCGACATATCCTGCGCCACAATCCGATGGCAAGGAATCACGATCGGCATCGGATCCGCTCCCACAGCATTGCCGACGGCACGGGCATACTGGCTCCCTCCCACACGGGCCGCCACCCATTGATAGGATCGAAGGTGGCCAAAGGAAATTGTTAGTAAGGTCCGCCAGACCTTCTGCTGAAAACCAGTCCCACGTGAGAGATCTAATGGCAAGTCGAAGGATTGACGCGTTCCGGCCAGATAGCCCATCAGTTGCGCTTGCGCCTCATGCAATCGTGGAGAAATTCGTACATCCAATAGCTTCGCTGAGGATAATCCCAACTCTGACAATACCGCCTGCCGCGAAGCTTTCGGCAATACCACTGCGTCGATCCCTTTCGTCGTTTCTGACACACCCATCCATCCCCAGGGCGTACGAAAGACGCAGGCCGTAACCCGCGAGGGGTAAGGGGTGAGAGGTAAGGAGTGTCGTTTGCCCATTGTTCAGGCCGCCCCTCGTTTGAGTTTTCGTCTGACCATCCCCCAGACCAAACCGAGCTCTTCGGACCGGAGCATGGCATGGACACCCATATAACATCCCGCGCTCAATCCAATGGCCACAACGAGCATGGCAGATTTTTCGATCCACTCACCTGGATGGGTCCAAATCTGCGACGCCGCGACCCACGCGCAAACCACGCCCAAAGGTACGGATGCGGCCAGCACCCGCAGCAACGAGCGCGCCACAGAGCTCCAATCCACGCCGCCCAATCGCCGGTTTAGCACTGCGATCAAGATGCCTCCATTCACCATCGCCGCAAGGGCGGTGGCCAACGCCAGCCCTGCTGCACCCAGAGACGACATCAGCAGGAGTGAGAAGACAAGGTTGGCCGCAACGGCGATCCCAGCAGAAATAGCCGGCGTGCGTGTATCTTGCATCGAATAAAACGCCGAGACGATGATACGGACCCCGCCGAAGGCCCAGAGGCCGACCGAATAGCAGAGCACCGCCAACGCGGTCTCGGCCGTATCGTGCGCCGTAAATGTTCCGTGCTCGAAGAACAGATGGATGATCGGCTGACGCAGGAGGATGAGGCCCACCATTGCCGGCAGGATGATAAAGAGAATCATGCGAAGCCCGAATCCGAACGTCTTCCGTAATTCGTCCATCGCCCCGCGCGCAGCCTGCGCCGAGAGTGTCGGCAAAATGGCTGTGGCCAATGCCACACCAAAAATCCCGAGCGGAAACTGGATCAATCTCATCCCATAGAAAAGATAGGTCGGTCCCCCTGCAAAAAAAGAGGCGAGGATTGTGCTCACAGTGATGTTGATCTGCGTCACGGAGAGACCGAGGAGCGACGGCAGCATCAACTTACCGATCCGCCGTACCCCGGGATGGCCCGGTGAGAACCGAAATCCGAACAACATGCTTCGGAGGCGCAGACCTGGCAACTGCATGGCAAACTGCGCCATGCCTCCC
>CBDDRW010000111.1:0-26005 GCA_965233175.1 uncultured bacterium
CAAAAATCGGAGCTCCTAGCCCGCATTATTCATGATGGTTCTGCTGCAAGCGCGGATACGCGGCTGCGACGGGCAGCCTCGCCGTGCGGTGGAACAACGCAACAAGGCTGGGACTAGGGGAAAAGATCACGCCGCGCTCAAGCCGGCATTCGGAACGCTGTCTCAGTTGCGTTGATTGAGAACCACGCGACCACATTCTTGGCACTGCGAGCTGCTTCCGCCACTAAACCATTCAGGTTCGTTGCTGCCTGACACTCCACCGGACGTCACAGGCGCCGCATTGCCCAGATACCGTACAGTGGAAACTGCCCGAAGATCCTTCACAGGGATCCGGTCCACCTGGACTGAGCCATCACGATAGTTCGTCAAGAGCCAGGCATCGGTCGCTGATGCGGTACCTGGCCATGCGCGGACCTGATAGTTGATTTTGTCAGTCGAGGATCCGATCCGCACCTCGGGTGTGTAGTTCGCCAATGTTCCTATCATGGCAAATCCTAAGTCGGCAAGACTATCCGTATAGGTATGATTCGATGCGTGATAGAGATGCTCCAAGCGCTCGACTTCATGAACCACAATCTCTCCCTCAACAGCCTTTGCCTTAATCACAAAGTGGTTGTATGAGACTGTGGCCGTCGAGACGAGAATCCCGAGGATAGCCACCACAACCATCAACTCGATCATGGTGAATCCGTCAGGACCCTGCAGGCGGGAGTAACGATGCATCGTCAAGACCGTCGAGGTTCGGGAGGGGCTCCGATCTCAAATCGGCCCAGCGCAACTTGAATGCGATTCAACGCCTCCGTTGTAGTCTGTAACTGCCTGAGCGCCTCCGATCCTCCCACACCCTGAGCGGAAATGATTTTCATCGTGCCTTCGACGGCTGTTCGAGCGCGAGATGTTTCCTGCTGTATCGTCTCAATCCCCTGCCCAACGTGACTCCAGCCTTGATTCAGAAGCTTCGCTAAGTCCGCCAACCGGTCTGCCTCTCGGAACTGGAGGCGATGCGACACGATTCCGGATGACCAGGCTCTAGCACTCTGACCCAAACGCTCGAGTGCATCGGCAACGCGGCGCGTCACCAATAAGCTGAACAGTATGGCCCCAAGGAAAAACACTGGAATGGCAACCCACACCGTGTCGCTCAGTAAGAGTAGCTGGCTCGCAGCGATTTGACGATCCGTTAATGGCGCATCTGAAAAAAGCGTAATGGCAGGCAAGACATAGGGCCCGCAGAACGCGAGCACGAAGAACAGGCAGGCATAGAGCGCCATACTCATAGCAATCTTAAACGTATAGACTCTCCGCTCTTCTCGAGCGGCCACCACAATGTGCTCAGAATTGGGGCGAGACCCGCTCAATGCCACAGTCGCCATATCATCCTCCTTGGATCGCTCCTCGACGGAGCCTGCCTGTCAGGCACCCATGGTGCCGTCCTTATCAGATCAAAGCGTACCACCACCTGCTAAAAGCACAAACATTTTCTCACTTGACCGCGCCGAAATAGATCGTGGCTAGACAGACGGCCTACCGGCCATCCCAGTCCATTCCATCAGGCGGACTGCAGTGCCTAGTTATCGTTTTTCAAAGGGGAGTTCTGGCCGTTGACTGGCTGAGAAATAGGTCCAGACCTTCTGTTCGTTCTCATCGAAGCTGCCTAGAAAGGTCACGTAGCGATCGAGGGAGCGGAACTCGGACAGTGTAACCGTGCAGTGCGGCACATCGATGACACGGGCATCGAATTGACCCACCACGTAGAGCACACCCACTCCCGCTTGATAGAGGTTCCTTCGGCTCGCATACCCCGTATTCGGAAACAGGTCAACCTCGACGGAGCAACCTCCAGGCCCTTTGAATGTGAGATGAAGATCGTGCCGAGAGAGGAATGGATTCGTGGCAGTTCTGGTGATGGTCAATCGCACATGATCAGCGGAAAACTCGACAGAAGCCGGCACCGGCACATCGCTACTACAAGCAGTCAGCAGTAGGAACAGGCCGGCTAAGCGCCTTACCGGATAGATTCCACTCACTTGGGTGCTGGAACTTTCGGCGCAGCGCCAATCGCGTCCAGCCCCGCTTGCGCACAGGCGTCATCAAGGTGTGCCCCTGGCGCCCCACCGACACCAATGCCTCCGACAACCTCCCCGTCGATCTCGATCGGGAGCCCGCCACCCAGCATCAGGACCTGATCATTGATTTCACGGAGCGCTTGCAAGGTCGGCATCTTATTGATCGACTCAGCCAGTTCAGTCGTAGGACGGCGAAGACTAGCCGCCGTATACGCTTTCTTCCGACTGCTATCGACCGTGTGAGGACCGGCTCCATCGGCCCGCGCCATGGCGCGGAGCACCCCGCCTCGATCCACCACCGACGCACTGACCTTGTAACCGTCTTTCTTACAGGCATCCAGCGATGCCTGAATCGCTTTGCCCGCCAGCGAGAGCGGCAGCACCGACTCTTTCGGCAACTCCTCAGAGGCCGGCACCGTATACGGTATCAGCATCATGAACGCGGTTGCGATTATGAGCCGATACGCCATTGATACAGCCCCCCTAGAGTGGGGATGAACATATGCCATCGGAGTAGCTCCTGGTTAGAAAGGATGATATCAACAAGCGTACGAAGGCAAGAACGGGCCTGTCAAGATGGCAACGTTTGATCGAAGTTCAGAAGGTGGAGAAGGTAGGGGGTCAGCTCCAGACGACGCGTTCTTGATTGAGGAGATAATCGATCACTTCGATGCTGTTGCGCATCTGGATCTGGGCCTTCTCGGACATAGGAAGAACAGCACCGACCAGCTTGCCTGATTCGACGTCGTCGAGCGACGGGATGCCATGAGGTCCACGCTTTTCCAACTCTTGTCGAAAACTTGCCACAGCTACCTCCTGATTCCCCCCAACCCCTGGATCAGCAATATTTACGCCAGAGATCTTTATCGATGTGACTGACGGCGTATAGGTAGCATACCACATGGAAATCCATGTCCTGGTGAACGGCCTATCATATTGATTGGAAACTACTTTTCAGTCGATCGATGCACGGAAGTTGAGACGGGGGGAAGGGCTCCAAGGTAGGGGAATTGACCGACTTTGAGAAGCGGCGTATCGAGACGTAGGCGAAAATCATCATGCACTGGGTCAACAAAGTGCGGGTCACCGGTAATATCTGACCGAGCCCCGAGTTCGGGAGCCGGTTGGTTCGGAGTACCCACCCGCAGATAATCGCCGTCGGTGTTGTAGAACGCATTGAAAGAGCTGATGACCTGGCTGGATGGGGCGATCACAAAACCCACCCGGTTCATCCCGACCACATTCCCACTCACATCACTCTGGGATTGGCCAAGAAACGCTGCTCCACCTCCATTTTTAACCAACGTATTACTCACGATCACCGCACGGGCATGACCGCTCACAACCACCGCTTCATAGAGGCTCTGTGTGATCACATTCCGTTCCAGCCGCACGTTCGACTTGCCGGCAATCGAGACGCCATGGTCGTTATCATGGATCACGTTCCCTGTCAGGATGGCTTCTGAGTCGGCAAGCTGAACACCGGTTGTCTCACTCCCTCCGATGACACAATCTTCTATTCGCACATCGTGGACTTGCTGACTGAACAACATGCCATTGATCTTGATCCGGCGGAGGAGAATCCCTTGGCCATTGAAAAGACCAACGGCATGCCCCCCTCGATCATTGATAGTCATATCGCTGATTTCAATGTCCGTCGCCCCATAGGGCCACTTACCCACATGAAGCGCGCCGACCACGATATCGCGCCCAAGAATCGTCACCTGATCTATCCCGGCCCCGACGAGCTTCATCTTCTCTTTACTGTGAATAGTCACGTCTTGGGGGTATTGTCCCGCCTTGACGAAGACGGTATCGCCTTTCTTGGCGGCATCGACGGCTTCCTGAAGAGACACAAAGTCTCCTGTCCCATCGAGTGCAACAACAAGAGTCCGAGGGCCTGGCAGTGGGCCCTCATCAGCCCACACCAGGCCGAAACCCCAGATCCCAAGCACCGTGACGAAAACGAGCGAGCTGAGGGGAAACCATCTCGGGCTCGCATTGTTTCGATAGCCTGCACGTCTGGGGCACGAAGAGCACACTCCAGCAGGATGTTCAAAAAGGCCACGGTTCTCACCCGCCCAACCCCGGCGCGCCGAGACGCGCCGTTCCGCAGGCAAGGCCGCAGGCGAGTCGAACCCGGAGGAGGTACCGACCGCACTTCGTGGGGCCGTTCGCCCGTACCATGGATCTTGGCGAACGGAAAAACCCTCCAGCACTTCCGACCTCCGAGACTCCAACGTTGAGGATTTCGACGAGCCGAGAACGATGCTGGTGGACTTTTTCAGCATCCTGCCCACGAGTTGTTTCATGCCGAAACTCATACAAGCCTCTTCAGTCCGAAGTCAATCCAGATTGGTTGTGAGGCGAGAAGTCGCGTGCTATGCTCCGCCGCCATGATTCTGGTGGGACTCACAGGTGGCGTCGCGACCGGCAAAAGCACTGTCGCCAAGATGTTCAAGCAATGCGGCGCAATCGTCATCGATGCCGACGAGCTGGCTCATGAAGTCGTCAAGCCAGGCAAGCCGGCTTGGAGAGAGATAGTCGGACTCTTTGGGACAGCCGTACTCAATCAAGATCGCTCGCTCAACCGACAGGCTCTCGGATCCCTTGTCTTTCGCAATCCCAAAAAACGCCGGCAACTCGAACACATCATCCACCCCCGCGTCGCCCGAGAACAAGCCAGACTGACGAAACAGGTTGCTCGAATAGATCCAAAAGCCGTGGTGATTTACGACGTGCCGCTATTGTTTGAGGCCGGCATCGACACACGAGTGGATACAACCATCGTCGTAACGGCTGATCGCAAAACCCAAATAGCCCGCCTCAAGAAAAGAAACGGCCTCTCCTACACTGAAGCAACCCGACGCATCAAAAGCCAAATGCCCTTAGCAATGAAGATCCAACGAGCGGACCATGTATTAAATGGCACCCTCACTCGCCCCTCACTTGGCCAACAGGTCAGCCTCTTACTGAAACACCTTCGACTCCTCGCCTAACTCCCACCCCCTCTATCGTGCATTCCCTCAACCCCTTATGTTAGATTTTTGTTCATGCAGAACACCGTCATCATCGGCTCGGGGCCGGCTGGACTCACCGCCGCAGTCTATGCAGCGCGGGCCAATCTGTCGCCCCTGCTCATTGAAGGCTGGCAGTCCGGCGGCCAGTTGACCACAACAACAGAAGTTGAAAACTATCCTGGCTTTGCCAAGGGTATCATGGGCCCGGAGTTGATGAAGGAAATGCGGATTCAGGCGGAACGGTTCGGCACGGAATTTTTGACCGGTGAGGTCACAGCCGTAGATGTTAAACAGCACCCCTTTACCATCACCGTTGACGGTGAACAGACCATCCATGCAAAGACCGTCATCATCGCCACCGGGGCATCAGGTCTCCAGATCGGTGTGAAGAACGAGGCACGCCTCACAGGACACGGCGTCTCAACCTGTGCGACCTGCGACGGGTTCTTCTTCAAGGGAAAGGAACTGATTGTCGTGGGCGGTGGTGACAGCGCGATGGAGGAAGCAACCTTCCTGACGAAATTCGCAACCAAAGTCTCGATCGTCCACCGGCGCGACAAGCTGCGCGCGTCCAAAATCATGCAAGACCGCGCGTTGAAGAACGAAAAGATCACGTTCGTCTGGAACTCCATCGTCGAAGACATTCTTGGGAACGACATGGTGACAGGTGTGCGAGTGAAGAATCTCGTGACTGGCAAGGTCACAGAAATGCCTTGCTCGGGTGTCTTCGTCGCGATCGGCCATCGGCCCAACACCAATCTCTTTAGTGGCCAATTAGACATGGATACCAAGGGGTACATCCGCACGACAGAGGGAACCGCCACAAATGTGCCAGGCGTCTTCGCCGCCGGCGACGTCCAAGACTCGACATACCGCCAAGCCGTGACTGCTGCCGGCTCCGGCTGCATGGCTGCGATCGACGCCGAGCGATTCTTGGAGTCCCGTGAAACGTGAGACGTGAAAGGTAAAACGTTCTCAACAAGAACACATGCATGAACAAACCTCATAAGAAGCTTGATGCCTGGGCTGCCGCTGTTGATTTAGCCCAACTGGTCTATAAGATTACGGATCGATTCCCCTCCAAGGAACAGTTCGGCCTGACCAACCAAACAAGACGAGCATCAGTGAGCATTCCCAGCAACATTGCTGAAGGAGCTGCCAGACAAACAAAAAAGGAATTCATTCAATTTCTCCATGTTTCAAAGGGCTCATTAAGTGAGCTGGACACTCAACTGGAACTCGCCAAACGGCTCGAGTACCTCGGACAAGCAGAGTGGGAGACGTTGAATGAACTGCTTGAGAGGGTAGACAGGATGTTGAGCGGGCTCATTCGTCACTTGCGGGTCAAACGTTGAATCTTATGTATTGTCTTCATCTCTTACATTTGACGTTTCACCTTTCACCTTTCACCTTTCACGTCTTACGCTCATGAGATGCGCGATCGTCCATTACCACGAACTCGCCCTCAAAGGCCGCAACCGGGACTATTTCGAGGAGCGTCTCGTACGAAATATCCAGTGGACCCTGAAGGACCTCGGCGTCAGACGCGTCGAGAATCTTCGCAGCCGGATTCGCGTAATCCTGCCGGACCAGGTTCCGGACCAGACCATTAAGGAACGGCTCAAGCGAGTCTTTGGGATCGCCAACTTTTCGCTCGCGCATGGGTTGCCGCTCGATCTGACTAAGCCTGATATTGGCGCGCTCAGCAACGCGGTCATCGGCAGGCTCCGATCGGAATCGTTTTCCACCTTTCGAGTCTCAGCGAAACGAGCCGACAAGCGATTGGCTCTGACCTCCATGGAAGTCGCGCGGGATGTCGGCGCTGCCGTCTGTGAAGCAATAGGGAAAAAAGTCAGCCTGAAAGACCCCGACCTCACCGTCCATCTCGAACTCCTCTCCAAAGAGGTCTACTACGCGATTGAAAAAGTTCAGGGGCCAGGCGGCATGCCGGTGGGAGTCAGTGGGAAAGTTGCTTGCCTGATCTCCGGAGGGATCGATTCGCCGGTCGCCGCCTATCGCATGATGAAGCGCGGATGCCGAGCCCTCTTCGTTCACTTCTCAGGCCGACCGCTCGTGAGCCGTGCCTCAGAAGAAAAGGTACGGGAACTCGTGCAGCTCCTCACAGTCCATCAGTACCGGTCGACACTCTACGTCATCCCGTTCGGGGAGATTCAACGGGACATTGTGGCAAACGCGCCGGCTCCATTTCGTGTGGTGCTGTACCGACGTGTCATGATCCGCATTGCGCAGGAACTCGCAAAACGCGAACAGTGCTGGGGGCTCGTCACAGGCGACAGCTTGGGACAAGTCGCCTCGCAAACACCGGAGAACTTGACGGTGATTGAAGAGGCGGCGGAGTTACCGATCCTGCGCCCGCTCATTGGGATGGACAAGGTGGAAATTACCGACCAAGCTCAACAGATCGGCAGCTTCGCCGTATCGATCGAGCCTGACCAAGACTGTTGCTCACTCTTTACCCCACCGCACCCCAGCACAAAAACCAGGCTCGATGACATTCAAAAGGTCGAACGGATGTTCGACATCGGGGCACTGGTGAAGCAGGGGATCGAGAAGGCTGAGGTCTCCGAATTCACTTTTCCTCAGTAGCAGGATGCTGAAAAAGTCGCTCTTCTCACCCACCCAACCCCGGCGCGCCGAGACGCGCCTATTCCCATGCCCCAGAGGGTACGCCTCGGGGTCTTCACTCGCTGCGGCCTTGCTGGACAGCCTTTTTGAGCATCCTGCGAGAACGTATTCTTATTCTGCCATACCTTCAACCTGTTAAAGCTCTGACATATGAAAATATTTTTTTCTGTAGTCTGGTAGAGGACGTTCGCTATACCTTCACTCATTGTCTCGCCTGCGGTGCGAGCGCCTTCTCCCTTATGATTCGAAAATGCGATTCGAGATCTCGCTTCATGGCGGCGGCGACTATCCAGTCCGGCAGAATGGTATCGATCTCGACTAATAGTTCAAACTCAGCCTTCGTATGAGTCCCACCATCGACGGGGATAAGCTTCCAGAACCGGCGATACTGTTTGAAGTCGCCTCCCTTCAATTCCGTCAGCAACCCGCCGGTCGGCAGGGTCCTCGTCTCACCCAAGAGTCGCCGCTCACCTGGAAGCAAGGCATGATCGATCCGGATATCCGTAAACACTTTGCCGTCCTGCTCCCGTATTTCCGCCATACGCATCCGCACATCGAAGAGCTCAGGCCAATGAGCATAATCTGTCAGTAATCGTTCAATGATCGCCGGCCTTACAGGAAAGAGAATTGTGGCCGTCGCCAGTACCCCGCCGGTAGATTCTGTGTGAACATCCAGCACAACCGGATCGGCGGCATAGCTCCGCATGGACCAGCCGAGGACGAGACAGCCGACGACAATAATCACCCGCCACATCATGGCGCGAGTATATCGTTCCATTGAGACCCACGCGAGGACAAACAACGAACCGTGAGAGGTGAACAGCGAAAGAGCAATTTTTTCAGCATCCGGCGATTCAGCCCTGTGATACGATGCAGAAGATGACACGCTGGTCTTTCCTGCTACTCATGTTCATCGGCCTATGGAGCGTTGCAGGCAAGGTTCACGCCCAACCGATAGACGATTCATACGCGACGACAGAACAATCTTGCAGTTTCGGTATGGAAAAGGGGGAGGCTTCGCAGAGCTGTCACATCCCCTTCCCCACAGGCTGCCGCGTGGCCCACGTCCCTGGAGCCGACAAACCCTGGACGACGATCTCCAAAGGTGGAAATACGTTCTGCCGATTCGACGAAAAGGCCTCAGATTGGAAAACCCGCATCACCGGCTCCTGCACTCACTGTAAATCCGATCATTGTTCGGTTCAGTTTGTTGTCCGATTTAGCTGTTCCAACCAAGTTCACTGATATGTCCCTGGCTAAATCGATCAAAGCCGAAGCTCGAGCCCTTGGGTTCGATACCGTCGGCATCAGCCGAATCCCTCATAGCCAGCAGCCGGACTCCCCGCTTCCCGATCCTCATGGCCCATTGCCCCATCGATTACTCAGTCGTCTTGCGGAATGGCTCCAGCGAGGTTTTCACGGCACGATGGCCTGGATGACTCGAGACCCCGCTCGTCGAAGCGACCCCCAACTCGTCTTGCCGGGCTGTCGATCGATGATCTCGGTCGGAATGAACTACTACACAAACAATCGTGCGAACGAGCAGGCTGGAATGGGACGCATCGCCCGTTACGCCTGGGGCAAGGATTACCATAGGGTGATGATTCGGCAACTGACCCAGCTCGAAGAAAAAATCGCCACGCTGACACCTGGCGTCACCACCAAGGCCTATGTCGATACAGGTCCGATTATGGAAAAGGCCTGGGCGCAGCAGGCCGGCCTCGGCTGGATCGGGAAACATTCCAATCTCGTCTCGGCAGAAAGTGGTTCGTGGCTCCTGCTCGGAGAGATTCTGACGACCCTGGATCTGGAACCGGATGAGCCGGCCACAGATCTGTGCGGAAGCTGCACCCTCTGTATTCAGGCCTGTCCCACCGGCGCCATTGTCGAACCCTATGTCGTCGATGCCCGGCTCTGCATCTCGTACTTGACCATTGAACTGCGCGGAGGCCGAGAAGTGATCTCCGACGAGCTTGCCTCTCAGATGGGTAATCGCATTTTCGGCTGCGACGATTGCCTGGACGTCTGTCCGTTTAATCTTCGATCAGACGCGACGAACGAACCAGCCTTTAGTCCCACTCCCTTAACCCTCGCTCCCAGCCTCCAGATACTCTCTCAGATCAGCCAAGAGAATTTTTCTGCCACGTTCAAAGAAAGTCCCCTCAAACGAGCCAAACTGAGCGGCCTCCTTCGGAACGTAGGAATTGCACAGGAAAATCAGCAGCGACAGACAGGAGTCCGTGCCTCCTAGGGGCCCCCTGTTTTCTTGGCGGGAAGAGGAGTAGGCTGTTTCCAGTACTTAGCAGGAGAAGGAACGCTCCTATGCATCCTCCGATCTTGCTGCTCATCTCTACCGATCCTCTCGCCAGACCGTTGCTCGAACAAGCCCTCAACCACCGTCGCGCTACCATTCTTGCCGCTGCAACAACCGAAGAAAGCCTGCGTATCCTGAAAGGCCATACAGACCTCGCACTCGTCGTTTGTGACGAGAGCCACGGACGGATTGCAAGTCAGGCAGTCCTGTCTCAGGTCAGACGCACTGCTCACAATCTTCCCGTCATCATCCTCGGAACAGACGGATCGGCAAAAGCCGCGGTTGAAGCGTTGCACCGTGGCGCTACCGACTATCTTGCGCAACCAGTCACGATGAAGGATCTCCAAACTGCCATCGATAAGGCTCACATCTTCGAGGTGCCAGAGCCCCACGCGCATGAAGAACATCGCTCAGCATTCGATCAGATCGTCAGTCGATCACCTCAAATGAAACTGCTGAAACATCTGGCTACCGAAGTCGCTCAAACCGACGCAACGACCGTCCTCATCACCGGCGAAAGCGGCACCGGCAAAGAACTCGTTGCCCAGGGCATCCATGCCGCAGGCCCCAGGTCCAAAGGCCCCTTCGTGGCGCTCAACTGTGCCGGTATTCCCGAGCATCTCCTCGAATCTGAACTGTTCGGCTATCAACGCGGCGCCTTCACCGATGCGAAGCAGGCCAAACCCGGTCGATTCAAACTCGCAGAAGGCGGCACGCTCTTCCTCGACGAAATCGGTGAAATGAGTCCTTCCGCACAGGCGAAACTCTTGCGCGTCCTAGAAAATCACCGGATCGATCCGCTGGGTGACACACACAGCATCCATGTCGACATTCGAGTGATTGCGGCCACGAACGAAGATTTACCGGCTCAGATCAAAGCCGGGCGATTCCGCCTGGACCTCTACTATCGACTGAACGTCTACCAACTGCGCATCCCACCGCTCCGCGAGCGACCAGAAGACATCGAACCGATTTTAACGTCCTTCTTGGAAACCGCCCGGCAGGATCATGGCTGTCGCATCAAGGGCATCACCCCAGCCGCGCTAGCAATCTTGCAGTCTCACGACTGGCCAGGCAACGTGCGGGAACTGCACAACGTGGTCGAAGGGCTCACCATCACGTGTAAAGACGAGATGATACAGCCGAACCACCTTCCAATCTCTCTGCGAGACGCCCAATCGGCAGAACAAAACGGAAGCGTCGAGAGTGCCTCCCTCCTGGCCTATGGCCTTTCAGTTGATGAGATGGAAAAGAAGATGCTGCAGGAAGCACTACAACGCACAAGCGGCAACATTTCCGAAGCAAGTAGACTCCTCAAGATCACTCGAAATACGCTGCGATATCGCATGGCAAAATATCACCTCCCGTGAGAATGCTAAAACAGGCCCCCAACTTCGTTCTCAGCTCGACCGAATCCTCAACGTAGCCCAAAGAGGCTACGCCTCCGGTTTCGACTCGCCTGCGGCCTCGTTGGATGGTCTGTTTGAGCATCCTCACCCGAATTTCTTTGCCTAGCCCAAACCTCATTGGCTACCTCTTGCCAATGTCCTGAATTTAGGACATACTGAGTCCGTGAAGTCAATCACGTTTCATCCCAAGGCACTGGCATTCATTCGTAACCAATCGCCAACGATCAAGCGGGAAGTCGGCGAAGCACTCCGTGATGTTCAGAAAGGTATCAGTCTAGGTCTGCCTCTCAGCAGGCCAATGCCCGTGATCGCATCAGGCGCTCACGAGCTCAGAGTTAGGAGCGCAACGACAATCGTACGAGTGTTCTACTTTGTAAAATTGGTCGACACGATCGTGGTGTTTCACGGATTCCAAAAGAAGACCCAGAAGACGCCTACACAGGAACTCGCCGTAGGCCAACAGCGACTCAAGGAGGTGTTAGATGACTGTGCCTAAAACTCGCAAGAGTGTGACTGTTCGAACCGCCGAAGACCTTGGGCATGCCTTGGGTTTGTCCGCAGCTGATACTGCCGAAATGGAATTTCGTTCGGAGCTCACCGTCGCACTGGCGAAAATCATTCAAGCAGGACGGCTCACCCATGCCGAGATTGCAAAATGCGCCGGCACATCGAGAACAAGAGTGACCGCAATTGCGAACGGGAACACCCACGGCGTCTCAACAGACGTACTCATCCGAGTACTCGCCGCAACAGGATATCGTGCTGAAGTAAGGGTGAAGAAAGCCGCAGCATGAAGCGTGCAGACGAGACGGTCTCCTGTGCTCGTGCAACGCGCGGCCTCAGAAAGTCCTCGTTGGATGCGCGCACTGAGAGATCATTTAGCCCCCCTCAAGGAAGAAGGTTAGGACGCGCGCGCAATCGAGGATCGACCAGGCCATCCTTTTGAGAGCGAGGTCCCTCGCCCAGATCCTTAATAGTTCGGCAGACACAGCTCCGCGGCTTGTTCAAGGAGTATTAGCATGGAGTTCATTTTAGCGCCATTGACAGAGCCTCACGGCAGGGGGAGTGCTACCCGGCTGTCGTAACAGCACTGACTGTTCCCCATATAGCCGGTGCCGTGGACTTTCCAGGTGGAGGGTCTCAGGCCCGATACGTCACTTGGATCGACGGCTGGTTCTCGCCCAGATTTCCAACGTACCTTGACCATCACATTGATGGTGTAGCCTTTTACGCGCTCCGGTGCAAGCTGCTGCACGAAGGTCTGACCAATCCGTCGCAGGCACCTGCCGCAAGCAAGTCCGCAGCGGCCTCGCACAAGCGACTTATTGCGTTCAACGTCGGGCCGAATATCTCAATGCATCTATGTACAAGCTCAGACGCAGCCGGTGATAGCTGGACAGTTCTCCGAGCCGAGACCTTCTGTTCCGATATCACTTCCGCTGCAAGAGACTGGATCGCAACTCGAAAATCTGATCCCACTGCGATGCAAATGCTAAAGACCTTGGTGGATATTCGAACGGACGTTCCCCCCTATCGCGCGGCGTACCACTCATCTGCGCTGCGATATGAATCCCAACCACATGTAACGGACCGTTCAAGAGCGTCGCTCCGCCTCCTGTTGCCCGATCGATACTTGAGCAGTTTCCGCATACGGGCAATGAGGGCCTTTCAGCCCGCATCTCTCCCAAGAAGTGCCAGGCTGGCCTTAAGTGCGCGCATCGAATAACCGGACTCCATCTAAATGATCCCTCCAAGCTTCTCGTTCTCTCTTTAAGGGATGGGGGATAATTGATCTTCCGCTGCGCTCGTTCAAGGAGGGAGTCCGCGACCGCGCGTTGCACGAGCACAGAAGATCATCCGGCTCCATCTTTCCTCTGTTCTGCGAGCAAGAATGGTGGCCTGTTCTCTCACACAACCTTGGCGTAAGCTATTTGCTCTTTGTTCAAATCATAAAGCACCACCAATAGTCGGCGAGGAGACATTGGAATCGGATCGAGATGCGCTCCAGCCGCTTGAGGGTGGCGCGGTCAGGCTGGTCCACAGGCACAGCCTGCAGCCACTCCGCATCTTCGCGTAGGTTTCCCAGCGACCAACGCGATGTCCCCGGGATGAGGGTCACCGGGTCTACCGCCTGGTTGATTAACACACGAAACGTCTCGATCTCGTCCGCCAATTCCAACCGACCCGCATCGAACTCATAGGGCCGCTCATCCAAGTCGATCAACGTAAGAAGGTGGTTGAGCCACGGCACCGTGGCCGCCATACGCTCGTAGTTCAGGCTGTCCGGCACATCGGCCGGCGAATGATACCGCGGGCTGCGGGCGGCCGAGAGAAATAAAAACGGCACGCCGGCCTGCCGGAACGCATCATAGTCACTGAAGGCTCTGTGCCCGTACACCGGGATCTCTTCGACCAAGTGAATGCCGAGAGGCCGGATGACCAGCGGCGGAACGCGCGCTTCCTTTAGGCGCCGATAGAGGCCGGGAGATTTTTCGGCGCCGGCTGCGAAGAGGCTGTCGCGTAAGAGAGGCCAATGTATGCTTCCCATCAGGTCCATAATCGCCACGGCCTGGATGTTCTCCGATGACCCGATTTCGATCGGGAGATGGGTGAGAAAGAACTTCGAGCCCATCACCTGCGTGCCGAAGTAGGGCGGCTCCTCCGTGTTGAACGCGACAAACAGAACCGAGTAGCGAGCCGGCGGTGCAAACGTTCTCGCCGTCTCAAGCAGGATTGCGACCGCCGAAGCGTTGTCATCGGCCCCCAGGAAACCACCGCCCAGGTGATCGTAATGGGCGCCGATAATGATCCATCGAGCAGGCGAGGCTGCATCGGTGTGCGGTCTCACCGCCATAATGTTGTCTCCCAAGTCGGGGCTGATCGGCTGCCGGTAGCCGGAGAGAGACGGGAGCGGCTCGAGGCCGCTCTCGCGGAAACTCTGCTCGATATAATCGGCGGCTTGGCGGTTCCCTGCCGTGCCGGGCTTTCGGCCATCGAGCTCCGGTGCGGCAAGCCATTCAACATGCGTGCGCAAGCGGCGTGCGGATTCTGTGTCCCCACGCAGATCCGCCGGATCGAGCGGCTGCATGGTGGAAAGACAGCCGGTGATGACGACGAATGAAAAAGCGATCAGGGACTCGAAGAGAAAAGCTGGTCGTCGAGCGGTGGGAGGTTGGCGGAGCCGCTGGGGGAAGAGTTTACGTCTTCGAATGCTGATCACCGGCGGATTCGTGCTCGGCTGTGCCGGCTGGATAGCGCGCACGATGCCGGAGGGTTCGACCTTTGTCGGGAATTGGATCGGTAAGGAGTCCATAAGCCTTCTGCCCTTCGTAGTCTTTGATATTTTCAATGGGGTCACGTCTTGCAATTACATACTCAGCCTACTTCAAACAAGGGATAACATTGGAAACCGCGCCGTGAGAGCACAAGAGGCCATCTAGGCCTACACATCTTCTGAAAGTGCTTCTTCGTCTTCAAAAGGGAGTGACCAGATTGTCGTTCACTGCGTGCATCGAATGATATACATGTTCCCTCCAAGCTTGCTCGTTCTCCCTTTAAGGGATGGGGGCTGATTGATCCTCCACTGCGCGCGCCTAACGAGGGGAGTCCGTGACCGCGCGTTGCGCGAGCATAGAAGATCATCAGCCCCCATCCCCTCCGCTGTTCTGCGAGCAAGAAGGATCGTTGGCTGCCTCCCTCACTTACCCATCGTGAGTACGACCCGAAACCGCGCCTTGCCGCTTAGCATGCGATCGTAGGCAGCAGCAGCTTGTTCGAGCGGGAAGGTCTCGATCATAGGTCGGATGCCGGTGAGTGCACAGAAGTTCAGCGTGTCTTCTGAATCCCTGGCGGTTCCGGATGGCCAGCCTTGAATCGACCGGCGGGCGCCGATGAGTTGGATGGGTGTAACGGTAATCGGGTCGGCTGATGCTCCCACAACCAGCAGCTTGCCACCGACACCGAGTCCGTCGATCAACTCCGACATCGATTTGCTGTTCGGCGCGGTGGCCAGAATGATCGAGGCGCCGCCCATCTGGGTCAATTCGCTTGCCGCGTTGGCCTTCTCGGTGTCCAGATAACGAGCTGCGCCTAACTTCATCGCTAATGCTTCCTTGTCTTGCCCGCGGCCTATAGCTACGGTGCGAAAACCCATCTTTGTGGCAAACTGGACGCCGAAATGCCCCAGTCCGCCTAATCCCTGCACCGCCACCAGATCGCCTGATTTCGCTCCGCTGTGACGCAGGCTGTTGAAGGTCGTCACGCCTGCACACAGGATAGGCGCCGCTTCCACTGACGAGAGTGCGGCTGGAATCGCGACCACGGCTTCGCTCCGTGCAATCATGTATTGGGCATACCCGCCGTCTGCCTGGAATCCCGTGATCTGGAAGCTCTGACAGCCCATGAAATCCCCACGGCGACAGGAGACGCATTGTCCACAATGTCCTCCATGCCAGCCTATGCCGACCCGTTGACCCTTCTTCCAGATCGTCACACCCGATCCAACGGCATCAATCACACCGGCAACCTCGTGCCCCGCCACTCGTGGGTATTGCAGGCCAGGCCAGTGCCCTTCCTTCACAAAGAGGTCGCTATGACACACGCCGCAGGCTTGTATCTTGATGCGGACGGTATGAGGCCCCGGTTCCGGCACCTCCCGACTCACGGTCTCGAACGCGCCGCCCGGACCACTCACTTGCACTGCAGTCATCTGTGGCATTACGGCCTCCTTGGGTTGGATTGAATTATATGGGAAGCCTAGTCCACTGAAAGCATCGAGGGCAAGTTGCCGAGGACATCTCAGTGCTGTCAACCATTATTCCCTGAGTCCATCCAACAGTCCTTCCACGCTTACTCATTCTCTCTTCAGAAAATGTGGCTCAATGATCTCCCCACGCTCGCTTGTTATTTCCCCAGGGAAGAGGCTGATTGATCTTCCACTGCGCGCGTCCAACGAGGGCCTTCTGAGGCCGCGCGTTGCGCGAGCACAGAAGACCATCAGGCTCCATCCCCTCCTCTATTCTGCGAGCAAGGAGGGCACCTGGCCACTCCCCCCCCATCCCTTTCAGCGTGGTTGATCCGGCCCCGGATTCACGATGATCGGCACGTTCAACTTATCCGGCACGATGATCGTCTTGGTGCTGGGATTCTCGTACAATTTATATTTTAGATACTCCGGTGTGAGTGTTTTCGTGATCATCTCCTGCGCCTGAGACTGACCCTTGGCGCGGATACGTAGGCTCTCACTCTCTCCCTCGGCACGAATCTGCAAGGCATCCCCTTCGCCTTTCGCTTGAATCCTGGCGATCTCGGCGTTGCGTTGCGCAATCAGTACCTCAAATTCCTTTTGTTCTTTTTCTTGTTCCTTCGCTTGTTTTTGCTCGATGGATTTCAACACCATCTGGGGAAATTCGATCTCGGACAATGCCACACTGTAGACGTCCAGATGTCGCCCTTTGAGCGACTCGACCATCACCGCTTCGATCTTGTTGCCGATTTCGCTGCTCCGTTCCGGAAGCGTGACCATGGTGTATTGGGCGACAACCCCTCGCACGGCCGATAAAAACTGTGGCCGCACGAGCTGGGCGTACCAGTTGTGCCCCACCTCCTGAGCGAGAAAATAGATTTCCTCCCCAACGGGGCGCATGGTGATCGCCGCATGCAGCGTCACCGAAAGATCGTCGGCGGTGAGGGCATCGACCTTCTCCGTAAAACTTTGGTACCGGATGTCGTACTGAAACACGTCATTCCATGGCGCACGCCAATAAAACCCTTCTTTCAGCGGCTCCTTCGCCAACCCTGTTGAGAGTGGATTCCAGCGCAGGCCTCGCTTCCCTTGATCGACGGTCGTCCCACACCCATACATGACCAACAGAACCGGAATCACCAACACGATCGAGTGAGCACGAGTTGAAGGCTTCATGGATCCTCCTCATAATGTAATTGCCGGTTCTCCTTGCCTGTATTGCCACCACCTCACGCCGATCACCGACGCCGCTGCTGTCCCGTTCGAGCCGCTTCTTCATAGGTTTCAGCTCGACGTTCCAAATCCTGAGCCGCTACAGCATAATATTGCGAGAGTTGCTTGGCTCCACTGACCCAGTCCGATTGAGAGCCGAAGAGATGCTCGTACCGGACAGCGCTTTCCGCGATGGCGACAGACTTTTCTTTTAGAACCATAGCCTCTGCTCGGTAGTTACCGGCGATGGCGCGGGATGCCTCGGGAGACGTGACGTCAATCGTCTGAGCACAGCCGCCAGCAGCAAGCAAACAGAACAGGATCAGAACAGCCCTTTCAATGTGACGCGAACGAGTCGTACGCGACGGATTGTTCATCGTACCCTCCCTGCACAATTCAGCGTATGATATCGATCATGGGAAAGGCCCCCAAAAATTCGCCTGTCGCCGAAACAGTTCTATTTGGCAGTGTGGATACGGTCGAGTGTGGTCGGGACATTGACTTATCTATAGGCGCCAGGAAATTTTCAACGGGCGCCTTGACTGCCCTTGAAAAATTCGATGATCGCTTTATTGTTCCCAGGCCAAGTGCCATGTGACCCCGTGCCTTCGCAATAGCTTGTGGCGACGTTGTTTGTACACCGCTTATACGTTACACAACCGTTTGCATCTTTAACAGGGGGGGTCGCCTCGCAACCATTGCAGGTAGCCCACCACTGTATGGCCTCTTTCCCATACCCAGGGAAATGGGTGTCCTGAACGCTGTGCATGACCATCACGGGAAGTGGGTTCGGACATTGATAGGCTTTCATGTCCTCGCCCCTGATTCCCATGGCGCTGGGAGCAATCGCCGCGGGAATGTGTTTGGTGCCATTGAGAAACGCGATAGCCATGGCCGTCGTCCCGCCGTCAGAATGGCCGGTGAGGAAAATCCGTTGGTGATCGATACACCACTTCTGTTCAATCAGCCCTGATATGTCAGCGAGTTTTTCAATGGTGTCGGGACTCATCGCACGATGATCGGCATAGGCCACAATAAAACCAGCCGCCGTCGCCTCATGCGTGAGAAGCATAAAGTCCTCCGACTCATGTCGATTCGTTCGCGCCGGAGCGTAGACCATGAGTAACGGATGGGCAACGGTTGCATTGTAGTTCGCCGGCGTCTTGACCATGTAGCGAATACCATCCGATGTCTTTTCATCGTCGCTGGAGCCTATCAAACCTGGTTTCGTTCCTGAATCGCACTGACGCGTATCAGTGCTGACTGTATACACAGTCTCACTCAATACATTGCCGGGCTTCACAGCTTCAGCATGTTTCTTGTCATTAGGATAAATCGCCCCTGCGCCGGAAAGACTGATGACCAATAGGCTTACTGCGACGGCAATGATCGTTGGACGGCCGGGCTGCTTGTGTCCGATTCGTATCCACTCCGGCTTGACGATCCCGACCACGAAGAGAGCGACCGAAAGGAATGCCAGCGCCCTGAAGATCGTTAGAAACAATGCATTCATCAGTTGTCTTCGCTTCTTCAAGTACGAGAGGATTGGGGGTCAGCAATTGTGTCAACGTCTCTTCAACAAATCCCGAAACTCTTCCGGTATAGGCATGGATCTAAAAGGATGAACATGCGCACCACCAGTATTCCCCAACGGCACCCAAATTCGAGAAAATAGCAATGCACCGATAATCCTCTCCACTTGACCTCTTATCTCTATGGGGTCCCGGCGTTTCCAGCCAACCTTCAGCATCCACCAATGCGCGTTCGCATGCGCGAATGCGAACGATTGACTCAGGATATGCGCGCGCTCTAGGTGATGGAACGCCCTGTCCAGGTTATTGCCAGAGTAGTGCTCGGCTGCGGCCTGCATCTCCTTCTCATAGGCTTGTCTTCGTTCTGCGTGCATTCTTCTACCCCTGGCAATCATCAGATTTTGATGCCGAGAAAACTTCGGGCTCATTCACGAGCGGGCTCTCGCGACCTACCCCGCCTTGGAATCGTTCAAAGCATGGTTCGGAAACATCTGTTTTGAATCATTTTGTCGCATCTGATGCCTGATGTTGTTCGGATCGGATAAGATTTGGTTTTCCCTCTTCACCTACGAAGACAACCAATAATCTCAACGGTACCTCGCCTAAATTCTTTGCGCTATGCATGGTGTTCACAACCTCCAGAAACCCACTCCCAGTCTTAAATGTTTGTCGAGCGCCATCCTCAAATTCCACCGTCATTGTTCCCTCAAGGACATGGACGTAGGTGGGAACTGCGTGCATGTGGCGACCGTTCTCCTTCCCTGGTTGGATCTCGACCAGGATCGATGTCATTTCTGCCTTGTCGGTTTTGGGATATTCAATCTTTTGGCCGCTGATTGTCGTTGAACCTTTCATCACCGCGGTCACTGTTACATCTTGTTGCTCTGCACGTACTGAGACAGTCGTCTGGGCCAAGACCATGATCAAGAGAACTGAGAAAATTATTCTCATTGTCATTCCTCCAATACCAATACCATGTGTTTTCGAATCAGGGGAAAGACACACTCAACGCCCCTGAAGGCGATAGTAAGACATCGCGCACCATCACCACCCCATTGAGCCGAGCCTTCCCTTCAACAACGGGAATGGTACTACATAACACGGACCGTCGAACCCGTATCTGTCTTCTTGGCCGTCACGAGACCGGGTGACATGCTCGCGGACAAGCATAGCCACCTCCTGGTCACAATGCCACAACGACCAGGCCAGGTAACCGGCTTCCGACGAACATTCGGCTCGTTCACGAGCAAAACAACACGGGCGACCCCGCACGATAGTAGGAGGTCGCCCATGGATAGCACCGGAACCGCCGTCGGTGTGATTTAGTACGGGATCACGTGCAAGCAGTCCTTGCTCTCGTTGTTCCACACCACATCGCACAGGTTGGACATCCGTGCAACAATCTGTGCCGCCACGCCGCCCGTCCCTCCGAACAACCCGCACCAGCCCAAGGTCACAAAACCCCAGTGCAACGGCGCGGCAAAGAGTTCGTCGACGAACCAGAAGGCATGGCCCCACTCGTTGAGTCCCACATTGGGTAGAATCATCATCGGTCCCACAACCGCCCCCACCAAGGGGAACGAGACAGCCTTGCTGAACTGCGGCAGCCGGGTCATGGCATAGAGATACCAGGAAACGCCACAGGTGATGTACAACGGGAAGGTGAAGTAGAAGGCAATGATATGGCTCGCCGTGAAACTCGTATCGCGGATGATCACCTGGTGCCACGACGCATCCTGCTCAAGGGTGTAGCTCCCTGCCCAGTACACGCCAAACACATACACCGCGGCCCACATCATGAAGTAAAAATACCGCTTGAGCTCGGTCTTGGGATCCACATTGGCCACGTTGCGATCCCGTGTTTGCCAAATCCACCCTATACAACTGGCCGAGAAGATGATGTTGGAAATCACGTTAAAGCGCCACAGTCCCATCCAGACCGTCTCGAACTCCGGGGTCATGGAATCCAAGCCGTGGGAATACCCGAAGACGCGCTGATAGACGACTTCGGCACCCACCGCCGCCAACATGGTGAACCATCCGATCTTCAGGGGCCTGGAATCGTACCAGAGCGACATATCGTACCCGACATCGCTCTCACCGAATGTCATTGCTTTTGCCATGTTCCTAACCCTCCCTTCATGTGCATGAGGACCACCTCTGTGGGTTGGTCCTGGACGCTTCTTCGAAAGATCTTGCCCACTATTTCCATCTCCTCCTTTCTATGAGATCCATACGGACAACCGTCAATCCATGGTGATGATCGTGAGCAATTCACATTCCAGCAGAGATCTCGGATGACGTAGTCATCGATGATGCTGAAACTTCAATGGAATGAATGATTTCGTTCGAGACTTTCTGCAGCAAACAAATTGATAGGTCGAAGACGAGCTGCTGAATTATCAGCATGGTGCCGAAAAATCAGCATTCACTTGTAACACTCCTGGGGCAGTACAGGAAACCAGATGAAGAAGGGTGATTGTGCCGATGCATGATGTCCAAGATAAAGGCTTAGGGCATTCCATGATAGTCGGGTTGATGATTTTTGATGAGCACTGGACTTAATGCGCAATATTGATGTCCTGTGATATGATCCAGATGCTTTCGCGTTCGTCGGCGGAGCGAGGCGCTCAATGTAGGCGTTGCGCAATGAGGGGACGAAAGAATTCTTCATTTCGCCAGCAAGACGACGGCCAGCCGAGCATCCCTCTTTACCGGTCGTAATGAACCCTGCCCCTATTCGGGAGAGAACATATGAAAACCACCCATCACACTGGAACTGATCAGCGATCAGACATGCTCGATGATCTCTCCTATACCGGCGAAGATCGTAAACAGGCCGAGGCCTTGCTTGCCGGAGAAAATCGCCTGCTCGAGATGCTCGCTACCGGATGTACGCTCTCGGAATTCCTTGACGCCTTGTGCCGACTCATCGAAAATATTGCGAGCGGATCCCTCTGTGGAATTGTGCTGGTCGATCCAACCAGCAATCGACTGAAGCACGGTGCGGCGCCCAGTCTTCCCCTCAGCTACAACGAGTCGATCCATGGCAGACCCGTGAATATCCATTCAGGTCCCTGCGCTATGGCTGCATTTCTGAAAGAACAGGTGATTGCCGCCGATGTCGCATCGGACACACGATGGGACACATATGAATGGCGCACGCTGGCAATGGCGCATGGACTGCGGGCTTGTTGGTCCACTCCGATACGATCATCCGATGAAAAAGTATTGGGCACCTTCGCGATTTACTCACGCGAGCCTGGTCGTCCTACCGCTCAACATCAACATCTCATTGGGCAGATCACGCATCTGGCGACGGTAGCTATTGAACATAAGCATAGGGAGGAGAAGCTCCGCCAAGATGAACTGGAGCTGCGACGTATCACTGACGCGATCGATCAACGCATTGCCGTGCACGAGCCCGATGGAAAAATTATCTATGCGAATCGAGTGATGCTTGAGTATAGCGGTCTGAGCTTAGAAGACGTCATGGCGGATGACTTTCGCGCACGACTCGTCCATCCTGATGATTTGGAGCGATCACAGGTCGAGCGCCAGCAGGGACTCGAACTCGGAATCCCTTTTGAATTGGAGCTCCGAGCTCTCCGCAAGGACGGGCAGCACCGGTGGTTTCTGATTCGCTATAATCCATTGCAGGACGATGAGGGACGAATCATTCGCTGGTACTCGACGGGAACCGACATCGACGATCGCAAACGTGACGAAGAGAGGACTCAAAAAGAAAACTTGGCGTTGCGCGAAGAGATCGATCAGTCTTCGATGTTTGAAGAAATCGTCGGCTCGTCGGACGTCATCCGCAACATATTGAGACAAGTCGCCAAAGTGGCGACGTCCGATTCTACTGTACTCGTGCTGGGTGAGACCGGGACGGGCAAGGAGCTGATCGCACGGGCCATTCACAAGCGCTCGAAGCGCTCATCCCGGGCGTTTATTACCGTCAATTGTGCGGCAATCCCAGCGTCACTCATTGCCTCTGAGCTGTTCGGACACGAGAAAGGCGCGTTTACAGGGGCGATGCAACGGCGTCTCGGGCGATTTGAACTAGCCGATGGCGGGACGATCTTCCTTGACGAAATCGGGGACCTACCGACCGAAACCCAAATCGCTTTGTTGAGAGTGCTCCAAGAGGGAGAAATTGAACGGGTCGGCGGCAGCCAATCGATTTCTGTCAATGTGCGTGTGCTGGCTGCCACGAATCGCGATCTGAAAGCAGCCATGGCGGCAGGCACATTTCGCCAGGATCTCTTTTACAGGCTGAATGTCTTTCCAATCCAGATCCCCCCGTTGCGCGAACGGATCGACGATATCCCGTTACTCGCCACCTACCTGATTGAACGCTATGCGAAGAAGGCAGGGAAAAAAATCAAGAATATACAGAAAGAGACCTTGGAGCTGTTTCAGGCCTACGATTGGCCCGGCAACATTCGCGAACTACAGAATGTCATCCAGCGAGCGATCATACTGTGCGAGAGCGAAACATTTTCCGTCGACGAGACCTGGTTGAAACGGGAAAAACACCGATTGTCGGGCTCGGTGATTCCCCTAGGCGCCACACTTGCCGAGCATGAAAAGGACATCATTGAAGCCGCGTTGGCGGATTGCGGGGGCCAGGTCGCGGGCCCGACTGGTGCCGCTGCCAAGCTCGGACTCCCGAGGCAGACGCTTGAGTCGAAGATCACGGCCCTGGGAATTAACAAGCATCGCTTCAAAACTCGATAGCTGACTATCCCACGATAAAAGAACCCTGGTTGCACGCCAATCTTCAGTGCCAATCTATATGAATCATTCCTTCCGAGGTAGACTGTTTTTCTGACGTTGCCATCCTGCACCGTTTTTCACACAATCGGCCCCCTGTAACGTATCTCCGGATACTTCTGCCTCATTTGCCGATCATTCAGCACTTGCTGAAATTTCGGCAGCCGTTTCTATACCAATCACAAGCATCTCAATGGTTTACAACTGGCCTCTTCGTTGCACTCGCTTTATATCACCGAGGTTGCAGAGGTAGCAGATGACAATAAAATTTGAAAAAGAAACCCGCCGTCTCAAGACGGTGATTCACCCGAGCGGTCGACTGCAAGCGAGGCATCTGGAGGAATTGAAGAGGCAACTGGAAGGAACTCGGTCGCGGATTGCGCTGGACCTCAACGGAGTGACGCTCGTGGATGTCGAGATCGTTCGATTTCTGAACGGCTGTGAAGAAGGCGGTGTCGAGCTCATCAATTGCTGGCCGTACATTCGGGAGTGGATGATCCGTGAGAAAGGCAGGGAAGGATAAGGCGGTGCAGTTCTGATAACCAAATCGACCCACACACAAGAGGAGGGAATTCCAATGACAAATACCACTGTGCAAAAAAACGATCACAGCATGAAGCACATCATGTTCATTGTTCTTGCTGCCGTCACTGTTCTGTGTCTGGTGTTGGCATCCGGTTACTTCCAACCTTAGTTGGGATAGCCACTACCGATTAAAACTGAATGCGACGGTGTTGCGAATGTCCATACTTATCCGACAAATTTCTGTCTCTCAACCCTTCTGCAAGGAACCGAAAAAAGCACGACAGATCAGAATCCTTCGCTCTTCTTCACGTCGTGACAGAGAAAGGAACTCATCGCGATGCCAGTGAATAAAAAAATCTCCGTTTCGGTCCTGTGTGCCTTTCTCACGATTGGGGCAGTCATGTTCGTGCACAATTTCATGACGCCCATGCAGATGCTTGAAGAGCTCCCGTATAGCGAATTCAAGACGCTCCTGGCGGCCGGCAACGTGACGGAAGTCACAGTCACTCGTCAGTCATTGCTCGGGAAACTGAAGCTGGAAGAAGGATCAAAAGAACCGAGGCTGTTTACGACGGTCCGGGTTGAAGATCCTGATTTAGTCAAGGAACTCAATGTGCGCAACGTCAAGTTCACCGGCATGATTGAGAGTACGCTCTTGCGGGACATGATGTGGTGGGTCATTCCTGCGCTGCTCTTTGGCGGTATCTGGTTTTTTGTGATTCGGCGCCTCGGTCAGGGGCTTGGACAGGGTCAAAAAGGGTTCATGACCGTAGGGAAGTCGAAGGCGAAGATCTATGCCGAGAAGGACACGAAGGTCGCCTTCGCTGACGTCGCCGGAGTGGAGGAGGCGAAGGACGAACTGCGCGAAGTGATCGAGTTTCTCAAGACACCGGAAAAGTTCACGCGTCTCGGAGGAAAGATTCCGAAAGGCATCTTGCTCGTCGGCCCCCCTGGAACCGGCAAGACGCTCCTGGCTCGCGCTGTGGCAGGAGAGGCAGGCGTGACGTTTTTCAGCATCAGCGGGTCTGAGTTTGTGGAAATGTTTGTGGGAGTGGGGGCTTCCCGCGTGCGGGATTTGTTTGAACAGGCAAAAGCCAAAGCGCCCTGTATTATCTTCATCGACGAACTGGATGCGTTGGGAAAGGCCCGCGGGGCGGGACCCATGGCGCACGAGGAGCGTGAACAGACCCTGAATCAGTTGCTGGTCGAGATGGACGGCTTCGATCCTCGCATCGCCGTTATTCTGATGGCGGCGACCAATCGGCCTGAAATCTTAGATCCTGCACTGTTACGGCCAGGCCGGTTCGACAGGCAAGTCTTAGTCGATCGCCCGGATAAGATCGGCCGCTTAGCCATCTTGCGCGTCCATGCCAAGAAAGTGACGCTGGGGCCTGATGCCGACCTCGGAGTGATCGCCGGCATGACCCCCGGGTTCTCAGGCGCTGACCTCGCCAATATCATCAACGAAGCGACTTTGTTGACCGTGCGTCGCAATAAGGAGCAGGTGGGCCTGTCGGAATTGCAGGAAGCGGTGGAGCGAGTGGTCGCCGGGTTGGAGAAGAAGAATCGGGTGCTCAACAAAATGGAGAAAGAACGCGTCGCCTACCATGAAGTAGGCCACGCCTTAGTGGCGCTGTCGTTTCCGGGAGCAGACCCGATACAGAAAATCTCCATTATTCCCCGTGGGATCGCCGCGTTAGGCTATACCCTGCAGCTTCCGACCGAGGATCGATTCCTAATGGCCAAGACGGAGTTGGA
>CBDDRW010000112.1:0-9385 GCA_965233175.1 uncultured bacterium
TCGGCACACCACCCAACTGCTGAATCCGTGTGGCCAACCGATCGGCATGCTCAAGTTCCTGCTTCGCGTGAGATTCAAATTCCGTTTTCAACCCCGGCGACAATAGCGAAACCGCCATGTACCCATGCTGTTTATATTGCAAATAACTGATGATTTCCATCGATCGAAGACGATTGAGCGAGCTGGAAACTTTATGAGGATCCGAGAGATATTGGTCTGTGATCGGGCCCTGCTCGACTGCACTCTGAATTTCTTCCTCCGTGGAACCTGACTGGCTCGTGAGTCGTGTCATGGATTGTCCCTCCTGTTCGGCGTCATGCCTCGTTAATAGGTGTGCAACAGTCGGATTATGCCCCTCGTCGGCCATACCTGGGGAATCGGCGGTCGGGTGGGTGGTGGATCAGGATAGGGTTGTGGTGGCGAAGGCGGCGGTAGAGGAGACGGAAATGGACTAGGGCCCGGTGGAATGGGATCGGGATCTGGATTGGGATTCGGAGTTGTCCTCCACTTCATTATCATGATCTCCATGAATGTTCTATGACGACCGCCGTGGCTTTCCACTTGTCATGGCCATCCCCCCATTCTCTGATATTCCACTTATTACTTCAGATTCGTAATCCGGGGTCGCAACCTGTCGGAACCGAATGATCGTTGAACTTCCTTCTGTCGAATCGATATGAAGGTTCACGTCTGCGCCCACCTTTTCGACCACCACGCGACAGGGTTGAGGAATGCTCAGGTACACATGTTCTTGCGCCACATCGTCCTTACGCACAAGAATCGACAACACGTCGTGTGTATGATTGAGATGAAGAGTCAATGCTTGAAATGGAAGCCCATTGGCCTCATGTGAGGCTGTGTTGCAATGACTTTGCCCTGAAACAAATACTAACCATTCCTGGTGGTCTTGGCTGAATTGCTGGAAAAAATCTTGCCACTCCCCAGGAGTGATCTCATGCCCTTTTCTCATTTCAGTACTGTTTGGGGTTGTCTTCATCATATTGCTAGTACAACAATGAGACAGAATTTGTCGGGAGGCATAGTCGTTACTGATCTGTTCCGTGACGGCATGACAATTAAGTTTTTACATCTTACCGTCGAGATTGACAGACAGAAGCTAGGACGTTCCCTAGCTTTCAGTATCCGTTGAGTTCGTCGAATCGCCGGTTGCCAGACACATGGCTCCAGACGCGAGGAGCTATATTTTCTGCCCCATGGCGCGGTCGGGATTGCTTTGGTCACGCCCTCGTTCACCTCATCACGAAGACAATGTCGGACAGGGCTCGCAGAAGAATAGAGCTAGGCAGTTCAGGGTGTCGGCTTAGCCTTTCGAGCCTGTCGCGACAGAGCTGTCGATGACGCAGCCTGACTGCTTTCCCGTTTCAAAGCGCCCAAGGTCGCTTTTGATCGGCGAGGATTTGGTTTCTGAGGTCGGGCTTTTAGTCCCTTTTTATAGTCGCTCTCCGCGCTGCGCCTTGTAGCCTCCGATGTGCGTCACCCACGTGGAGGCTTGAGATGGACACCCGCTTTTCTGGCTTTCGACAATCCAATCGCAATGGCCTGTTTGGTAGAACGAGCCCCGTGTTTGCCCTCTCGAATATGATGGATCTCCTCACGGACGAATTCTCCCGCTTGTGTCGAGGGTGCCTTACCTTCTCGTTTTTGAGCCATAGCACGCTTCCTCGTTTCTTGTTCAGACATGTTTCGGTCCTCCTTTTCTCAGCTCTTGTGATGGGAATCTGCCCATTTTTGATATGCCATCCTGACAAATCAGACTAGCCATTCATGCGGCCCCTTTATCGGATTGAGGGAAGGCTTTGGTGACAGGCGGCACTCGTCGGGTTTCAGTGGGCGATGACTTGGCTGCTGATTTTCTCTCAATCCATGCATAGAGAACTGGGAGCACAACCAGTGTGAGCAGCGTAGAACTGACCAGACCGCCTATGACAACCACCGCCAAAGGACGTTGCACCTCGGACCCGATGCCGGTTGCGAAGGCGAGTGGCAGCAACGCCAGCAACGCCACCGTTGCCGTCATCAAAATCGGCCTCAGGCGCAGCATGCACCCGTCTATAATCGCTTCTTCCAGCGATTTCCCCTGCTCCCGGAGTAAGTTGATATAGGAAATCAACACAATGCCATTCAGCACGGCAACACCGAACAGGTTGATAAATCCAACGGACGCTGGCACGCTGAGGTATTCGCCGGTGATCCATAAGGCGAAAATCCCGCCGATCAGTGCAAGCGGCAAATTGGAAAGAGTCAATCCGGCATGACGAAACGAATTAAAAGACGTGTACAGCAGCATGAAGATGAGAGCGATCGTAATCGGGACGATAATTTTCAGCCGGGCCATGGCTCGCTCCATGTTCTCAAACGATCCTCCCCACACAATCCGATATCCTTTCGGTACCATGACCTGCTCGGCAATTTTCTTTTGTGCCTCAGCGACGATGCTCTCAATGTCCCGTCCAAGAGTATTGAAACCAATATAAATGCGGCGATGCAGACCTTCTCGACTGATCAGTGCGGGACCCTCGATCAACTCGACCTTCGCCAAATCCCCTAATGGGATAAGCGCGCCGGTGGCCGTCGTGAGGAGAATGTTTTGAATCGTCTCTACGCTGTTTCTATATTTCTCCGGATATCGGAGTATCAGATCGAATCTCTTTTGTCCTTCGTAGACCTGCGTGGCCGCTTCGGCCCCGATCGCTGTGCTGATGATTTCCCTGATATGCGCGACGTTGATCCCGTGGCGGGCGATTTTCCTCCGATCGATATCGACCGTAAGATAGACTTGCCCGAATAACTGTTCCACCCTGATGTCCTTGACCCCCCGTACCTGCTGCATGATGGCTTGTATGTCGTCGGCGGTTTTCCTGAGCACCAGAAGATCATCACCGAGCACCTTGACCGTCGCCTCGGCACGGACTCCGGACACGAGTTCATCCACTCGTTGTTGGATCGGTTGGCTCAAGAGGTAATTGGCGCCAGGAACCTGCTCAATGCGTTTTCTGACGGCATTGTCAAGCTCGGGTTTGGTGGAAGCCGTCGTCCATTCATCCATGGGCTTCAATGTCACGACCGGATCGCTGGCATTCGGTTCCTGCGGGTCATTCCCGAGTTCGGACCGGCCTATTTTTGATACGACCATTCTGACTTCAGGAAACTCCATGACTGCCCGCTGCATCTTCTTTTCGATGTCGATCGATTCTTCCAATGAAATGCTTGGATGCCTGATGGTTTGCGGAGTGATGGCGGCTTCGTTGAGAATCGGAATGAACTCCCCGCCTAAGAATGGAAACACCGCCAGGCTGGCTGCGAACATGGTGAGCGCCGTGACGACCACGATCAGCCGATGTCCAAGCGCCCAATTGAGCACAGGACGATACAACCGTTTTGCCCAGCGGACAGAAAATGTGTCTTTGTGGTGAGCGGTCTTGAGCAGGAATAGACACAACGCGGGGGACAGCATAAACGACAGAATGAGAGAAACGCCCAGCGCCATCATGATCCTGAGCGCGAGCGGATGGAACATTTTACCTTCCATACCGACCAAGCCAAGGATCGGCAGAAACGTCACCGCAATGATCAGTTCACCGAACAGGCTTGGTCCGCGGACTTCTTGAACCCCTTTGAGCACGATCGGCAATCGTGTTTCGGTCGAGTTCAGTTCGTCTTCACCAGCCGAAGCGAGATGCCGCTCGACATTCTCTACCTGAATGATGGCGGCATCGGTTATCATGCCAAGAGAGATCGCCAACCCGCCAAGCGACATCAGATTCGCCGTAACCCCAGAAAAATACATCGCGATGAACGTCACCACCGGAGCCACCACCAACACAATAGTGACGGCCAGCGCGCTTCGAACATTGCCGAGAAAGAACAGCAGGATGATCACGACGAACAGAACCCCTTCAGCCAACGCTTTATAGACCGTATGCAGCGCCGCCTTGATCAATTCAATACGATCATAAAATGGAACGATGCGCAGCCCGCCTGGCAGAATGCCCTTCTCATGGATCTCAGTGATCCGATCCTTGACCGCCTGCACGACGTCACGCCCATTGCCACCTCGCAGCATGAGCACGATGCCGGCGACGGCTTCCCGGTTCCCGTTGACCACCGCCGCCCCATGACGAACCGCAGGACCGATTTGCACATGTGCCACATCTCCGACATAGACGGGAACGCCTCGGGCTTCCTTGACCACGATGTTTTCGATGTCTTCGATTGTTTTGATCAGCCCGATGCCGCGCACAATATATTTTTCAGACCGTTTCTCGAGAATATTGCCGCCGGCATTGGCATTGTTCCGGGCGACGGCCTCGAACACTTCGTGTAATGCAAGACCATACTTCCGCAGCAGACCTGGCTCGACCATGATTTGATATTGTTTCACGAACCCACCCATGGAATTGAGATCCACCACATCCCTGAGACCCTTGAGGATCGGCCGGATAACCCAATCCATGAGCGTGCGCCGCTCCATCAAATCTTCTTGTCCTACCTCAAAAGACGGATCTTCGTCATGTGGCCCCTGCAGAATAAATTGATAGACCTCACCCAATCCCGTCGTGTTGGGAACCAGTTGTGATATCGCGCCATCCGGGAGCCGATCTTGAACCTCCAAGACTCTTTCAAGAACAACCTGCCGTGCCAAATAGACGTCGATATCGTCCCGAAACACGATGGTGATCATCGACAGGCCGACTTTGGAGAACGAACGGATATCGGTCAAGCCCGGCGCCCCGATCAACTGGAGCTCAAGGGGAAAGGTCACGAACCGCTCGACTTCTTCCGGTGAGAGGCCCTCCACTTTGGTGACGACCTGCACCAACACATTCGTGACGTCTGGAAAGGCATCGATCGAAATGACGCGGAACGCATACAGGCCGCCGGCGGCGAGCGCCAGGGTAAAAATAACGACGAGGATCCGTTGGCGAAGTGAAAATTGAAGGAGAGCGGTCAGCATGCGGTCACATGCGTTCGCCGATCAGCTCAGACTTGAGGATGAAGCTGCCGGCGGTCACGACCTGATCGCCTCAGTAAGTCCACGGAAAATCTTGACGATTTCTCCGTTTGTTTCACCGAGCCTGACCTCCCGGGCTTCGAAGGATTGCGCGTCCTTTTTCACGAACACGAACAGCCGATCCCGGTCCCGTTGCACCGCTGCTTCTGGGACGATGAGGACATTGCGCTCAGGTTCAGAATACACGCGAACGGTCGCATACATTTCAGGCTTGAGTTTCTTGTCATGATTAGGCAGTTCAAGCCGGATACTCATCGTGCGCGTCGCGGCATCCAGCACGTCCCCCACATAGGTCACGGCGCCGTGGAAGATGTGATCCGGATACGTGTTGACGAGAACTTCTACCGATTGATCGACGGAGGAACCATCCGGATGAATGAACTGAATGTCTTTCTCCGGAATATTGGCCAAGACCCACACCTCGGAGAGATCGGCGACGACAAAGAGTTTCTCGGTCGTTTCGACCACCTCACCCTTCGTGAGATTGCGCGCGATCACCCGGCCGTCGAAGGGCGCCGTAATAGACACATAGGATTGAACCACATCATCTCGGTCAAGATGCTCTATCTGTTCCTCGGACATTCCATATAACTTCAACCGATCGCGTGCCTCTTGCTTTTCAGCGCGAAGCGTCAACATTTCCCCTAGTCGTCTCTGGGCATCGGCCAGTGCCAGCACTTTCTCTGTCAGCAGATACTTGGCCCGCACGAACGCTTGCTCCGCCACATACAGCTTCGCGTCTGCTTTCAAATAACTGGATTGCGCCATCGCGAGATCTTCACTGTATAACATGGCCAAGCGATCGCCTGCCTTCACTTGATCACCGAAATCCGCATACACGTCTACTACCCGGCCTCGCACCAGTGTCGTCACTTCCGCCGTCGCGTGATGGTTAGGAACCACTTTGCCGGGAAAATCCCGATGGGTTCGGAACTCCCCACGAACCACTGGCTGAATCTCCAGACCGGCATTGGCTATCTCCTCTGTCGTGAGTCGCGCAACCCTTTGTTCCGATGCCGGCGCGACGGATTTCTCCACGGCATCATCGGCAGTAAAGAAATCGCAGCCGGTCATGATTGCTGCCTGAAGGGCAATGATACAGCTCACGAGAAGGCAATAAGACGCGGGACGCCACATTGTCGAGAGAGAAGTCATTCCACGACCCACATCGCGCTCAATCAAGGACATGCAAATCGAACGTAGGCCCTTTCTTGATGAATGTTAACAAGTTGTGGGCCTCCTCCGACCTAGGGCTACCCCTGGATTTCAGCTCATTCACACTAGAAGCATCCTTCGACTTAGCAATGCTAACGGGGCGCTAATCGGCCGCTAGGGCATACTGCACAGCACGGCATCTTCGGCCATAGAGTCGCTGATACGTCACCCATACCGCAGCTTGAGGAGGAGATTGGTTCCCGCCAACACGAAGGTGGCTCCGTTGGTCAGGGTGATCGGCAACGAGTCAATCCAGATCCCGTAGATTAGCCAGCAGAGCACGCCGGTCGTAAAGGAGACTAACATCGGCAACGACAGATCCTTCGTGGATTTGCTCTTCCACGTGCGGATTACTTGCGGGACAAATGCAACGGTTGTCAGCGTTCCGGCAAGCAATCCCAATGCTGTGACAAGGTTCATCGTGTTCCCCCACTCATTTCATTCCTATGGTTCGACCCGCACATCTAGCTTGCCATTGAGGTTCATCACTTCCACATCGATGCCGGCGCTGCCGCGGTGGAAAGCGAGATCGACCGAAGCTCCGCCGACGCGCAACTGTTTGACATCCAGACGGTCGAGCCCATCGGGCAGGAGCGGACGGACGATACGGAGGCGCTTGCCGAAGGCGTCGGGCTCCAGTCCCAGCAGCGTGGTGAGAAGGAACGGCAGCGTGCCGGCTGCCCACGCCTGCGGATGGCAGGCGACTGGATAGTCGATGGGGATCTCGTAATCTTGCCGGCTGAAACCACAGAACAGTTCCGGCAATTGGTGTGCGCGGAAATGGAAGGCGGCGTCGAACAGACCCTGGAAGATGCGTAGCGCCCCGCGATCCTCTCCATAGCGTCGGAAACCGGCGGCGATCATCGAATTGTCGTGGGGCCATACTGTGCCGAGGTGATACCCGATCGGATTGTAGGCGCGCGCCTTCGACGACAGTGTGCGCACGCCCCAACCAGAAAACATGTCCTCAGCCATCAGCCGACGGATCGTCCGTTCTGCTTTGTCGGCTTCCGCGATGCCGGTCCACAGCGCATGTCCCGCATTGGAAGACACCACCGCGGCCGGGTTGCCGTCCTGCTGCAGAGCGAGTGCGTAACACCCTTCGTCCTCCATCCAAAAATCCCGGTTGAATCGGTGGCGCAGGCGTTCCGCTTCTCGTCGCAGCCGGTCCGCTCGTTCGGACTCGGCCGCGCGCTGGAATAGATCCGCCAATCCCAGCTTGGCAGCGTAGACGTATCCCTGGACTTCGACGAGGGCGATCGGTGGTCGGGCGAGACCGCCGTCCGCGTTGACGATCGCGTTGCCGGAGTCCTTCCACCCTTTATTGATGACCCGCTCTTTCGCGCGGCTTTCGTATGTGAGATACCCCTCGCCGCGCCGGTCCCCGAACCGGTCCATCCAGGAGAGTGCCCGCTCGACGGGAGTCCGCAATTCCTCGAATAGGGCGAGCGACCCCGTCCAGGCTGCATGCTGCGAGAGCAACATGAGGAACAGAGGGGTGGCATCGACCGTCCCATAGAACGGGGTATGGGGAATCGCACCGAGGTTCGCCATCTCGCCGACCCGCAATTCATGCAGAATCTTTCCCGGCTGCTCGTCGCGCCAGTCGTCTTCTTTGGTCCCTTGATACTTCGCCAGCAGCCGCAAGGTTTGCTCGGCGATGCGCGGATGATACGCGAGCATTTGCCACGCCGTGAGGAGACTGTCGCGGCCGAACAGGGTGACGAACCAGGGCACTCCCGCGGCGAAATAGGTCTCGTCCCCCACATGCGTGCGCAGGATCCGCAGGCCGCGGAACGATCGTTCTATGAGTTGGTCCAGGGCCGAGCCGTTGCTCGAGACCTTCGTGACATGCCCTATCCAGGCGCGCGTTTCCTCTTCGAGCGTCGACTCCAACCTCGCGAGATCCACCGGATCGGGCTTCGCCGACCGCGCTGGCCGCTTAGTGGATTCCTCGATCACGAGAGCGAGATCTAGCTGAGTCCGGCCTCGCGGTTTCAGACGAATCATGAACTCGGCAGTCGTCCCGTTCCGTGTTCCGGGCAGGGGGTCGAAATGGACCATCAACGAGCGATAGATGCCGTCCTTCCCCTCGTAGGACAATCGCAGCACATCCCCTTCCCATGACGGAGGGTGCAGCGTCCCGAATTGTTTCGGGAGGAGACCTCGAACGGCAAACAGATCCTCGAAGGCCGATTGAATCCTCAACGTGACGGGAAACTGGATGAGCTGGAGCGTGAAGTTTTGGAACTCCAGCCGCTCGCGTAGCGCTGGAGTTTCGCTGTCGATGAGCCGCCGCCAGGTAATACCGAGCTCTTCTTTCTCGACGACCCCGCCGTCCGACAACTCAATTTTTGGATTCGTCAGCGTGAAGACGCCCATGGAGCCTTGGGCCGAGGAAGCCGACAGTGGAGCGGGCGGCTTCCCGTTCAGTTCGATCTCATAGCCGTTCAGATACCGGCAGTCGTGATAGTAGAGCCCCAGGCCGTGAGAATTCTTTAACGGTACACTACCATCGGATCGGGCTACAAAAAACACGTTCTCGTTCTTGATGACGATCGCGTCGGCGAGACTCTCGACATCGGTGGGACGCCCTTTCGTGAGCGTCTCGTCGCGCAGGCCAGTCGTCTCGTCGGCGGCGCGCAGCAGAGCCGCCGACCCGATCAGCGGAACCGAAAGTGGCCAGGAAAGAGACCAGCGAAGAAACGAACGGCGGTTCAGCATAGGACAACGGTTACGGTGTAATGCCACACGGATCTTTCATGTATGATCCAAGAAACACATCATTCGGCACTCAGACGCTCATAGGTCGAGCGTTCATCAGAGAAACTCATCTGCCCATAGATCAAATAGCCGTTATAGGCGCGGGCGGTTTCGCGCACCCAGCCCATACTGAGCATCGTGATCATCGCGCACCCAGCGACAATGATGAGCAGCGTCGGGTTCACGCGATCATGTGAGATGGAAATTCTCCCCTCGGAAGAGCGGCCTCCGAACGAGTGGACCAAGATAATCCAATTGAGAAGCCCGAAGAAGACAAGCGCACTGATTGCAAAATATTTATTCGGTTGCATTTTTCCTAGCGGATTGATTGCCGCATCGGTCAGCTGCGACATGAAAGGAACATGCTGCAGATGG
>CBDDRW010000113.1:0-31922 GCA_965233175.1 uncultured bacterium
AAAATGGAGCCGGCGATCCGGATTGAACGGACGACCTGCGGTTTACGAAACCGCTGCTCTACCAACTGAGCTACGCCGGCCCTCATGCGAAACATAATAATGTACATGGGTTTATTCTCAGCCTCAAGGGGTTTTTCGCGCCACCATAGACGATCGATCCAACATGCTCCAGGCTCAATATGCTGGCTTGCTTCACCAACTACCACGACATTAGCCGTTACTGAAATCGGGCAACGGGCTGCAACCTGACCAAGGCTCCAAGGCCTGGCCCAGGAAGGCAGAGCGGCTCCTGTTCGTTTACATATTGTTCACGAGCTATTTTCAACACTTGCCCCTTGGCATAGGCACACAGCTCACCGGTAAGAATGGTACCGTTCCTGTCGAGGTCTGCGGCACCGCCCAAGCCTTTGAGCAATTGATAGGTAAATAGCCCATGCCGGCCCGGGTCATACATATGAGTTTCCTGGGCTGCCCGATTCCCGATCATCCACATGATCTTCTCTTTCCCACTGCCTTCCTGTTTCCACATCGGAGCGATCGTGCCCTTAGACTCTGTGCCCAGCGCCGGTTCCAGTGAAAGGTCGATCATCACAATGGCTTGCTGAATCGGCAATGTTGCCAAGGAATCTTGTAGCCGGCGAAGCGAATAGAGGCGTGCATGGGACGCAGCCATCCCGTCGAATGGTATCATCGACACGGCACCAGTGGTCGGCTCAACCACTCCCCGTCCTGTAACTGATATATAGACCACCGTCGTGGAGTCCACGTGTTCTGGCAACCATTCTTCCAAGGCCTCAGTCAGATCGCCCTTGAGGGCGTGAGAGTCCACCAGAGTGCGAACGCGCTCTGGTGGAATCCCTCCGATAGATTTGAGATACGTGGCCATAGCTTCCGCATCTCGTGCGGCATATTTGACTCTGGAAATGCCGCTTTCCCGAAACTGCCCAACCCCGACGACAATACCGATGGCTTTGGGTTGTTTGAGCAAGCTGGGCCGTTTTGGAAGCCGATCGACATCGACCAGCGTTGCGATGTCCTCCGTTGACGCAGGTTTCATCACCACCAGAAACTTCTTGGCGGACGGCAGCCGAACCAAGGGAGACTTGGCACGCAAAATCAGCGTCAACTCCTCCTGTGCGGCGGCGTGAATCGTGCCGACCTTGCCGTCCAATGTCACATGTTTTACCTCACCAGGTTTCAGATCGCCGATGGAAACCACGCCGGGTATCTGTTTGGTCAAGATTGGTGTGGCAGCCACCAACAACTCGACAGCTTGTGCAGTTCCAGGCCCTTCGTTTTTGACTTCAATTTCGATCGCAATGGCTTCACCACTGTGGAACACTTGATCGCGATTTTCGTCACGGACGATGGCCCGAAATATCACCGTCGCAGGCTGATCAACGGGAATCGACGTCGATGCGGCTGCCGACGAGGGCGATGAGACAGCCTGGGACCCGTCATCCTTGCGCGCATGAGCGGCTTCGTTAATTTTGCTCGATGTCCCAAGCTGTAGGGCCATCCCATCCGTCACAAGATCCATTGCCTCATAGGCAATCGTGTCGAGTCCCTTCACCTCACACGAACCTTCCGAAACCTCAACCTCTCCACGACCGCTGCTCTGAATCTTCTTACTGAAGAGGACCGCCCCATCAAGATCCCTGTAAGCAAAATCCAGCCCCAGGGTGACCGCGACTGGATAGCGTCTGTTAGCCTTGCGAGGAATAGCCAGATCCACCTGGGCCAGGCCCAATCCTGTATCGACAGAGCCATTCGATCCGGATAAAGATCCTGTCTCTCCCGTCAAAACTTTTTCAAAGACGCGTCCTGTTTTCCGCTTCAGTAATTCCTGCAGCGGAGCGGCGATCGGAAAAGATTGCGCCTGGCCACAGGCGTCCTGGTAGGTGAGCTGCGCGCCGGTAATACTTGGATCGGATCGTAGATGGACTGTGAGGGGGAGATAGTACCCGGTGTACGCACCGTCTCGACTCGAGAGGTACGAGCAGTGTGTCAGCGTTGCAGCGCACAGCCCTACAACAACCCATGAGGCTACGCGGAATGGGAAGGAGGTTCGTCTTGAATCGATGCTGTACACAATCATTCTTATACAGAAAAACACCGAACGAGCACAACTCGACGCAGTGCGCCATACGAGTTGCCTTAGCCTTGGCCTTCTGCGTTACCTCCCGATTACGCCAGCAGATTGTATATTGGACCCGTCGTTGACAGGCCCACACCCCTCGGTTAAGTTCACCCGCATGACTGAGCCTTTTTTCCCGACACCGCAATCAGCATCGACGCCCCGGCTCTCCTGGTCAGCTGTCAGCCGGCTTATTCGGCTCCAAAATCAGACAGGGACCTGGCTGCTCATGTTCCCAACGCTGTGGTCCTTGGTATTGGCTGCTCGAGGTATGCCCACGCTTCGCTTGCTCGCCATCTTTGCCGCAGGGTCCTTTGTGATGCGCAGCGCTGGGGTCGTCATGAACGATTTTGCAGATCGATCGTTCGATCGACATGTGACGCGCACTCGGGTACGACCACTCGCGTCGGGCGAGCTCAGCGTGACACATGCGCTGCTGATCTGCGGATTTTTTCTCTTGTTGGCGGGAATGCTTGTGCTGTTCCTCGACCCCTTGACGATCCTCTTGAGTCCCATTGCGGTACTCTTAGCCGGCCTCTACCCATTAGCCAAACGCGTCATCCATATCCCACAAGCAATGCTGGGGATCGCCTTTGGCTGGGGAACGATCATGGCCTGGACCGCCTCGCGGGGAACCATCGAAGCCCCAGCTTGGTGCCTATTCGCGGCGACGGTCTGTTGGGCGATCGGATACGACACGATCTACGCGCTTCAAGATCGAGAGGATGATCGGCGAGTCGGTGTAAAGTCCTCAGCGCTGTTGTTCGGTTCGTCGACCTGGATCGCAGTCGGTGTGGCCTTCTCTTCAATGCTGCTGTTACTGGGACTTGCGGGTTGGTTTACCCAGATCGGCTGGATCTACTATGGGGCACTCGCTGCCGTCGGTGTGTGGTGTCTGAAGCAGGCTCTGCAACTCAGACAGGCTGTACCAGCTCTTACCGCCTTCCACATGTTTCAGCAACATATATGGATAGGCGCCGCCGTCTTCATTGGAATGATCGCGGGATTTCTGCTCTCATAGCAGCAGGCTGAATACATCTGGCAAGAGTGGTGTTCGCCTGCTCAGCTTACTTCTTCTTCTCCGCCGGTTTCTTCTCGGCTGGTTTCTTCTCGGCTGGCTTCTTTTCGTCCTTAGCTGCCGGCGCCTCTGCAGCTGGGGCCTCAGCTGCACCATCAGTTTGCTCCCCTTTTAACGTGGTCAGGTACAACGTCACAGCCTTGGCATCGGCATCGCTAAGCCCCAGTGCCGGCATCCTGGTTTCCGCATTCATCGCCTGTGGGTTTTTCAACCACCGATAGACCCAGGTCCCATTCAATCTGAATCCTGCCCGGTCGAGCGCCGGACCGACCTTGCCGCCATCTGGGCCGATACTATGACACCCATTGCACCCATACTTGTTCTCATAGAGCCGTTGGCCATATGCCACCGTCTTTGCAAGCTGGTCAGGCTTTATCGTGAGGTCAGGCCTGGGAACGCTCGTACCTTTTCCCGGCCTTGTCACGAGATTCGTCATGGCAACCTGTGCAACGTCGAGTTCCTTTTTCGCCTTGCTCATGGCAGCTAACTCATCGGCATAGGAAGATTCGTCGGGCTCGACATCCTTCTTCAGCGCTTCGCTCTTTTTCTCCGCCTCTTCGCTGGCTTGCTTTTCAGCTGCCTCATAGGCTTTCGTGGCTTGCTCTAAATTGGCTTTGGCCGTTTGGAGCGCTGTCTCCAGCTGCTTCTTCCGCTCCTCGACTTTAAACTCCATCTTTCCACCGTGGAGGCCGCGGACATACCCGACAATGGCCCAAACCTCTTCTTCCGATAGGGTGTACTTGAAGGTCGGCATAGTCGGCACGGCAAAGTCGTCGTCGCCGATTTCATCTCCGCCTTCTTCACTCGTGTCCTTCATGTCGCGCGAAATCGTATTGAAAATATCTTCGTCCTTGAACGTGCTCATCTCTGACTTATTCGTGAGATCTTTGGGCTTCGGATCTGGCATTGAAGACCAGTTAAATCCCTCATTCTGCTTTCCACTCTCACCGTGGCAGTGTGAGCAGTAATGGCCGTAGAGTTCATGCCCCTTCGCCCCCTGCTCATTGGCACAGCCTACGACAGCAATTAAGGCCCCGATACCAGCCACTGCACTCACTATCCCCAATACGTATAACCGAGCCGCCTTCATGCTGATTGCCCTTTCTTTAGCTTGCGGATCAGAACGAACTGAAATCCGAGAGCCAGACCCACGGCAATGGCCGCATAGTAATAACCGGTATAATCAGGTGGCGCCTCTGCGCGAAAATACCACCAAGATGAGACGGCTTTTTGAGAGCCCTTCTCCTTCAGCTCGCCGCTGCTTGGGTCTTTCTTGCCATCCCAGGCCGCGAAGCCGATATTGATGAACCCGGCTGTCGAGATTTGCGTATCTTCGTCCGGGTGCTCGGTGGCGAGAGGCCGTGTAAAGACCACTTTCCATCTGCCGTTTGCGTAGACGCCCTTGGCCTTGACATCCTGGTGTGTCTGTATTTTGAGTGTGCCGAAGCCCTTGGCATTCATGTCGACGCCTTTGGCGTCTTTGTTCTTCCAATACCAAATATTGACCGGTCCGCCTTCCACTTGCGCCATTGGCTGACCATGCGCAAAGTGAGCCTTCTTGTCGCCCACCATGAATTGAACTGCAGCGGCATCGTCAGGATCTTCCGTCGGGTCGGCGTACTCCAAGAGAATCGCCACATTAGTCCCATCATGCAAGCCACGCACGATCATATCCTTGACCGTCGCTTCAAGAATACGGGTCGGCCAATGGACTTGAGGCGACATGGGGAATGTTGCCGCGGGCGCGCTGCTCCACACTGCCGCAGTCGGATCATCTGCCGGTAACGTCCCCTTCACCAGCGGAGCGCTGACCGACGAGCTCGCCTGAGTTTCTTCTGGAGCGGCGGCCTTGGGCTTTTCCTCGGCTGTGGCGGGCTGCACGACCAGAAACCCTATGGCAAGGCACACACCGACGACGACATTCGGAACGATTCGACTGAGTCCGCGTATCATAAGTTCCGTCCTCTCCCTACTCCCCAATTCCCTACTCACTCCTCAGAGGGTGGGGCTATGTGCCTTCCACTGCGCGCGTTCACCGCTTACCTTCTTGACGTGCGCGGTGCGCGAGCACAGAAGGCATATAGGCTACCCTCGTCTATTCCCAAGTCCGAGGCGATTGATGAGCCCCATCGTACTCACCCATGATGATTTTCCAGATCCATTCGTCGGGAAGTTCAAGCTCCCAGCGAGGCATCGCGGATTTCCAAGGCATCCCTTCGATCGGAAGGCCGACGCCGCCCTTCTTGATTCGCCAGAAGAGATAACTTTCCTGGAGCATCGCGATCGTCGTGGGATCGGCAAAGTTAGCCGGGGGAGGATTGAATCCCCTCGCTGCAGAGCCCTTGCCGTCGAAGTTTCCACCGTGGCAGGGGGAACAGAATGCCGCATAGAATCCCTTCCCCTGCTGAATAGTATCAGGTGTCTTTGGAACTGGATTCGACAAGCCGGCATATTCACCTGGCGGAGCAGGATGAATCGTCCTGTTTTCGCCGGGAGGCACATTGCTGACCGCTGTACTGTTATAGGTTTGCCAACCAACCAGCAAAGGAAACAGAATCAAGACGAGGTAACGTAATGCTTGCAGTCCGCCGATACCCTCTCCTGTCAGGAACCGCTGAAGCGGACCCCAAAACTCCTCTTTTGATTCCGCGCTCACGGTGGCAAGGATAAGAAACCCCGACGTCGTGAGCAAGAGATACAGAAACACCAGGCTGGCCGGCAACGGCGCCGACCCTGGAATATTGGGCACCACAAATTTCAAAATCAAATAGGTAATGACATTCAACAAGATCAGCTTGATCAACGGCCCCATACGTTCCTCCTCAGTGCGCTTGCGCCACGGCCATCGGACCGGACTGAGCTGCCTTCACCGGAGCTGCAGGCGCTTGTCCCGGCACGTCCAGTTCAGATGGATTGATAGAAATCGGTTCGCCGCTCATCTGCTGCAGAAAAGCGATGACCGAGAGAATCTCATTCCTGGACAGCCCGATCGGGTTCTTATTGATGGCGGGCATCTCGGCAGGATACATCTTCGGCAGGCCTTCATGGCGATAGTCCTGATAGATGTAGGCCTGCGGCTGCGTCAGACTTTCATAGAGAAATTCACGGGTCAGCTTAGCCCCGATCCCCTTCAAGTCCGGGCAGCGGGCCGATTCGCTGGGGCCGATCGTGTGGCACAGCGCGCATTGGCCCTTACTGAAGAAAATCTTCTGCCCAATGGCCGCCAGATCGGTCGGCGTTTTAACCGTGGCGATATCGAACTTCTCCTCAACCGGCGGTAACGACGCCATCTGCGGAATCGACAACGACGTGAGCATGAAGATGCCGAGGACAATCGCGACAAATCCGATAACTCGAGGGAATACGGATTTAATAAAAAGGAGGATCAGGATTCCGGATCCTACCACCGAGAGACAAATCAATTGCAGTCTAGCTACTTCACTCATAATCACCCTTCGGGTAGTTAGAAGCTGATCTCAACTCAAAACTCAGAACTTATAATTCAAAACTTGCGCTCTCCCGGCTTGTCGAGCGCACTCGATGCGCCTGCCATCGCCGGCATACCATGCGGCAATTCTGCCTTCTTCGGCTCAGTAGCCCCTTTCGCCTTATCGCCCATCGTGGCCACCCAGAAAATGAACGCGACAATCATGCAGAAAAAGAACGTGCACAAGGACATGATTCCGGACGCATAGCCGAGTGCCGGTGAAAACGCATACTGCGACGTATCACGGACCACGCCATAGACATGCCAATGGACACGCGAGGACGACCGTGCATACCCCATCAGCGTCATGAGAAGTATGACCATGATCGCATTGAGAACGAGGGAGTACCCGGCGCGGGGTGGCATCTTGCCCCAGACCATTTCCGTCGTGGTCTTGGCGCTTTTGAGCAGCAAGGCTGTCAGCGGCGTGATGGTCAACATGACACCAATCACGATCAATACCTGCGACGTCGAGAAGTAATTGATGCGAATGATCGCGGGAACGAAATACCCCCACACGCCAAGGACGATCACTCCTATACTGGCGAGGACCAGCACGGCTCCCATGATCGCTTTGCCGACTCTCGCCCAGCCTGCCGTATCCTGCTTACCGGCGCGCCAATACATAATGAAACTCATAAACGTGACGAGAATCATCAAATTGGATACGGTCATTTTCGCCGACATGACGCCAAGAACCCCCAGCAGCGGATGGTGGGTTCCCCCCATCTTTGCCGCCTCTTCCAAACTCGCCACAAGCGAATGGGGGGTCATCCAGACAGCCAGGCATAGCAGGAGCGCCACCAACATCGCCAACATCGGCTTCCGGTACTTCAACGCAGACCCGGGGATACGATAGGTGATCCCCAGCCAGAAATAATAGTTCGACCCGAGAAAGAGCACTCCGATGAGCATGGCTTGCAAAATGAACAGCCACGACAGAAAGCCTCCCATCAGCGTAATGCCCATCTGCTGATTGTATTGGTAGATTTCCCGCATGAGCCAGTAGCCGGCAAATGGGAGCGACAAGAGACCGAATACGCCGATGAAATTGCCGACGTAGCCCATCCAGTCGTAGTGATCCTTCTCTTCCGGGGTTTTGGCGGACAGATAGCGAATCCCGGCATAGGCGCCGCAAATATAGCCACCTAGCACCACGTTGGCGATGATCCGGTGAATGTTCACCGGCCACCAGGTCGGATTCCACGTCGCGGCCCAGGCCCGCGCCATATCCGTCCCCTCGGCAATCACGACGGGACTGGCCTGGAACGTGGCCCACGAGTTCGGTATGATCATGATGAAGAATGCAAAGAAGTTCAGCATGAAGCCGAGGAAAATATGAAACGTCTTCTTGCCACCGCCCTGCATCGCATCCCAGCCATACCAGTAGAGGTACAGCGTCGCGGTCTCGACCAGGAAAAGGATGCAATAGACAATAAACGATGGGAAGAAAATATCGGTCAGATAGTTCATCAGCTTGGGATAAAACGCGATCAGCAGGAACAATAAGATGCCGCCGAAAAGCGCGGTTGTGGAATAAGCGGATGTCAGGAGCTTGGTAAACTCCTTGGCGAGTTTGTCGTAGCGCTTTTCACCGCCCCTCCAGGCTACGACTTCGCATACCCAGGCGAACATCGGCACACCCAACACGAATCCTGCAAGCAGCAAATGGAGCTGCGCCACGACCCAGATGACGTTGCGGCTGCCGACATAGGGAACGTCACGATACTCGGTCGGAGCTGCTGGCGCGACGTCTGCCCCAAACACCAACGAGGGAAGGCTAAAGAGGCCCGCAGCTATCACAAGCCCTAAGAGCATCCCCCCATATGCGCTGCCGACTCTGAGAAGCCTTTGTATCCATCCACACTGATGTTGCATTACCCTCACCTCATCATCTCCCATGTTACTGGTTCATGGCGGCAGGGTGAACCGGCTCTGTTGCGTCCGATTCTTCCACGACCTCTACCTCTTTTTTGCCTGCCTTACCTTTTTTCTTGCTCTGCTCTTTTCCCAGTTCGGTTTTCGCCCGCTGTTCTACCAGCATTTCGACCTGCGCTGCAAGATGAGCGATCATTTTTTCATTTTTATGCAGGGTCTCAAGAGGTTTGACTGGAGGTTCGAGCGTGACTTCCGGCTGCTTGCAACAATCGTGCGGGTGGGGGGTGAACACAGGAAGAGAAAACCAAAACAGAAGGGATAGAACCACAGCTACGCCAGATAATCCGGCCAGCATCCATGTCTGATCCACCGGCACCCGCATCAGATCCCAGCGGGTGATCAACCCTTGATAATCTTCCGGCGCATGACCCGCTGACTCTAGAGAGCCACGGATCACTCGGCCCACGAGCGAGAAACCAATCACGAACAACAACACCAAGGCCCCTGTCGCCACAGTACTCCAGAGTGTCAGCTTAATACTGATCCCCTCCGCCACAGGAATTCCCTTCAAGTAATCCGCTTCAAGTATCGACTGGGCAGCGGAGATCGACGTTTCAGTGATCGCACTCTGAGCCACCCAGAGGATCGGAATATATACGGCGCCGATCAAAGCACACTTCCACCAGAGACTCAGCCCTAACCCCTCTGGAGGTTCACGCCGCAATCGTTCGAGAGAAAATGTTCGACCCACGATCCCAAGCGCCCAGATGTCGATGGGAATGGCCAGTAGGAACAGCAACGGAATACCGATGCCTTCTCCGACGTGAGAATCCAACCCCATGATTATCGTTGGAAGCGCAAACACCGTGACGGGACTCGCCAGGAGCATCAAAAAGGCGAGTCCGATTCTATTTTCAAACTGTATGATCCCAAACGCCAGGAACAACACAGCGAATGCGAGCTTAAACGGCAGGCCGGTCCAGAAGGCGGGCCAAAGAATGCCAAACCCGAGTTTTGTGGGAGAGAAGCGATCGTTCATGCGAAGTTCCAACAATGCGCATGGGCAGGATGCTCAAAAAGGCCAGACGTCTCACCCGCCCAACCCTGGCGCGCCGAGACGCGCCTTTTCCCAAGCAAGGCCGCAGCGAGTGAAGAGGCGAGGAGGTACCGACCGCACTTTGTGTGGCCGTTCGGCCCTAGGATGGATCTTGGCGAACGGAAAATACCTACTTCCGAGCCTCTGAGCGATGCGAGAACGCCGCTGGCGGATTTTTTCAGCATCCTGCTAATCCAAAAATTCTCGATTGATAATGGCCGAAACCGTGAAGAGCAGAATCGACGCCGTAAGCACCACCCATCCAATCAGCGCAAGAGGTCGCTTGAAAATATTCCGCTCTGGGTCACGGTCGAAAAATGGCAACAGGATCAGCATGATCCCAAGAGCGCCTGGCAAGCCCATCGAGCCGAGAAATTGTCCTAACTCGCCGGAAAACATCTTCAGTCGCAGGTGTTGAAATATGAACAAAAAGTACCACTCTGGTTCCGGGTGATAATCACCCGGGTCAGGCGTCGCCTCGTCCAACAAGACCACCGGCTCCCAGAAGGCCAGTGCACTGATACAGGCAAAGACCACCGCCATCCCAACCATATCTTTCCAGATCTGCCGTGGGAAAAAATAATCGGTTTTCACCTTCAGCTCCGTCGGCGTACCACGGAATGGACCAGCCGGTCCCGCACACCGAAAAAGGAAGAGATGTAACCCGGCCAACGCAATCAGCGCTGCAGGGAGGACCATGACATGAATGACGAAGAATCGGCTCAACGTCATCTGCCCGGGAGTGGCGCCCCCCTTGAGAAACCGCGCCAAAAAATCGCCCAGCACCGGCATCTTATCCACAATTTCGACGCCGACCGTGGTGGCCCAATAGGCGCGCTGATCCCATGGAAGCAAATAGCCGGTAAAGCCAAATCCCATCACGAGGGCGAACAGTAGCAACCCCACCAGCCAGATGAGTTCACGAGGCTTCTTATACGCACCCCAAAGAAAGACTTGAGACATATGCGCAAACACGCAGAGGACCATGGCTGAGGAGCCCCAGAAATGATAACTGAGGAGAAACCACCCGTAATCAACATCGTGAAGAATGAATTGGGTACTGGCGTAAGCGTGATCGGCGGTGGGCACGTAGTAAAACATCAACAGCACGCCAGTGACCGCCTGCATGCCGAAGATGAACAAGAGAATTGACCCAAAGACATACGCCCATCGAGAGCCACCCGGAACCGCCTCATTCAGCATCTTGGCGGCAAGCAGCTTCAGCCCGACCCGTTCATCGACAAAGGTGAAGACCTTTTCTGCAACCGTTGGCTGTGCGCCGGAGGAAGGAATGTCGCTCATCTATACGATCCGCGTTTGGGACTTCGTCCCGGCTTTGAATTCCATATCGATGATTTGCACTTCGCCGTTTGCGGACACTTGAATCGGCAGTAAGTCGAGAGGACGTGGGGCGGGGCCATCCAGCACTTTACCGGATGCATCGTAGATGCTCAGGTGGCAAGGGCAGAGAAAGACTTGTCCAAGCACCTTGTGTTTTCGCCATTTATATGCGCACCCGAGGTGGGGGCATTTACCGGAAAATGCGAGGTAGGGCATGTCTTTCTTATTGGTCCAGACAGGCCTCCCTGCCGTATCCCGGAATTCCATATCCTTGCCCTGATACACTTTCTCCAGCACCGATGAGGTCGCCTTAACGAGCCACACATTCTTCTCAATCTCCGCTTCAGGCATATAGGCTTCTTTGACCTTGCGCTTGTACTGGAACTGGACCCCGACGTCCTCGGCCTTCACCTTCCCAATGTTGCCGATCTTCAGCCATCTATTGTCGAGCGACGCGTACATCGGCTTCATCAAAAACTTCAGCACGGGGAAGACCAACGGCAATCCGATAAAGAGCCCCGTGACGTAGGTCAACTTCGCAAAAAATGTGCGCCGCTTGACATTCCGCTCCAACTCTGGAAACGGCACCAGCACTTCGCCCGGTGTCACATGAACATGTCTTTCAAGCCCCGGAATTTCTACCTCATGCAGTGTGACATAATCCTCGCGCATGAAGGGCGGCATGCGTAGAATTTCTGATGAGGAAGACCGAAGTTGCACCACATCGTCCGCGACGGTCAGCACGGCGCCCATCGGTACTTGCCGCTCCCCCTCACCGTTCATCGACACGACGAGATGGCTGACATCATGAGACAGCGGGTCCATGATGACCTTGGACACCTCTCCGACTTCTCGGTCCGTGCAGCGGACTTTCGATTTCAGCTGGGGCTGCATGCTACATCTTCTTAATTGGTTTCGGCGTGTTCACGGAGGTATTCTTGAACGTACTCAGCCAGGAGGCAAGTGCCATGGCATCACTGTCCTCCATGACATCTTTAAACTTGTCCGGCATCTTACCCTTCTCCCACTCCTTTTCGAATCCCTCGGCCATATAGGTCTTGGGATAGAAAATCTTCTGTTTAATCTCAGCCGCCGTGAGATACGAGCCGATGTTGTCCAATTCAGGACCGCGCTTCTTGCCTCCCTCGCCCTTCAGTTTGTGGCAGTTGTAGCATTCGTGGAGTTGCCACTGCTCTTCACCTATCTTCATAAAGTCTCCGGTTGCCGCCTTGGCCGCAACCGGGGGGGCGCCGCTGCCCGGCGTCTCTTTCGCCATTTGCTGATCACCGCCCAAGGCCTTAAGCCGCACTTCTAAGGCCTTCACCTGCTCATCGAGCGCCTTCGTTCTTGCAATCAGCTCCTCAGCCTTTCCCTGTTCAGTTGCAGCTCGTTTGGGCGCCAATATCTTCGCAATCTTCCCCTTTTCATCTTCGGGATCGAATTGTGGCCACATCGAGGCGCCGGCACCGAACACCGTGCACAACACGATGTAGAACACCACGATGGCGATCCCTGACTTCACCCCACTCATGGTTTTGAGCGATGGCGCATCCAACAACATAAAGACCGCAGCCCCGAACAGCGCCTGGGCGAAGAACATCATCTGGAAAACAAATGGAAATTCGAGTGCTTTTGCCAGCCCGACAAGCACGCCACCCACCACCAGACCGATCGACAGCTTCTTTATGACATTCCACATACAGGCTCTTGCCCTCGAACAGACGTCTGGCCCGATTACTTGGCTCTTGCAGGGACGGGACTGCCTTCGGCTACGCGTGCCTTCGACTCGGAGGGCCGAAGGGCTACGATCACGGCAAAACTTACTACGGAGAAAAAGACGACGGTAATCCCCGTAATCCACCAGGCGGAATACGACAACGTCGGCGTGAACGACTCCGCGGAGAAATCTGGCATCAGATTATACGTATGGAAGTACTTTCGAACCAGCGAACGGACGGCGCCCATCAAGCCCATTGTCCAGATTGAGGTGAAGGCAAGGAAGATCAACACGAACTGAGCGGTGAAATCGATTTTTCCCCAGAGAATCGTGCCCTGCCTGATGGCCCGGTTATACATGACATAGTTGACGACCGTGACAAACGCGAGCGTGAATATCGCAGAAAGCTTGGCCGGCATTCCTCCCAGGAAATTCCACGCCTCCGGCAGCTCTACTTCTGCCACCATCTTGGCGCCGGTGGCGGCGAACCCGTGAGGAGTGACCCAAATGGCATCGCCCACAATGACCATCAGGAAACCAATCTTGATCACCGTCAGGACAGACACCGTGATCGGGATGAATCGGCCAAGAAGAAACGGCGCGAGAGCCAACGGCAGGAGGAACGCCAGCGACTTCGGATCGGGAATCCAATAGTAGTTCATTACCACCATCATCGCAAAGGGAAAGGCTACCATGACGACGGGATACAGGATCGACATGCGGACCTTTTCGGCTCCTTCAATGCGTTTTATGCTGAGCCAGAGGTAATAATTACTGGCCAGGAACATGAGTCCGACCATCGCGCCCTGCATTTCGAAAAACATTGAGAGCTGGTCGGCCATCATGTATGGGCAGAACGAAAAATCGTAATCGCACATCTCATAGGCCAACAGTAATCCCGTGATGGGCTGGAACAACATCGCACCCACGCCAATCAGATTTCCAACAAAGCCCATCCAATCATAGTAGGCCCGTTCTTCTTGGGTTTTTGCTCCCATATACATGTAGGCAGCGATCATGCCCGCTACAAATCCTCCGAACGCGACGTTCCCGTCAATTCGGTGAAGATTCAGCGGCATCCACGTTTGGTTCGCAATCTTATCCCACAACGTTGCGGCCATAAGGAAATCCTGTGGCGAAATACCTTCCGTTTTGGGCGGCGTATTCATAAACGACGTCGGACCGTTGATCACAAACATCGTGACCATACAGATGAGGTTCAAGAGCACGCCGAGAGCGATATGCCGCCCTTTCTTTTCACCCTTCCAGGCGTCCCACATGTAGAAATACATGTACAACACAATGCTTCCGCTGATGAACAGCAGCGGATAGATGACCGCGAACACGAGATAGAATTGATTAATGAACCAGGTGGTAAACTGTGGGTACGCTGCGAGAAGCACAAAAATAAACAGGCCACCGGTGAGGGCCGTCATGGTGAAAAGGATGACGGTCACCTTTGTGACTTCTTTGGCTAGACGATCATACCGAAGGTCTTGCTTCCGATACCCCAACCATTCTGAGATGACGATAAAAATCGGGGCACCGAGAATGAACGCTCCAAATAAGGTGTGAAGTTGGGCGACGACCCATACGGCGGTCCGATTTCCCGTATAAGAAAATTCCACTGGAGGGGCGTCAGAAGTTTGAGCATAGGCCACTCCTCCGAACAACACCAGAAGTGCACACGTCGCCACCAGACTGCGCTGCCACATTTTCATCCTATGTTGACGCCTCTCTCGGCTAGAGAGGCTGTCCAATTTACAACTCTGTGCATCATAACATGCTTGCGATAGACGACTAAGACCTATTCTCTTCTCTGCTTCCCCGGTACCCCACTCCTCACTTCATTCATCCCTTGTAACCAGAGGTCTTGGGCGTCAGAGAATTGTGGGTCGCACAGAATAGCGTCAACTCACCGTGAACCGTGCGATGACTTCGTGAGAAGGACTGACAGAGGCAATGAGCAGATCTCATGACCGTAGCCGAAAACAGCTCGTTGAGGCATCGCATGGCATGGTACGCCATCATGACGCAAACATGGCAATCGACTGCCGAGAAACTCAGTGCGAGGGAATTTCACTGGGTTACTACCGCACAGAGCCTTGAATTGAATTCGTCTACTTGCCTGCCTGCGCCGGAACGGGCGAGGCACTCGCCACATCGACCCAAGACTTCTTTTCGGCATCCCATCTCTTCCCAGGCATCCCGAAACTTGCCGTAAACAACACCAGTTTCCAGACATCTTCGTCTGACAGCTTGCTCTTCCACCCCTTCATCTTCGTATTGGGAACCCCGTCAGCGATACGCCAAGCCCACACGGAATCAGAGTAGAGCTTCATCCGTTCACCGACTCGGAAATCACGGGCTCCAGCCTTTGTTGGCTTGCCATCCTTGCCATGACAACTGCCACAATTGACATCTGGATTGGTTTCGCCGACGTAAAGCTTCCGTCCCGCTTCCAGTTTGGCCGCATCAGTCCACCAATCAGCCGGCATATGTTTATCAGCCCATTCGGCAGGAGCTTGAGGCGGCGGAACGATCGGCCCCTCTCCTCCTCCCTCTCCTCCGCATGCCACCATCACGAGCCCCATTCCCAGCACTATCGTCAACTGCCACGCTTTCATCTGCTTCATGACCTTGCGCATATCCCCCACTTCTCACCATCTCAATAATGTTTCACTCTCACGCTAGCCCATGCCTCATTGACACCAGCTTCTACTTATGCTGCCAATATCCTGGTACGACAGGCCTCACGGTTACGTAAACCTGCTATCAGCCTTCTCTCTTTCTCGGCTGATTTGCCACAACTTTTAATGAACCGTGCGAGTTCACACAAAAAAACGCTGTTACAGGGGCGACCGTCACTCCTGTACAGCGCTGGTGTTAAACACATACTGTGAAGCCACGCGCACGCTCCCGCCACTTTGAGTAACCGATCCAGCGAGGGTGCACATCAGCCCCACGGACCGCTTTGGTTATTGCTTTCGCTTACTCTGCGATCGTCCTCGTTTTTGTTCCTGCTTCCGCGATGAACGAATCAGCTTGAACCCGACGAACCCACCGACTGTCGCCACTACGGCCCCCAATCCTAGATAGACCCACAACGGAGTGCTGCGCCTGTCCTCGATGCAACCAGTTCCGAAATTGACCTGAATGATCCGTTCCGCTTCCAGATCTTTCGGATCAAACGAGACTTTCTGTTGTTGCTGCTGGCCATTGGCTTCAATCAGCAGCGGGTCGCCAAGATTATCGTTATGAAGATGAAATGCCGCCTTGTAGTATCCGTCCCCATCGGTTTTGACGATCTGCCCATAGGAAATCTTCGTATCCTTGACAAGCACGTCTAGGTTCGGGCTGCCTTTCCCATCTGCCCCACAGACAAACCCTTCGACCGTAAACCGGTGGTCCGCTTCATGTGTTGCAAAGACGATCGAAGGGAAGCTACTTAGGACGATGGTAATGGCAATGATCCATTCACGCCATCGCGACTGACTCTGTACAATCTGTCTCCGCCTCACGTGCTCAGCGCTAAGCCTTTTTCCGGCGCAGAGCGATTGCCCTGCCGCACATAACAGCACGTAATGAACACAGGTACGCCCTACGACATCAAGGTTCCGATTTTTAACACAGGCCCTACACGTTGTCAACGAACTGACGGAAGATAGGATGGGAAGACATGCCCATTTTCAAGCACTTGGAGAAGTTCATTCTCGATGAAATTGCGTAAATGTAAAGAGATATGAGTCGGCAGGCGGAGCGCTTACAAAATCCCTCGGGTTCTTGCCTCAGCTGCGATCCGTTCCACTTCGATTTGCCGCTCTGAGTCCTTCTTGGCAACCCAAGCCTCCCAGGACTTGCCCGTGGCCGTATCCTCACCGGTGAAAGCAATCGCGGCAATCTGGTCAAAACGAATGCGCCGCGTTTCAGCGCTATCGGAAGGAAATATCTCCAGATAGGAATCGGAACCGCTGGCTTGACGATTGAAGAGATACCCACTGATCGACTCGCCGGACTTCAACGACACCGTCACATCGCCGCGATAGTCGAATGCCAATTCTACTGCCTCTGTGAGTTCATTGAATGAACCAGGCTGGAACACACGGCCTTCTGGCGATCCACTCACTCCGCTCGCATTTTGGTTCTTGGTGTCGGTCATTGAAGAGTTGTGAAACGTGAAGCGTAACTCGTGAAGCGCGTGTCTTTCATGCGAACGACGAGAGACGAACGACGCTTCACGCAGCCCGTCATCGTGAGGTCGGGAGCATCGTTAACTTGACGGTTCGGCCAAACCCGGACAGCGTGCCGAATGTGTCCTCAACAGCAGACGGTTCATAGCCGCAATGCACCATACAATCAGCACATTTTTCATTCCGCCCCGTTCCATAGCGATCCCATTCCGTGCTGTCCATGAGTTCACGAAATGTCTTCGCGTAGCCCTCTTGGAGTAAATAGCAGGGCTTCTGCCAACCGAACACATTATAAGTCGGATTACCCCAAGGCGTGCATTCATACTCTCGACGCCCCATCAAGAAATCTAAGAACAGCGGCGACTGATTGAACTGCCACCCCTTCTTCGGATTTCCTAAGATGCGGGAAAACAGTTCCCTCGTGCGTTCTCGCTTCAGAAAATGCTGTTGGTCCGGCGCTTTCTGATAGCTGTATCCAGGTGAAATCATCATGCCTTCAACTCCGAGCTCCATCATCGCATCGAAGAACTTCCGCACTCGCTCAGGATTGGCATCGTCAAAAAGCGTGGTGTTGGTCGTGACCCGGTGCCCCCGCTTCAACGCGGCCTTGATCGCCTTCACCGCCACATCATAGACACCGTCTCGGCAGACCGCCAAATCATGTTCGTCTTTCAGACCGTCCATGTGAACACTGAATGTAAGGAACTTCGAGGGCTGATACTCGTCGAGTTTTCGTTCCATCAAAATCGCATTGGTGCAGAGATAGATATATCGCTCCTGCTCAACCAGCCCACGGACGATCTTCGGCATCTCGGGATGGATCATTGGTTCGCCACCGGGAATACTGACAATCGGAGCCCCGCATTCTTCAGCAGCAGCCCAGCACTGTTCAGGCGTCAGTCTTTTATCCAGCACATGATCCGGGTATTGAATCTTTCCGCAGCCGGCGCAGGCCAAGTTGCAACGAAAGAGGGGTTCCAACATCAGCACGAGGGGGTACCGCTTTACTCCGCTCAGCTTCTGAGAGAGCACATACTTTGTGACAGTCGCCATCTGGGAAAGTGGAACGGCCATTCCTCTCTCTCCTTCTTTTCAGTCTGTATTGGTAGAAGCGGTAACCGGCCAATGAACTAGCAGGTTGTAATCGTTGGGGATTCTAGCACCCAGTGCCACCGTCAGTCAATTTCCTCCCTCATTTTTTTATGTGTGTCCTCCTCCGAATGTCATCGGTGCAATGCCAAACGCTCCATTGCACGGTACGGTCAGGCGACCGAAGGGTTGTATTGAGAAGGAGAGAGCAGAATCGACAGCGTTGATTACGATAATTCGATGAAGAACCGTCAGGTCAACTGAAAAAATTACATCATTTCGATAGAGCGATACAGAGCGATCGGCGTGCATGAAGCGAGGTTTGGAGGCGCCGAGCGGGGTCGAACCGCTGCATCGCAGTTTTGCAGACTGCTCCCTTAACCACTTGGGTACGGCGCCCCGCGCGCATTATAGCGGGCCTTGTTCCTATATCTCAATGTGCATGCTGAAAGGGATGGTAGACGGGAGAGAAATGAATGATTATCGGTTGGGAAGCACGGGGATTTCTCTTCCAAGTGTCGAGGAATCATCCGATTGCGGAAGCATCGACTCCCATCCTTCGTTCAAAGGAGCGATGGTCCCTCCATGTTCTTCAGCATCTTTTTCCTTGGCCATCAGCTCGACCTCTTGAATCAGCGTGTCCATCAATTCTTCGATCGGCACCTTTCGAACGAGCTTGCCCTTCTTAAACAGGATGCCTTTGCCTTCACCGCCGGCGATTCCGATATCCGCTTCCTTCCCTTCGCCGATCCCGTTCACCACACAGCCGAGGACCGACACATTGAGGGGAGTCTTGATATGCCCCAGTTTCTTTTCCAGTTCGTTGGCCAGCTTTACGACATCGATCTCAACACGGCCACAGGTAGGACAGGCAATGACGTTGATCCCTCGATGGCGCAGTTCGAGCGACTTCAAGATCTCGAACCCTACCTTCACTTCTTCGACCGGATCAGCGGCGAGTGACACGCGCAAGGTATCGCCGATGCCCTGCGAGAGCAAATACCCCAGTCCCATGGTGGATTTCACAGCCCCGGTCATCGCCGTCCCAGCCTCAGTAATGCCGATGTGCAGAGGATAGTCTGACTGGTGCGCAAACAGCCAATAGGCATCGATCGCATGATGCACATCCGACGCTTTGAGCGACACCTTCATGTTCGTGAATCCCACGTCTTCGAGCGCGTGGACGGCGTTGAGCGCCGATTCAGCCAAGGCCTCCGGGGACGGCCAGCCGTATTTATCCAACAAGGGCCGCTCAAGCGATCCGCCATTCACACCGACACGCAGTGGAATCCCCCGCTCGTTCACAGCTTTGATGACCTCTTCGACTTTCCACCAAGCCCCGATATTGCCCGGATTGATCCGGACACAGTCCACGACCGCAGCCGCTTTTAACGCCAGCCGATGGTCAAAATGAATATCCGCGATCAGCGGCACGGTCATCGCGGCTTTGATCTTGGGAAGCACCGCCGCTGCTTCGTCGTCCGGCACGGCTACGCGAATCACTTCGCACCCTGCGGCCTCCAGCTGGCGAATTTGTTCGATCGTCGCGGCCACATCGCGTGTATCTGTGGAACACATCGACTGCACGGACACAGGCGCGTCTCCGCCGATCTTCAGCTTGCCGATTTGAATCTGCCGTGTTTTCCGTCTGGTAATGTGCATTCGATTATTCTCGCCTTAGGTCTTCTATTAGCTCCCCTGTTCATCTCCATGGGGCAGATGATCGATCGATGCAGCCAACGTGAACTCTTCCCGAGAGGACACCGGTGTCTTGCCGATGAGTTCCTTCACACTCTGATAGATACCTTCCGCCGTCAACCCATATCGCTCACGCAGGAAGTCTTGCGGTCCTTGCTCAATGTACCAATCAGGCAACCCCAACACCTTCGTCGTCACATGTGTGACACCGCCATCGGACAGGGCTTCAAGCACGGCTGAACCGAACCCACCCATCTTACAACCTTCTTCAACCGTCACCACATAACGAACGCGCTTGGCGATCTCGACGATCAAATTCTGGTCCAGCGGCTTCACGAAACGCGCATTCACCACTGCCGTGGAAATACCCTCTTCCTCAAGCCGTGCTGCCGCCGTCACCGCATGTGAAACCGGCACGCCGATGGCGACGATCGCCACATCCGTCCCTTCACGTAACAGCTCGGCCTTCCCGATCGACAAAGGCTTCGCCTCGGGGTCCATCTTCACGCCCAAGGTCAATCCTCTTGGGTATCGCACCGAGGCTGGCCCGTTATGCAACACACAGGTCGTCAGCATATGTTGCAACTCGTTTTCATCCTTCGGCGCCATCACGACCATATTCGGCATGTGGCGCAGATACGCATAGTCGAATGCGCCGTGGTGCGTCGTCCCGTCTTCCGCAACCAGCCCGCCGCGATCGATGCAGAACGTCACTGGCAGATTTTGCGTCGCGACATCGTGAACCACCTGGTCATACGCACGCTGCAAAAAGGTGGCATACATCGCCACCACTGGCCGAAGGCCCTGCGCCGCCAGCCCAGCTGCGAATGTGACGGCATGCTGTTCGGCAATCCCCACATCGTAGATCCGATTCGGAAACTCTTTCTCGAATATATTCAGGCCGGTCCCTTCGCACATCGCAGCCGTGATCGCGACAATCCGCTTGTCTGCTCGGGCCAACTTCACCAACGATTCAATGGCGATCTGTGTATAGGATGGCCGCGCCGCTTTCTTCGCCGGAGCTCCCGTCTCCCGAACAAAAGGCGGACACGCATGGAACCACACCGGATTCTTCACCGCAGGCTCATAGCCCAGCCCTTTTTTCGTAATGACATGAAGCAACACCGGCCCCTTCATCTTCAACGCGTTGTCCAAGGTGGGCAACAGATGCTCAAAGTTATGTCCGTCGATCGGCCCTGCATATCTGAACCCGAGCTCTTCAAAGAGCAACCCAGGAAGAATCGCGCCCTTGGCCAGCTCTTCAGCACGGCGGGCCCACTTTTGCACGTCCTGCCCGATATGGGGAATCTTGCCCAACAGTTGCCCTGTTTCCTCCCGCATCTTGGCATAAAACTCACCAGTGAAAGTCCGATTCAAATAGGAGGAGATGGCCCCGACGTTTTTTGAGATGGACATTTGGTTATCGTTCAGAATCACCAGGAAATCTTTTCCCAGACCCCCGGCATGGTGCAGAGCTTCCAGCGTCATGCCGGCTGTCATGGCTCCATCGCCGACAATGCAGACGACCTTATGCCGCTGTTTCAACTGCTCACGCGCCTCGACCATGCCGTACGCCGCGGACACGCCGGTTCCCGCGTGGCCTGCATTGAACGTGTCGTAGACGCTTTCTTCACGCTTCGTGAACCCGCTCAACCCCCCGTACTGCCGAAGCGTGTGAAACTGCTCCCGCCGCCCAGTGAGGAGTTTGTGCGCATACGCTTGATTGCTCGTGTCCCATACGATCTTATCCTTGGGAGGTTTGAGCAGGTAGTGCAAGGCCACCGTGAGTTCAATCACTCCAAGGTTTGAAGCCAGGTGCCCGCCGACATTGGATACCACGCCAATAATTTGCTCCCGAAGCTCTTGACACAAAGCAGGAAACTGCTCCGGTGATAACCGTTTCAAATCGTCCGGGGCATGAATAGTTTTTAAGATCGACATAACAAATACTCCTTTGCGTCAATACTTACATGGTATCAACGACCTGGGCTCAGACAAGAAGTGGCGAAGCCGTGTAAAAATGGAGACGCTAGCACGGGAGAGTGTCACATGGGAGTCTCATGTTGTCAAGGGGTTAGCCTGCTTTCGTTCCTGCCAATTCTCGTTCACTCATGATTGGAGTCGGTAAGTCAATAAAGTCGAGAGCGTGAAGTCTGCTGCGCTCCCGGTAATGAAGTCGAGGTTCTCAACTGCGTAGGCTTGCCATAAGAGGTAGGAGGTAAGACGGTAGCTGAAACCCGCCACTGATTCTGTCACGCCTTTGTCCAGCACTCGCGTGCCTACACCACGGAACGGTGTGGAGTAATAATCGAACTGAGCCGTGATGGAAAGATTCTCCGACCACAAATACTCTACGGCAAGAAGGCCGGATATCGTGGGGTGGAGAGTCAGTCCGGCGATACGTCCGGTCGGGACCACTCCATTGAGGTTACCGTAGACCACCCAACGGTTAGCAAATCCCTTTTCAGCGGCCAGCCCGAACCCGAAATCCGGGCTGCCGCTTCCGAAGAATTGCCCTTCATCACCCGTCGGGAGCTTGACCGCCGTACGGATCGACACCGCCGGCATGGATGTCGTCTCCAGTAACAGTTGGTACTTGCTCATGATCGTGCTGTCGCCCAATCCCACGACTCCCTCGCGTCCACTTGCAATCGTGCGCCCTCCTCGTGAGATATCGAATATATAGCCGGAGCCCAGCGCCTTTCGAGCAGGCGACACGCCAGTTGTCACACGTTCAACCGCTTCGATAGGCCCATCCATGAATCCGCGAGACCGATAGAGCACTGGGACCTCCACTGAGAGTTCCCACCGCTCCGCCGCCCCGTACCGAAGAAATACACCGGAACGCAGGGTTTCAAACTTCATCGTTGTGACCGCCTGAGGGGAGTTATCGCGAAACACTGTGGCGGTTTCTGCGAGTTCAACTCGAACATCCAACACACCCTCCTTCAACACGGCGGCACGATCCCCCGGCATGTTCAAGACCAATTGCTGGATCGGGTGGAAATTTCTGACGGGGAATGGGCCGAACCCTTCTGCCTCAACCAACGCGGGCTCGAAGACAATGGAGAGGAGGAATAAGGCGAGGACGACTCGATACAGCACCAACCATATTCGGGCTGTCACAGTCACTCCTGTTCCCAGACAATCAGGTGTGATGACTGCAACCCGACTGCTACATACTCGAACATGCATCCATTCGCGCCAGGCTGCCCACTGACGGTCATGAACGGGAAGTACGCAGCACACTCCCGACTATCTCCCGTAATTTGTTGCTTCCCAAATGCCACTACGTTCGGCGTAGGGTCGCGCAGACAAAGGGTGCGCGGCTCTCCCTCAAAAGGCAGGGAACCTATTCTGATACCATAGTCGTGATCTGAAAATACAGCAGGATGGATTCGACGCGATGCCGCGGTGGGACAGACTGGGAAGAAGGGACACCGAGCCATGCTCCAAGAACGACTCGGCGCAGCACCCTGTTTCAGTACACCTCAGCGCCCACCCATCAGTATGGGAAGTCGAGTCCCGCAAAGATCGCACCCCCTTCCCGGCTATATCCATAGTCAACGCGGCCGACGACATTGGGTCGAACGATTCCACGGAATCCAATGCCAGGAGTCATACGGTAATTTTGAAACGTGACGTCCCTGTAGTCATTGAACACCTGCCCTGTATCCAAGAATGGCGCAATTTCGAAGTCCGCGCTGGTGCCTGCAATCTTTGCACGCAGCACATGAATGCGCTCCTCCACACTAAATGACACGAGGTGCTTGTCGATGAATCGATCGACGCCGAATCCGCGAAGATTGTTTTGGCCGCCCAAAGAACTCTGCTCGAAGAACGGCACTTGCGTTCCGATCGTCGCTTGAAGATTAGCCCGCACAATGAGAATCGCGCGCTTCGATTCACTGGGGAACAGCTTTTTGATATCGAGTTCGTAACGTGAATAGATCGGGTGATCGCCATTTCGGATATTCTGATTCAATTCCGCGTAGGCTGTCACGGCCATCCCGTCGGTCGGTGAGATGAGATTGTTCCGCGTATCGTAATAAAACGTGGCGCGGTGGCCGAGGATGAGCGTCTCTCCCTGAACACCGTCAATAGCGGGAAACTCATCGACTGTAAATGGAAGGTCCGTTGCGCCCCGCTGTAGACTCATCTGGCGAAATCGTTGACCAACGGCAATCTGAGTGACTTCGTTCACATGGATCCCAAATCGCCAGTTCACCCGGGCCTCACGCGCGGTGTAGTTCGTTTGATCTGATTCTGATGTCGCTTGCCCTAAGCCAAAGAACCGAGGCGTAGCATTCTTGAAATAGGACGCGCCGAAATTCAACGAGTAGCGCCCATTACTGAAGGCCGGATCAGCGTAACTAAAGTCTACCCTGCGCTCGATCCTCTCCGTGAAAGACCCGATAAATCGAATTTGACGCCCCCCAGGATCGTATCGAAACAGATTGAGCGAGCCTCGCGTTCCCACGATGGAATTATGAACGACCATCGGGGCAACGAGGTATTTAAGCTCTCCGTCTGGGTCAGTGCTCAGAATCGGAACGATCAATCCGACATCGTTCCCGTCATTCTTGCTGGTGGATATGGCAGGAATCGGAAAGTATTCTACTCCGGCTCCCGCATGTTCCGGCAGCGCGATGACAGTCGCTGCAAGGAACACGAGGGCAACGGCAATACAACCACGCAGGCGTGTCATGAGATTCCTGGAGAGGGTTACTGAGCTTTAATCTTGTTGGATTTCTTGCGAAGCTGGTCTACCAAGTCGGGAAAGGTTGAAGAACGAAGAATACTCTTGAACTGATCCCTGTAGTTACGGACGAGGCTGGTGCCATCGACCACGACATCATAGACTCGCCAGACCGAGTTTTTATTGAGCAAGCGATAGTCGAGCGGAATTTCCGTTTTCCCGGTCAACACTTTCGTTCGCACTTCGGCATAGTCCTTTTCTGTCCGTTCATTGATATATTTAACGCCTTCGCCGGTGTAAGACTCGACCTTGTCAGCATACAGGTTCACCAATAACGTTTGGAATAGTCCGACGAACTCTTCCCGTTCCTTTTCCGATAAATTCTTCCAGGGTGCGCCCTCCGAAATACTCAGTGTGCGAAGTGACATTTCCTGATAATCGAATCGTTCGCCGACCACCTTCTCCAGCAACTTTCGACGCTGTTCGGATTTCCCCGGTTGTTTCAACTCCTTATCCTGTATGATCCTCAGCACTTCGTCGATCGTGGTCTTCATCGCATCAGTGGCTTCTCCCGCTCGAGCATCCGGCACCACAAAGCCCCATGAACACCACAACGCCAATCCCAGCACACACAGGAGTTGCGCGAACTTCCCTATCATTGTGCCTCCTCGAATCAACATGGCTGTTCTTCTCCCTCATTTCTTGAGTGACAACGCCCCACTCTGTCGTCAATTCACTTTGCCATGCACATACTGACTCACCAGCTCCTCCAAATCGAGGCCCGACTCGGTATCACGTATCGTCCCACCAGGCTTGAGCGGATCACCACCCCCTCCCGGAGTCAATGCCAGGAATTTTTCTCCAATGATGCCCCGCGTCTTGATGGACGCAATGGTGTCCGAATAAAGCTTGATGGTGTTGTTGACCGCCAATGTGACCTTGGCACGATCTTCAATGAGCGTAATGCCTCGGACCCTACCGACTTCGACGCCGGCGATTTCGACCGTCGAACCTGGCTTGAGCCCCGAGGCGCTATTGAATTGCGCCTCGACTTCATAGACGTCACCGCCGACCAACTCGAGTTTGCCAAGTTTGACTGACAGATATGCGAGGCACAACACACCGATCAACACGAATACGCCGACGACCATCTCCAACTTGGTTTTTTCCATCCTTGCGACTCCCCTCTCACCTGACAAGCGATTGAGCCCACATGATTCATGAGCACTTCTACTGCAATCGCCGGTCCGCTGCTACGACGAGCCTACGGCCGGCGGGCTCGCCCCTCGGACCTTCACCGTACTGCACAAGTACGCCTCGGGTCCTCCGAGCTCCGAGCTCCGAGCACCGGTCTCACGACGCGGCTCGGCGATTTCGCAACGAACCGTCATGAATCATGTCGGCTAGACAACGCCACAGTCCCACCGACTGAAATGAATTCTTGAATCTCTGGATCGGTGGTCCGCTGAAATTCAGCAGCTGTGGCCATCAACGCGATCTTGCCTTTTCGAAGCATCGCCACCCAATCGGAAATCCCGAAGATTTCAGGGATTTCATGGCTGACCATGATCGCCGTAAAACCAAACCGCCGGTGCATCGTCACGATCAAATCATGAATTGATTTTGCCATCAACGGGTCCAACCCGGTTGTGGGCTCATCAAAGAGAATAATCTCCGGCTCCATCACCAACGCGCGCGCTAATCCAGCCCGTTTTCGCATACCCCCGCTTAATTCCGCAGGAAACTTGTGCCCCATCCCCGCCAATCCGACTTCCTTCAACTTCTCCTCAACCCGTCGCCCCACCTCCGGGCCCTTCATATGCAACTTCTCCCGCAACGGGAATGCCACATTCTCGAAAACCGACAGCGAGTCGAACAGCGCCGCTCCCTGAAAGAGCATCGCGAATTGTTTCCGAACATCATTCAACGGTGTGCCCGACAGCCGAGAGATCTCTACATCGCCCACCCACACCTTGCCATGATCCGGTTGCATGAGCCCGATCATGTGTTTGAGGAGCACACTTTTCCCCGACCCACTGCCACCGATGATGGTCGTGAGCTTGCCGACCGGAATCGAGAGGTCGACTCCTTGCAACACCGGCTGCCCCCCCAACGTCTTTTCGACACCGACCAACTTGATCATGTACACCCCATGAGGAGTAAGAGATGAGGCATGGATACAGGACCTCGATGCATTGACTCGCCTTACCTCTTACACTACCAGATTCAGAGCAGTACGGACGTCAAGATGTAGTCCCCGATGAGGATGAGCACCGACGATAAGACCACCGCCTCCGTCGTCGCACTCCCAAGGCCCTCGGCGCTTTGCCTTGTGTAAAACCCTTTATAGCAACAGATCCAACTGACGATCAGTCCAAAGGTGATCGACTTGAGAATGCCGCCGTACACGTCTTTCCATTCCACTGCGGATTGGACTGAATTCCAATAGGCCCCTTCGCTCACGCCTAACAGGTCCACCCCAACGAGAGAGCCACCATAGATACCGACGACATCGAAAATGGCGACGAGCAACGGAACACCGAGCACGCCGGCCACCAATTTCGGGGCGATCAGATACTGTCGCGGATTGATCGCCATGGTATCGAGCGCATCGATCTGTTCTGTAATCCTCATAATACCAATCTCAGCCGTCATAGCCGATCCTGCCCGTGCGGTCACCATCAACGCGGCCAACACGGGCCCCAACTCACGAATCATGCTCAACGCCACCGCGGAGCCCAGCAACCCCTCGGAACCGAATTTACGCAAACTGTAATAGCCTTGCAGCGCCAGCACCATACCCGTGAACCCTGCCGTCAGCACAACGACGAAGGTGGAGCGATACCCGATAAAGTGGAGTTGTTTCATGATTTGATGGAATCGAAACGGGGGCCGCGCCAGCCAAGCAAATGACGAGAGGACAAACAACAGCATGCGGCCCATCTCCCGCACGCGCATGACGGCCCCCGCACCCAGCCGCTCAATCACGTTCATCTCGGCTCCCTGGGCGATCGATAACATGCACTGCTTGTCTCCGCATAATGCTGAAACCATTCCGTCAATCGATCCGCTGCCACCCGGCTTTGCTTTCGAAGCCGATTCAAGCCCACAAGGCTGGACGGGTGACCGATGAGCGCCTGCATGCCTTTGACCCAGCCAGTGGGCCTGAGAAATAGATTGAAGTCAAGAGGAAGGTCTTCGTCCACCAGATCGGATACCGTCCGCACAATCGCCATCGGCAAGCCTCGTTCCTGCGCCGCGGCAGCCAATGCCGCACTTTCCATATCGAGCCCGGTGGCTTCGGTCACATTTCGCAGCCGGCGCTTTTCCTCAGCCTGCCAGACCACGGTTCCCGACGACACGACCGTCCCGACCCGCGCGACCAGCCCTGCATCCTGCGCCACGAGAAGAACACCTGCGCTGACAGCCTCATCGCACAGCACGCGATCGCTTCCCATTGTCCATGTTCCGTCAGTCTGTACCGAAGACACCTCGGTGCCGACGATGAGATCTCCCACCTGAGCCGGAACAAGCGCGCAAGCAAACCCCGTGGACATCACCAACGACATCGGCTGTGCCTTCAACACTTTTCGTGCAACAGTACTGGCCGCAGCGGGACCGACACCAGTTTGGATAATCCAATAGACACGCCCTCCCTGTTGTCCGATACGGCACGGGACTCCGTCGATTGTCGCAACACGATCCGCTCCAAGGGCGTGCCGAACGGCCTGGAGTTCCCAACGATTCGAGGCAAAGATAGCGATGGGATTCAACGAAGATCCTGAGAGGGGTTGCCACGCGCCAATGGACGACGCCGGCGAGCGGTTCAATGATCGGCTCGATGACACCCGGACGCGAATACTTGCTGACGTACTTCGTCAGCCCGCATCTTCCCGTGCGTCCGTAGATTCCGATACATGGCCAAAGCCCACAACGGAAAATATTGGCAATACCAATGGTAACGGAGATAAAACACTCGAGGAAATCCGGTGCCGGTATGGCGCACCTCTTTCCACGATCCATCTTTTGTTTGGTGGCGGAGAAGATATTGGACGCCGCGAGCGACGCTAAACGCGTCTGCCATCCCTGCCGACATGAGCCCCATAATGGCCCAGGCGGTCTGAGAAGGCGTACTCTCCCCTTTCCCGCTCCACGCCGGGTCGCCGTAAGATAAGCACAACTCACCCCATCCGCCATCGGAATTCTGTTTCGATTCAAGCCAGGACACTGCACGTTGAATAGAGGGATCTGAGAGCTCCACTCCGATCGCGCGGAGACCGGCTAGAACCGACCAGGTGCCGTAAATATAATTCACGCCCCACCGGCCATACCAACTCCCATCGGTCTCCTGCTCTCGCCTGAGGAACCGGAGAGCCGGACCCACGGCGGGGTGAGTCTGATCGTAGCCCAACGCCGCCAGCATCTCGAGGCACCGCCCGGTCAAATCGGAGGTGCTCGGATCGAGTAAGGCATGATGATCGGCAAATGGAATATAGTTAAATACGATACGATTATTATCCTTGTCGTAGGCTCCCCACCCACCATCGGACCCTTGCATCGCGAGAACCCAATTCATCCCTCTCCGGATCGATTCTTGCGATTCAGGAGTCTGTCCTATCCGAACTTTCGACAGTGCCATCAATACCACCGCCGAATCATCCACATCCGGATAGAACTCATTTTCAAACTGGAAATACCAGCCCCCCGGCTCCGCATTGGGGGATGAAAACTTCCAATCTCCAACCGTTTTGGTCTGACGAGAGAGCAGGTACGCGCCCGCTTTCTGGAGCGAGGGGTGGTCCTGCGGCATCCCGGTTTCGATCAGGGTGTTCATCAGCAACGCCGTGTCCCAGATGGGAGAGTGGCAGGGCTGAAGATGCAGCGTCTCAACCCGCCGATCGTCAATCGATACCGTCTCGTAGATTTCGAGCGCTTCAATCTCGCGCAACGCTTTCTGCACCAATGGGTCATCGACCTCATAACCGAGACACCGAAGGGCCACGATCGAGTTTGCCATGGCTGGATAAATCGCCCCCAGCCCACCACTCCCATTGAGGTGTTCCAACATCCACGTGGCCGCCTCACGCAAGGCCTTTTCGCGCAACCAACTGAGAGGCATCTGATCATACAGTTTCAAGATTCTGTCCAGTTGAACAAAGAAATTATGCGGCGTGAACCACCGTTGTTCCTTGTTAAACGGCGGCACATTGCGATAACGAATCTCTGATCGAGGTGCAACGTAGAGCTCGTCGATCCCTTGTTCGCGAGGAATACGGCAAACAGGCTGATTGGCAAACACCACGAGCAAGGGAATCAAGACGGCACGCGACCAATAGGAAATGGCATAGATGCTGAAATAAAATCGCTTCGGCAGGAGCATGATTTCGGGCGGCATACTCGGCACACCCTTCCAATCATACTGATCGAACAACGCCAGCGTGATTTTTGTGAAGACATTCGCGCAGACGACACCGCCCATCGCCAAGATACGATCACGGGCGCGAAGCATACAGGGTTCATCAGCAGACACGCCGCTCAACTTCAGGGCAAAATAGGCTTTGACAGAGGCGCTAATCTCCGACGGTCCGCCATAGAAAATCGGCCAACCACCATCGGGTAATTGCATGGCACGGAGATAGCCCACCGCCTTACGCTCTCGCTCAGGATCAACCCGATTGAGAAATCGACGGAGCATGAGGTATTCAGAGGTCAGCGTGGTGTCCGCTTCAAGCTCTGCAACCCAGTATCCCTCCGAGGCATCTTGTTTGGAGACAAACCAGGCCTGACTGCGCTTGACTGCGTCGTCGAGAGCATCCACGTGACTCACCGAGTGGCTGGCAGCGCGACGAGGCGCAGTGTCGACTGGCACAGATAGCAGCGGCTGGTCCGACACCAGACGCAACGGCGGATTGTTGGAAGGTTCAGTCGCAAGCTCTAGCTTCTCCGAAACGGAGACGAGAAAGCTCTCAGAGAGACGATCCAGAAGCGCTCGAATCAGCTTCATCGTATCGATCTGCAAAACAGAAATGGTGGAGAGGGCAACACAAGTGACTCGCCTTGCCCCTGTATATCTGCCTACAAGTCGATCTATAAGTGACACACTTGTAGACTAGTCTATCGTGGGCTATATAACAGACACCTTACACTAAGGTCAAGAAACTGAGAAGCGGAAGTCCTCTGAAGTACAGAAGTTTTTGCCAATCCAGCCTGCCTAAACCGGCTGCAAGTTTCCCAGTCTTACCGAGAGGATTTTTGAGATGCCGGGTTCTTCCATGGTGACACCAAACAACGAATCTGCAATGGCCATGGTCTTCTTACTGTGCGTGATGACCATGAACTGCGCACCCTCGGAAAGTTCACGCAACACGCTGGTGAAACGTCCGATGTTCTCTTCGTCAAGCGGCGCATCGATTTCGTCGAGAATACAGAACGGCGTCGGCCTGATCAGGAAACTCGCAAAGAGCAGGGCCATCGCCGTCAAGGTCTTCTCACCGCCGGAGAGCATGGTCATACTCTTCAATCGTTTGCCAGGTGGTTGCACCACGATGTCGACTCCCGGCTCCTGCGGTCCGTGGCCTTCTGCCGCTTCATCCACGGGGACCTCGACGAGCTGGAGTTCCGCCCGGCCCCCGGGGAAGAACTTCACGAACACCTCGCTGAATTTCTGTTGGAGTTCGGTAAAGGTACTGGAAAACATATCTTTCGTGGTGCGATTGATGCGCTGAATAATTTCCTTGAGCGAGCTGATGGACGTCGAGAGATCCTGTTCCTGCGTCGTGAGGAACCGAAACCGTTCATCCAATTCTTGATGCTCCTGAATGGCCGCCAAATTGATCGGTCCCAGGCGATCGAGCTTCTCACGAATCTTCTGCAGTTGCTCCCGTAACGTCACCTCGTCGATTGCCGGCTGGCCTTCCGGGACCGACTCCTGCCCGAGAGACAGCTGTTCGGGTGTCAATGCAACAACCGGTGCATCGAGCAGAGTCCCGGGATCGACCTGGTACGTTCCAAAGAGCGTGGACTCGACAGTCCCCAATTGCATCCGGATTTCTGCCTTCTTGACCTCCAACGCCATGCGAGACTCGCGAAGAGAAGACACCGCCCGACGAACCTCCTCCAACCCGGCATCAAGCTGGTGCGCCGCCGCCATGTCCTGCGCCTGTGATTCTTGTAATTCGATCAGCTGAGTCTTTACCCGGGTTGCCGATTCACCGAATTCCCGGCAACGCGCTTCCTGATGTTCACGTTCAACCCGACTCTGTTCGATCGAGGCCGTGAGCCCCTCGATATGGCGGGTCACCGTCTCAATGCGCACGATTGCCTCTTGCTGCTGTTGCTGAATCCGAAGAAGATCATGATGACGATGCTCGCGAGTCGTCCTGGCCCCTTGCGCCACCAACTGTGCCTCTGTCAGTTGCTGCTGGAGCCCTTGCATGTTGTCATCGATCTGCCCCACTCGTTCGCGCACACGACTGAGCACGGCTTCCTGTCCGGTCTTCTCTCCGCTCCATT
>CBDDRW010000114.1:0-10982 GCA_965233175.1 uncultured bacterium
GTTGAAACACTTGGTGTTCAGCACGTGCTGCGAGTGGTGAGAAGGTCATTGCAGGGACAAGGAGAAGGGACAAGAGAAGGGTAGGGAGCAGTAGCGTTTTCATGTGTGAAATTCCTTTATGTGAAAGGTGGTCGGAGAGGATATAGCAAGTCGAAGAAGGTGCTTGAAATCCCCTCGGAAGTACTGCTAAAAACTGCTACCCTGTTTCGGGGTTTTCGGCTACACCAACTTGGAGCATCCCCGCAAATTGGCGCGGGATATGGGGTTGCGATGGGTCAGGAATAGACACCCGTCACTCACCCCATTTTCTTCAGCTTTTAAGTTGACAATAAAAGGTCTGGTCTCCCAATAAAGCCTTTGACTTTACCGCTTTTCGACGAGGAATCAACTTCATAGTGTGCGGCGCGGCCCAAGGATACTGCAGGTGAGGTGGTGGGCTGCTACCGCACCGTTTGCGAAACGGTCCGATCGAAGCGTGTCCCTGCGAACACATCCCTGTTCAATGCTTCATCAAGGGCATTCTCATCAGCGATGGTGCGATGCTCTACGGCGTCCCACTTGGCAATATCCTGCTGTTGTTCCTGATACTGCCGGTGAACGAGACGCGCTTCCACCGCAGTCAGTTCAAACTCGACAGGCTCCGCTCCCAATTCGGTGTTCACCCACCAGACCACAGCGGTATCGCCAGTGATGCAACCCAACAATAACGGCCCTGTTGGGTCTGCTTTACATCGAGCAAAGTTAAGTATTTCCATGTCGTTAGCTAATAGATAACGACCAGCGGCGGTGTGCCTACATAGCGTAAGCGTTATGCCTACATTTACTACACCCGCTTCCAGAAGCGTGTCAAGGTCCATGAACGGCGCAAATCCGCCTGCAAGGCCACTCTGCGAAGTCTGAACGGAGTGAGCATACCCTGCCTGAGCGTACAGCGGGGCTGTCCTGAAATCCCCACCGAATCCTCGCACACCATCCCCGCTATCCATACGCCTTCCAGCGTGCGCGAATCGATGTCCTACATTCAAACCATTATTGACAACTGGCTCGTCCCTCTTCACCCACAGCCAGAGTTATTATCGGAAGACCATGTTCGTGCTGCTCTCTCTCGGGCCACTGCCATAACGGCAAATCAGTTTGAAATCATGCAAGAGGAACGGAGGGATTTCTGCCGTCGCGAAGCTGAGAAACGAGCAGCTCCCATGAAGGCATGGTGGAGAGAGGTAACAGTCATGCTAGCAGATGAGCTTGTCGGAAAAGACGAATGGGAACAATTAGAGTTTGTTGGCAAAATAGAATTTGCTGGCGGGAAATTACCGCCTCGACCCAAACCAACAATGGACGCTCCCTATGAGAACCCGTTCCAGTTCCAGTTCTTGGGCATTCAACATGCCGAGGAGACGACTAAAACGCTGCGCTTAAGACGGGATCTTCAAGAAGTCTATATCGTTTCTGGAAGGTAGATCGTGCTCGTATGTGCTCAACTCCGCTCCATCGGGACTCGCTCAGGAATTCCAACTAATCATGTTTCTCACAGATTTGTCCCCTCGCCATCTGATTTGCGGTCGACGCGTATTGGTCTTTGATCCAGGATGTGCGGGTTCAAATCCCCTCATGACGAAAGCGCAAGCGGCTTCGTTACGCGTGAAGTGGAGAGAGGAAGAAGGTCGACCGTGCCGGCATCTGCATCTGGAATTAGAGCATAACAACAACGATTATTTGACGGACAACTATCACTGTACCGCGTGTGGTGAATTGGTGGCCGCGAATACCCGCGATCCCTTTCAAGTCATCTGACTCTCATTATTCCGTAGCATCTCCAGAATCCTCTCCGAGGCAAGCCGGGTAGGCCCTCTGCTGTCAATGGCGAAATGCAACGTCTGATCTGGCAGAGCTCTCAACGCATAGTTTTTATGGCCTTGTTCACAAAGAGGCAAGGGGACCTCATCGTGAGCGGTAATTCCCCTTCTCCTGCCTAATCGCCGGGTCCCCTGACGAAGCAAAGGCCCGGTTCCTTTCGGATCCGAGCCTTCTCGCTTCAGACGTGCAACGCTTCCACTGATCTTTCACAACGTTTCCGTTGTGCCGCCACAGTTTTTGCATTGCGTGTGCTAAAGCATGATCCCACTATACTTCACTCTCCCAGAAGAGATACTAGAAAAACCCCCAGTGCACCTTGTTCCCTTGTTCCTATAGAAGCACGGCTAGGAGTGGAGGCTTGTTTCAGAATGGTCCTTTTCACCTGTGTCAAAATTTTGTGTAAGCTGTGTGCGGGACCTAACTTTGGCATACCCTCTGATTTTCCTCGTACCACCCTTCGATCTGAACGAGAAAAGGAACCTACTACGCGGGGTTAACATCGTATGAGGAAAATGGATTGCCGCTCCTACGTGGAGTTTCAGCAAATCCATTCCGAGGTTTTCTATTTCCTACCCACACTCAACGACGGATCGAGACCGTCGAGATTGGATACCACCCGTCTTGGCGCTTCCCTGAAATAGCCAGATCTACGAAGGGCACGAAACCCTTTTGATCCAGAATTGCTACATCAAGAACGTATGAACCAGCTGGTACATCTGCCGATACGATTACCGCGTCATCGACTTCATGCTGTGTACCCGGAAGCCATCGGCGTAAGCGGGTGGTGCTGGACCACTGCGCGACAATCTGGTCCTCGGCAGATCTCAACCGATACGCGAGTGGCCATTCATGATAGATCGGAGCTACCCCGACGTTTTCCCATTGCGAGCGCAACGACAGTTTCTGGCTGGGACGAATTGCTGCGGTGTGCGTCATCTGGCGGAGGACGAATCGATATCCGATCTTTGTAAGGAACGCATTAATGCGTGGTCGCCATTCGGCTGGGATCGGTGATGACTTCGCATTCAAGACCGACACATGCCACTCCAGCCCTTTTTTGAGAATCAGGTCGATATCGAAGCCTTTCTCAACCCATTCCTGCATGACGCCGCATACCTCAAATTGAACCGGAGCATTCTTCCACGCTCCTGCGATCGCTAGATCTTGGAGCGCCCGTGTATAGACGTGCTCCATATGGTTCCATGTGGGACTGAAATACCCATAATCTCCGAAACAGTCTCCTCGCCAACCGGCGCCTCTCGACACGGCATATTTGAGCGGGCCTCCCTTCAGCATCACCAGGGGTGTGCCTGCAAAATATTTGAGATACCACTCTGTAATCTTGATCACGGTGTCTTCAACCGGATAATACTGCTTGCATTGTGCTTCGACTCCCTGACAGCAGGCCATATTCCACTCTCCCCAGCAGCCGACCGAGCCGATGTCGACATGATCGATGTCCGGTGACCCAGCGTACCGTTCTCCGAAGGCCTTGATGAGCTTTTCATGGTACTGGAGAAATGTAGGGTTGTTGTAATCGGGAAAGATTCCCCTCCCGACCGCCACACTCCCTACTCCCTTGTTGAGCAGCCACGCAGGCGAGCCGACCTTGTAATCCGTCATAATACGGAAGGCTAATGTTTCTCCCTTTTCCTTCGCTTGGCTGATGATTCGATCCACGAAATCAAACGCATACTGTCCTTCCTCAGGCTCAAGGTCCGACCAAGACCACCGGAAATAGGCTACCGTTTGTCGTGGGTACTCATCATTGGATGGAGGATGTCCGAATCCAAAATGGAAATCGGCGAGTCCCATCCCCGGATTGTAGAGTACATCCTTGATCTCTCTGGGACGGACAGTCACTGTAGAATCAGCCGGTGTCGAGTCATCATGCTCGATCGTATCTAAAGTGCCGGCAAAACAGCAGATGCCTTGGAGCATTACCAGCGCACAGACCAATGAAGAAAGAAGCAATGTTGTACTGGAATGGTTCAATATCTGACTGTTCTTTCTGGCCATTGAAATCTCATACCATCAGGAAAGTAGTACAGTCTGACAGGCACATCCAAGTAAGTCAGGAAGAGATCATAAGTAGCAAGGTGATGTGCAGCCGCTGAAGATTAGGAATTGAAAGTGGCGCCAAAGACAGGATTTGTCTCTACTCCTTTCCGGGTGCTGCATCCGGTTTGCCTATACTTGAATGCTTACCGAAGTCTAGGATACAACGCGAACCAGCAGAAGCCAGAGAAAAACTGTTTTTCCGAAGTATGCACGCCCGCAGGTGTCTAGCCGTACACCTCGGGTGCCCTTTTTTCGCCTCCCCCGCCAAACGGCAAAGACCGAGGGGCCGTTCTGTCAGAAACCCGAAGAGAACAATTTTCTGGCCAGCGGGAGTGACCGCCTAAGTGACCGCTTCAGGTAGAAGCCTTGCATGGCAATGGTTCGCCGTTGCATCGCGTGTTCTATTGTACTATGCCTATTACTACGTTAACATACCTAGTACAAATGATTGGGAGAGAGCCGACACGGTTAGATCATATGGTCTCTGGAGCATCTGTGGTTTCAAATGAAAGGGGCAACAATTATTATATATATATTCTCTCTTGGGCTTTATGGACTAGGCCAGGGTTGAATCGGCACGGTTGAGATTGCATTGTGTGGCGAACCCTCGATCACTCTATCGCTATAGACGAGATAAATGTATGTCTGGCGCTTCTTGTCGAAAAATCGGACAACTTGTAGGGTCTTAAATATCAGGGATCGACTCTCCCTGAATACCTTTTCCCCTTCTTTAAGCTCACCCACAATGCGAATGGGACCGACTTGACGACAGGCGATTGAGGCATCTGAGGTTTCCTCTGCCAATCCGGCCATACCTTTGAGGCCACCTTTTTTTGATCGGCTCAGGTGACAGGTAATGCCTTCAATCTTTGGGTCGTCAAACGCTTCAATCACAATTTTGTGATCAGGCCCCAACAATTTGAATTCCGTATCCACGCTACCAATTTCCTCAGCATGAGCTGCCGAAACGATCGCGGTGCAACAGAGCAACACCTTCAAGGATAGTTTTGTCTTCATCAACGTACTCTCCCATCCTGTTGTAGTCTTCTCCTCATTAACATATAGTGCGGTCTATGCTCGAACGCAAGAGCGCCTAGGCATCCCGCGCGCAGAGTAGCTCCCCGTGAAGCGGGCGACAGAACACCCGCGAGAGCGCTGGTGAGCCGATCCCATTCTTGAGAAGCATCCTCGTCGAGATTCCTCCGCTTCTCCTTCTGAACAAGCACCTCGCTAGTCTCTTTTCTATTCGTGTCAATCCTCGGTCGATGGTGCGGTAGGGATTCATCTAGGGATCGCTATATGCGTATGTGTTTACGGTCGTGAGTGCCTATCGTAGCTCGGCTCTCGCCCAGACTCTGGTAGTGAACACGTGTCGGCAGAGCGCAGGATCCGTCATGTCATCTAATTCGGTCGGTCGCATCGAGAGTCACCAGCAAGGGTATTCACGAGTACGATGAGGTAGGTAGCCGAATTAGGATGAGGCAATGAATGGAACTCGAATTAAAGCATCAGCGTTTCTCTTTGCGAGTGTGAGTTTGCGGCCCGGTGATGTTTCTAGACGTAAATATAGATCCAGGGCATTCATTTTAATAAAAGGAGAAAACACGATGTTTGTATGGAACATGCTAATACTGGCTTCGGCCCTTGTGCTCACGGGGCTACCGGCCCATGCGGCGGATATGGAAGTGCAGACAACAGATAAAAACTGTTTCATTGAGATTTTCGAAGATGACAATTTTGATGCCGACGATCCCCATACCGTCCTACAAGGCCCCAAAGAGTATGCCACGCTGAAGAACATTGCGGGTAAGGATTGGGCTAATGATATCGAAAGCGTGATTGTGGGATCCAATGCGACCGTGCGGGCATACGAGGATACAGATTTCAGAGGGACGGAGCTGGCCTTTCTGCCGGGTCAACGCGTTATGAACCTTGGTAAGCTGGATATGGCCAACGATATTGAATCGATGAAGATTGTCTGCGGGAAGTAGGTAAAGCGGCGAGAGCATGCGGACGTGACATTCAACGGCGATCCTTCATATGGCTGAGCTGCACCCGGCAGCCACTGTGTAACTGTTCTGACTTCGGCGGACGGAGAAGTGCATGGTGGCTACAGCGTAGATCATCATTTTTTTTAACCGACTGCACTGTCAACGAGATGGGTCAATGCTTCGTGTTAGATCTCTGGGCGATCAAAGGAGGCAACCATGTTTTTCAAATTGTTCTTCGTAGGTGCATTGATCGCTCTTGGAGCCCTGTACGCAGAGGCTGCGGACATGGAGATGAGGCTGATTGATAAGAATTGTTGGATCGAGGTGTTCGAGGACACCAAGTACGACGCCAAGGATCCACATGTCCAACTTCAGGGCCCACAAGAGTACGCTACTCTGAAAAATCTCAATGGGGCGGACTGGAACAATGATATTGAAAGCGTGATTATAGGGTCAGGGGCGACGGTTCGTGCGTATAACGAGAGGGATTTCCAAGGTCGCGAGATCGCCTTCACTTCTGGTCAGCGCGTGCCTGACCTTTCGCAGCTGGGTATGTCCAATGACATAGAGTCATTAAAGATTACTTGCGGCAACTCTGATTTCCGGAACCAGCCAGCCGGTGGGAATACGAGTAATCAAAATAGCGAGCCAACCGGAAGGCCATCCAGTGACCGCTCCAGTACTCCTGCAAACTCCAAGTCGACCACAACAACTACAACGACGACTACGACCGCACCCACTCGGTAAAGGAGCAAAGGAACAACTGAGGAGCGCATGAGCGTTCTGAAGACCGGTAGGAGACACAGCAAGGAATGCGTTGCGCTCCCTTCAGGGCTCGCACCCGCAAGAGTGTGGTGCACAAACCCACCTTGGTGCCAACTCAGATTCTTCGGTATTAGCAAGGGGTTCCTTCGTTCGGATGGGCTGCCGGAAGCGTCACACAGAATTTCCGCAGAGCCATAACGAATGGCTAGGCGTGGGGTCCCAAAACAGACCCCGTGCCTGCCGAACATGCCGGGGGTCGTTCTGCCAGACATCTGGAGAAAGCACTTTTCTGGCCAGCGGGAGTGACCGTTTCAGGCGGAATACGCGTGGATACAGTGCACAACGGACCGCTCAACTCCGCTCCATCGGGACTTGCTCAGGAATTCCAACTAATCATGTTTCTCACAGATCTGTCCCCTCGCCATCTGATTTGCGGTCGACGCGTATTGGTCTTTGATCCAGGATGTGCGGGTTCAAATCCCCATATTAGCGTCCACTCAGTTCTTCCGTATCAGCAAGGCATTCCTGGGTTTCCATGTTTTTACGGATCATTCTTCCCCGCTTGAGCAACTGTGAACAGATTCACAATCAATCTTACCTGCATTCTGTAGTTGAATCGAACCATAGATCGACATCCTCAGTTGATCTTCTGGACCAATTTGCTAAAATAAAATTAGTTGACCAACCTGCGTACTGGAGGTGGATATCATGACGAAAGCGCAAGCGGCTTCATTACGCGTGAAGTGGAGAGAGGAAGAAGATCGACCGTGCCGACATCTGCATCTGGAATTAGAGCATAACAACAACGATTATTTGACGGACAACTATCACTGTACCGCATGTGGTGAATTGGTGGCCGCGAATACCCGCGATCCCTTTCAAGTCATCTGACTCTCATTATTCCATAGCATCTCCAGAATCCTCCCCGAGGCAAGCCGGGTAGGCCCTCTGCCGTCAATGGCGAAACGCAACGTCTGATCTGGCAGAACTCTCAGAGCATAGTTTTTATGGCCTCGTTCACAAAGAGGCAAGTGTGTCTGCGCAGGGCTTCCAGTGTCCTGCCCTCCGTATTGTTGACTCACCTGTGGGAGGTTCCTTCTGCGCGATCGTTCTTCTTAACGCCTCTGGCCCGCACTACACTCACGAGCAGATACCCGACAATCACGGTATTGATACACAGCGAGATAAGCTTCAGAGTGGTCACCTCGTCGAGTAGGCTATACAGCTGCCACGGAATGAAGGAACCAACCACGACCACCGAGAGATAGGACGCCCAGGGCTTCGAGAACCAGAGACCTCCTCCTTGTACCAACGCGAGTCCGCCATACACGAAGGAGCCAATACTGAATGCCTCCAACATTTCATTCGTGACTGGCAGAATCCTGGTCAGGAGCCAATGAATAAAGCGATTCTCAGGATCTAAGCGGATGACACGGAGCCACTGCTTGACGACCAGCAGTTGATTCTGATCCACGAGAACTAACCCGCCGACTCCCACTGCAATTAACAGCAATCCTTGAATCAAGTAATAGATCGCGAGCAGCTTATGAAACCATGGAGAAGAGGGGCTCACGGAGAGGCCATTCCCAATACGTGCAGCAGAACCCGTGTTCTCAGTCTCACGTCGAACGCTCCAACGGCCATAGTTCTCTGAGGCGCGTTCGAACCCAATGGGTGTAGCGTTTATCCTCTTCTGTTTCGAGGCTGAGTAGGCGGACTTCTCCCACCGATGGAGTCGCGATCTCGAGCGGATCTCCCTGACACATTCCAGCAAACCAATCGGCACAGGCCAGAGCCCCCCAGCCCTCCTTATATCGCCACTCAGCTTGTTGTTTGCAGGTAGAACATGGTTGCATATCACTATTCCATCTTTATGCGGGCTTGATTAACCTCAATCGGCTGGAATGCGCATCCTGCCCTGGTCTGTTTCAATTTCATAGACCGACATCGGATCCTTGCCCGATCACGTCTCCCCTTCCTTGCTCGATCGTTTGTACCATCTTAACGGCGGGGATCTGAGCGTGTGATATAGAGTCATTCGATCACACCTCCCATGGAATTGCCACGCCAGAATGGATCAGTTCCCCTGACGGACCCCTCAGTACCCCTTACTTGAGAGCGCCTACTTACCGCCTGCTCCTTTGGTTCCACCAGATGAACCGGTCGACCCTGATCCGGAGCGAGGCGTTGTTCCTCCAGTCTCACTTTTGATCGTCCCCGTTCTCATATTGGGCATTTCTACCGGTGCACCTAGAGTTATCTCGCCGGTTTGGGGTTGTGGCTTCTGGCTCATATTATACGATGGATAGGGATGTGGCTTGATGGAGCCGTCCGATCCAAGGTCTCTATACGATCCCGCGAGACTTTTTGATTGAGTCGCCAAGGTGGTACTATCGAGTTGCGCTTCCCCTTGTGGTTTGTCCGCCAGAAAAGAACAGCCAGCGAACAAGGGAATTCCACTCGCCATCAGCATATAATAGGCGCACGTGTGTCGCATTAGCATGGTACCCTCTTTTTTATTGGAATGAGCCAACATCCGCGATGACGGAATGCTGATCAGCCTACCGCCTTCTAAACTAAGCCATTGGCCACGCCACCACAGCGCAAAGATATCCTGCATGCCTGCTGTTTCTAATTCGGAGTGCAGTCAGTCGAGGCATGTTCAGTCCGGCGATCCGTCATTTTGTTCGATCGGATCCACAGGGCATAGTTCTGATTGTCTACATTTGCAGAAATGCGGTCTCCCTGATTATTACCGGTTGTTCCGTTTTCTTGCTGGTCTTTAAAGTCACTTCCTTCCCGCTCTCCTCCTTTAAAAGATAACTCGCGTCGTCCACGCGCATCACTTCACCTGAAATCATGTGGGTTCAGCTTCTCAACGTGGTCGGTTCGTGTGGCGTTTTGTCCATATGGTACCTCACATGGGGTTACCTTCACGTCCTCTGCTGCGGACGCTAGATCAGCACCCTGGGGCATAGTGAATAGGAACAATAAAATTCCGCCTGACAACACTCGGAACACATTCGACATCTCATCATAATGCCTCCTGGGTAAAAGGATACTTCATGAATAAATGTGCAGACATAGGACATCAGCCAGTCAGCTCCTAGACATACATTAGGCTTAATTAACGGTAGGGAATGCTTCGTGGTTTGGTAAACATGTGGCTCAGGCTCTCTTGCGGGCTAGATTTACCCGAGTCACACCCTTATCGAGCTTGTAGATGTGATGATCTGCCATGGGTAAAGCCGTAGGCGCGGAGGACTCCAAGGAGACCCCCTGTCGAACAAGGCCAGGGTTCGTTCTCAGATCATAAGGAAAAACTTTTTTCAACAAATGTCATTACGGTGCTAGCGGGGCTTCGGCCTCTTTCGGCGCATCAGGGACCATAGCCCCCGATGAAACACGAGTAGGGCAATCACCCTGTGGAGAGTAGCCGTAATGCCCCTTTATACACACGTCAGACTGTTTCACATATGAAGCACAGCCTGTCAGAGCGACAAAGCTAGTGGCGAGAAGGACGGTTATGGAGGATAGGTGCATGATGATCTCTCCCTTGCGAGGATGCCTATTTGGTGTGAGCGCGTTGGTTCCATTGTTATGGCCAAACGCTAGCGCGTGTACTCGGGGAAACCCTGGCCCACCAGAGGAACCTTGACCTGGTGGGAGGCGAGATGTTCGTTCCCTTAAGGTATATGATAACTACGTAGTTTGAAGCGCAATTTACTTCATCGTCATAATCTGTTACCTGTACAGCCCATCTATAGTTAAGCAGGGCCAGATCCTCTGAGACGGGGAAAACTTGAAAACGTTTATATCGTTAGCTGCAGGTTTAGCCATGTTGCTGGCGGCTTGCAGCGGAGAAGATGGTTCTAGTACCTCGCCTGAAACCCCGAATCCACCGGTCTCGCTCACGTTGACCATTGCGAAGGATGGAGCCGGCACTGGGAATATCACATCCAATCCCGCCGGTGTGAATTGCGGAACTACTTGTACGATGAGGGTTTCTTCAGGGACTGTGGTGACCTTGACTGCAGCGCCTGCTCCGAACCACACCTTAACTGACTGGGGCGGAGCATGCCCAACTGCCAGTCTCTCCTGTGCCGTAACTGTGACTGCCGATCAAACAGTTACGGCGACTTTTAGCAATTCTGCACACTTGAACGAGATCGAAACGGAAAATCAGCTGGCTGGCACCACCGATTGGAAACTCAGCGTACCTGCCACGAATCGCGAAATAGAGGGGTACGCGTCAGCCACCAGTGTGAACCATGGTGGAGCTATTAGCTTGTACGTGAACACGACAGC
>CBDDRW010000115.1:0-7214 GCA_965233175.1 uncultured bacterium
GACATGAGTCCCATGATGGCCCAGGCCGTCTGTGAAGGAGTACTGTCTCCCTTCCCGCTCGACTCAGGGTCACCGTAAGAATGGCAGGACTCGCCCCACCCGCCATCGGGATTCTGCTTCGACTCAAGCCAGGCGACCGCACGGCGTATATAGGGTTCCGAGAGATCCACTCCGATCGCACGAAGACCAGCCAGGACGGACCAGGTACCATAAATATAGTTGACGCCCCAACGGCCATACCAGCTGCCGTCGGTCTCCTGCTCGCGCTTGATGAACCGGAGGGCTGGCGCCACGGCAGAATGGGTCTGATCGTAGCCCAACGCCGCAAGCATCTCGAGGCAGCGTCCGGTCAAGTCGGACGTGCTCGGATCGAGCAAGGCATGATGGTCGGCAAATGGAATATAGTTGAAGACGATACGATTGTTGTCCTTGTCGTATGCCCCCCACCCGCCATCAGACCCTTGCATGGCGAGGACCCAATTCGTCCCCCGCTGGATAGATTCCTGCAAGTCGGCGGTCTGGGTCGTCCGGATTTTCGACAGCGCCATCAACACCACTGCCGAGTCATCCACATCGGGATAGAGCTCATTCTCAAACTGAAAGTACCAGCCTCCCGGTTCCGCATCGGGAGACGAGAACTTCCAATCTCCAACCGTTCTCGTTTGGCGAGAAACCAGATACGCTCCCGCTTTCTGGAGCGACGGATGGTCCTGCGCCATCCCGGTTTCGATAAAGGCGTTCATGAGCAAGGCCGTATCCCAGATTGGAGAGTGACAGGGTTGCAGATGCAGCGCTTCGACGCGCTGATCACCAATTGACACAGTCCCGTAGACCTCCAACGATTCGATTTCGTGGAACGCCTTCCGGACCAATGGATCATCGACCTGATAACCGAGGCAACGAAGAGCTACGATGGAATTCGCCATGGCCGGATAGATGGCTCCCAGTCCACCGCTACCCTTAATGTGGTCCAACATCCAGGTGGCAGCCTTGTGCAAGGCCTTCTCCCGCAAACAACTCAGCGGCATCCGGTCGTACAGTTTCAGCACCCCGTCCAGCTGAACGAAGAAATTATGCGGTGTGAACCACCGTTGGTCCTTGTTGAACGGCGGCACGTCTCGATAGCGAATCTGTGATCGGGGAGAGACATAGAGCTCGTCGATGCCCTGCTCCTGAGGAATTCGGCAGACAGGTTGATTCGCGAATACCACCAGCAAGGGAATCAAGACGGCACGGGACCAATAGGAAATGGCATAGATGCTGAAGTAAAAGCGCTTCGGCAGGAGCATAATTTCCGGCGGCATGCTCGGAATGCCCTTCCAGTCATACTGCTCGAATAGTGCCAGGGTGATTTTCGTAAAGACGTTCGCGCACACGACACCGCCCATTGCCAGAATACAGTCGCGGGCCCGAAGCATGTAGGGCTCGTTCGCAGAAATGCCGCTCAACTTCAAGGCGAAGTAGGCTTTCACGGAGGCACTGATCTCCGCAGGCCCTCCGTAATAAATCGGCCAGCCGCCATCGGCCAATTGCATGGAGCGAAGATATCGAACCGCCTTGCGCTCCCGCTCGGGATCGACCCGGTCAAGAAACCGCCGGAGCAACAGATACTCCGAGGTCAACGTGGTGTCAGCCTCAAGCTCTGCAACCCAATATCCTTCTGAGGGATGTTGTTTAGACAAAAACCAGGCTTGACTGCGCCGGACCGCATCGTCGAGCGCATCCACTTGACTAATCGAATGGCTGGCGGGGCGACGTGTCGCAATATCGGCTGGGGCCGAGAGGATGGACTTGTCGGACACCAGACGCAACGGAGGAACGTTGGGAAGCCCCAGCTTCTCCGGAACGGAGATGAAGAGGCTATCCGATAAACGATCTAAGAACGTTCGAATCAGCTTCATGGTGCGGGCTATGAAAAACTGCAGGTGGATGGGCGATATGAGTTATACCGGCCGCTCGAGACAACATGAATTGCGAGCGGCACAGTCCTCAAAATGACCTACGGGGGGGTATATAACAGACACCCTACTCTGAGTCAAGAAACAGACATACGGAAGTCCTCTAAAGTACGAATGTTTTAGACAATATATTCGGTTTAAGCCGGCTGCAAATTACCCAGCCGCACCGACACGATTTTTGATATGCCGGCCTCTTCCATAGTGACCCCAAACAACGAGTCTGCAATAGCCATGGTCCGCTTGTTGTGGGTAATGACCATGAACTGCGCCCCTTCGGAGAGTTCACGCAAGACGCCGGTAAAGCGCCCGATGTTCTCTTCGTCCAGCGGCGCATCGATTTCATCGAGAATACAAAACGGCGTCGGTCTGATCAAAAAGCTCGCAAAGAGCAACGCCATCGCCGTCAATGTCTTTTCACCTCCAGAAAGCATAGTAATACTCTTCAAGCGCTTGCCTGGTGGCTGTACCACGATATCGACGCCAGGTTCCTGCGGTCCACTGCCTTCGACCGTTTCATCCATTTGCGCTTCGACCAGTTGAAGTTCGGCTCGACCACCCGGGAAAAACTTCACAAACACCTCGCTGAACTTCTGCTGAAGTTCGGCAAAGGTATCGGCAAACATGTCTTTCGTGGTGCGATTGATCCGCTGAATGATTTCTTTGAGCGAGCCGATGGATGTAGAAAGGTCTAGTTCTTGCGTCGTCAAGAATCGATACCGTTCATCCAACTCTTGGTGTTCGTGAATGGCTGCTAAATTGATCGGTCCCAAGCGATCGAGTTTTTCACGAATTTTCTGGAGTTGTGCCCGTAACGCTGCCTCGTCGACCGGCAATGGAGCTGGTAAGATCGGCTCCTGCCCAAGAATCCGCTGACCGGAGGCCTCCTCCACAACCGGTGCGTCCGACAGCGTCGCAAGATCCACCTGGTACGTTCCCACCAATGTCGATTCGACCGTTCCCAATTGCACACGAAGTTCCGCCTTCTTGATCTCCACCGTCATGCGAGATTCACGAAGAGTGGACACCCTGCGACGTACCTCCTCCAAGCGGATGTCCAGCTGGTGCGCTGCCCCCATGTCCCGCGCCTGCGCCTCTTGCAGTTCGACCAGTTGAGCTTTTATCTGAACTGTCGATTCACCGAATTCTCTACAACGGGCCTCTTGATCCTCACGCTCAACCCGGCTCTGTTCGATTGAAGTCGTGAACCCTTCCACGTGCTGCGTCAACGTGTCAATGCGCGTGATCCCATCCTGCTGCTGCTGCTGAATTCGTTGGAGATCACGATGACGATGTTCACGGGTTGTCCGTGTTTCCTGGGCCATCAATTGCGCCTCTGTAAATCGCTGCTGCAGCTCCTGCATACCGTGATCGATCTGCGCGACTCGCTCGCGTACTCGGCCAAGCCCGGCCTCCTGACCAACCTTCTCCGCCCTCCATTGTGCAAGTTGCGCTTCGACAGAGCGCGTTTCTTGATCAAGCTGCTGCCCATCCACTGAACCCCGTTGCGCATCGCTCATCAATGTCTCAATTCGCAGAGTGAGATCACCCAGCACATGCTGGAGCCCGGCTTCGTCTTTCCGCAGTGAGAGTCCCTGCATTTCAGCCTCGCGTAACGACTCCCCGAGTTGCCGGCTCTGCTCACGCAACTCCTGTCCCTTCGACTGCAATTGCTCCTGTCGCTGCTTGCTTTCTTCAATGGCCGCCGTCAGGGAAATACGTTGGGAGTCCAGCTGAAGCACCTCTCGGCGCCGCTGCAGCAGGCCCCCCGTTGCACTGGCCTGGCCACCGATAATCACCCCGGCTGCATCCAAAATTTCTCCCGCACGTGTCACGAAGATAGGCCCATCGGACGTCGCGCAGGATTGTTGCTCCCACAGTACGGTTGCGTCCTTGAGGGTATCGACGAACACCATTCGGTCGAAGAGATAGTCGCGAGCCGTTTCGCGCGCGCCTTGCGCAGAGATCAAATCGACGGCACATCCAACCACGCCCGGCTGGCCCTCCATCGCAGGCCACCAGGAGCGAGAAGCCGTAGGACAAGAAGTCCAGCGAGGTTGCTGCGGGATAAACGTGCCGCGACCGAGATCTTTCTCTTTGAGAAAATCAACCGCATCGCACGCGCTGGTGGGACTATCGACGAACCATCCCCTGACCCGCTCACCCAAGATCGCTTCCACAGCACGGTCCCACCCGGAAGGCACAACCAACCACTCGGCAATGGCCTCGCGAACACCGGCACAGGCTTTGAGTGCCGTCGATTCTTCGGCGCCGCGCCGCCCATACCCCATGTCTTCCTGCAGCACGCCCTGCAGCGCTCTAAGATGAGAATCCACCGCAGCCAACTCTTCCGACCGGCGAAATACTGATCGATCGACTTCGGCTAACTCAGCCGACATGCGCTCGCTCTCTTCCTCGACTCCCTGCTGCTGTCGGCGCAGGTCTACGACCATTTGCTCCGCCTCATGACAGGCTTGCTGAAGCCCCTGACGTTTGTCCGTTGCCTCGAGATGTTGCTGGCGAACGTCCTCCCGCTCATGGACAAGCCGATCTGCACGAGTCGCCGCCTCTTGGATCCGAGCAGCCAATTGCACCAAAGTCTGTTCAGTATTCCCGACCAGCACTGCCAGATTCGTGACGTCCTGGCGCCCCCGGTCTTCCTCAGCTAATGCCACAACTCTTTGCTGGACTAGCGCCTTCATCTCCCGATCGAGTTCCGTAAACACCTGTTCTCGTTCCACGCACTCGCGATCGAGCGTGGCCAGCATATCTTCAAGGGTCACCGCCTCCGCCGCTCCTTGCTGCTGTTCCAGGGTGAGGCGCTCGAGTTCTTCCCTCCCCTGCTCCCGCTGCTGCACATAGAGTTCGCCGCGATTCCGTTCAATCTCTGCGGCGGTCAGCGCCCGAGCCTGCTGCTGTTCCACCTTTGACAATTCCTCACGCCGCTCCCCGATCGTTCCATTCGCGATCGTTATCGCGAGCTTGATCCGCTCGAGCTCGGCATTCAAACGCGCCAGCTCGGCTGACTGCTCGGACTCCTGTTCCTCTAACATCTGCAGCTCAGATTCCACGTCCTGAATCGTGGTTCGGAGGACGTGATATTCGTTGGCCAGCAACTGAATCTCCAGCGACTTCGCTTCTTGGTGCAACGTCTGATACGATCGCGCCTGCCGCGCTTGGCGCTCGAGAGCATTCAACTGTTTTTTCACTTCAGCAATGATGTCCCGTACCCGCGATAGGTTCAGCTGTGTCGCCTCCAACTTCCGCAGTGCTTCAGCTTTCTGCTTCTTGTAACGAACAATGCCGGCGGTCTCCTCGATCAACTCCCGCCTGTTTTGCGGTGACGCGTTCAGAATCTGATCAATTTGTCCCTGTGCGATGACCGTGTGCCCTTTGGTGCCAGCCCTGGTATCCAACAGAATGCTCCGTACGTCCTTCAACCGGCAGACCGTCTTATTGATAAGATATTCACTGTCGCCATTACGATAGAGACGGCGCGTGATCATGAGTTCCTGATACTCCGACAGCTGGCTCGAAAGACCGGACAGCGGATCGACTGTGATCTGATCCAGCCCGCTGATCACGAGCGACACTTCAGCCAAACCGAGAGGCTTCCGCATTTCAGTCCCATTAAAAATCACATCTTCCATCTTGTCGCTACGCAGAGACTTCGTACTCTGCTCACCAAGCACCCAAAGAATGGCGTCGACGACATTACTTTTCCCACTCCCGTTTGGCCCCACAATGGCCGTCACCCCGTTGGGGAATTCGATCCGGGCTTCTGCGAACGACTTAAATCCCGTCATCTCAAGGGATTTCAAATACATCGATCACTCCTTTGGTGGGGGGACACACAGAAAACCCCTGGATTTCTAGCACAGACTTGTGCGTAAAATCAAAGAAAAACACTGCCGGTGGTAGGAGCAGGAGAGAGGCCCACTATATTTGGGAGCAGGAACGTAGCAAAGAGTATGCGGCTATCCCACCTGAGCTCCAACCGATTTATTGGAGGACTCAATGGCGATCAATTCCTTCGGGAGAAGAAACTCCACGTCTTCTTCGATCACCGTCAGATCTTGGACCTCTGCCGTCCCAAATGTCTTGAGGTATGCCACCACTTCTTCGACCAACACTTCGGGCGCGGAAGCACCAGCTGTGATCCCAACCGCCTGCACGTTCGTAAGCCAGGCTGGATTGATGTCGGATGAGGCATCGATCAAGTAAGACGCAATCCCACACTGCTCACCCAACTCGCGGAGACGGTTGGAGTTTGAGCTATTCGGAGAACCGATGACGAGGATGACGTCCACGAGCTTGGAGAGTTCCTTCACTGCATTCTGGCGGTTCTGCGTCGCGTAACAAATATCTTCCTGATGCGGGCCCTTGATATGCGGAAACCGTTTATGGAGTGCGCCGACGATATCCCGGCACTCATCGACACTCAGGGTCGTTTGTGTGACATAGGAGAGATCATGAATATTATCAACCTGCAATTTCTCAACATCGGCGACAGAGGAGACTAGGTGAAACTTGTCCGGGATCTGCCCGAGTGTCCCGATCACTTCGGGGTGGCCGGCGTGGCCGATCAGGATGAGATCATACCCCTGCGTATAGTCGCGGTTGACCTCGTTATGCACTTTGATGACTAGTGGGCAGGTGGCATCGATCACATGCAGGCGCCGCCGGTTAGCCTCGTCCCATACCGACTTGGCAACTCCATGGGCACTGAAGATCACGACCGAACCTTCCGGCACTTCTCCCAGCTCTTCCACAAACACGGCGCCCTTCGTACGGAGCGAATTCACAACATGCCGACTATGGACGATTTCATGCCGGACATAGATGGGCGCCCCATACTTTTTCAGTGAGAGATCAACGATATCAATCGCCCGGTCGACCCCGGCACAAAATCCTCGTGGATTGGCGAGATAGATCTTCATAGCCGTCTCCTCCCTCCCTGAACTCAGTAGAGTGCTCCGATCCTATCGCAGACTCGCGAATGGCTGTCGTTCACCTTACGTCAGAGCAGCGGGCCTCGTCAACTGAATTGGCCCTCGCTTCTTGTTCCACCCCTTGCTTGACAGAGTTCTTACGCCCTCGTAGGCTCACGACACCGATCATGCCAAGTCCTACAACCAAGAAGATCCTCATTGTTGAAGACGAACACGACATCCTCCAATTGGTGAAACTCTATTTGGAAAAAGAAGGCTTTCGGACCGCCTTGGCCAAGACCGGCATGGAAGGCCTCAGGCAAGTGAA
>CBDDRW010000116.1:0-7990 GCA_965233175.1 uncultured bacterium
CTCTCAAAAATCTGACAAAAAGGCTCCCTCTCGGGCGCACAGCCGGGGTGTGGTCGGCTACAGTAAGAAAAGCGTGCTTCTCGAGGAAGCCATCACCCATATGAACGCCGGCAAGTATGGCCGGTCGTCTGCTGCGTTGAAAGAGCTGCTTTCCCTTGATCCTCAAAACACGGAAGCCCGACGACTCTTTGCTACGCTGCATCTGCGGCTCGGTAATCTTGTCACGGCTCGGCAAGCATTTGAGGCCCTCGCCAACGAAGCAATTGAGCGACAAGACTTATGGCTGGCCGAATCCTTGTTGCGAGAATATTTGGTTGCCGGACCGCGTTGCGTCCCGTTCCTCGAGCTCTTGGCCCATGTCTATGATGAAAAGGGAGATGCCATAGCTGCGGTGGCCGAATTGGGGAAGGCCATCGACGTCCTTATCGAAGATCCAGATTCTGACAATCTCAGGAAGCCTTCTCAGCTGTATGCGAAGGTGAGAGAGCTTGCGCCTGCAAGCCCAGTGGCGCTCCAGTTTGCCTCTCTTTTCGACATACAAACAGGCGAGCTTCTTGTGTCTTCTCCGTCGTCTCCTGGAGAAGAAGTGACAACAGTGGAAGTCGATGTCTCCTCGCATTCTCAGGGCGAATGCCTTGTCACCACTGAAGCATCTGGAGTTTCTTCTGAAGAGATGCCGTGGGAACAGTTCGATGGGGTTCCGCCGAATCAAGAAGATTCACTATACCTCTCGCCGAACCCGACCATTGACGCGCTTGATGCTCCTGAGGTGTTGATAACCCCAGCGCCGGTCGATTGTGCTGAACAGGGTCCATTGTCCGAATCTACCGATCTGAACGACGAAACCGACCGGATCGATCAGGAAATAGCCCCTTCGATGTCAGCGGCGCCTTTGTCTTCACTCAATGGGCATCGTGCCGATGAAACGGGGGATCCGATTGTCGAACGTTCACCTTTTGTAGAGGAGGAACTTCCTTCTCATGCCTCGGAGGAGCACGCAGGGGATGGTGGGAGCGTCATCGTCCCTCCCGTCGGATCGCCGGAACTCTCTTCTCCCATGCCTTGGGAGCAGATAGAAAACGCCATGATCAAGATTGAGGAAACGGCTCCGCTTGCGCAATCGGAGGGAGCATCCGTTTTAAGCGATGAATCTGTTTTCACCCCATCTGCTATCACGCAGCCTGAACGTGTATCAGAACAGTTGTCGAGTCCCACCCCCGTGCAAGATATGACCGAAGCCCGTGAATCGATCTTTGCAGCGGAGCCGTCAACAATCCCCACGATCCTTCAAGAGCCCGAAGTTTCGCCCCCTCCCCCCGCTGACTCCCTGTCCACGACTCCGTTTTCATGGAACACTGTCTTCGACGGCGCATGGAAGTTTGCCGAAGAACCGCTGGCGCCAAGTTCGCCTGCCGCGTTGTCCTCGTCGGATACGACTTCACGGGATACACAGGACGTCGGGCCAGAACCTGTAATGGACCCTGTCCTCTCTGCTCCCTCCAGTACTTCATCTCCAGAACCGCCGGTCTCAGTCAGCGACCCCGAGCCGTTACAGGGAACTCACCCTCCAATCTTAAGTGAAGTGAGTAGCTCGATTACAGATGTCACTGCTGCAATCAGAGAGTCCGATGTCGTATCACCAACTGCGACTTTTCTTTCGGATGAACCCGTACAGCCGGAAGACCCACCTACTCTTTCGAGCGATACCACAGGCTTCCTCAACATTGATGTTCCAGCACCTCCTCTATCAGAGCTGGTCGAACCCGCTTGCGAATCCGAACCAGTTTCATTCTCGTATTTTAAAGAGCCGCAGCCAGTCGAGGCATTTCCCGATGCCTCCGCTCCAGCGCCGTCATGTTCAGAGGGGACTCCAGAAGCATCAGCCGTATCTGCACCAGCTTCCACAGAGCTCCCAGAAATGCCTGTCCCACTGTTCAAGATCGCCTCGGCTCCTCCGCTCTCCGCGACACCAAGCGATGCGTCATCGATGGAGACCGTGTCGAGTTGGAGTACTGGCGAAGTCGAAGTTCAGCCTCATCGTCCATCTGAAAAGAAACGAAACTGGGACAAGGAGAAGGGGGATGCCCCACTCGATCCGGCGGTTCCACCACCAGTGATCGAGGCAGCGCCTGCATCGGCCACCGAATTGTCACGTAGCGGTGGGTGGGAGTCGGTTCCTTCTGAAGCGGCCTCTCTTGTTGAAGCGGTTGCCCCCATCCTGGAAAAAGTTACTCCTCCTGAAGATACGAGACCGGAGTGGGTCCGGGCGAGTGAGTCGATCACATTTGTGAACACTCCTCCACCATTTACTGAGCCGCGGGAGGATCCTCGTGCCGAATCTGATCACTCGAAACCAGAGCCTGCCGTTTCGGTTGCTGCGTCGGCCGTGGATGTATTGTTTGACTCAACCAGTGAGAATCGTCAGGTCCATACGCAGGATCGTCTGGAGTCGCCACGACCGCGGCCTCGAGTTTCCAGGAAAATGGCGCGAGTCCGCAGTCGCATCTCGTCGTTTATCGGGTCGTGTTTTTCAACAACGCGATCGATGGTGTTGTTGTGTGTAGGGTTGGTGTTCTCCTGTGTGATATTGATGGCGATCGGCCTGGGGGCGATCGGATTAGCATGGATCATGATGGAAGCTCCCCCGTCGTCGACCTATCAGAATCTCACAGCGAGTCCTCCACTGGCACTCACCGATTCAACAAAAAACGGGTATTTCTTGCTGCTCGGATTCGATGTTCCCGGGGAACAGAATCCGATCCGAGCGGGTTACGAGCGTCAAGCAGAAGAGACCGATCCTCGGGCTGCGCACTCTTGCATGCTGGGAGATGAAGGGAAAGGCGCAACAGCAGGAACCCCTGCCAATGTAACCCGTGAATGGTTTACCAGTGCCGACCCGATGGCACAGCTGAAACCACAGGCTGCATCAATACGATCATGGGCGGCTCAAGAATCGTTCGCGCTCAAGCGCTACCAGCAGTGGCTGTCGATGCCGTTTGAAGAAGTGGGCTACGGGAAAATCTTGAGCCCGAACTGTGCCCATATTCTACTCGTCCATCGACTGTACCTGGCAGAAGGGTTTGGACAGGATCTCAACACAGGTCTCGTGCGGCTTGAGAACGATATGGCATCCTGGCGTACAGTGCTGGGGCAGTCGAAGACGTTGATGGTGAAAATGTTGGCAGTGACGGCGGTACAGGACGATACCGCTATCGCGTCAGGGCTTTTGACCCGTCAGGATCTCGATGAGACCGCGATCAGTCGACTCGGCAAGATCGTTCGCCCCTTGGATCAAGTTGAGTTGTCCCTTCGATGGCCGATGCAGAGTCATCTTGTGTGGGCAACGAAGGCTGTGACGAAAGACTTCAAGAATGACAAGGCCGGCGAGCGTCCTCTGTATGTTGCCGTAGCAGCTGCCATGCCACTTCCCGTACAGCAGCGATCCAATGCCTATGCGGACTATTACGAGGCGGCAAGCAAAGCTGTAGCAGAAGGTCGCTACACCAACTTGCCGAAACTGTCCAGTTTCATCCGGACTCCGGCTGTAAGCGTGGTGGACTACGTGGCGAATCCGATCGAGCACATTATCGGAATCGAGCCACTCCCTTCATGGGATCCCTATGTTGGGCGAACGGTGGAGACCGATGCGCGCCTTCGTTTGGCGAGCCTACAAGTCTGGGTCAGACAGGGGGCGCAAGAGGGCAATGTGATCACGCGTCTCGCAAAGGCTGGACAGGCTCTCTATGATCCCTTTACCGGTCTTCCCATGCTGGTCGATCAGCGTAAAGGGGTGCTCTATAGTGTTGGGCAAGACGGTAAGGATCAAGACGGCGATCCTCAGCACGACGTCGCCGTCACCATTCCCAAAACTCAATCAGTTGGGATTGAGAACAGTCGCTCCGTGTCTCCATCCCGGTCCAGGTAACTCACCGATCCCTTTCCTTTTCGCCATTCAAAGAGTTCTGTTTCCTTCACCGCTCTGGTTGCTTGACACTGCTGATCGTATTCCACAGAATCACACCGTACCATTTATGAGACTAGGCACCATGGCGTCCTCACCATCACCCTTTCCCTATGTTCCCTCGGCCAAGAAAGGGATCACATTTCCATCCGCCGTTCCAACGCAGAATGTGTCGAACGAAGAGTTTTCCCCGTTCAGTCAGACGGCAGACCAGGCTCGTGTTGAATCGCTTGCCATCGCGTTTGTGGATCGGACCGCAGCTCGACAAGGTCTCACTCGTCGAGACTTTCTCAGAACGACCGGTGGGATGGCCGCAGCGTTGTTGGCTATGAACTCGATCTTCGGAAAGTTCTTTGATGTGAAGGAAGTCGAACTGTTTGAAACGTCCGCGTTTGCCGAGCAACAGGGCGCGCCCTACTTTATCTTCGATGTGCAGACGCATTATGTCAGTGCGCACTTTGATCCGACCGATGGTGAAGCCAATCGAAAGGGCGCGGTGTCCAAACAGGGCCTGCTGTCGCTCAGACGACAGATACGAGAATCAGGGCTCAACCCGAAGCTGGGAGGGGATCGAGGCACCATCGACGACCTTTCATGGAAGAATTTTGTCAAAGAAGTGTTCCTCGACAGCGAAACCACTATCGGCCTTATCAGTACGCCGCCGGGACCCTATCCGCAAGAGGCCGTCGTGCCGCCGAACGAGATGGCGCACATCCGCGACGAAATCAATCGTCTTGCGCAGTCCCAACGAATGCTCGCGCATGGATTGGCTACGCCCCAACTGGGGGCAGCTGATCTGGACTTCATGGCCATGCAGGCGGAGATGCTCAAGGTTGATGCGTGGAAGTGTTATACCGGCTCTTGTCCCAAGGGATTCGATCGTGGCTGGTGGATGGACGATGAGAGGATCGCCTATCCGATGCTGGAGCAGGCCAGGAAGCTCAATATTACACGTGTGTGCGTCCACAAAGGACTTCCTCTTGGGCCGGTGCCTGATTACAACCACCCCAAGGATTTGATCAAGGCCGCGAGAGATTTTCCAGACATCGATTTCTTGGTCTATCACTCGGGGCTCAAGAGTGCCGCGACGGTGGACACAGTGTTTGCCAAGACAGGTGATATTCCCTGGACCACTGAATTCTGCCGCATGAAACAGGCGCAGCCTGGCGTCAAGAACATCTACATGGAGCTCGGTTCAACCTTTGCGCAGCTTGTCACCACCCATCCTGCCGTCTGCGCGCATCTGCTCGGACAAATCATCGAGGCGTTCGGTGTCGATCACGTGCTCTGGGGGACAGACTCGATCTGGTATGGGTCGCCGCAATGGCAGATTGAAGCCTTTCGACGATTCCAGATTCCAGATCAGCTGATCGAGCGATATCGGTACCAGCCGCTTACGCGCCAGGTGAAGGAGCAGATCTTCGGCCTGAATGCGGCGCGTGTATTTGATATTGATGTCAAGGCGAAGCGGAATGAGTTGCAGCGGGACGTTCTAGGGCAACTCAGGATGAGCTATCTGGAAGAAGGGCCGGAGCCGAGCCGCAAAGTCTACGGCTGGGTGGCATGAGCGCCAGTATGAACTGATGGAGGATGTGACGACATGAAGAGCGAAGTTTTATATCCAGGGGCATTTCCGATGGTGCGAGTGGACTTGGCGGCTGGTGAGAACATCAAAGCCGAGTCGGGGGCGATGGTGGCGTGCTCACCGACTATCGACATTGAAAGCAAGATGGAAGGTGGTTTTCTGGGAGCTCTGTCGAGGAAGTTTCTGACCGGGGAGAAATTCTTCTTTCAGACGCTGCGCGCAAGTCGGGGTCCCGGTGAAGCGCTGCTGGCCCCAACGGTGCCTGGGGAAATTGTCATTTTGGAACTTGATGGTGTGAACGATTATATGGTGCAGAAAGATGGCTTCCTCGCAGGCGCAGATGGGATCGTCATCGAAAATAAAATGCAGGGCCTGAGCCGTGGACTGCTGGGTGGAGAAGGTTTCTTCATTTTGAATATCAGCGGGAAGGGGACGCTTGTTCTGAATAGTTTCGGGGCCATTCACAAGATCGAGCTGAAGCCCAATCAGGAATACATCGTCGACAATAGCCACCTAGTGGCTTGGTCTTCTACAACCTCCTACAACATCGAAAAAGCCACCTCCGGATGGGTTGCCAGCTTCACTTCCGGCGAAGGGTTTGTCTGCCGGTTCAGAGGGCCAGGACTCGTGTTCATTCAAAGCCGGAATCCGGGGAGTTTTGGAGCGTGGATCAGACAGTTCATCCCGGTCTCCGAGTAGCGGATGCTGAAAACGCCGGCCAACTTCGTTCTCGGCTCGAAACAATCCTCAACGTACCCCACATGGGGAGAGAGCTGTCTTGGCAGCTCGGGGCGGGAGGTGGAAACGACCACGCCGGTGGTTTCTGCTCGCACGCGGCCTTGCCTGGGACAAGGTGTGTCTTGGCACACCAGGGCTGAGCGGGTGAGAAAGGCCGACGTTTTGAGCATCCGCATGAGAGTTGCCAATTAAGTCAATTCTCGATTAGCTATGACTGAATTCTTTCCCAACGCGCTCTGTTTCGGTGAGGAGTTTCCTGCCAGCGGTGCGCCTTGTCTTGTTCATGTCGAGGAGCACGGACTCACCGTTGCTTTTGCGTCTGATACTGCAGACGACCAGCCAGAATCCGTTCCATTTTTAGCGCTCACTGTCTCAGCAGGCGGGCTTGACCATGACCAGCTCGTCGTGAAATGGACTGGGTCCAAAGGAGATCGGACGCTGTATCTCAAGAACCCTGACGTGATTCGTGCGTTCCGCCAAGCGGCACCGGATCGATTGAGCCACTCCTTTGCACAAGCTGCGGAACAGGTACGGCAAGTGCGACATCGCCACCGGCTCGCTTGGAGCCTGGTCGGCGGAGTGGTTTTAGCCACGGTGCTGGGACTTTGGTTCCAGTCCGATCTGCTCGTCGAGATTGCCGTGAGTCGGATTCCGGTGGAGTGGGAACAAAAGCTGGGCGAATCGGCCTATCGAGATTTTCTCAGCCATCAGGAAGTGATGAAAGAGGGTCCCGCAGTCGCAGCGCTTGGAGAGATGACCCAACGGATGACCGCTCAGATCCTGGATAATCCCTACAAATTCGAAGTGACCGTGGTAAAGAGCGACGTCATAAATGCCTTCGCGCTGCCCGGCGGGTATGTGGTGGTGTTCACCGGGCTCATGAAAAAGGCAGAGAGTGGTGAAGAAGTGGCAGGTGTGTTGAGCCATGAACTGAACCATGTGTTGCAGCGGCATGGGCTTGAACGGATCGTGAAAAATCTCGGGTTTATGGCGGTGGCGGCCATCGTGTTCGGCAATCAACAGGGCCTCGTCGGGATGATGAAACAACTTGGCGTTGAACTGTTCACTCTCAAGTTCGGCCGAGAGCAGGAGACCGAGGCTGATTTGACGGGGTTGCAGTTGCTTCAGCGGGCGAAGATTGATCCCTCCGGCATGATCACATTTTTCGAACGGCTCTCAGAGAAAGATCAAGGCCGGATGGAGTGGCTCTCCACGCATCCGATGAGTGCTGCCAGAGCCGATCGATTGAAAGCGGAGCTCGCCGCCTTGTCGAAGAAATTGCCGGAACCTTTTACCTTCGACTGGAAACAGGTGCGGGCTTCAATCGGGTCCCAGACGGTCGTCGTCCAATGAACCAGAGGAGAGCCATTCGAATCGGAGTGATTGCCGACACCCACGGCCGACTCGACTCCGTGGTCCGACGACATTTTAAAGTTAAAGGCGTCGATTATATTAAGCGGGCGCCGGGACGATTCTCGTTTAACTCAGCAACAGTGCGAAGGGGAACTCAGTGAGTAATGATCGATCTCTGTGGTATTACTGCGTACCATAAGGATGACCTGCGAATTCAAGGCTACATCTTCTCCATATGAGACAATTTTCCATCATTATCGTAAGTGAGATGATAGACCTTGAGTTTATCCTTGGCGGCAATTTCAACAGGCGTAAATATGAGTTCTGTTAGGGCGAGTGTAAAAATGTCGGCT
>CBDDRW010000117.1:0-12500 GCA_965233175.1 uncultured bacterium
GAGGGATCGGAAGGGGGAGCGGTATCGGGAGCGGCGCGTTTGCCCATAATTGGAGGGAGCTTAGCAAACTTGTCCATTCGCTCGTCTAACATACTGTAGGCTTTCATTTCAGCAAAACCGGGTTTGCGCGTCCCCTTGACCTGTGTTGTGCACGCCGACAGCAGCCGTGTGGCGTTCTGGGCATGGCAATGAGGGCACACGGTGTCTTCTACCCTGGCATGGACGGCTTGTGTGGCATCGAATTGCTTTTCGCATTCCCCACAACGATATTCGTAGATCGGCATGTGTATATCCTTATTGGTGCGTGACGAAAACCGCACAACGCGAGAACGTCTACTTGACCGACTATTGAGCTTTGCCTTATTCTACACATCTCGTTCGTAGGACTTCTAGTGGTTTGGAGGAGGATTTCGATGTCTCTGTTGATTCGGAAATATAAAAGTGTTGGTGGAATGATGCAGGAAGAACGGATTGATGATCCAGATCGCATCGAGCGATATATGAAGCTGTTCGAAAAGGACGACATTAAGAAACTCGAGACCGGCGTCAAGGTTTTTATCGAGAAGGATGAGTGGCAACTCCTGCCTTAAGCTGTATCGCACCTCTCAATCGGCGACGAGACGTCATCGTATTAAACTGGTTCAGAGTCCGATCGCGGACTATGGTTGTGTCCGTCCACGCAATCGCGAGCACATAGCTGTGTCGTGGGCTAATCTGTGAGGGGCTGTATCTGTGAGTTACTGGATTCACATCGCGCGTTCGATCGACCGGGTCACCCTTCATAAAGATCGTTGTTCCGAAGTGCCGTCTACATCGATCGGCTCCTCAAGCGATTTTTGGGAAGGCGGATGGTTCGATTACCCGGATAAGACGCTAGCGTTAGCAGCGATGGAGCAGGCGGGGACTACGGAACAGCGTCGTTGTCCATTGTGCAAGGCATAGCAGAATGCTGAAGAAGTTCGCCAGCGTCGTTCTCGCCTTGCAAGAGGGGGCAGGTAGACCGATTCATGCTCGATTCGCAACAACCCATCAGTCATCACTGATCACCCATCACACGATTCCATGCCACGACTCGCACTCCTGCTGACAACATTCATCTGGGGGGCGACGTTCCCTGCCACCAAAGCGGTGTTGGAGCAAATTCCGCCCCTGTCGTTTTTGTTTCTCAGGTTTCTCCTGGGGGCATTGCTAGTCGGGGGCGGGTTTTTGTTATGGAGACTTCGCTTGCACCGCGAGCCGGCGCTTTTGAGGGCAAGTACGATCGCGACGTGCTGGCTCTCCCTTGGGTATCTCCTCCAAACGGTTGGGCTCAACTATACGACCGCATCAAATTCCGCTTTCATTACGGCGCTGTATGTCATTGTTGTGCCATTAATTCTTCGTCGGTTCGACCGGCGCGTGTGGTTGGCCACGGGAATCGCTACTGTGGGACTCTGGCTGTTGGTGAAGCCCAGCGGATCCGGGAATCTTGGCGATGTGTTGACTCTTGGCTGTGCAGCGGCGTTTGCCGCGCATATTGCCTGTCTGGAACGGTTTACGCGCGAGGTTGATGCTCCCTCCTTATTTGCCTGGCAAATGATGGCAATGGTCGGCCTATTGCTTCCCGCTCTGTTGGTTGAACAGGCCCCGGCGCAGGCATTTGCGCCGACGACGTTGTTGTTAGTTGGGCTCGGTGTGACGGGAGGACTTGCGACTGGAGCCTTTGCTGTTCAAATGTGGGTCCAGCGAATTGTTCCTGCGCAACAAGTGGCGTTGATCTTTGCCTCAGAACCGGCCTACGCGGCGGGGCTTTCCTGGTATTTTCTTGGCGAGGCATTGGACACGCAGGGGTGGATCGGGGGAGGACTCATTTTGCTGGCAGTGTTGGTGGGTGCGTTTGGGAGCGGTCCTCAATCGTCATTGCCCCCGGTCGGTAAGGTCCAGCCTGCGTAGGCCAGAGGAGATGTCCTACTTTTCGCGTGGTACCCGTCAGCCCGGTTTTATGTGGGATTGTCGATGAATAATCATGAACAACGAGTATAGACTTGTTACAGGGAGTTCGATGGCACAGAAATTTGGGAATGGGCGGTGGGTGCAGGAAGGGTTTCTTGATAATCGCGTTGATGGGACGATCGTGGGGCGGATTGTGTTTGCGGTGGTCGGTCCTGTCGACGTGTACTTACGAGGAAACTTCAAACCCGATATCGTGGGGCAGGTCATTCAGTTTAAGAATCCCCGGTTTGAAGACGAGGATCTCGCCGGGCAGGTGATCGGTGACATGGAAAATCCACAGGTCGGGGATGTCAACTTGATTTCGTTCGATCCTCATCCGAACCTCGCGCCTCATCCATATATCGAGTGGTTCTCGACGATGAAGAACCACTATCGCATTGAACTGGAACCGGCAGATGCCTGGATTGTTCCCGTATTAGAGGTTGGAGAGATCGATCGGGTGAGTCGGGCAATTCGCGGGGCGCTGGCCGGGCGGTTGGCTGAACGACCGACCCGTGAGTCTACGGAGTGGATGTAGTATAGGAATGAAATCATTCGCTCACGCGGCCATCTTGGGCGGTTCAGTGGGAGGGCTAGCTAAAAATGACTGTAGCAATTTCGGTACGGTCGGTATGATCAGCTGACTGCATTCCCATCATACGTCGGGGACGTTGCTGGAACCAGATATCGCCTGGAGCCAACCGAAGGGAAGACACCAGCAGTGGGTCAAATCTTTTCCAAGCTGCTGACGGAAGGGCCTCTGGGGAGCCTGAGGGAACTTGTTCTGGTCCGAGGATAAGAGCAACCGATGCGGCCGCTCTTGCCTCAGAAGAGAGGAGGGCTGCGGGTCGGCGTTCTCCAACCAATTGAATTCTTACGTGGGATAGGCCTTCTTCCATCATTCCTAGACGAGTGGCAGCGCCACGCGAGAGATCCAGGATCCGGTTGTTGACGTAGGGGCCACGGTCAGTGATTCGTACGTGGAGATACTTTCCGTTTGCTAAATTCACGACTCGGACCACGCTTCCGAGCGGAAGCGTCCGATGGGCTGCTGTCAATGCCTCCATGTCGAATAATTCGCCATTGGCTGCCTGCTTGCCATGAAACGATTCTCCATACCAGGATGCCACCCCGCGTTCCTCAATCCCTACATCCAATTGAGAGACTCCCTTGGGAACCCACGAACAGGCGCTCAGAAACATCCCTAGGCTAAGACTCATTGTCCAGAATAATTGCCGGCTGCTTCCATGAATTTGAAGGGCCATCTGGTTACCTCTTGTTCCTGGTTGAATCGGCTGGCACACAGGATCATGGTCCGTGTGCCCCCACAATACGGTTCAGCCTAAAGTCCTACAATACCGAAAGCGTAGCCCTGACCCATACTTTAGGCTGAACGATGAAGGAACGACTAACAAGGAGCTCTACGTCAATGAACCGAGAATCTTGGCTGGCCTGCTCACCTCGCAGGGCATATATAGAAGAAAGTACGTGGGGCAGTCAACCCTTGATTGGTACTAACACGGACGGCTAATGGGACAGGTGTGAAACCGGCTTGCTGTTCGCTCCTCGAAGACAACCCTTGTAGTTCGGCTCTGTAGTCTCTCTCGCAGGGACGGTATGGCCATCACGGCTTGAATGAAATGGGCTACTGGGCTTGAATAATTTGAGCAAACACTCCGTCCCGCTGTTTGATATAGGTCAGCGACACCCGTTCCCCCATACGGATGGCCTGAAGCGTAATTCGTTTCCCGTTCCGTATAATCTTCGTTTGTGATGTCACCTTGGCCCCCACAGTCATGTCGTCGTGTGTCGTCAGCGGTGTCTTCACGACAATCATATGGGGCGTTTGGGTGACGTTCACTGCTATCACTTGGCCATGAACCCGGTAGGTCCGTCCGCTGGCCGCGTCACTGCCTGAGGGGGTACAGAGCAGCAGCACCGTCAACGCAGCGATTGTGAATAGTGCTCCGTTCGTCCGGCATATCATGTTCATCAATCGATCTCTTCAGGCGGGCCTGTCTATGTGCGTAGGAACTCTAGCAGGATAGAGAAAACGTGTAAAGCGATGGACTATTGGAGATCGATCGATATTGACTGACCTAATCCGACTGAGTAAGATGCTCGACTGTTGCCTGTGAGGGGACAGCGATCAACTCGACGGCAATACTCTCCAACGTCATCGATCCACTCACCATATATGATTGAAGTCCAACAGGTCACGAAACGGTATGGACAACATACCGCTCTCGATCGTGTCAGTTTCTCGGTCGCCAAAGGCGAGGTCTTGGCGTTCCTGGGCCCGAATGGGGCTGGTAAAACCACCACCATGCGTATTTTGACCTGCTTTATGCCGGCGACGGAAGGGACGGCACGGGTGGCGGGTTTCGATTGTGCCGATCAGCCGATGGAAGTGAAACGCCGGATAGGCTATTTGCCGGAAACTCCGCCCGTCTATCAGGAATTGACGGTCACAGAGTACCTCCGGTTCGTGGGCCGCCTCAGGGGGCTAGCTGGCAATATACTTACGTCTTCTATGAAGCGTGAAATCGAACGGCTCGGACTTGGCACGGTGCAACAACGGCTCATCGGAAATCTCTCTCGTGGATATCGCCAGCGCGTCGGTCTGGCCCAAGCGCTGTTGCACGATCCGCAAGTGTTAATCCTGGATGAACCGACCGTGGGGCTCGATCCGAAACAGATTATTGAGATCCGAGAATTGATCAAGAACCTCGCTGGGTCCCATTCTGTCATTCTGAGCACCCATATCCTTCCCGAAGCGACGGCCGTATGCCAGCGTGTTGTCATCATCAGCGGTGGGCGTATCGTGGCCGAAGATACACCGGAGCAACTTTCCGCGCGTCTGCGCCAGTCCGAAAAGATCTCACTGACCCTCAAATCTGCCACCGCGGACACCGAGAATCGATTGAGGGCGGTGCAGGGTGTTCAGAACGTGTTTGCGGGCGGCGACTCCCGTACCTTTCTCTTGGAATGCGAGCTTGGTCGGGATGTGCGGGAAGAGATCGCTCGTCTAGCGGTCACGAGTGGGTGGGGTCTTCTTGAACTGAAAGCGATTTCCATGACGTTAGAAGATGTCTTCCTCCAATTAACTCGACATGAGGAAGGCCTCGCGCAGGACACGGTGGCTGCCTCAGTAGAACCGACAGGCCAGCCAGTATGACACCAGTTCAAGCCATCATTGCAAAAGAGCTGCGATCGTACTTCGTGTCGCCCGTAGTCTATGCCGTGGGAGCCGTGTTTCTCCTGATTGTGGGACTGCTCGCTTACCTCTATGTAGTCTTTGCCGGAGCCCAGGCGATTCAGCTGATGCAGGTGCAAGGAAGCGCTCAGATCAATCTGAACGACTTGGTCTTCCGGAATCTGTTTGCCAGCACACGATTTATCCTTCTGATTATCTTGCCGATCCTGACGATGCGCCTCTTCGCTGAGGAGCGCAAACTGCGCACCTTCGAATTTTTGCTGACCTCGCCGGTCGGCATCAACGAGATCGTCACAGGGAAGTTCATGAGCGTCTTTCTTCTTTTTCTGGGGTTGCTCGGGCTGACCGGGCTGGTACCGCTCGTGCTTGCTCTTTTCTGTGATTTCGATTGGTATCCCGTGCTGACCGGTTATCTGGGACTCGTCCTGCTGGGCGCCCTCTTTCTCTCTGTCGGTGTGCTGGCGTCGGCATTGACAGAAAACCAGATTGTTGCGGCGTTTGTGAGCATTGGCTTCTTACTGGTTTTGTGGCTCCTGGCAGGCTTGGGCTCGCTGCTCGGGGATACGCCAATCGGGCAAGCCGTCTCGTATCTCTCATTCATGGAGCACTACGACCACTTGGTGCGCGGGCTGGTTGATACAAAAGACCTCGTGTATTTTTTCAGCAGCTTGGCCTTGATGCTCTTTTTGGCGCACCGAGTCGTGGACTCGGCACGGTGGAAATGAACCTCAAGACGCTTCCCCTTGGCGTCATTGGCTTGGCCTTGGCTGCGGCCGGAGCGGTCGGTTATAGTCTCGTTCCGGAAAAACTTTGGCTGATTGGCCTTTTGGAAGGGGCGGCCCTCCTCTGCTTCCTCGTCTCTTTTATCGCCCATTTCAGCGGACTGAAAGCCTTCTCCGCTCGTCGCTCTACGCGTATGGGTGCCAATAGTCTGCTGCTGATCCTTCTGTTCGTGTGCATTCTCGTGATCGCCAATTTTCTGGCCGCCCGCCACTCTATCCGTTGGGATCTATCGGAGAACCAGAACTTCACCCTCGCCCCTCAAACACATCGCTTGTTGCGGAGTCTTCCACGTGACGTGACCGTGACCGTCTTCACCAGAGAAAAGGACCCCGGCTACCAATCATACAAAGAACGGCTGGATAGTTATCGGCAAGCCAGCTCGAAGATTTCCGTGGAGTTCGTCGACCCGGAACGGCAGCCGAAAATCGCCCAGCAATACGGCATTACTCGAACCGATACCGCAGTGTTCGAAAGCGCCGGGCAGAGCGTTCGGGTCAATACTCCATCTGAAGCGGAACTGACCGGGGCGCTGATCCGGGTGTCTCAAGACGGTAAGAAGCGGGTGCTTTTTCTCGAAGGGCATGGGGAGCCGAGTCTTGATGATCGGGACCGAACTGGACTCTCTGCTGCCAGAGAGATTTTGTTCAAACAGGGGTATGATGTCGGTACCCTCAGCTTGCTCAAGGAGCCTGCCGTGCCGGATCGCACGGCCATTCTCGTTATAGCCGGGCCGCGCCGGCCTGTGACGACCGAGGAACAGGAACGGATTCACACCTATGTGGAAAAGGGCGGCCATCTCCTGCTGCTCATCGATCCGGATACACAGGCTGACCTGAATCCCCTGCTCAAGCGGTGGGGGCTGGGAGTCGGCCCTGGCGTCCTGGTCGATCTCCAAGACCGATTAGCTCAAGGCGATCTAACGTCCCTGCTTGTCCGCACGTTCACCGAGCATGAAATTACGCAGGATCTTTCCGCTGCCGTGCTGTTTCCTCTTGCGCGACATATCACCTTCGATGAACAGGTCGGCAGCGCATGGGACTTTGTACCGCTCGCCAGAACATCGCCGAACAGCTGGGCAGAAACCGATCTGAAAGGCCGCGTCGTCAACCTCGATGAAAAAGAAGACATCAAAGGCCCCTTGCCGATGGCCGTGGCCATCTCACCGAAGGCGATACCGGAGGAGGGCAAGCCTCGTCCGGCCGTTGTTGTCATAGGCAATTCCACGTTCGCGACCAATGCCTTCGTGAATTTTCCAGGTAACAGCGACTTTTTCCTCCATTCGGCCGGATGGCTGGCTGAAGAACGGAATATTCTGGCGATCGTTCCGAGGGACTCCGCGCTTCGACCATTTACCCCCAACCCACTACAGGAAAGAGCGTTGCTTTATATTCAGGTTATTCTCCTGCCGGCCGCCATGGTTCTCTCTGGCTTCATGGTGTGGCGCAAACGTCGGCGACTCTAGATCGATGCGGTACTGGCCTACATTTGTTATGGCGCTCGTCCTGGCCGGACTCGGCCTGTATCTCTATGTCATCGAGCTTCCCCAGAAAGAATCGCATGAGCGACAAGATACTCTCGAGAAGAAAGTATTGCTGTTCGAGCAAGATAGTCTCTCCGGACTGACTATCAAGACTGGCCAGCAAGAACTCGTGTTCGCTCGGGCTCCTGAGAAGGGGTGGGTATTGACGGCGCCTCTCAGCACCGAAGCCGATCAGCGAGAGCTGCAAAGCTTGATCAGAGCCTTAGTGACAGGCACTGTGGCGCGCACCGTTGAAGAGCGTTCGACCAACCTGGCCCCCTTTGGGCTGGATAATCCGGTGACCACGATTACGGTCGTAGCCGGCGCCGCACGGGAAACCTTCTCCATCGGGGATAGCGGTCCGCTGACGTCCACCTTGTACGTCCTTCGTGAGTCGGATCATAAAGTTTTGCTCACTAATATGGCCCCGAAAGACTTTATCAACAAAACGTTAATGACCTTTCGCCGCAAAGACCTCTTGTCCCTCTCACAGAGCGACGTCGAGCGTATCCGTCTCACGTACCCGACGACCGAAATTGTGCTCTATCAAGGGCAAGAAAAACCTAAAAGTAAATGGAAGATCCGCTATCCGATTGAGGCGGCAGCCGATCAGACAGAGGTACGAGCCCTTCTGTTCAGGCTCGAAGACTTAAAGGCTCTGGGCATTGTCGACCCGGGGCCTGAACGCGACGCGCTGGCTAAAACGCTCACGACTCCAAAAGTGAAAGTGACCATTCACACGGCCGATGGCGATCAGACTGTCAAGTTATACCAACCGGACCCGGCCAGCGGCGAAGCCTTTGCGGAAACGAATCCCACCGGCCCTCTCTATCGCGTGAATCCCGCCGCGATCAGAGATTTGACCAAGGAACTCTTTACGTTCCAAGACAAGCGGCTCCTTGGCATCGACGTTACCGACATCGCGATGCTGTCCGTCAAAACCTCAGCCGAGCACTATGTGTTGATCAACCAACAGAACGAATGGGTCTTGGAGGATCAGCCGACTGAAAGATTGGACCAACAGGCCGTCGACTTGTTTGTCAGCCGTGTGGCCAACGTTCCAGCCGAAGATCGTGTGATCAAACAGGCTGGGCCATTGGCGCCCTATGGGCTGGTATCACCAGCTGCAGAGTTTATTGCCACGGGAAGGGACGGAAAGATTGCCGGGAAGCTTTCGATCGGGAGTCATGCCAACGGACTGGCCTATGCCATGGGGCAACGGATTCCAGGCATCTTCCAGATTCGCGCTGACTTGCTCACACAGATTCCCGTGAAGAACGATCTCTTGGCCGCGCAAGCGGAGAAGACATCTCCGGGACACTAACCAGAGCGGGTACCGTTCTTCTTCGATGGATGGCGTCCTTCTGTTGAAGAAGGCAGAGTCGGCTGGTATTCTGTTCCCACAACATGCTGCAACCCGGCCCTTTGAGACGACGAATCTTCGGCCTGGAGAATGAGTACGGTCTCATTTTTTCTCCGAACGGACGCGTCTATCTGCCGATGGAAAAGGTGCTGGGATATATTTTCGAAGGCCTCATTCCGAACAGCTGGCCTTCCAACGCGTTCCTCGTGAACGGCGCTCGGTTTTATCAAGATACCGGCTGCCATCCTGAGTATTCCACTCCCGAGTGTGACAACATTCTCGATCTTGTCATCCACGATAAAGCCGGTGAACGGCTGCTTGAAGCCTGTCTGCCGGCTGCTGAAGAGCGGTTGCGCGAAGAAGGTCTGTCCGGGGAGATCTACATTTTTAAGAACAATACGGATTCGCTCGGCAATACCTACGGGTGTCACGAAAACTTTCTTATGCGCCGCGACGTCGACTTTTGGAAGGTCACGGAGCAACTCATTCCCTTCTTTGTGACGCGGCAGGTCTATAGCGGAGCCGGGAAAGTGTTGAAAGTGTCGGGGAAGTCGCAGTACTTCATTTCGCAACGGGCGCAGCACATTCACGAGAAAACGTCCTCTTCGACCACCTCCTCTCGCAGCATTATCAACACCAGGGACGAACCGCATTCCGATGCGGAGCGCTATAGAAGACTCCATATCATTGTCGGGGATTCCAACATGTCGGAGTTCGTGACCTATTTGAAGGTCGGCACGGCGACGTTGGTGCTGTCCATGATCGAGGAAGGGTATTCAGTACAAGGAATGGAGTTCGAGGACCCGGTCAAGGCCATTCGGGAAGTGTCGCGCGATCCCTCATTGAAGCGCAAGATTAAGTTGGATGATGGTCGTCAGATGACGGCGGTCGAGGTTCAGCGGGTCTATCTGGACCGAGCGCAGGCCTATTTGGCCCATCAGGAACACGATCCGATCCTCGATGACGTCTGGCAGCGATGGGCCATGGTGTTGGATAAACTGGAAGAGGATCCGATGCAGCTTGTGCGCGAGATCGACTGGGTGACCAAGCGCCATCTGATCCAGTCCTATATCGAAAAGAAGGGATGTGGCTGGGACGATCCGCGGGTGTTCCTGCTCGATCTTCAATTTCATGACGTCAAACGGACGCGTGGGCTGTACTATCTGATGGAGTCACGTGGGTTAATCGAACGGATTGCGGAAGAAGACGCGGTGCAACGGGCGATGTCGACACCGCCACAGACCACGAGGGCGAAGGTGCGCGGAGATTTTATCCGGTTTGCTCGGGCGAAAAATCGGTCCTATACGGTCGATTGGACCTATCTGAAACTCAATGGCTACTGGGAAGAAACGATACTCTGCATGGACCCCTTCAGCGCCGTCAATCGGCGTGTGGATGAGTTGCTCTCGCAGGTATCGGGATTACGGTTCTATCGATGATGACAGCGTCGCTCGCACAGACGCATGCGCGAATCTCATGGCTGGACCGAATGCTGATTATCACCGTCGTGTTGCTGTCCAGTATCTTTCCCGTCGAGTTGTTTTCCAATACGCCCCCTGCTCCGAAGGGCTTCGACGGGCAATACAGTGGGAAGCAGGGGCAGGTGTTGGTGGTCAAGGTGAAGGGCGAAGAGCAGGCGACGGAGGTGAAAGGGACATTTCTCAAGCGGACGATTCCGTTTTTTCGAGAGTTTAGACCTGGGGAACCGGACGGCTATGTTGGGCTGCTCGGGATCGACATGCAAGACGAACCGGGAACCTATGAAATGGCTGTCGAAGTGAAGCAGGGCGAACATGCGAAGCAGTTGAGCTTCAATGTCCTGGTCGCGAAGGAGAATTTTATCGTCGAGCATCTGAAGTTGCCGAAAGAAAAGGTTGATCTGGACGAGAAGGGCGCGGCGCGTTGGAAAACTGAGCAGGAGCAAATTAAGCAGGCGCTCGCGGAAAACTCGCGTCTGAAGTTATGGCATAGCAATTTCATGGAGCCGGTGAGCGGCAAGCGCACCGGCATTTTCGGCAGCGTGCGGATCATGAACGGCAAGCCCCGGAATCCACATAATGGAGAGGATATTGGTGCGCCGTTGGGGGCCGATGTCGCCGCGACGAATGACGGGATCGTGCGCATCACCGTCGATCATATCTTTTCAGGCAAAGGCATCTTCATCGATCACGGCCTGGGGTTCTATACGATGTATTTCCACCTGTCAGAAGTAATGGTCAAAGACGGAGACTTGGTCACAGCGGGGCAGATCATCGGCAAGGTCGGAGCAACCGGCCGTGCCACAGGCCCGCATCTCCATTGGGGCGTCAAACTCAACGGCGCACGTGTGAATCCTTATTCGCTGCTCGATTTACCTTTCAAGAATGGTATAACGTCTCCCACTACTGCGACAATTCCCACTCCTGAAACCGCATCGACTCCATAATCTACTCCAGTCAGAGAATAGCCTAAGAGCGCGTGCGTGCCAGGGCTCATCCGCTCACGCGTCATCCGTTGTGAGCTTCTGGATGCGGCGGGGTGGAATTCTTCTGGAATTCCTTCGGCCACGGTCTTCAACCGTGGTGCCTCAGTCCGTTCCAGTTTTCCTTCCCCGACGCGTCTCGCTGGGACGGAGAGGAGCCGACCTTCGATCGCCAATAATCAGACGGGTTTGTCGCCGAAGGCGGGATGTTCCCACTTGTAAGGACTTGTAAGGAAATGCGGCGATCGGCATAGCAACCCTCCTGTGTCCGACGCCTGTGGGAATGATGAGCTATAGGAGGAGGGATGCAACGGGAATTTCGCATTCGAGGAAAGAACTGACGTGGCTGGTCGTCTATTTCTTCCAGTGAGGGTGTAGCGGGTGTGGTTCACTGCGCACGTCGAACGAGAGCCTTCTCAGGCGACACGAAGCACGCCTACTATACCCTCACACACCTTCCACTTCGGCAATAATGGTATGCAGGCCGCTCGCTCCTGCTGGTTGCGGGCGCACAATCTCTGCAATCTGGAGCTGTCCTTTGGTGTCGGTCGCCCGCACAACGGTTTGGAACTTACCCCGCTGGGGCGGCTTCCATGTATAGTTCCAGATCACCCAGGAGTATGGCGACATCGGCGGTTCGATCTCGCACTCGTTCCAGGTGCGGCCCGCGTCAAAGCTCAGTTCCACTTTACTGATGCTGTGTGGCCCGCCGAATGCGATGCCGCGAAAGACTTGCTCGTGCCCGCGGAGTGTTTGGTAATGGCCGGGACTGTCGATACGGGAAAAGATTTTGATGGTGCCGTCGTCGGTCCAGCCTTTACGCTGCCAGTAACCCTGGTAGTCTCCGGGATAGACTTCGATTTCAACGATCCATTTTACATTCTTGATGCCGTAGAGGCCCGGCACAATGAGCCGGAGCGGAAACCCATGTTCTTTTGGGAGTTTCTCGCCATTCATCAAGAAGGCGAGCAACACATCGTCTTGCATAGCGCGTTTGAACGGAATGCTGTCGTCGTAGCCATCGATCCCGCGGAACACCACATCGCGCGCCGTCTCTTCATCGGCGCCGGCGTCTTTCAGCAGCGTCTTGAGTGAAATCCCACGCCATGTCGCGTTCCCCATGCTGTCTCCGCCTGGAAGCGTATCGATGCACATGAGTGTCGAGACTTGATCGTGGGAGTCTCGA
>CBDDRW010000118.1:0-3881 GCA_965233175.1 uncultured bacterium
CGGACGGCAGTATGCCCGCCGTGTCCTTATGCACAAAGGTGCTCGGGATGCCTGTGCGCTCAGAAACCTCATCCACCAGACGGGCCACGGCCTTCACGAGTCCCAAGTCACCGAGAATGGTCGGATGTAAGCGATACGCCATTTGTCGCACATCGCCCGAGATAGCGGCTAAGTCGTCGGCGACCCGTCGAATCCCATCCCGGAGAGGCTCAGGATCCTTCGACGGATCTTTTAGCATCCGCCGAAGATCCATCTGCAGCATCGCGAGATGTTGATTGATGTCGTCGTGCAGGTCGCGGGATATTCTCCGGCGATCTGTTTCCTGCGCCGTCAGCAGCTGGCCTGCCAGGGCCCGCAAATCCCCACGACTCTGCTGGAGTTCGCGCTGATTCGCTTGCAATACAGCCTCGCTCGTTCGGAGCGACTGCTCGGTTTCCATATGTTTTTTGATCTCCGTGACGAGCGCGTGATTCGCAGAGGCAAGATCATGTGTGCGAGCCTCTACCCGCCCTTCGAGTTCATCGTGCGCCTGTTGTAACAGGTCTTCGGCCTGCCGCCGATGCAGGAAGAACAGCAAGGGCAGCCAAATCGCCGTCAGGCTGAACAACCGATTGGTAACGCTTATCCACAGTGGGGCGTCTTCTATCGACGGCGTCAGAAAGATATCGGTCATATCGACGACAGAACAAATTAGCGCCGTGACCAGGGGGCCTTTCCGATATGGCAAGAGAAAGGACAGAATGACGAGCCCACCGTAGAGCGCGGAATTCCCAAGTCCCAGAGGAAGATACAGATCAAGGGCGAAGACGCCGATGCCTAATCCGACGATTAGGATGAGCAGGCGTCTGGTTGAGCCGGGATTCATTCCATTCTTCCTCGTGGTCATTATCCACTCCCGAAGGGACCTACAGCAAGAGATGACACTACGGTCACCTACCGCGAGAGTACTCCTTCCCAACGATCGCTGGTAACAAGCAAATCGGACGGTGTCCTTGCAAGCGAGACAGAAGATTTCAGGCCGAGCGAGTTGAATGATGAACGGCCGGTCTCACGATGCGAACGTGGCCGGGTGGATGCATCGATGACGTATCCGCACATCTTCCCGGCCACACCATCCATCGATAGCTGGCGCAGTGGCGAAGCGATACGCACCTTCATGTCCGCGCGATGATCATGCATTAAGAGAGAGGATAAGGGCTTATACGAGGAAATCCTACTGTTGAAAGTTACAGGTTATCTCATGAAAGTTTACTAGGTGGCGATTTTGATTCATCGAATGTATGAAATTGGCTGTAGGATAAGCTGCATGAAGACAACGCGTGCCTGCTTGCAATGGCTGGTTTCATCTGGAAAAGAATACGGATAACAAATGTGGGACTCTTAACATCGATGAAGAAATGTTTATGAATTGTGCATGCGTCAAACTGCTTGGAGGAGGTAAACTCGTCCTCGTTGTCCTGCGAAAGTCGTACACCTTTGTTGTGCTGGCCATCCTCATCCTGGTGTTCGGAGCATTGGCTGTGTTCAAAGCACCGACTGATGCCTTTCCGGTTATTCAAATTCCCGTCAGCTCTGTCGTCTGGATCTACGACGGCCTGATGCCGCAGAATGTCGAAGGGGCGTAGTGAGGCAATAGGCACATATTACGTACCATTTAACCAAGGAGGCCCTCATGGTATCCATTTTTAAAATCGGTATCGTCTTGTGGAGTCTCGTGCTGTGCCTGAGTCTGTCCAATACCGCGCAGGCTAGACAAAGATTGGGACCGGACCCATGCGCTGATCGGAAAGGCGGTCAACCTAATCTCCTGAAGTGCGATGAAGAAACACGGCAGGGCATCGAAACCATTAAGGGTGAAGTGTTGAGTTTTAAGGACGGCACCATCGTCGTCGAGCGATTTGACGGTAAGGTAGCAGAATTGCATGTAGATCAATCTACCAAGATGGGCAGCTCCATAGGCCGGGAAGATCATATCGAGGCGAAGGTAAACGAAGTAAATGATGAGAAGCACGTCATGTCTATTCGCCAGATCGAATGAAGCACTCCGTGATGACAATCGTATCGGGTGATGACGCATAGCATCTATGACGACATATATATACCTATGTAATATATAACCGATGAAAGGCTTCTATTTCCAAAACGCTGTGTATTGTTTCTAGTGGTTTCGTGCTGGGCTTTGTTTTATCCGATGACAATGCGGCTTCGGCTGTTGAGGAAATACAGGCCACCCACGATTGTCAGCATATAGGAGGACAAGCTGGGGCGAGAATACGATCAAAAATAGCAGGGGCGGGTAATGCGTACCTCGGTAAATACGGTTCAGTCTTAATCGTAGGCTGAGCCTCACTTTGCCGGTCACTCAATTCCGGTCCACTGCTGGGAGAATTCCCAGCAGTGCTGAGGAACTCGCAGAGGCGGATGGTGTGAATGGGTGCAGAGGGAAGTCGGATCGTCAGATAAAGGGCAACCGATTATGGACACAGGAAATGAGCTGCCTCTACGGGATGAGGGAGGCTGATGATGGATGACCTCATCGCCGGCTGAGTCAAAAGAATCTAATTATGCTCCATCGGGTGGGCCTGAGTTATCAAATTTTTCTGATGAACCAAGCGGTGTCCCACGGTCAGGACCACCATCGTGAAAAGCCAGCGACTGCTCACTGAGGATAAGTCAAAGATATGCGAAATGTGGTGGCTGGATTCCGTGTGAGGCTATAACTCGTGCGAACCATCCTCTTCTTTTGCCTCGTGGTAGTCTCCGGACTACTATTGATAGGGATGATGTCGTGGTTCGTGGTGAGGGGATGGAGGTGAAGAGGCCGTGAGAAATATTCTAAGGAACGTTGATTCATTCAAAGTTTCAGAGGCAATCAGTCAGATTCTCTGTGTTTTGTGTGCTGGCTATCGAAATTGTGAATTCTTCAGACCTTCCCTAAAGTGAGAGCGGCCGGTTCTATCCGACCTCGATCTCTTACTGGAGAACACATGTCACGACGATGGGCGAAGAAGGAAGCTGCGGAACATCGTGAAAGGATGATGGAATGCAGGATGATGCTGAACGAGGGAAACTTGTGGTCGATTGTCTTGACGGACGATGACGGGGTGGGGCCAAGCAGTCTAGAGAGTCGCGTTCCCTTATGCCCATTCTCGGTTTGCTCGGTTGTGACGTTCCTATAGGTTGCTCTCGACAGTTCACGATGATCTGCCAGGATGCCTGGCCCGGAAGAGCGGGGGAAAATGGCAGCCCATTGAGCAACGGCGTGGAGATATCTAGAATCACGATGTCGGGCTGCACGGTCTTTGCGGCAGCCAGAAGCTCATATCCATCCCCAGCCATTCCGACCAGTTCTTAGCGCTCTTCAGGGTGCGGCGAAACCCTTCAAGGACAAAGGGCGTGATCGTCTGCGACCAGGATGCGTGGCTTAGGCATGGCGCGCTCCTAAATCCAATGGAATATCTACCCGGATTTCCGCGCCCTGCAGGGGTCTTGACTCCACGTCCAACGTTCCCTTGACCATGCGTACACGCTCTTTCATGCTCAGCAAGCCCAAGTGCCCGCTCATTTGAGCTCCATGCGAACTATCAAACCCCACGCCATTGTCACGGACCGAGAGGCTGACTCCGTCGGACTCGCCAATCAACTCGACCTCCACCTGTGAGGCCCTGGCATGGCGAATGTTGCTGAGGCATTCCTGTATGACACGATAGAGACAAATGGTCACCTCGGACGGCAGTATGCCCGCCGAGTCCTTATGCACAAAGGAGCTCGGGATGCCTGTGCGCTCAGAAAACTCATCGACCAGACGGGCCACGGCCTTCACGAGTCCCAAGTCATCGAGAATGGACGGATGAAAGCGATAGGCCATTTGTCGCACATCG
>CBDDRW010000119.1:0-8877 GCA_965233175.1 uncultured bacterium
TGCCAGACCTGCGAAATAGACTATGATCACTGCGTCCTTATGTATGCGAGGCGGCAGCCAGTCCAGCAACGCTTCGTCGATGTCCGATCGTATCGCTTTCCAGTCTTGCAGGAGGAGAACGTTCGAAGGTGGCAAGCCACCAAGGGTTTGAAAATAGTTGGCAACTGATTGGGCGTCCGAGGACGCAAATCTTCTAGATGGGACTTGCCGGTCTCGGTACGAGCCGATCCCGATTGAGATCAAGTAGGAGTATGGTTGCCTGAATTCGGTGACGGCAGCAGGGAGGTGATCCACATCCTCGACGATGATGCCGGTTGGTTGAATCGTCAGTGCCAGGGTCTGTGGTGGTGGCTGCGTATGAGTTCCTGAGTCAGAGACTGCCACGTAGATTTCGGCTTGTTCCGGTTGGAGGGACTGGGGTATCGTCGCCACAAATTCTATCGAGCGGGATTGGCCCGCTTGCAGTCGTCCGATCGACAGTGTTGTCGTTGGGAACTGCGCAAGGAGCGTGGCTGTTCCCGTCAGCGATGTCGTGACACCTTGAAGTTCCATTTCTCCTCGGTTCACGAGATCGACGCGCACTCGAATGCGTTCGCCCCCCTCAACGACGAGATTGCCGTTCTCATCCAGCACCGTAGCTTTAAACATGAGTGCCGACGGAGTGCCTTGGCTCGATAGGGCCGTGGCAGACGGAGCCGGTCTGACAGGCGCTGCTGTCACCGGTGTGGGAGCGGTTCCATCCATCGCTGCCAGCTGGGTTCTGACGGCACGAATGAATTGTGTCGAGAGAGCGATTCCCGCGTCATGGACGAATTCCCTCATGTTGCCATAATCGCATCGGCGTGGGGTCGGCTCGAGGATAAGACGTTGGTTGTGTACGATTGAAATTGTCTGCTCGCCAAGCTCTTTTCCCCTGGCATCCTTGAGGGCGACGAGCGTCTCGATGGTTATGTCTGCGGGTACCCGATCATAGACATGATCGGCCCAAAGTTTGAGGCCCGAGCGTTGGAGTGTGACGATGATTTCTTTGTCGGGCGGGATCTGCGCAGGAATTCCATCGTCGACGGTTACGGCACGAAAGTTTTTGGAGGCTCCATCAATCATCAGTGACTCGATAACCTCTCCCACGTTGAGTTCATGGGGGCTATTGCACCCATCAATGTATTGCATCGTGAGATTCGTGAAGGAGGGGTCGAAAGTCAGCTTGACGGAGTGAGCCAGCCGAAGACCCAAGTCCGGTAAGGGAGTTCGGTGAAACACCGACGTCACCTTATCGCATCCAGAGAGCCCACCGACTGAAAGGAGTAGAGAGAAGAAGATCGCCCACCGCAGGGTGAGTTGCTGAGGAATGCCTGTTGGGCGTCGTTCAATGGTCATGATGCAACAGTCTGATATGACCGGAGTTCAAGCCCGATACCAAATCGATAGGTGAGGCAGAATGTAGCAGGGCGGAGGGCGTTTTGCGAGCCGATGAATGCACAGAGATCGTGTAAAACAGCTGAAATCAGTCGGGTGAAGCCCGGAAGGGAAGAACGCGTCTTCTGTCAAGATTACAAGGGGGAGGCGTTGCGTCACTTGACAGATCCGCCGGCGGGGAGCGAACGTACAAGAGTATAGAATGAAGCACTGAGGTGAAGCTGCGGGTCTAAGGTGGGTCATGCGCCATCGATTTAATCAGTTTAGTATCGTGCTCACCGCGGTCTTCTTGGTGTCGTGTGCCTCCGCCGTTCCACCGGCACGGATTGGTCAGTATGTTTCCTCATGGCGACTGGTTGGCGGTGAAGCGTTCACGAAGATCGATCAGCGACCTGTACATGCTGGGCTTGTAATGGTATCGGATATGGCAGAGCCGGGCGCGGCTCCGAATCTGCCGGAAGAGGCTCTGGCTCGCCTTGGCAAAAGTCTGCAACGAGATCTTGGTCGTGCGATTCCGATTGTGATCACAGAGGTACTATCAACGGACCGTATCAAACCGCAGCCGCAGGGAGATTGGGTCCAGTTTGCAGAATTGGGGCGGCAACATGGGTTCGACTACTTGGCTGTTGTGGTCGTCTCCAGCACCGAGCAGGAATATCCGGTCACGCTTTTTCTGGGCTTGACCACGCATGCGCAGCCTGGATTTCGTCGAGATAACTGGTCGCTGCTGGAATTCGCTCTGTTGGATTTACAGCATCATCAGATCTTAGCGCAGGCCGAAGGACGAGGTTGGGCAACCCTGGATCGTCCGAGTGCGCCAGGGATCGATCAATGGTATCCGGCGATCTATCTGCGCCCACAGGATGAGCGGCGTATCTGGCCTCCAACGTACGCAGGTGCGCCGAATACGCTGCGTGTCGTGTCCTTCGAGCAAGCAGCTCAGCGGCTGGTGCTGACGCTGCAGAATTCGTGGCATGGGATATGAGCGTCCGACACAACGGCTCGACACAACACGTCGTCATAGGAATATGTGCATTCTCTTATCCCGTGAGCGGCATGGCCATGCTCCATCGTCCCTTTCAGGCTCCGTTCGGTAAGGTTCCGATCGAGGCTATTAGTCTTTGAAGCCCTCGGAACGGATAGTGTACAATATGTCACGCGGCTCTTGCGGTCGTGTCAGTTAACCCGTGGAGGAACACTGTTATGTTCATGCGGAGTCGAATATGGAATATGCGAAGTCTTGTTGCCGGTATCGGTTTAGCCATGGGTGCCGTTGCCTTTACGATCTTGCCTAGTGATCCCACAGCCTTTGCCGCCGGGGTTCCCGCTGGGATGGCACAAGGGTTTTCTGAGATTGTCAAGAAGGTCACACCGGCGGTAGTGAACATTGCAGTCACCGGTGGTGGAGAAGGCAGGGGGCGAGGCCGGAGGCCGCCGGTGCCGCCAGGTCCCTTTGGGGGACCTCCAGGTGAGGAAGCGCCGGAGGGTGAACTTCCGACTCCTCCGCCGATGCCGCCTGGTGGCGGACATGGACGCCCTGATCAAAGCGCCGGGTCGGGCGTCATTTTTGATTCGAACGGATTTATTGTGACGAACAATCATGTCGTCGAAGGCGCCACGCAGATCACCGTGACCCTGAGCGATCGACGTGAATTCAGCGGAAAAGTGGTGGGAACTGACCCGAAGACGGATTTGGCGGTAGTCAAGATCGAAGCGAAGGACCTTCCATCCATAAAATGGGCCGAGTATGAGAAATTGCAGGTCGGGGACCTTGTATTGGCAGTCGGTAGTCCATTTGGACTGAGTTCAACCGTGACGTTGGGCATCATCAGCGCCTTGGGCCGCGGCAATGTTGGAATCGCAGACTACGAGGATTTCATCCAGACTGACGCCGCGATTAACCCTGGTAATTCTGGCGGAGCGTTAGTCAACCTGAACGGCGAGCTCATCGGAATCAATACGGCCATCTTTTCGAGGACGGGCGGGTCGGAGGGAATCGGATTTGCCATTCCTAGCAGCATTGCGTTGGACATCGTCGACAGCCTGCAAAAGACCGGCAAGGTTGTCCGAGGCTGGATGGGTGTCGCTATTCAAGAAATCACACCGGCCTTAGCCAAGTCTTTCAAACTCACGGAACAGCGCAAAGGAGTACTCATCAGCGATGTGAACGAGAACGGCCCTTCGTTTGCTGCAGGTGTGAAACGCGGCGATGTGGTGATTTCGTTCAATGGAAAAGAAGTCCAGAACGTGAGTCAGTTGCGAAACCTCGTCGCGCGCACGATCGTCGGCAAGGATGCGCAGGTGAAGGTGTTGCGAGACGGCAAGGAGCAGACGATCGCTGTGAAGGTGGCGGAGCGGCCGACGGATGAAATGTTGGCGAAAAAAGAGCCGGCGACTTCCAAGGAACCGGTTGAAACAGCGAAGTTGCCTGATAATGTCTTGGCATCCATTCGAGTGCAGGGGTTGGATGCGGCTACAATGAGCCAATTGAACATTTCGGCGAAGATGACGGGTGTCGTCGTGACCTCGGTCGAGGGCGGCGGCCCTGCAGAAGCAGCGGGTCTGCAGCGCGGGGATGTGATTCAGGAAGTGAACCATGAAGCTGTGAAGACGCTCGAAGACTACCAGAGCGCTTCGAGCAAGCTGAAAAAAGATGAGTTGGCCGTTCTGCTCCTAAGCCGGCAGGGGAACAACCTGTTTGTCGCGGTCAATCCCAAATGATAGGCACGACGCGAGCTGCGACCGCTCGGTACCCGAGCGGTCGCAGCTAGCCATCGGATGAACGGATCGTATGTCCAACGGCCCGAATTCATTTAATCAGTGGCTGCAGGATACGATCTTCAAGCCGCTGGAAGATAAGAAAATGCCGGTTATGGAGCACCTCGTGGAGCTCCAGGTCCGGCTGACGCGCGTGGCCATTATTACAGCCCTAGTGTTTGTCGGTACATTTTTCTATGCCGACACGCTGGTCAAGTGGCTTCGCATTCCCCTTCAGAATATGTTTACGCCGGGCACGTTGTCGTGGGTGCCGACCGATTTGCCCACTGTTCCATTCGTCTTCCTTGCGCCGGCTGAAGCGTTATGGCAAAACGTCAAAGTGGCTGGGCTTTTCGCCGTCGTCGCGGTGACCCCCTACATCTTGTTTGAAATCTGGCAGTTCGTCGTGCCGGGCCTCCATGCTCAAGAACGGCGCTTCGTCGCGCCATTTGTCATGTTGACTGCGGTCGCGTTTTACGCGGGAGTGGGCTTCGCATTTTTCTTCGTGCTTCCATTTGCGCTGAATTTTTTGATCGCCTATGGCGTCAACGCCGGTTTCGTTCCCCAGATCTCCATTGCGCAGTATGTCGGATTTGCCCTCTGGTTCTTGATGGTATTCGGGCTGATTTTCGAAGTCCCACTGGCTATCACACTCATGGCAAAACTTGGATGGATCGACGCGCCGTTTCTGATCCGATACTGGAAATGGGCGTTACTGGGATCCTTTGTCATCGCCGCAATTCTGACACCGACGCCTGACCCGTTTAATCAAGCGCTCATGGCGGGCCCGTTGTTTCTTTTGTACTGGGTTGGAATATTCGGCGCCAAGTATTTCGGCAAGACGAAACCTGCAGAAAGTCAGACTGGTGTTCCTGCAGTCGCGATGGCTGCGGCAGGGGCCGGATCAGCACCCTCCGGTGCGATGTCGAAGTCCTCAGAGAGCGAGTATGTGGGCGTGCCGACAGATCGACGACGATGATGAGAACCTAGGAAGATTGAACGTGATGTATTACAGAAGGGCACAGCATGGCTCGTGAATTGAACGTTATTCAACCTCCCAGCTCCAGCGGCAGCGATGCCTGCGTCTATATGTGGGCTTGTGCGATATGCGATGAAAACGAGACGTGCCAGAAGGACAAGGAGGGACACAGTCGTTGGCTGGTAGCCAAGCGGATGGAACGGATTGAATACAAAGTGCTCGTCATGAGCAACAAGGGCGGAGTGGGAAAGAGCACATGCACGACGAACATTGCGGTGAGTCTTGCACTCAAGGGATGGCATGTCGGTATTTGCGATATGGACATCCATGGTCCGAACATTCCCAAGATGGTGGGGGCTGAAGGACAGAAGCTCAAGATCAGCAGTTCAGGTGGGATCATCCCGTTTCAGGCGTACAACCTCAAGATCGCGTCGATGTCATTTTTATTGCAGAACTCGGACGATCCGATCATCTGGCGGGATGCTTACAAATATGAGTTTATCAATCAACTCCTGGGCGGGGTCGAGTGGCAGGATCTCAACTTTTTACTGGTCGACCTCCCGCCCGGAACCGGCAACGAATCAGTGACGACCATCGATCTGCTCGGCAATGTGAGTGGCGCAGTGATTGTCACGACACCACAGGAAGTGGCCTTGTTGGATTCACGCAAGTCGGTCACATTCTGCAAAGATAGCGAGGTTCCGATCATTGGCATTGTTGAAAATATGAGTGGGTTAGAGTGTCCCCATTGTCACAACCATATCGACGTGTTCCGCAAGGGTGGCGGAGAGGCTTCCGCGATGGATATGGGCGTGCCCTTCCTCGGACGGATTCCGCTCGACCCCGAGGTGGTGATTCAGTCCGATGCCGGTGAACCATTTGCGATGTTCAATTCCGATACGGCTACGGCCGAGTGCTATCACGATATTGCGAATAAGGTCGAAGCCTTCTGCAAGAAGCGCGGCTCTCTTGTACCCGCGACATCCCGGCAGGCTCATTGATGGAGGAGAGACGGTGAAAGCCATTGACGCCGGAGAGGGGCTCACACAGCTACAGGAGGCTCAACGGATCGTACTGGAATCCACGCCTATTCTGGGTTTGGAGAAGGTCTCGATCCTCGACGCGCTGGGCCGTGTGCTCGGCGAAGACATTGTGGCGGAACGAGACAATCCGCCCTGGGACAACAGCGCCATGGATGGGTTTGCCGTGCGGTGGGAGGATATCAAGCAGGAACATGCCATTCAAAAGACGGTGACGCTTGCAGTGATCGAAGAGGTGGCTGCGGGCCAGATGCCGTCAAAATCTCTCGACACCGGGCAGGCGATTCGTATCATGACCGGCGCTGCGCTCCCGAAAGGGGCAGACACGGTATTAAAGGTGGAAGACACTGAGCATACCGCGGATTCTGTACGAGTCTTCAAGCCGGAACAACGAGGCGCGAACATTCGGCCTCAAGGCGAAGATGTCAAGAAAGGCGAGTGTATCATCGGCAAGGGGACCAGGATTCGTCCGGGTGAAGCCGGGATGTTGGCGATCCTCGCGAAGTCGTTCATCTTTGCCTATCAACGCCCCCGCGTGGCGATTCTTTCGACCGGTGACGAACTGGCCGATTTGGACGAACGTTTCAGTGAGGAAAAAATTATCAACTCCAACAGCTACGGAATTGCGGCAGCGGTGCAAGAGGCGGGTGGAGTGCCTCTGTTACTGGGGATTGCGAAGGATACACCTGCTGCGCTGAAGGAGAAAATTTCGCAGGGGCTGACGGCGGATATCCTGGTGCTGTCCGGTGGCGTATCGATGGGCGACTACGATTTTACAAAAGCGGTGTTCCACGAACTGGGCGCAGACATGAATTTCTGGAAATTGGCAATTAGGCCCGGACAGCCGCTTGCCTTCGGAAAAATTCAAGGCAAGCTGGCTTTCGGCTTGCCGGGAAATCCCGTGTCCTCTATGGTGACATTCGAACAGCTCGTGCGCCCTGCCATGCTCAAACTGAGTGGGCACCGGAGCTATGGGCGTCCGATCGTACGGGCGATTTTCCAGGAGAAGTTTTCCAAACGGACGGATCGGCGCCACTTTCTTCGCGGTGTGCTCACGCAAGAAGAGGGTGTCTTCAAGGTTCGTACGACCGGCGCGCAAGGGTCTGGGATATTGACGTCTATGGTGAAGGCCAATTGTTTGATCGATATCCCGGTCGAGGTCGAACGAGTGAATCCGGGTGATTCAGTTTCGGTGCAACTGCTGAGCGGAGAGGCATGGGCTGACCACGTCTCTCCGGCCCAGGTGAGTGGGCATCGGCTCTCTTGCTGCTGAAGGTAGTGGCAAGCAGAGCGAAGTAAGTATCCGTGCACGATTGAGCGGTGCCGCACAACGAAGGACTTTTTTGTATGGCCGTACCTATCCTTTCTTTTGTCGGTCGGTCGAATAGCGGAAAAACGACCCTGATCGAACGGGTGATACCTGAGTTGGTCCGGGCAGGCTACAAAGTGGCGACCGTGAAGCATGCCGGGCATGGATTCGATCTCGACACCGAAGGAAAGGATAGCTGGCGCCATAAGCGAGCCGGCGCCAGCAGTGTGATGGTGCTCTCCAAAGGGAGCATGGCGATGTTTGCCGACGTGTCCGATCAGATGAAAGTCGAAGAGGTGCGAGATCGGTTTCTCGATCACACCTATGATCTCATCATTGCCGAAGGGTGGAAGCACGAACACTATCCGAAGATTGTCATTGTCCGTGAGCAGATCGGTGAAATTCCTGTTTCGACGGAGGGGCTGCTCGCGGTGGTATCGGATAAGCCCGTCGATCTACATGTTCCGCTGTTCGATCTGGACGATGTCGTCGGTGTGGCTGCTTTGATTATGAAGCAATTCCCACGATCTACGTCCCGTGCGGAGCAAGAGCTGGAAACCTAACAGGATGCTGAAAAAGCCCGCCAGCATCGTTCTCGCATCGCTCAGACCCTCAACGTACCCCCGAGGGTACGTCTCGGCCCTTCGCTCGCTGCGGCCTTGCTGAACGGCCTTTTTGAGCATCCTGAGACTATCCTGACAACGGGCAATGTGGAAGAATTCCCTCCCGGGTGTTTTGTGTATAAACTGAGTTTTTCCACAGCTTGCTAAAGCCGTCGTCGTTCGCTGGAAGCTTCTTGCTACATCGTTAAGATCCATGTCCATACCTGTCTTGCACGTCCAACACCTGGTGAAACGGTTTGGCGAGTTTTCCGCCGTCAATGATATTTCGTTCGACATCAGGCCGGGGGAGATTCTAGGGTTGCTTGGCCCGAACGGAGCGGGAAAAACCACCACGATTCAAATGTTGCTCGGGGTCGTGACACCGACTGCCGGCTCCATTCAGATGTTCGGGCTCGATTTGGCGACTCATCGTGAAGAGATTCTCCAGCAAGTGAACTTTTCCTCTACGTATGTCTCTCTGCCTCAGGCGCTGACGGTCGAGGAGAATCTCTGGGTGATTGCGCGGCTCTATGGCCTGACGCAGGTCCAGGAGCGGGTCAACGACATCGTGAAGCGGCTTGAGATGGAGGAGTTCCGTCATAAAGTGACGCGTAAGCTCTCCTCTGGTCAAATGACTCGTCTTGGGCTGGCCAAGGCTTTTTTGACCGAACCGAAGATTCTGTTCCTCGATGAGCCGACCGCGAGCCTGGATCCAGACATCGCGCAAAAGATTCGAGGTTTTCTCAAAGAGGAGCGAGGATCGTCCGGACTCAG
>CBDDRW010000120.1:0-70170 GCA_965233175.1 uncultured bacterium
GGGATGCCGCACTGCACAAGCTGCCGGCGATTTCCGCCATTCTGTCGGTCACGCATGGGCTGATTGTTGAATCGCATAGTCAAGCACTTCTAAAAGCATTGTGAATTCACTTTCTTTCCGAACCCACGCGAACGCGCCCTGCTCCACCGCCTCGTGCGCCATATCGTTCTGTTCTGCAGAGAAAAAAACGACAGGAGTTCCCGGCCACTTCTCACGACAGAGTGACAAAAACCCAAGCCCGTTCATCTCGGGCATATGATAGTCGGTTACCACAACGTCAACTGAGTGGTTTCCCATCTGCTTTAAGGCTTCCCAGCCATTCGCCGCCTCGCAGACCATGTATCCGGCACTGATCAGACGGACAGAAAGTAGGTACCGTATATCGCAATCATCATCGACCACCAATACGGTTTTATTGTTCTGTTCCATTGGCTCTTGTCTCCTTTCTTTCTGATCCTTCCCGGTGACGGCAGCATAAACATGTCCGGGAAGTTTGAAGCGGTAGATTTGACCCACGAGAAGGCCCTCAAAAATTAGTATTGTGCTGGACGCGTCTCAATAACATTTTTGCTTTTCCTGAATCATAACGAACAAGTTCGCCTTCTTCGAGCTAGGACAATCCCTTGCCTGTGATCCAAACGCTTTCATACGTAAACCGTCACTCACAGTTACGAACTTGCTCGGAAATTGCTTCACCAAGCCGTCGTGAGCGTATCCGCAATGACAGAGTAGGTGTTGGCACATCATCGGCCACATGGCTCCGAGGGGGCACATTGCAGATTCGAATGACACTGTCACGAGCCAAGGCTCGTGATTCGTGGTCGAACCTTGACACCCTGATCTACTCACTGTTAGAAAGGTGCGGCCCTATGATGATGACAAGTCGTCAAGATAAGAAAATCTCCCTATTACCAAGCGAAAATCCGTCTGTCTCACGGGATACGAATGTGCTCCCTTCTGAGAATACGCTCTCGTACCATGTGAAAGAGGGTCGAACAACGAAACCGTCGCGTGATGTGCCTATTCAGAAAGCTAGTGTGCCGAGGTAGCTCAGTTGGTAGAGCACAGCCCTGAAAAGGCTGGTGTCGACAGTTCAATTCTGTCCCTCGGCACCATTTCCCACTGCTTATGCGATTCTGAATTAGTTCTAGGTAGGATGGTGGCACCTGAGTGGCACTACATGGCACCCCACCTGCGTTTTCTCCTGACAGAACGGCCTGTGTGAAGATCTCCAATTGCCTCAGCGCATCCCGCAAGCGACTCTCTCATCAGTGGCAAGTGCTCAGTGGTTGGCGTCGTTCGCTCTTCGGGGGCCTGATGCGCGTCTCAGCTGATTGGCTCCGCGAGGCTGATCGAACCGCGTGAAAGGTGAAAGGCTATCGTCAGGACCTGAAAAAAAGGGGCTTCTGCCGAAGGGGAAGTAGCGGGCCGGAGACCAGTGAGCTGATCCTAATTGGTGATGGGAAAGGGTCATGGCCAAGATTCTAGTGATCGAAGATGATCGCAGCATCCGAAATCTCCTCGACGCTCTCCTCAGTCACAAGGGCTATCATGTGCTCCTCGCGGAGAATGGCGAAAAGGGCCTCGAACTCTTCCGCCAAGCACGCCCCGACGTGATTGTGCTTGATCTGAAAATGCCGGAAATGGACGGGCTGACGGCCTTGCGCCACATCCGCAGTCTCAATCTCACCCAGCCAGTCATTATCTATTCTGGGGCATGGACTCCGAAGAAGGAGGAGCAGATTCGTGCCATTGGGATTACCGAGACCGTCGCAAAAGATTGCTCGTGGGAATACCTGGAGGAAGCTGTGAAGCGTGCTCTCATGTGTCCTGATCCTGGATCAGAAGGGGCGCTACCGAAGGGGAAGTAAAGTCGTTGAGGTCATGACAACGGGTCTGGCAAAAGAAAAATTCATTGCCTGCATAGATCTTCCGGGCTACACAAGCAAAAAATCTGCATTGGCTGGTATAGGGATGACGTTTCACGTAGCCCCGTGTGATAGATCACCGGCAACAGATAGGGAAGCGACGATCGGGACGAATCGAGAAGGACTTGAGGATGATTGTAGGGTGTCTAGAGGCGTAATCCTCCTGTTATGGAACGATTCTCATTTATTTTGGTTGGAGCGAGACGGTGCGGTCGAGACTTTCTGCTCTTGAATGAATGGCTACGGAAGACTAGACTACCGACCATCAGACTCGCAACAGAGCTCGGGGTTCTGCACCTGCTCCAAATAGAGGCTCGGCATGAGACTCCCCTTCTGGGTTCTCCTTACGTTGACGGTGTCTGGTTGCGTCGAGATCCCACCCACCCCAGCGGAGCAGTATCAGGCAGACATGCTGGCCACACGGACATGGGTCCGCGGCCCCCTCATGGAAGCGTGTTTCGGCTTACCAGGACCAGAAAGCCAGCGGGCATGTGTGCTGCGTGATAAGGCAGTGATTGCAAAAATTCGTGGGACCCCCTTCTCGCATCAGGATCATTTTCGGATTGAGTTGGCGAACGCCAAGGCGACAGATGAAACTCGACGATTGTGGACACGGACCGAGCAGGAAACCTGGCTGTACGGGCCCAGAACACACGCCTGCAGAGAGGCACCCCTTGCTGTCTATGCTGAGGACTGTTTGCAGAGTGTGCGAGATGATTTGGCCGCCCTTAGTCGCCCAGACAATATGGACGAGGATCAACCGGTCGTGCGCGCCGAACGAGCCGTGGCACAGATCGAAGCCAGCGAGCATGAACGAGCGGCTGATGGCCAGCGGGAGCTAGAAACAGACCTGGTTCAGCCACCGGCGGCAGAGCCGGCATTGATGATATTGGGTGCCAGCGGTGAGCTTTTTGGCACGTCGATGGCCACGCGCCCCCTTGAGTATATACCCGAGGCGGTTCCCCAGATGCCACTTACGTCACTCATCCCCTCTCCTCCTGTGTCCTGCACCAGCCGACATGTGGGACAGACCGTGCAGACAAGCTGCTATTGAGGAACGTCTCGTGCCCGTCCGAATCGTGCGTTGTGGTAAATCCACGGCGGCACCAGCTGCAGATCGGCCCTCAAGTCCTTTCCTCGCCCTCCCGCTCTGTTTTCAAAAAGAACCGTAACCCATGCATCTTTTCCGACATCACCACTAAGACGATGCGAAGACAGAATGTCTGTCAGTGGACAACATGTTCCTCCGACAGGGGTATGACCACAGTTGTCTCCCATCTGAATATCTCTCTAACCGCCTGACAGTTTTGCGATATCCATGCGAGTGCCGACGATGTCTATCGGTGGCAGGCGATTTGCGGGTATCAAAATCTAAGATTGAACGATGCGTTTCTGCTGATCCATGGAAGGAGGACAAGCCATGCTTACCAGACGCTATCTCGTCATCAGTGCGATCGGCCTAGTCCTACTCATGGGGGCAGGGTTGTATGTAAATCATCTCCAAACCTTCCCCCCTTTCATGAGTGAGAAGGTGGTGGGAGACGGAACGAAGGTGACAGTCTGGTTTCAGATCTCCCCTTCGGATAGCCCCACCATGACCTACAACGATATCGAGCAGTTCGTCCAAGGCCAACATATTGTCCCGCACGCGATCGAGCAGCAGGTGGCGGGCATGCAACCAGGAGAGATCAAAACGTTTTCTCTTTCGGCGGAGGAAGGTTTCGGCCCCTACGATGCCACCAAGACTCAAACGATCCCGACAGCCGATTTACCTGCCGATGCCCGAGAAGGGGATATGGTAAATGACGATGCCGGCCGGAGTGCGAAAATCGTGCGCATCGCTCCTGACACGACTGTTCTTGATCTTAATCATCCTCTGGCGGGTCAACCGATCATGGTCACACTGGTGATTATGACGATTGAGATTCCAGAGGGTGTGGACGAAAATATCATGCCCGGCAACAGGGATCCTCTGGATGTCGTCATCGTCGATCCTTCGGACCGGTTGTTTAATATCCAAGGGACCTGATCTCTTACTAAGACTCTCAGACCGATGCCTCGATACTGCATCGGCGATGTGGGTTGAGCTCGCAATCCGTCATCCCTTCACCGTGCCTCGCCAGACACCGTTTAACAGCCTCGCGTTTCGATATAGTCTTTGAATCGCTTGAGGTCGCCCTCCACACGGTCAGTGACCAGGCCTGTGGCATCTCCGATCTGCTCCATGAACCCGTACGGGTTATACTCCAACCGAAGCATGACCTTCGATTTGGCATTCGACAATGGCTGGAACGTGACGGCTCCCGCATTCATCGCGCCTCGGCTAATCCAAGCGATACGTTTATCTGGAATTTGCTCCGTAATTTCTGCAATCCATTCTGCTTCTTTCCCCGCAATATTGGCTTTCCAATGGAGGCGTTCGTCATCGAGTTGTGTGACCTCTGTAATGCCTTCCATGAACTTGGGGAATTCTTCAAACTGTGTCCATTGGTTATAGGCGGTCTGCACCGGCACGTTGAGGTCGATTGATTTGGTAATGGTCGACATATATTTCTCCCTTCTTAGATAGAATGATCCAAGAGGAATAGTGTGCTACTGCCTCCCGTGCGCCCACAGAGCCAGGTTGCACGTACTCATCGAAACTCCGCCCCCCGTATGTCTCTGCCTCAGATCGGACTGTAGCCTCTCACTTCGCCATCTGCATGTGCCGCAGCCTGCGATTCCAAATCTTTTAGAAAGCTTCTATAGATGCAGCGGCCCCCGTTTTAATGCACGTCAATGACTTTGACATCGAAGTAGAGAGTCTTGCCGGCGAGAGGGTGATTAAAGTCCAGAAGCACCGTATAGTCTTTGATCTCCTTTACGATGGGTTGGACGATGCGACCACTAGGATCCTTTCCACGCAGCTTCATGCCGACCTTGACGTCTTCAGGAACTTTCTGCTTGGGTAACTCATGAAGCGCGGTCAGGTCTCTCACTCCGTAACCGTCCGCCGGTGTCACAATCACATGCTTGGCTTCTCCGACCGTCATCCCCTCTACTGCAGTTTCGACGCCATGAACAATCTGATGAGCACCGTGTGTGTATGTCAAAGGGGCTTTCCCCACATTCGTCTCGACGATCTGGTTGTTGTCCAACTTGAGAGTGTACTCGAGAGAAATCATTTTGCCCTTTGAAACAGTCGCAGTCATTGGTGCACTCCTTTGGTACAGAGATAAGAATGGTGATACATGGAAAGGCTGCACGTTCGATATCTGTTCATGGATTCTCCACCTTCAGTACTTTCACTCGCACAAGGAGGGGCTTCCCTGCCAACGGATGGTTATAATCCAATACTGCCATTGTGCCCGTCACATGCTCCACCGTAGCCAGATCACCATTGGTATTTTGGAGGACATCTCCTTCTTTCGCTCCGAGTGGTAACTGAGTTGTAGGAACATTCAATTTTTTCCTGTCATCATGAGGGCCAAACCCTTCCGCAGCACTCAGTTCGACTTTCTTTTCCTCCTGAGGCTTCATGCCAACTATCACGTGTTCCAGTGCGGGGAAAATTTCATGTTCACCTTGGATAAATTCACTGACATCGCCACCGATGAATCCCGGCACAGAGATCACATAAATAAGCGTAACCTTCGAACCTTCCACGATCTGAGGACCCACAACGTCGGGTGATGGGACAGCGGGAGCGCTGAGCGATTCGGCTCCAAGACTACCTGGCACCCCCCCGTAGGCTAGACTAAGGACAAGACCTATACCGAGCAGATGCTTTTGCATATGCGCCTCCTTTCTACTTTGACCTTTTGTGTATTTTGAGGAATAGAGCAAAGGAAATACCATTCGATCACTAGTTACTAAAGAGCCCTGCCTTTTCAAAGAGATAGCTGGAACACGATGGATCGCAAACCTTGTGGCGATCCCCAGAGTGTCTCACTGCTCAAGGGACTTCGTCGGAAGCTCATGTTTTTACACACTTTGTTAATCGCGACGGATTTTCCGCGTTGGAACAGATTGTCCGGCATTTCATGGCCTTCAGCCCTGAAGATCCATCGCCTATTCCTGGGAAGCGAGAGACCAACTCCAACTGGTGTCGATGATGGAGGGATTCGTACCGCGCCCTGCGATGCCATGCTTATGAATCGGCGGCCACTTTCAATGTTTTTGGCGATACCTATTACAGCAACGTTGTGTGCCTGATACGACGTCGCTTTATCAAGCAATGTTCTGATCAAGACCGGTTCAGTTGTGGATCTGGCGGACGAGGATAATGTTCTGCAACAGTCGGAGAGGCAACCAAAGTGTACGCCAGCAGGCGGCATACGAATACCGATGAGGCTAGAGGTCATGCGACCTATGGGTGTTCAGGTTTAAGGGTCTGGTCGCGAATCTCTAGCAGGCGAAAAGCTGCCCAAGCTGCCCATATAGATAAGAAACATTGAAATCCGTAGGGTTAGCAGAAAGTCTCTAAGACTCGGTGTTCAAATAAGAAACGGAGACACCATTTGAAACGCCGAGCCGTTTTAGAAGCGTCTTGCTCATATTGGTACACCGCAGGTCGTCCGTTCAGTCCGGATCCCCGACTCCAATTTTTCAGAGACTGAGCAAGAGGTCTCTACATCTTTGGTCTCGGCGTAGTGAATAGCGTAGGGAATCCCTTCAAGCCGTTTGTCTCTTTCTCTTTAGATCGATCGGTCCAAGAGGTCGCGCAGGTGCCTGGACAGCTCATAGGGCAAGAATGGCTTTTGAATGAAGGCGGTTCCAGGCTCATCGAGAAAGGCTGGCTTTGTGAGGTCGGCATAACCCGACATGAAGAGCACTCTGATGCCTGGCCAAATATCCCGTACCCGCTTCGCGACGACGAGGCCGGACATCTGCGGCATGATCACGTCAGTCACAAGTGCCTGGATCGGCTCTAGTAACGATGCTGCTGTTCGCAAGGCCTCTTCGCCATTTGCCGCTTCTATGACCTGATACCCGTCCTGCTCTAATGCCTGGACAATCAATGTACGAACTGAATCCTGGTCCTCAATGACGAGTAGATGTTCTGAGCCTTTCCTGTGGCGAACCGGCGCTGTCTCAGTCACAGTAGGGGCCGCAATCACGCGCGGGTAAAAGAGATGGAATGTGGTTCCTTGATCGGGCGTACTGTCGGTAAAGATATAGCCCTGGCTTTGCTTGACGATCCCGTAGACTGTCGCCAGACCCAGTCCCGTTCCTTGACCTACCTCTTTGGTCGTAAAAAATGGTTCGAATAGATGAGAGAGTGTCTCAGGATTCATTCCGCGGCCGGTGTCGCGAACACTCACATGTACATAGTCTCCCTTCGACATCAGGCGATAACGATCTGACCCCTCCGACGTCACTGAGAGATTGCGCGTGGCGATCGTCAAGGTCCCTCCATTCGGCATGGCATCGCGGGCATTGATCGCCAGATTCAATGTGACCTGGTTGAGTTGTCCTTTGTCGCCATTGATCGACCAGAGATCCGGTGCAAGATCCATCGTCAGCGTCACTTCTTCGCCCAGCAGTCGATTGAGCATCGAACTGATCAAGCGTAGCGATTCGTTGAAATTCAATGGTTGGGGCATGAGGACTTGCTTACGGCTGAAGGCCAGCAATTGCTTGGTGAGCTCACTGGCCCGTTCGCCCGCCTTCAAGGTCTCTAGCGCCATCTCATGCCGGGGGTCTTCCTGAGGTAGCCGGTCGATGAGCATCGCGCTGTACCCGTTGATGATCGTGAGCAAATTATTGAAGTCATGCGCCACTCCACCCGCCAAACGACCGATCGCATCCATCTTTTGAGCCTGCCGGAGTTGGTCTTCCAGCCTTTTGCGTTCCGTGACATCGCGCAGAATGACCGTCAAGAGGCTCTTGCCATCGACTTGGGCATGAGAAATGGACGCCTCAATGGGAAATTTCTCCCCAGTGGCTCGCAGGGCAAACAACCCGCGGGATTGTCCTATCGAACGAGACGTTGCTTGTGTCGAGGAGAAGTCATGCATATGAGCACGGTACTCCTGTGTGAACTGTTCAGGGATGAATCGGGCAAGTGGTTGTCCGATTGCATCAGCGCTTTGGCAGAGAAACATGGATTCCGCAGCTTGGTTGAAGACCACCACGCGCTCCCTCTCGTTCACGGTGATGATAGCATCCATCGCCGACGCGATGACTCCTTTAAGTTGTGTCTGTTGCGTCGCCAGCTCGTGGTTGGCTCGGCGGTTTTTGCGGTACAACTCGGCAAAGATGGCGACTTTAGCGCGAAGGATCGCCGGGCTTACCGGTTTATGGAGGTAGTCCACCGCCCCGCGGTCGTAGCCTTCGAATACGTGCTGGTCGTCGTTGTCATAGGCGGTGAGGAAGATGATCGGCACCAGGGCGGTTTTCTTGCGTTCCCTGATCATCTGCGCCAATTCGAAGCCTGTCATGCCTGGCATCCGGATGTCGAGGATGAGGAGAGCGAATTCTTCAACGACGAGCGCGAGTAGTGCCTGGTCGGCGGATTCGGCTCGGACGAGCCGGTAGTCAAGGTCATCAAGGATGGTTTCGAGCACGATGAGGTTTCTCGAATCATCGTCCACAATCAGGATGTTGATCGGTTCTTCCATGCTCAATGGCGTAGTCGCGATGGCCGATTCTCGGAATCCTACGTTGGATGGTTTGCTGTGGCCGATTTATCTCGTTCCAAAGGATGTCGGCCAGTCAACCCCACCGCTCTGATCACGTTGCGAGGAAATCCTGTTCGACCTCATACAATCTCCCCAGAAATGGAAACTTGACGCAAAGCAGTGAGAGAAAAGGTAAGGATGCTTTCGTATCAACGATGGTATACGGAAGTCAGCGCCGTCATTAAACAACCGAGTCCTGATGGGTCGAGCTTAACGGGAGCCATGCCACAACTTAATTGCTTAGCGAAAAGGGTTTAATCCGCCGCGGAGCGTAAACTCAAATCCTTCAAAAGTAAATGCCAGTATTCCTACATCAATTGCCTTAACTACGTAAGTGCATAAGGATGGTGGAACAGCCGGCCGACGAGGTGCGGATTGAGCTCAAGGCAGCCGTGATAATCTCACCGTCTTCCTGATGCGGGAAACGCCAATGCGAGAGTTGCTGAAGCTACTGAGATAGGCGATGCGTCAATGGTGTTGCAGATACTGAAAGTACCCTTCCCTTCCCACGGGACCGGACATACGAAGAAATACCCTAGTCATGTTCGAGCCGTTAAAAATCAAAGCTGGGGTCTGCGGTGATAAGACTAGCTTTAGGCCTAATAGCTTTCCTCAGTCCCACCTGATAGCCTAGATCCGCTCACTCTCTAACCGAGGAGGCGCTTATGTACTCTCTTATCAAAGTCGTCAGTGTCCTGTCGTGTGGGGTGTTGTTGTGTCTCGGGCTGTCACAGGCAACATACGCCGGTCAAGCCAGTGAGGAGGGAGCGAACCGCCTCGCACAGGCAAAGGTGATCAAGGGTGATCTGGTGCGCATCGATTATGGCGACTATCTCATCAAGGAGAAGGATGGCCAGGAAGTTCGGCTGCATATAAGTAACAAGACCCAGATAATGGGACAACTTAAGAAGGGTGATCGTGTTGAGGCGAAGGTGGACGATCAGAATAACGCGCTAACGATTCGATCACTCCCCTGAGTAGGAAATTACAGGACTCTGGAAAGCGCTTCGTGGCATGATCACTGTTCCCGTTCACTCGCGCGTGTGGGCTTCAATGCCGGTCTTGGGCGGGAGCAGTGGTGGCGCAGGCGGCGGGGGTATGCTGGATGGCGCGGGGGTGCGCTCTGCTCATCGCCATGATTCAGTACCCCCTACCAATCACGGCTAAATTTCACCCTGGGATCGACAACCAAGACGCGCATCGGTGATGCCCCGCGCATTACCCAAAGCATCTTTAACACATGATTTATTTGTAAAGAGTTTTCTTGCTCTCTTTTGGAGCTGTCTTAGATGGCGGTCCATTAGCGGCATGGAATCTTCAGGGGTCTTTGCCTACTCGATGGCTTTCTCTCCCCACCCCTTCTTCTGCATGCAGCGCTTCACGTTCGCTTTCCAATCCTCGCTCACAATCCCGGGTTCAGTGTGTGGATCAGTCAGTTCGGCCTCTTGAAAGCAGGCCGCTTTGTCCTGCGCCAAGCGCAGCAGGGAAGCGGGACCGGCCCCCATCCATTCGTACACCGTTGGTTTGGGCAACGTCGGAGAGGCAGGCCTAGACTCCACACATGCGGCAAGCGCGAGATACACGATTACGATCAGAAATGCCACGAACCTCCTCCAGATATGCTACGCAAGTGCAGGATACCCTACGCCTGTCCCTCTATCAGATTCAATGAGCCATCATGGAACGGGGACCTCCCTTTCCAGGGAAATGCCTAGCTGCTCCGCTCTGTCAGATAACGGTATATTAAAACTATAAGAGAAAAGAGAAGGAAAGGAGATGACGTTATGCCTGAGGTCAATTCCATGTACCATGCGCAATCCAGGAGCGATGGTCTGAAAGCGCAGATCGATAAGCTCGAAGGCCTCGCCCACCATACGGTAGTGAATCCTACTTTCGATCAGTTTGACGCTGAGACGCAAGACATGCTGATCAACATATACGGCGCGAATCATCAGTATGTGGAATCGTACAAATATGCTACTGTGGGGGAAGCCGAAGCGCTGGTAAATTTGCCGGAATCCGCTCAGGAACCATTGACACGAGATATCCCAAAGAAGGGATTGCAGCAACGCCGGCAGGTGCTACAGGGCATTCTGACTGATCTGCAGACACTCGAAACACAAGAAGCCGACTTGCTCACGGGAGAAGATCGCGAGGATCCTCCCGGTCCCAGCTAAGGATGACCATGCGTCTCCTCTTCGAGGTCTGCCTTGTGCTCCAGGAAAAACCCTGTTCCTCTCCCCCCGACAATGCAAGGGGTGCCCATGACGCGGAGACATCATCTTCTATCTCGGCCACTCTGATTGGTATCGGTTCCATAGATGGAGAATCATTATTTCACGAACACCGAATCCGAACTGAGTAGGGACCAGCGCATGCGGTCACCAAAGAACATTGGGACGGTTTCATCACATTCCACCGATTCATCAGACAATCACACATAGCATCACCATGTGGGGGAACCGGCCTCTCGTCATTCTGCTATCCCTTGTGACTAGCCTCTTCCCATTGAGTGTGTTTGCCGAAACCGAAAAGACTGCTGAAGCCGGCAAGGAGTTTCACACGACCTTGTTCGGAGAGAAGATCCATGTTCCTTCGCGGGATCGACGTAATGTGACTGCGATAAACTTTGGTCTTCACTGGATTCCTAATGGTCCGAGTGAGATAGAAATACTTCCGTTCGGTGCCTTGTATGTCTGGCGGAATTGGGACGAAGACAACAGGCGGTTCCGAGGCACTTTTTCTGGTGTGGTCAACGATATTGACTATACCATTGGGCTCCGCACGTACCCCAACTGGTCGCTGCTCTTTACCCTCGATAATTTCATTCTGCCTCGTGGGCGTTCGGAATATGTGGAAGGACAACGCGTCAGCGAATCCGAGCTCGAATGGAGCTACGCCTTTGCAGGGTTTGGAGTCGGATATCGCTTCCCGATGTCCCCCTTCGAGCAAGATAGCGCCATCAATGTGTCTGTGACCTATGAGCCTGGGTATCGATGGTTCAAGGGCACGAATGATACTTCCCCCCAGTACGGCGTGCCTAAAGATACGTACGAAGGCCGGATCCACGGCAGGATTCGTTGGGATGCCTTGGTTCGCAATCTTATGGAACTGCCTCATCGTGGATTCTCTGCGGGAGGAGACTTCATCCACGGACACCGGGCACAATGGGATGCATGGGGTGGCGCGCCGTTTGACACGCCTGATTTTAAGAAAGAACAAACCTACATTTCTGCGTCCGCCTATGCCGTCTTTGCTGGAGGCTTTCCTGCCATTGAAAGCGACAAGCATCGATTGATCACCAGTATTCATGGCGGCATCGGGAAGGACCTTGATCGCTTCAGCGCATTCCGCCTTCCTGGTCGGCCAACTGGATTCGAATGGGAAGCCATATCGCTGCCCACCATGCCTGCCGTGCAGTTCAATGAATTGTTCCCGCGGCGCTATGCCATTGCGAGTGTCACGTATCGATATGAAGCGCTGTTTTTTCTCTATCCCTACGTGACGGCGACCTATGGTCTCGTCGAGCGTCCTCGCTTCACATCTGAAGGCATCAGAAATACTACCGATTCATTACCTGCGCTCGGCGGAGGCATCGTGACGGGAGCCCCCTGGAAGTCTCAGATCGAACTTAACTACAGCTACAACTTCGGTATGTTTCGCGATCCGGGTGGAGCACCAACAACGAAGGGTGGGCATGGATTCTTTATACTCTGGTCAAAGGAGTTGTGATCTTTTGGACGTAAAGGAACGTTCGCCTCTAGCCCGACGAGAAGACCATCACGCTGATAGCTGCAGTTGACCCTCCCTTTCACGGTTCTTAAGAGCGAAGCGACAACGCCGCCGGGAGACTTTTTCAGTATCCTGCTATTAATTGCATGTCGATTAGTGGCATCACACCGCCAGCTCATGTTCCTTTGGGAAGTCGAGAAAAGTAAAATGTAGTGATCGCTACGGTGGCCGCCACATTAAGAGATTCTACGCTTCGGCTGAGTGGGATCGTAAATCGAGTAGTCGCCTGCCCAAGGGTCTGAGCCGACAAGCCATGACTTTCATTACCAACAGCAAGAACCAGTTTTCTCGGAGCCTGTTGAATCTCATCAATCGAAACAATTCCCTCCCCTGCTGTTTCTGCTGCAAAAATCTGACAGCCTTGTCGGATCAACCCTGATACATCCTTGGCAGTAAAAATCGGGAGTTCGAGCAAGACCCCACTTGTCGCACGTACCACCTTGGGGTGATAAACATCGGCGGACTCAGGAGTAAGCCATAGAGCGCTCGCATTTAACGCCGCTGCTGTTCGAATAATAGATCCGACATTGGCAGGATCTTGTAGCTGCTCTCCAAAAATCCCTAAGATAATCGGCTGTCCAAGCACCTTCCTTTCATCCCATGATGGTTGCCGCACAATAGCGAGGATCCCCTGGGGTGTGTCCAGATTGGAGAGTCTTGAGAACTGGAGGTCAGGGCAGGAATAGTGTTGTGTTGAGGAGGTCAATCGAAGCAGCCAGTCGCTCTGCTTCTCTTTTTCCAGATAACCTTGGGATGTGACGATCGTGAGAATCTCTTCGGGATACCGAGTCGAGATATCTCGAACAGGATGGGTGCCTTCGATTACAAAGGCACCTTCTCGTGCACGAACTTGTCTATCGAGCAGAAGGTAACGAATGTGCTCCCGTTGCGAGCGAGTCAGGAGGGGGGATGAGGGGACCACGCTAGCACGTCATAGCAGACAAAACAGGTTTAGCGGCGTTTCCGCCCGGATGCGGCTTCGGCAGCCCGAATCCGCTGAGCCCGTGCCTTCGCTCGCCTCAGTGCTGTTAATTTCCCTCTGGTCCGATTCTGCTCATGTTGAAGCTTGTCGAACTGAGACTTGAGATGGAGCTTTTCACGTTTGTGAAGCATGGCACATTCTTCTTGAGAAAGTTGGATCCAATCCCCACATATTCGAGCCCGCTTGATCCGTTGCTCCAACGACTCACGCAATTGCTTGGAACGCATACTTAAGAGCGATTTCAAGGCATCTTTGCGCCGCTGCACTTCTTCTTCTTCTGCAATAATTCCACGAATATCTGTCCCTAACATCATACGCCTCCTCACCGAATCGAGAATGAACCTGGTGCGCATTATACCTGATTTCATCGCCCATCTTCCAGTAAGTGGAATTTCACATAAGCTATTGTGTTTCAAGGCATATCTTTCCATAGACCGAGCGAGAGAGGTTGCGAAGAGTGGTCTACTTTGAGTACCATCACGCCATGGGCCTCGGAGAGCAGATTCAAGCTTGGCGCATCACGCGAGGTCGTTCAGTCGACGACTTGGCAACCGAGTTGCCTCTTCTACCTCGCGTGTTGGAGGAAATAGAAGCAGGAGCAATCGACCCTTCTGCCTCGCTCCTCGAAGCACTTGCTGCGGCCTTAAAGATCCCTCCGGCTTGGCTCTTCAGTCACCCAACCTCATTCCGTACTTTGTTTGACGATCCAGAGGAAGATGCCGACTCCATTCCCGTAGGTCCAGATCCTGTCACAGAGCGCATTCTTGCCGGATCACAAATGGATCGCTCGCTGTATATCCTACTGACTGCTATCATACAAAGCGGAGAACCAAAGTTGCTCCGTGCAGCGGAAGTGAATTTGCGGAGCCTCGTCAAACAAGCTAAACAGGCGACAGTTCCCTGGCAGAACCGTCCGTCTGGCCACTTTGAACCACCGAACGACTAGATCATCTGATGGAACGCCCATCGCTGATCCTCAGACAGAGGCATGGTTCAGAGAACCTGCAGGAGGAAATACTTTAAGTACCGCGTTTCCGGCATGGTGGCGAGGATGGGATGATCATTGGACTGTCCACGCTGTTCAAGCAAACGGACCTGCCGTTTCGCATCTCGCGCAGCTAGACGGATGCTGGTCCACAATTCCTGCTCTGTAACGTGGTGGGAGCAGGAACTCGTAGCCAAAAATCCCTCCGATTTAGTAAGGCGCATCCCTTGTAGGTTGACATCTTTATATCCAGCCAAGGCACGAGGCACGGCCTGTTTACTGCGGGCAAAGGCCGGAGGATCGAGCAACACTAAATCATAGCGGCGCCCAGCCCGCTCCAGCGTCCGCATCTCCTCAAATGCATTCGCGGCTCGATAGACACAACGATCCTCCACCTTGTTTAACGCCGCATGGTTGCGCGCGAGCGTCACGGCTTCTTCACTGACATCCAGGCCTTCCACTGAATTCGCTCCAGCAAGCGCGGCATGAATTCCAAAGGCACCAGTATGAGCAAACACCTCCAGCACCTCTGCGCCAACCGCGAACCGCGCCGTCACCAATCGATTCTCGCGCTGATCGCAAAACCAACCGGTTTTCTGCCCTCGCTCAATATCGACAAGAAATCGAGACGTCCCTTCCTGGATCTCGACCATCGTCGCGCCAGCCCCTCGGAGGAATCCTTTTTCGAGCGGCAACCCCTCCAATGCACGACTTTTTGCATCGTTACGCAGATACACTCGCGAGGCTCCAGACTCCTGACAAAGAAGTTCGGCCAGCAAGTCCTTCCTGTGGTCCATACCGGAAGAGAGGGTCTGAATAACCAAGACATCGTCGTATCGATCCACGATTAAGCCCGGCAATCGATCCGCTTCTCCATAGACGAGGCGATAGGCATTGGTGCCGATAACAATTCGCCGACGCAGCCTAACAGCCTGCGCAAGCCGTCCCCTCCAAAACTCTTCTGTAATGGGCTCATCGTTGAACGTCAGGATTCGCACCCGAATCTTGGACGCAGGATTATAGAGGCCTCTGGCGTAGAATTGCCCATTCGGCGCTATGACATCGACCACATCGCCGGACGCCAGATGGCCGCTGACCTCCCCGACATACCCGGCATAGATCCAAGGGTGTCCCCACACCTCGACCGAAGCTGTGCGAGCAAGACGAATGTACCCGCGGGAACTGTCATCATGAAATGTCATGGCGTACTTATCCAACGGCACGACCCGAACGTCAAGCCTTTCCCGATGCCTTTGATTACTTGACGGCTGACCCTCACTGTGGTTTGCTGCGCCTATGCGTGAGTTCGGAAATCTTTTCCACTCTATAAGTCAGGAAATTCAAAGATGAACCGAACCCCAACCATTGGTTCCGCCGTGATCGATCGGCTCCACCAGTTGGGAGTCCGTCATATCTTTGGAATCCCCGGCGATTATGTCCTCAGCCTCTACCAGCTGATTGAGGCCTCACCGATTCAGCATGTCGGAACCACGCGCGAGGATTGTGCGGGGTTCGCGGCGGATGCCTATGCACGGATCAACGGCATCGGAGCAGTCTGTGTCACATACTGTGTCGGCGGACTCAACACCGTCAACGCGATTGCCTGCGCCTATGCCGAACGATCGCCAGTCGTGCTGCTGACAGGCTCGCCGGGGCTCTCGGAGCGTATTCGCACGCCCTATATGCACCACATGGTGCGTGATTTTTCTACGCAACGAGAGGTGTTCGAGAAGATTACCGTAGCGGCCATCTCGCTGGACGACCCATCAACCGCTGAACGAGAAATGGATCGGTCCTTTGCAGCCCTGTTGCGCTATCGCCGCCCGATCTACATTGAAATCCCTCGCGATCTCGTGCATACACCGTTGCCACACCCACTACGGCCCTTGTGTCTGGACGATGAGCCAAGCGATACCGCCGCGCTGGATGAAGCCATCGCCGAAGTCCGGACCATGTTGATCACGGCCAGTCGGCCTGCAATCTTAGCCGGGGCTGAGATCGGACGATTCGGCCTGCAAGACGATCTCACTCGCCTGGTCGAACAGCTCAATATCCCAATTGCATCGACTCTGCTCGGCAAGTCCATCATCCGTGAAGACCATCCACTCTATGCCGGAGTATATGGGGGCCTCATCGCGCGTGATGAGGTCCAGCAATTCATCAACGCATCTGACTGCTTACTGATCCTGGGATCAATTTTATCCGACGTTGAAGATATCAATGCCGATTCACCCTTGCTATCGGAAGGCCGGACGATTCACGCAACAGCCGATCGGGTGGCTATCAAACATCACCGCTACGATGCCATCCGGTTTCAAGACTTCGTGAAGGCATTGATGACGAACTCCCTCCCTTCGTTTCCTTCTCGCCCATTACCTGCCCCACTCGCCATTGCGCAAGGCACCGTTTCACCGGATGCTCCCGTGACCTTGAATGGACTCTTCCGCCACCTCGACAGTCTGTTAAACAAACACACGCTCGTGATTGCCGACGTCGGAGAATCGCTGTTTGCAGCAGCCGATCTCCACGTGCACCGGCGATTCGAATTCCTCTCGCCCGCCTATTACACCTCGATGGGATTTGCCGTCCCGGCAGCAGTGGGGGCTTCGTTTGCCGATCCTTCGCTGAGGCCAATCGTATTGGTCGGTGACGGCGCCTTTCAAATGACGGGAACGGAACTCTCGACCGCCGTGCGATATGGTCAAACGCCCATTGTTCTTGTGCTGAACAATCGAGGCTACTCTACCGAACGAGAGATTCTCGAAGGTCCCTTCAACGACGTTCACGAGTGGCACTATGAACGGATCTGCGACATGATCGGAGGGGGAGTCGGAACACGAGTCGAGACCCAAGGGGAATTCGAACGAGGGCTTACCGCCGCCTTGGCAGACTCCAGTCATCTGCACGTCATGAATGTGCTGCTCGACCCCGCCGATCGCTCAGCGGGCATGGTTCGACTGGCCCAGCGCCTTGCCAAACGACTCTCTACCGATCGCCCGTAACCACAGAGATATTCCGCAACTCGCTCATTCATTTAGGCCGCTTTCCATCTGCCCCCGCGATAAGTTCCGCTGCCGTTTCACGCACTTTTTTCGTGATGGTCGACCCACTCAACATACGAGCAATTTCTTCCTCTCGCCCCATCCCCTTGAGCATTCTGACCGACGTGGTTGTTCGTTGACCGTCCAGTCCTTTTTCCACAAGCAGATGGCGGTCCGCTTGCGACGCCACTTGCGGAAGGTGAGTGATGCAGAATACTTGATGAAACGATCCGAGTTTGCGCAATCTCTTCCCCATGGCTGCTGCGACCGCCCCACCAACTCCCGTATCGATTTCGTCGAACACCAGAACCGGAACCTGGTCCATCTCTGCCAATATCGTCTTGAGCGCCAACATAATCCGCGAGAGTTCCCCACCAGACGCCACTCGACTGAGCGGTCTTGGCGGTTCACCCGGATTGCTGGAGAGGAGAAACTCTACTCGATCACGTCCTGTCGGCCCAAACCCTTCAGCCGACTCATCGACCGAGACGATGATCTGAAAAATCGCTTGCCCCATCTTCAATGCAGCCAGCTCCGCTTCCACCGACGTCGTCATTCGCCTGGCCGCATCCGTTCGCTTCTTAGACAGCTGCTGTGCCAGTGTACGGAGATGATGGGCCGCTTCATCCAGCAGCGCGGTCAACTCAGCGGTTCGCTCTTGATGGTTGGCCAATACATGCAGTTCCTCCTGCACCCGTTTGCCGGTCGCTATGACCGCTTCAATTGATCCGCCGTACTTTTTCTTCAACTGTTGGATCAAGTCGAGCCGGTCTTCCACGACAGCCTGTCGGTCAGGATCGTCTTCCAACCGTTGTGCATAGTCACGCAATCGTCCGGCAAGCTCTTTAAGGAGAATCGCCGACTCCGTCGCAGTCTGTTCACAATCAGCCATCGCTGGATCGATCTGGACCAACGCTGTAAGGGTTCGCCCAACTTGTCCCAGCCTCGTGAGAACAGCTTGCTCATCTGCGTGCAATTCGACATGCGCCTCGTGAGCTAATTCTCTCAGCCGATGCGCATGGACCAGTCGTTCTCGCTCGTGACGAAGCTGCTCTTCTTCATCAGGCACCAGCCCAGCTTCTTCGATCTCCTGAATCTGGAACCGCAACAGATCCTCAAGTCTGGTACGGTCGACAATGTCCTGCTGCAAAGCCTCCAACTGCCGGCGCAGTTCCTTCCATTCCTGGTAGGCTTGTTCATACGTCCCGCGCAACTCGGTGAGACGTCCAAATCCATCGAGGGCTTCTAATTGTTTGGTAGTCGCCAGTAGCGATTGCTGCTCATGCTGGCCATGGATATCGACAAGGGTACCCCCAAGCTCTTCAAGTACACGCAGAGGGCACAGACTTCCGTTGACATACACTCGATGGCGACCTGATCGGGAGAGCACGCGCTTAAGAATCAACTCAGACTCGTCCTGACCGATGGTTTCATGTAACCGTAGACGTTGGAGGAGTGGATGGGTGTCCGGAAGAGAAAAGGCGGCTTCGAGCTGAGCCTCGTCTTCTCCTGAACGGATCTGGTCGGTCGAAGCTCGCCCGCCGACCAGCAAGGCAATGGCATCGATGAGGAGAGATTTACCTGCCCCGGTCTCCCCGGTCAAGACCGTGAACCCTGACTGGAATTGAAGGCTCAGTTGCTCAATGAGCGCGAAATTGACAATGCGCAACTCGACGAGCATCGCAGCGGGTAACGATAATCCTTAGGCTGAGCCGGCTGGTTGAACCAGCAACGCATCAATCAGTTCCTTGAACTGTCGCTTTGGTCTCGCCCCAACGAGCTTTTCCACGACCTGTCCATTCTTGAAAAACAGGATGGTCGGGATGCTCATGACCTGATAGCGACCTGCGACCTCAGGATTTTCATCTGTATTGAGCTTACGTACCTTCATCTTTCCTGCGTACTCTTTGCTCAATTCCTCAATGACTGGAGCGACCATTTGGCAAGGACCGCACCACACCGCCCAAAAATCTACCATCACAAGCTCTGAAGACTTGATGACTTCTGCGTCCCACGTTGCATCTTCAACCTTTAGTGCATCGCCTGCCACGTCGCATTCCTCCTTCGCTGAGTACACCATAAACTGACAACTTGCCGGCATCGTATACCAGCCTTCTTTGAGGAGTCAAATCTGCCTAATTGGTGCGGCAGAGCTCAGCAGCGCGTGGTGGAAAGACTCTAGATACACCGCCTCCTCACCTGCGAGCGTGCCTTCAGACCATTCGTTCACCGTCCATACACGCCCATCTCAGGTTGGGGCATATCCGGTTGAGGCCCCCCATACGGTCCTCCAGGCATAGCCCAGGGGAGACCTTTCTCTCCGATCAGCAGCGGACCGAGGATCTGTCGAATCACTGCCGTGCCAAAACTCTGCGTCCAACCGATTCCAGTCAGGCTCAACATGAAGCTATATTGCTGTCGATCGGGGAACTGTAAATAATACAGTCCTAGCGACCAACACTTGCAGGGGTTCTGATAGAGGGCCACGATATCATATTCCGGGCTTCTACCGTTCTTAACATCATAGTAACCCTTCGCGCCGACAGTCCATCCCCACGGAGTGCGAAATGCTCCTCCGGCTGTGACAAATTGAATCTCAGGGGTCGGGGCATAGACCTCGTTGAACGAAATCGGGTTCCACAGGTCGCCGCGACGGACACGATTCCCATCGTGCGTGAAGCGCTGCCCCAGTTCGAGATACCAGATATTGGACTGCTGAACCCGGAGAGTGGTGTTGAATTGACTCAGCGACGATCGATAGGGATCGAAAAACGCGTCGATGGTCAGATACTGGTTCGTGGCAGGTTGCTGGCCGGAGACAGTTCCGCTACTTTGGCCAAACGCGGCATCCACTAGCTGAGCTTGCGAAAAATTAGGAGTCGCATTGCCGATCACAGCGCGCATCCAGAGATCGGACAATTTCTTTCCTTCAATGGCCACCGTCGCCGGCTGCAGAGGCTGAGTGGGCGACCCAAATGGCGGGATCACGCCGGGTGTGAAATCCCTCGCTCTCGTTTGCACGGCTCCCACGTGATAACTCTGAGCCATTGTGAAATCCAGCCAATTGAAACTGTTGCCGCCCGCTTGCTCCAGTAGCCGGCTTCGAATCGAATAGGTCAGCAAGTTTTTCTTCGGTAGATCGTCCACCTGGTCAATCTGCGTCAATTGCGACTGATTCGTCGGCGGGACATATTCATACAAGACGTTGGGCTCAATGGTATGCAACAAGGTATTGCCTTCGCTCGTTCCAAATCGGCGGCTCAGCTTCGATGTTGCTTCAAGCGCGGCCCAAAAGGTTTCACGATGTTGGCTTTCAGAACTCTGTACTCCCCGCGTGTAGTAAACCTCCCGGACCTTCACCTGAGGAGTAATGCCCACGATATGACCAACATGCAGGACGTCGGTTGACAGCCCCGGCAGCATATCGATCCGATTTTGGGCAAAGCCCTGGTCGCGATAAAAGTTCACGAAATTCATGTCCGTCCCCAGCAAGATCGGCGAATTGAACAATGGGAGATTCGGCAGACTGTAGCCGATTTCCGGCAGGCGCTGAAATGTATCCACTCCGCCCGATTGCAACGGCTGCAGATATTGACCGAGCAGATACGTCTTCCCATATGGCAATCGATGCGTCGCCACTAGATTCGATTCGCTGCTAGGAAGAGCTCGAAGGGTTCCGGAGTTACTCAATTGTTGGAGATAATTCGGATCGGTCACCAGATTGGCATTGATACGAAGCAACGAATCCGGCGTGAATTGCTGTGTGTGAGTCCCGATGACCAACGCCCGAGTCTGCTCTGCATCTTGCCCTGTCTGGCTGAAACCGGCCACAGCCGGCGCCTCGGTCTGCCGTAACGCGCTGACGAGCCACTGTCCACGAGATTTCTGATCCAGCACATAACGGTATTTCAAATCGCCTCCATAGCCGAGACTATTATAATAGGAGGGGGAGATTGTGAGGTCCTGACTAGGGTTGATGGCCCAAAAGAAGCTTTCTTGAAGGTGTGCGCCAAAACGATTATCGTACCCGACAGTGGGAATGAGGAATCCAGTGCGTCGTTTGGTGAGCGGATATGTCATGGTGGGAAGGGGAATCACAGGAACATCGTTCACGCAAAACCACGCACCCGTAAACGCCACGTTATCGCCGGCATGTAGGTCAAGATCCTTGAACTTGAATCGCCAGGCCGGGGTCTCACCTTCCTGCGCATCGCAGTTCGTAAATTGGCCCTCTTTCACGCGATAATGTTCCTCTGAAAACCGTTGGATGAGACGCCCTTCCACCGACGTATTCGTGGATTTGAGGTGCACCCGTCCGTGGGTCACGACCCCCGCTTCAGTGTTCACATTCAGTTCTAACCGCTCAGTCACCAGATCGGCTTTGGGATCGGTAAGTCTGACATGGCCCGTGGCAATCAATATGCCTGGCAATACTTGCAGACTCATATGGTCGGCCGTCAGACGCAGGGTGCCCTGGTTCACCACCACCGAACCGTCAGCCTCATAGACTTCTTGTTCTTGGAGATACTCGATTCGTTCTGCCGTGATATCGAGTGGAGGCCCTTCAGGGGATACTGTCGTGCTTGCAGCGCCTCCTGCACTGGGGAGCAGTATCCCTAATATCAACCAACCGACCAGGCCTATCCACAGCCGCGTCTCGATCCCTGCCATATCAGCCCCGAAGCGGGGAAAGCGCACAACCATGGAGCCATGCCTTACACTCCCCCACTAGCATAAGCGATCCCGTCACACAGACCAGACCATCCGGCGTTGCCAGCTGTCTAGCCAGCGCCATTGCCTGGCTGAGAGACGGCACGACATGCGAGTGAGACAACAGACCTCCGAGTGAAGATTGAAGTTCCTGTGCGGTAGCAGAACGTGGAAGATCCGCCTGCGTCAGTACCACCTCGTCCACCACACTTCTTAGTGGTTCTATAAACTCTCGATGATCCTTGTCACGCATCATCCCAAGAACCAAGATCACAGGACGAGATGGACGCAATCGGTCAGCGCGTATGAGGAAGTCGGCCAAGGCTGTCGCCGCAGCAGGATTATGCGCACCGTCCAGCAAGATCGTCGGATGGCGATCGACCACTTCCAATCGACCCGCCCAGCTGACCGTGTGCAAACCTGTCCTCACCGATTCAGACGTGATCGCAATTCCCTGCGGAGCTGCCGCTTCCAACAATGCGAGCGCGCAGGCGGCGTTATCGAGTTGGTGGCAACCAACCAGAGCGCAGATCAGCTCACCATAATGTACCCTCACACCGCGATAGGAAAATTGTTGCGGCTCCTCTCCCTCTGTGTGAAAGTGCTCACCCATCCGAAACACCGGAGCCTGCTGGTCTCTGGCCACCTGTTCAATCGTCCGCCACGCGTTGTCATCGAGTCGCCCCAGCACCACCGGCACTCCCGGCTTGATAATCCCAGCTTTTTCGAACGCAATGGCAGAAATTGTATTCCCGAGATACACCTGATGATCCAGAGCAATCGTTGTGATGGCACACGCCATAGGCGTTACCACATTCGTCGCATCGAATCTGCCGCCCATTCCAACCTCCAACACCGCCACATCGACTTCTGAGTCGGCAAAGTGTTGAAAGGCCATGCCCGTCGTGGCTTCGAAGAAGGTCGGCGACAGCTCCGGTTGGTAGAGGGCCTGAAGCTGTTCGGTCAACTGCGCCACCCGCGATTCGGGAATCATCTCGCCATTCACCCGTATTCGCTCTCGAAATTCCACAAGATGGGGTGAGGTATAGAGCCCCACTCGGTATCCTGCCGCCTGCAATATTGCAGCGGCCATCGCTGCAGTGGAACCTTTTCCATTCGTGCCGGCGATGTGGAGCGTTCGATACCGGCGTTGCGGCATGCCGAGGCGCGCCGTCAACTCTCCCATCGTCTCAAGACCCAATTTAATACCGTGCTTTTGCAGACGAAACAGATAGGCGACGGCAGAAGAATAGGTCATGGTGCCACCAGGCAGGAGGAGGGCTAGCCAGGATTCTTCATGAAGGATTTGAACCTAACCCACATTATTCATGAACCTTCTGCTGCACGCTTTCGCAACGAACCTTCATGAATCATGCGGGTCAAAAATGCGCGACGAGGGTACTGAGAGTTTCTTTCAGCTGTCTGCGTTCTACGATCATATCGATCATGCCGTGTTCCAACAGAAACTCCGCTCGCTGAAACTGGTCTGGCAGCTGCTGCTTAATGGTCTGCTCGATCACGCGGGGACCGGCAAAACCGATCAGTGCCTTCGGTTCGGCCAGGATCACATCACCCAGCATAGCGACACTGGCCGTGACACCTCCGAACGTGGGATCGGCTAACAGACATATAAACGGGAGTTTCGCCTCACCGAGCTTGGCGACAGCGGCGGACGTCTTCGCCATCTGCATCAGGGAAAGAATCCCCTCTTGCATCCGGGCCCCACCAGAGGTCGTAACCAAAATGACCGGCAACTTGCCTTCCAATGCCCGATCGATTGCCCGGCAGATCTTTTCCCCGACGACCGACCCCATGCTGCCGCCCATAAAGCTGAAATCGAAGACGCAAAGCACCACACGGCGGCCGTTCATCATCCCTTCGCCGATCACCATGGCATCTTTTCGGCCGGTCTTTCCCTGATGCGCCTTCACACGATCTTTATACGATTTCGTGTCCTGAAAATTCAGCGGGTCTAGGGGACCGATCTCGACATCCCATTCTTTGAACGTCCCAAGATCAATCAAAAGCGCAATCCGCTCTATGACAGAGATCGGGAAATGGTAGTCGCACTTCGGGCACACCTTATTGTTGCGTTCGACTTCTTTGCGAAAGACAATTTCCCGGCAGTTGTTACACTTGAGCCACATTCCCTCCGACACCTTGGATCGTTTCGGCGCTTCAGGCTCAGTTGTTTTCTGTTTCTTAAACCAGGCCATTGTGCATCCCCTCAGTCTGCAAGTACGGAGTCACCGCCCATGAATCGTACAACGCATGCGGGAGGGTGGAACTGATCGCTCCTGACATGGTGCACGAACACCGACAACCCTGTCCTTGATCCACCGTCTGGCTATCGGCCATATATCATGCACGCGTTTTTTCTATCAAGAGATACTCGATGGACGACGAGGAGGGCAGAATACCATAGCCGCCCTCATGACGCACGTAGATTCCCCCTCGATGAAGGTCACACGTCGCGTCAGAAAGGCTGCATGCCGAAGCCGATGTGATACATCATCATGAGTCCGACGGCCACGCTGCCGAAACTCGCCACCCCCTGGAGCGCAAGAAAGACCGGGCGCCCGAGATTCAGCGACCATAATACCGGCAGGCTTACGACCATCCCCACTAACACCATTCCTATGATCGAACCTAGCCCAAATACTGCGATATACGTCAGCCCCTCCGACACCGATTGCGCAGACGACAGCACAATCAGCAACAGCGCCGCCGACCCTGCCAGGCCGTGGGCCATGCCGATACAGAACGGTCGGATGGAATTGCGCCACCAGTGACCATGCCCATGATCCTCGACAAGCGCATGACTATGCAGATGCATGTGCTGTGCACCGTCATGATCGTGCGCATGAACATGCCAGCGTTCCCGAATCAATCGGATTGCGAGCATTCCACCAAGAAACACGAGCATCATGCCGACCCCGAATTCGGCCGCGACCGCCACGGGCTCAGGAATCGATACACGAAGCACCAACACCACCGCCCCGGCCAAGAGTAAGACCACGGTGTGGCCAAGTCCCCAACTGAATCCGACCATACCGGAAGCGCGGAGCGAGGGCCGTTGTGCCAATATCGTAGATACGGCAGCTAGATGGTCCGTATCCAAGGCGTGGCGAAGCCCCAGTACCAACCCAAGCCCCAATATGGTGAGGAATTCAGTATCCAGCATGCGGCCTCGACAGGATCAGTCCTGTGGGACAGGGGCATCGGCGGTACGATGGAGTATCAACCGCCGCGAGCGTGCATCTCGAGATGGGGATCTTCACGAAGTTTCTCAATATCGATGAGCCCTCCGACACGCAACCCGTCACGTTCAAGCGCCTTGCGCTCCTCTGCGCCACGGTCACGGCGGCCTTCCCAGCCGGCGCGGATCAAAGCCCGCATCTCGTCGGCCGAGGCACCGGCACGAAGGGACTTGCGCAGATCCGTTCCTGTCGTCGCATACAGACAGCGGTACCACATGCCGTCGGCAGTCACCCGGCTGCGATCGCAGCTCGCACAGAACGGCGTGGTTGTGGAAGGGATAATCCCAAAGGTTGTGCCATCCGGCAATAGAAATCGCTGCGCCGGCGCAGCCCCCCGCTCAGGCATCGGCTCAATTGCCCCATAGTGTTCACCGAGCAAGGCGAGCATGTCGGCTCGAGAAAACACTTTGTCATAAGACCACTCGTTCGCCCCTCCGACATCCATATATTCGATGAACCGAACCTCCGCCTGTACCTGCTTGCCGAACTCGATCAGATCGACCAGCTCATCGTCATTGAAACCCCGAATCGCCACCGTATCGAGTTTTAAACCGGTGAATCCCACCCTACCCACTGACTCAATCCCTTCTAACACACGAGCATACTCATCCCGGCGGGTGAGTTGAAGAAAGCGTTCCGGTCTCAGGGTATCGAGGCTCACGGTCACACGATGCAGTCCGGCCTCATACAGCGCTTCAGCCTGATCCGCCAGAAGAATGCCATTCGTCGTGAGCGCGATCTCCGTCACCCGCCGGTTCTGACGCAACAATCGAATCAACTCTGGCACATCACGTCGAAGCAACGGCTCTCCACCTGTCAACCGCACACGATCGACACCGAGATCAGTGAAATAGCCGGTCAGCGCTGCCATTTCCTCAAAGGTCAGCACATCTTCGCGCGGCAGCCACACATAGTCCTGCTCCGGCATACAATACAAGCAGCGGAGATTGCATCGATCCGTCACAGACAAACGCAGGCTGCGAAGTGGGCGGCCAAACACATCGGAAACGGCAGCATGCACTGTATCTTTTGATGACTCACTCATGACGACTTCCGGTAATCTTCCACACGTTTCACATCTCACCTTTTATGTTTTACGCTCTTACGGGTGTTCCTCCACCCAGACTTCGCCTTCCGGGGTGTGTTCACGTTTCCAGATCGGGGTCATTCGTTTCAATTCAGCAATCGCCCATTCGCAAGCGCGAAACGCCTCGGCCCGATGCTCAGCCCCCACGACAATCAACACAATGTTCTCACCGATGCTGATTTCGCCATACCGGTGCAGAATCGCGATCTCAATGATGTCGAAATCTTTCAACGCCCTCTCGCGGATTTCGCGCAGCTTCGCTTGGGCCATCCCTTCATAGTGCTCGAAGGTGATGCTGTCGACATCACGTCCTTTGGAACGATCGCGCGCGACGCCAAGAAATGTTGCAATGCCACCGATGCGCTTCGAACGAGCCCGCACCCTATTGATCTCCGCATCGACGGAAAAATCTTCCCGCTGCACACGAACCCACAGGGTGTCGTCGCTCACCTGATCCGCCGGACCTCCGCCGGCAAACGGCGGCAGCAAGGCTACCTCGTCGCCATCCTGAATCGTCGTATCCTCGTGGGCAATCTCCTGATTCACCGATACCAGGACTTTCTTCTTGTGGATCAATTCTCCGATCATCGGATAATCGGCATTGAGAAGCTCAATGAGATCTTTCACCTGTCGCCCATTTGCCAGTGCCAGCGCGAGAGAACTCTGCCCACTGACCAGCGATTTGGTCATGCCGAATAATTTGATTGTCACCATCGTCAGCCTTGCCTTAGTCTTGCTTCGAAAACGTTCCCGATTTGCCGCCGGATTTTGAGAGCAAACAGACATGACTGAAACTCATCCCGCGATCGATGGCCTTGCACATATCGTAGATCGTCAGTGCCGCGACCGAAGCGGCCGTCATCGCTTCCATCTCCACCCCGGTCGGCCCAGTTGTCTTCGCTATCGCGACGATGTTGATCGAACAACGGCCTTCACGATCCGGCTGAGGCTCTTCTTTAAATGATATATCGACGCTGGTGAGCAGAATCGGATGACACATCGGAATGAGATCCGGAGTCCTTTTGGCTCCCATCACGCCGGCAACCTGGGCAACGGACAAGACATCGCCCTTGGCAATTTTGCCCCGTCGAATCTTTTCAAGGGTTTCCGGCTGAAGAAACACTATGGCCTGAGCGGTCGCAACTCGTTCGGTCGAATCCTTGGCGCTGACATCCACCATCCGTGCCCGCCCAGACTCGTTGAAGTGTGTAAATTCTGCCATTTTTCTAAATGATTCAGTCGGTTACAGGCAGAAGCCTGAGGGATTATAGGAGCCGGTGGAAAGGGCAGTCAAGAGATGGGCAGGGCAGCCTGTTGGTCTCCTGTGCTCGCGCAACGCGCGGCCTCAGAAGGCCCTCGTTGGACGCGCGCAGGGGGAGACCAAACAGGCCGCCCTGCTGAGAGGAAAAAGAGAACCCGGAAAGATGGAAGAGCGAGAGGACCAGGCCCTTCTTGCTCGCAGAACGCGCACGATAGGAATGTGCTCGTTCGATGCGCGCAGTAAAGGGCAGCCTTGGCCACTCCCTTACATTCCAGTTCGGTTATCGACTCTTACCGAAAACTGAAGATTGAACACGGACGCACAAACAAGCGGGTGTAACTCTATGATGGTGCCGAAGCGCCATTCCCGCAATGGGGTCAGGTCTTTTAATCCAACATCTCTTGGCTCGTAGAGAGTCTCATCCCCGTCAACGTAGTGGGCGCAGACACGGCAACTCAATTGTGGAGATGTGCCATCCTGCCAGTGGATTGCCGGCTTTCCGCCTCCCATAACAACTATTTCTAATTAATATAGCCCACAGCGTGAACGTCTTCCTGCTCGCAGGCCGAGTAGCCTCTGAATGCCTTCATGGGGTGCGCCGATGTGAATATATGGACGTTTTCTCCGCTCATCTCTGTGTCTGCTCAGCTAATCCTCCAACTTGCCGAGCCCTTCTTTGGATCGGATTTGATCCACCGCATGAATCTCTTTCAATACAGGCGTCTGGGATCAGGAGGTGTGTTTGCCGCATATTTCGTTGATCAGCAAGACGAACGACGTTGAAATTGCTGATACTGAGGATACCGTCCAATGATGTGACGATCTTGTCCCCATGCTGGCATCTAGCTTGCTCACTATAAATATCGAAGTCCGATTGGACGTTTGGAGAAACCGTCAAGGCAAGATATGAACAAACCTCATAAGAAGGAGGCCATGCCATGAAACGCTTAATCAACACGTTTGCTGCAGCCATACTCCTGTTGACATCCAATGCGTGCGTGACTCAACCCACGTGCAGCATAGAAGAGATGATCACGATGAAAGATAAGGGATTCGATCAGAATCGCATCGAGGCCATGTGCATGTCTAGTCGGCTCGATATGAGCGGGATGGCACAGGTGGTCTCGACCGGCGTTCAGGCATTCGCAGCGGTCGAACAAGCCAAGCGGGAGGCTAAAACCACTGCATCGAAAGAGAAGAAGGAGATTGCTTATTGAGGGTTGTGCCGCTGGGGTAAGCTGCTCAACGTTTAAAGGCTCATCATCGGCAGGCGCGAGCGCACAAAGAAAGAATTCGCCAAGCTGTTTGGCGAAGCTGGGTTAAGACTCACTCGAGTAGTGCCGACCAAAAAGCTTCTCAGCATCGTTGAAGGAGTCCGGGCGTGCGCACCCACGGTTCCCGCCTCAGATTTGAGGTTTCTCCGATGATCCAGGCGTAACGTCGCCTGAGAATTTCTTGTGGAGGAGTTTCCGCCCAAGGATCGTAATCCCCAAGGCGAGACCGAGCGATAGAGGAACGAACAAGGCAGAGGCAATATCCGCATTGGGCAACCATCCCACCTCATGAAGACCCTTGAAGATATAGGCCATGAGGCCGCCGAGATAATAGGCGATCACAATGACGGACAAGCCTTCGACCGTGTACTGGAGGATGGCCTGGCTTTTCGTCGTCTTATCGACACTGGCTAAGAGCGTCAGATTTTGGGATTGGAGCATAAGATCCACGCGGGCACGAAGGATGGAAATGACCCCTTCAAAACCGCTACGGAGCGTGTCTATCCGCTTCAGCAGTTGTTGATAGCCCTCCGCGACCCCCGTAATCCCGCTGAGGACATAGTCGGACATTGGGCGATACTGGGAAAGTGTGCGTTCGTCGAGTGCCTCCAACGTCCGGTGCACGATCTTGTCGTAGGGTACTGAAGCGGACAGCTCGAAATGCAGCTTGCCTGCCAACCGAGTGGTCTTCAACAAGTCTTGCGTGAGCCCATTGAGCCAACGCTGGAGTGTCGTGGCATCGGCATGACCGATATGTTCGCTAATGATTTCACGCTGCTTTAAGTGCACCTGCTCGAACTTGTAGGCCTGATCGACGGCAGCGGAAAACAACGGTTTCTGCATGAGCAACAAGTGATAGTACGTCTCGATTCGGACTATGGCATCGACGATGTCTTTCAGGTGAGATTTGCTTGACCTTCCAGACCCGACACTCACCCAGTAGCGCTCGCCTCCATGGTCATCCGGTGTAAAGCTGGTCACCAATGAGGTCTCCTCATCGAAAATCCGGCTGCCATACATGACGGGTCCCGGAAACAGTGGGCGCAATGCCTCGCTGCTTGGCAGGGGTTCAGCCATCAGCATGATGTCTAAACGGCATACCTCCACCCCGTGCGGCGTGATTGGAAACTGATAGTCAGGGAAGGCCAGCGGTCCAAAAGTGACTCTCCTGGCCTGAGGAGAGGGAATATGCCAGACTTGATAACTGTAGTATTCCGTGTGCGCTTGCCAGATCATGATGAGTTGATCGCCATTCGCCGCCTTCTTGACCCCAGAGCCAAACGCGTCATGAATGACGATCGCGTCATCGGGAACCTTGAACGCATCAAGGAGAGACCTGAACTCATCTCTACTCACCGGCCGCTGTACTGGCGGGTCGCTCATGCGAACCGCTTTATAGTGCACGTGTGCAGGGGTTTGTAGATGCTCGGCCCAGAGCATTTGCGGCTGATCATGCAGCTTTCGAATCAGCTCGTCTGTATCCGGCTTGATCTTTTCAGGTTCAGTCATAGGATGCCCTGAGAGGAATCCGAAAGCGGTCACAGGCTACTGTCTTGTCAGCAAACCTGTCAACTGATCGTCAAGCACATATGGAACGTTCCGATCGAGCCATCACGCCCTGCGACTGTCTCTTCGATCATGCAACAGCTCGATCCGTCCCGCGATGACCATCGCCTTCTTTCAGTTGATTCTAGGGCAGAATACTGAGACAGTTTCTCTTCTCACTTGCCACTTCCAGTATCCAAGACGTGCCATATCCCATGCGGTGGTCTCAAATTATTTAGCCTTCCCACATACCCCAGAGGGTATGCCAGGACCACACTCCCTTCACACGCCGAGGCCTTGCCGAACAGACTTTTGGAGTATTCCATAGGAGTGCGTTCCTTTTGTCTTACAGGCCCGGACGATTGAAGTCCAAGCCCTTCACAATGTTTTTCGAGCAGCATGCTAGACAGGAGAACTCAACATAGGTAAGATCGGGGAAATAGGTAGGATGCTATGGCGACAATTCTTGTTATCGATGACGAAGAATCGATTCGGACCCTCCTCAAGGAAGTCCTTGAGAGGGCGAACCACCATGTACTCGAAGCCCGTGATGGTAAGGAAGGCTTGACGCTCTACAAACAAAACAAGGTGGATCTGGTCCTCATGGACATTTTGATGCCGGGAACCGACGGCCTCGAAGCCACGCTAGAACTGACGCGGGAATATGTCGACGCCAAGGTTATTGCGATGACCGGCGCGCAAGGGGACAGAAACTTTCTTGACGTTGCGAAACTCTTTGGTGCCCAACGCGTCTTCGAAAAACCCTTTGATCTCGATACGCTCATCCAAGCCATCAACGAGGAACTCGCCAAGTAACGAGAACATCCCAGCCGACGTTCTTCGGCTTCATCATCGCAGTCGTCATAGAAGCGCTTCCCTCGACCTTGCCGTCAGAAGATGCGAAGATCGGGCAATTGCCTCGTCGTATTGTCATGATTCTGGCAGGAACACGACGCGATGTTCGAAATGAATCCTCGCACAAGGACACGAGACATGAGCTACCTGATCCTCTGGATCGTGTTCACTCTTCTGGTAGAGGTATTGCCCCTGCGAAACTTTGTAGGACATGCACATTGGGAATACATCAAGTGGATCCCGATTCCAACCGTCGAAGATCTTCGTTCCTCCAAATATCTCCTCGACATCTCTTCCGACATTGTCGGGAACGTCCTGCTTTTTTTGCCCCTTGGTTATTTTCTTCGACGGCTGCTCACCTCCCCCAGCCCTATACGACAATTGCTCATCGCTGCCGGGATTGGTGGCACGCTGTCACTCTGCATCGAGTTGTATCAAGTCTATTGCCACAACCGCTTTCCCTCAATCTTTGACGTTATCACGAATGTGACCGGAACACTTATTGGGCTCCGCCTTCCCCTCTTTTCAGGAAAGAGCGCCTCGCCGGCCCCACAATACCTGAATAGGATGCCCACTCCAGAAGATCGTCGCCCCGCTCCTTAGCCCGCATGAGCTGACATGCCTCTGCTGTCATCACGTCATCACAACTCCCGCCAACTCAGCGTCCTACACTGAGTTCTTTCCTGGCCAATGCACGCATCATGACTTGATCGGCATACGCCACCTCACTCAAAGCATCCATGATATGGAGCCCCTTCGCGGAGACTAATTCCTTGGCCTTTGCATAGTTCTTCACGCTGAACCTCGCCACCGCCGGCTGACCGTTCACAATCTGACAGGCCAAGATCTCGCCATTCACCTCCAACGTACCACCCTGCTCGATCAATACTTTGGCCTGCGCCGGCGTAATGCCATGGAGCTGTGAAAACTCGGCCAATCCTCCTGTTTCTACCAACCGCCCATCCGGCATGATACAGAGTCGTTTGAAATGCGGAGACCAGTCCTTACGGAAGTCGATGTACTTAATATCGCCGCCCTTTGCGACCGCGCGATCCACTGTCCGATAGTCGAGTCCAAGATTTTTCCGTTCGAGTTTTGACTTCAACTCCTCCGGCAATGTCTTGTGAAATACCATAGCCGCCACCTCATCGAGCGGAATCCCTCTTGCCTGGGCCAACTGCGCCGCCTCGGCAAACTGCACAAGGTCCAAGGTCCAGGTTTGCTTGGGAGCCTCCCCGGTCGGATCAATCCGGCATGCGAACAATCCTCGCGTCAGGACCCCGCCGACCTGCGGGTAGATGTACACCCCTCCTTCGGTGAGCAGCTTTTCCATCGTATCCAGTGGAACCTCGTAACTTTCAGAAAGGACTTTTGCGTGCGCCGCCAGATCTTCCGGACACGTCATCGCACAGGCCGTCACATTTCCCGGCGCATCGAACTCAGAGTAATCCTCGATGACGTTATAAAGGACCGCGGGCTTCTGCTTTTCAGATTTTTTCTTTATTTTAAACATGAGCTACTAAATATAAACATATGAAATAAAATAATATATGCTCAATCAAAGATGATGGTACGGCGGCAAAGTCATCAGTCTCCCATCCTCTATCGGCCCACCAATCGTAAAGTGATAGAGCGATTGAAAACTCAGCTCCTTCACCCCTACAATCTCATGAACCGGGTCGTCGTAGAAACATCCGATCCCCGTGGCTCGCACTCCCGCAGCTTCCGCTTCCAGATACAGTACCTGCCCCAGCAACCCCGACTCCCAAAATAAACGTGGATACCGCCAGGCTCCCCCTTCCCGCAAGCGCCCCTCGAACTCGGCCAGCATACCGAATGAGAATGCGCTGTCTCCGGCAATATCCTGATGGCAACTGACTTGAATGGCCAGTTTCTTTGCGTCCCCTTCAAGTAACCAATAGAGAGGGAGATTCTCAGGACAACCCGGGGCCAGAGTCCAGGTCAGTTCTGGATTTATGGATTGCTGAATGAAGAACACCTTCTTCGGATCGCGGACGAGAAAATACAGCCCGGGCGTCAATCCATCCACACGATGCACGAATATTAAAAGATGGATCGCAGGCTCGTAGGGCCAGACATCCCACGGCATCGGTCGATCCAATTGCGGCCGATCCGCACAAGGCATCACCCGCTCCATCATGTGAAAGAATGTCGCCGCCGAAATGGATGTTTTTCCATCGAACGACACGGCACTTCGCCGTTGACGGATAATCTGGCCTGCGGATGGGGCATCGTGAGATGTGAACGGTGAAACACGAGATGTAACAGAAGTGGGAGCAGCGACAGAATTGTCCTCGCAAGAGGCTTTCCAACTGGAAGCCGCTGCCTCATCAATTATCTCCCACTCCACTCCATGCTCGCCACTCAATCGATTGGCCTTTCCATGCCATGTTGCCGCCGCAAGCGTTTGGACGATCTCCGCATCTAGAAATAATGGAATGACTGGCTCCGTAGCGCGTTTCACATCTAATGTTTCACGTTTCACCTTCTCAAGAGGCCACATCACCGCCAGACAATCCGGATGTTCCGGTTCAACCTCTGAAAAGTCCTCCACTCTATTGGTCCCCAATAGCAACGCCACAGTCTCCTGTAACGTGCCATCCAACAACGCCATCTTCCAACCCAATGTTGCAGCGGCAATCCGCCCTGAACCGATCGCATGACCGACATCATGGTTGCAATACCGGAACGCCCGCTCGCCATATTTCCAGGCCTCCCGCCAATGCACTGAGGTCAGGCCGAAGAGAAATGCGCCGGAAGGAAACGGAGCCAGCAGCCGAGCGATGTGTTCAGCAGGAAATTCTGCACGCAGCTCCAATCCATGCTCTTTGGGCGCGTAGTGATAGAGTCCCGGTTTGAGATCAAGTCCTTCGATCAGCGGCATGACCACATAGCCCTCGGTCGGGTGCAAATTTCCGGATGACGGGTTGCTCCGCAGCGCCCACTCAGATTCCCCTGCTTTCTTCCACGCTGATAGTGCAAGGGCGAACTCGAAGAATCTGGAAATCGATCGCACAGTGATCGGCTGACAGGCAACCGCTCCAGGCTGGTAGATCATGTCATAGGAGGGCGATGCCGGTTCTTCATCCGGCTTCAGCAACGGCAGGGAAACAAGTGTCGCACCTTCAAACCGCCGAAACGGATCCGGCTGATTCACCCAATCCAGATACCCAAGCGCGCGAGCATAGCGGTTGAAATGATGTTTGGTCTGAACGTGATAGCGGATAACCCGATCGACAGGATCGGACGAAACAGGCTCAATTGGTTCGTGGTACAAGGGGATTTCTGTTGCCATCGTAATAGTTGATTACAGTCTACAGAGCCGTAGGAAGCAAAGTAAACGCAGGCATAGCTGGATAGACTACTGGATGCACAGCCTATGCCGGAGGGTGACATCTGACAGAGGAGTGGATAAGCACTAAACGTTTCTATAAACTTGACCACCAACAGATTGCTGAGGCACTTTACTATACTGCAAAGCAGGCCGCAGTAACCTTTTAGTTAGAGCACAGTGAACTCTGCGATCAGAGCACGCAATTCAAGGAACTGAATGCCAATGAATCTGTCGCCAGGGCACTATCAGGGCATCGGCGTGGTCGTCGTGGTCTGGGCGAAACTAGAAGCTCATGTTGTCAGAGTTTTGCGATCGCTCACACGTATGAGTTTCAAAGAGGCGTTGGTTGTCTATTGGCAAATGGGGCATCGAGAGCGGGTGACCGTCCTGCGCGGTCTCGTATGCGCGAAGTACCCAGACAAGAACGACCCGCTGAGAAAAGAGTTTGACGTTCTAACAACGCGTCTTGAATTGGGGTATTCCGTTCGGACACTGCCGCTCACAGCATTTGGTTTCCCGGATTGCCGCCGGACGAGATTTCCCCGTTCGACTTTGATGTGAAAAGTTTAAAAGTGAGCAGAAATCGAAAGAGCTTCAAGCCGGCGCACTTCCATAAGGAAGCGCTCGTGATCGATCGCTTGGCCGAAGACTTCAAGCACTTCTTCTCAGCGCACTTCCGAGTCAGGTTCATACACAAGAAACAGGACAATCTAGATTGAAGGCGCGGTACACAATGCAACGCAGACGCACTGCCGTGATGCGGCCCTAACCCTTCCATCGATGGTACGGTCAAACCCTAGGTCAGTGTCTCCACCCTCCCCATACAAACGCCCCATTCGCCTCATTGACCTTCTTTTCTCTCCACACGTATGCTGCAGTCCACATAGCCAAAGAGGCACCCATGCAATTCGACGCCGCACTTGCCGCACAAGACACGTTCCATCGGGCCGAGGCGGAACTTGGTTCCGACTGGGATACGGCAGTTGAGCTGGAAGGCACCTTTTCCTCCAATGCCGGATCGACGGCTCGCGAGGCCTATGAAGCCTTACTCGCTCTCGGCGTTCGTTACCCGCAGGCCTACTCTTTCCAAGCCTTCTGCATCTTCATCACCTGGCAACAAGTGACGGAAGAGACCATTGCGCATCATTTTCAAACCGGCCTCCGGCTGTGCGAAGTATTTCTGGCTTCTGCCGATGGAAAGCATCCCACGGATGTCGAGCAGATTACCGAACTCTATGGGTCATTTCGTGATGGATTGGGTCTCGATGAGGAGGATGAGATTCAAGTCGAGTTTCGAAAAGACACACCGAAGGGGGGAGATTAGTCTCTCAAGTGCTGGGTGAGGGATTGTCAGAAACTACGCGCGCTCGCTTGCAGCTGCGGGCTCCGGAAAAAGCCCGCCCCTACTACCTTGAAGCACTGGATCTCCTGCGCCTCCTGAATGACGACCGCGCACTGGGGATTCTCTACAACCTCGCGATGCAAGAGGCCAGGGAAGGGGCAATGGGAGCAGGCCGTCACTTCATTCAAGCAGGCCCTCGACCATCATCGAGTTGTCGGAAATGAAGAGACCGGCGGTGCCCCATAGCCAGCTCGGTAAATGTTTTCTTGACCAAGGTGATCAGACTAAAGCCGAGCGTTGTCTCAACCATGCCTAAGATATTACATTAACCTAGGTTGCGAAGCTGGTGTGCCGTCCTTCTTCTCGGCAGCTCTATCATCGGCGAAGAAACCTGCTCTCAGCCAGCTGATGTCTGGAACGGATCATACACGTTAGCGCCAGTTATACACTTCCTGAATTGGACAGCGATTTCAAGTCTCTAACCTGCCTGAAACACCTCCGCGATACAGCCTAGCCTCATCGAAAGTGGGAGCCCGTCATCCAACGTAGGGATTGTCAACCAGTTGAGCTGTGGCATCATGTGTCCAGTGCCAGATCAACAGAAGCTTTTAGGAGAATAGGAGTACCAAGTCATGGGCACAAAGAAACAGGCACCGTCGCATTTCACCATGTCAGTGGCCACTTGGGGACTAGCACTTCTCGCCATGAGCGGATTTATCGGTTGCGCCGGCGATAGTGGTCAAGGAGGAGTGGCTTCTCCCGTTGCCTCTCCAATTCAACACTATGCCTATGTGGCAAACCAAACTGACAACGCCCTGTCCATCTACAAGATAGATAACGCCACCGGCAAATTGGAAGCCAATGGATCCGTATCCGTGCTGCCGGGGACCGCCCCTACTCTCGTTGCTGTCGATCCATCGAACCGCTTCGCCTATGTCGCAAACAGTGGTTCACATGACATCTCCGCATACCGCATCAATACCATGACCGGTGCCCTTGCGCCGATTGGCGCTCCAGTGGGAGCAGGGCTCAATCCCATTTCCCTGAAGGTAGATCCTACTGGGCGATTTCTATACGTCGCAAATCAGAACGGTGGAGTCTCCGCCTTCCGTATCCATTCCAATACCGGAGCCCTGACGTCCATCGGTCCTGACGTTGCAGCGGGAGTGGAGCCTTTCTCCGTAGCTGTAGAACCAACCGGCCGGTTCGTCTATGTGACAAGCGGCCATCCTGCCAACCTCACCAATGATGTTCACGCATTCAGCATCGACGCCAACACAGGCGCCCTAACCCCGGTTGGTGTTCCGGTCCCAGCCCCAGCCATTCCTGTCAATATTACCGTTGATCCATCCGGCAAATTCGCTTATGTGGCGAGTGGAATCTCCAGCAGCGTGACTGCCTTTACCATTGACAATATAACCGGTGCTCTCACGCTGGCCGGAACCCTTCCAACAGGAGGAGGCGCCCCTCGCGCCGTGGCCGTTGAGTCTTCAGGGCGATTCGTCTACGTGGTCAATTTCGATTCCAACGACATCTCGATCTTCATCATCGACGCCACCACCGGCACACTGACCCCCATCCCTGTCAATCCAGTTGCGGCGGCGCCAGGGACGCGCGCGCGATTTCTGACCGTCGACGCCACTGGAAAATTTGTCTATGTAACCTATTTCAATTCCCCCCATGTCTCAACCTTCAGTATCAATGCTGCCACCGGGGAACTGACTCATTTGGGAACGGAACCCACAGGAGCAGGCAGCGTGGGCATTACCGTTACCAATGCCTTATAGAAAGCTGATCGATCGGGGCTGATACTCAAGGATCTCGAAGGGTGACTGAGGAGGCCAACTACATGTCGCCCGCCTTACAAACCTGGCCCTCATGAGCTGGCCCCTTCTATCGCAATTGAGTATCTGTCATTCAGGCGTAGACCTGCCCTTTTGATTGACTGAAGTTACAACCTCCTGAAATACTATATCGACATTTTACGAAGCCATGTCAGACGACGACAAACATCGCGCGCGAATTTTTCTCCATCGGGGTCAATTGGCGCAAGCCCAGGCAGCGTACGAGCACGCAGTCGCAGACGATCGTCTAGTCCAGGATCTCCGTGCCCTCTCCGATTCGCTCGGCAATCTCGGTAACGTCAGTGCACTCTTGGACGACTTGGATCGGGCTGAAGCCTGCTACAGGGAAGTCCTCACGATCCAACGCACAGAGCAGGATCAACAGGCCATTGCCCACACGCTGGTGAATCTCGGCAATCTTCACATCGGCGCCGGTCTCCCGGAAAAAGCCCGCCCCTACTATCTTGAAGCATTGGATCTCCTTCGCACACTGAATGACGACCGCGCACTGGGCATTCTCTACAACAACCTTGCGCTGCAAGAGGCTCGCGAAGGGCAGTGGGAGCAGGCCGTCACGTCATTCAAGCAGGCCCTCGACCATCATCGAGTTGTCGGAAATGAAGAAGGACTGGCGGTGACCTATAGCCAGCTCGGCAAATGTTTTCTTGACCAAGGTGATCTGACTCAAGCCGAGCGTTGTCTTAACAATGCCTCAGAACATTACATCAAGCTGGGCAATGAACCAGCTGAAGCCGCGGTGCTCAGACTCCTTGCCACGCTGTATGGTATCCGTCAGGATCGTGTTTCGGCACGACGCTGTCTTGAACGAGTGGTGGCTCTCGACCTGCGATACCAGCTACCGGAGTTGCACACCGACTCGGCCTCTCTCACCGAGCTCACGTAATCGACGGCGCTCTCTTTCACCCTCCTGCCTATCCAAACATTATTCGCCAGCTGTCCAGTATTCTCTCATTTTCTGCACCTGCATATTTCTGGACAGAACCCAATCCTCTGCTATCTTTGAAGTGTCACCCTGTTGCTTCACTTTTTCATATTAAATAATAGAGCCACAGGCTATCGACATGGATATTGCATGCTATTTCTTGCTCGAGTCCTCACGATATTGGCTCTTGGGTCGCTCATGATGACGACCAGCGCCTATGCCGCAGATCGCGCACCGATCATCACGGTCGGCACGCAAGAAGTCGGACTCACTGCCGGCTATATGCTCCCCCATCGACTCACACAGGACCACACCACCAAACAGCAAGGCCCGGCTTTCATGCCTTCCTGGATGATGACCGTCACTGATCCGGTGGGCGACAGCTGGTATCGCGGACAGGTCTCAATCGGCGCCGAGATGGTCTATATCCAATTTCAGGAACCGTTTCTCACACACGGCCTCGGCTTCACCCCGAAAGTCAAATATACGTTCGGCGGATGGGACCGGATCCGGCCGTATGCCGAATTCGCCGGAGGTCCCTTTTGGACCGATCTCGCAGGAAAGATCCCAGAAGAGTCGAGCCGATTCAATTTCGTCTTAACGGCTGGATTCGGAGTCTCCTACTTTGTGACCGACCGCGCGGCACTCAACATCGGGTATCGCTTTCACCATATTTCTAACGCCGGCACTCGTTATCCAAACCTTGGGCTCAATGCCAGCCTCCCTTTTGGCGGCTTCTCATTTTTTTTCTAACAGGATGCTGAAAAAGTCCACCAGCTTTGTTCTCGCATCGTTTATAGGCTCAACGTACCGAAGCGTACGTCTCCCCTCCTCACTCGCTGCGGCCGCGCTTGTGGAACAGCGCGTCTTGGCGCGCCAGGGTTGGGTGGGTGAAAACCGTGGACACTTTGAACATCCCGCAAGATCCGTCAGGGCGGAGTGATTGGAAACAGAAACTGAGTTTTTATGCAGCTTGCCAAATCAGGAGAAGACAAGATGATGACTCACATTTTTTCACGATCATTGATCGGCAGTATGCTCGCCATGACTCTCGGCCTCGGAACCGGCTGTTCCCATTGGATCGAACTCACGGCTCCCACAGACACCGCCCCGCCTGCCAACGCCACAGTGGCCACCGATGCACGTGTGCCTCTCCTCCTTGAGACGATACGGGTGACCCACAACGGCTCGTCGATCGCTCCGCCCGCACTCCTCGAACGGCAGGTACTCGGAGCCATCGAAGCCACTCGCTTGTTTTCTCAACATTATCAGTCAGGATACACACAACCGGCAAAGAATCAGGCTCGCGTCACGGTACGACTGGCGATCGACAATCTTGTAGAGCCTCATGCCGGCCAAGCAGCATGGCGAGGCTTCCTTGTGGGCGCATCGATGTTTACACTAGCACCATTCATTTCCCTCAACTACGACTATGGGTCCCAGATGTCGCTGGAGATGGAGCGATGGGATGGGCAGATCAAGCACTACAGCGCCACATCCAACGGATCGGCCAGTTACAACCTATTCGGCGCGAGCCCGGAAGTCATTGAGCAGCTGAAAGGGCAGGTCACGGAAGCCTGCCTGTCTTCCCTTCTCAACCAAGTCATTCAAGATTCGACCTTCTATCTTGCAAGTAGCGAACAACCCCTGGGCAACTCGATTCGCACCGTCTCCGTCGGAGTCCGACGCTCATCGAACCGCGCCGTTCCCGTCTCTCGACCACTCTCAGACACTTCGCTCCGGTAACCTCACACACATTCATTTATCACACTTCAGCAAGCAGGATGCTCAAAAAGGCCAGACTTCTGACCCGCCCAACCCTGGCGCGCCAAGACGCGCCTTGTCCCAAGCAAGGTCGCAGAAATTAAAGAGGTGAGACGTACGCTTCGGTACGTTGAACCTCCGAGCGATGTGAGAACGCCGACCGGGGAAAAGCGTCTCTCGGCGCGCAGGGGTTGGGCGGGTGAGAGGAGCGACTTTTTCAGCATCCTGCTAGAGGTCTAGTTCTCTCCTTCCGGAGAGTGGTATCATGCCCCGAACACTCACGAGGGAACCGACGTGGATCTTGATGCCTTCAGGCAAATGGTCGCCAAAAACCCCAAGGGCTTTCTCGGACGTTATGGGCTCGGGAATAAACTCATCCAGGAAGGCGGCAGTCTCGAAGAAGCGGTCGAGCACCTGACCGTCGCGACCCAATTGGACCCTACTCACGTGGCGTCGCATCTCCACCTCGGACGCACCTTGATTTCTTTGGGGCGTAAGAACGAAGCGAAACCCGTCTTGCAAGCCGGCATCGACGCCTCACGCTCCGGTCGATCCAACGGAGGAGGAGACTTGGTCCCTGAGATGGAAGCGTTGTTACACACATTGGGATAACGAATCGGATTGCGATGAAGCAAGGAGTTCCTCATGAAGATTGAAGAAGCCAGACAGCGAATTGAATCCGCGATGACGCAATACGGGATTCATGCCGGAGCGGCGATCGATTTAGTCATCAGTGAGGTGAAGTCCGATCTCGGCATTTCCACAGCCAATGAATTGATCGATGAGTTCGACCTCGAATTACAATACAACATCGCCCCAATAGAGCCGGGATACTCCAGCAGCTAAGCCATGCGCTTACGGCCTCACGCATCTCGCTGCAGGGCGCTCAAAAATCCTATCGTTCTCACCCACCCGATCCCAATCTGCCAAGATAGATCGTTTCCCGAGTGGGTACGTTGAGGATTTCGATGAGCCGAGCACGACGTTGAGGAGCTTGTTCAGCACCTTGCTATGCCGATAATTTGGTGTGCCATTTCCGGACACGGTTACGGCCACGCGGCGCAAGTGGGGCCTGTCCTCAATGCATTGGGCGCACTCATACCCGATCTAACCGCTATCCTTCGCACGACTGTCCCTGCCTCATTTTTCCAAGACCGTCTGACGATCGAGTGGAAACTGAGTCCTGCACAACAAGATATCGGCTGTATCCAAGACGGCCCCCTCAAAATCGACGTCGATGCAACCTGGGCAGCACACCAGCGCTTTCACGACACCTGGGCAGCGCGCCTATCCCACGAAGTCACTGCTATGCAAGCAGCGTCGCCCTCAGTGGTCATTGCCGACACATCATACCTGGCCATTGAGGCGGGTTTTCGCGCACGGATACCAACCATTGCCTTGGCAAACTTTACCTGGGATCTCGTGTTGAAGGAATACTGCTGCGCTTCAGATTTCGCACAACAGCAGTTGATTCAGCGCATCCGTGAATCTTATGCGAAAGCCGACAGAGCTCTCCGCATCACCCCTGCCCCTAAAATGGACGTCTTCCCCAATATGATCGATATCGCCCCGATAGCCAACCCCAACTCCCCTGAACGAGACCGACTTGCTTCAGCTCTGACCCTCACGGCCAAGGAACGAACCGTCTTGGTAGGATTCGGCGGAATTCCCCTGACGTCGCTCCCGCTTGAACAGATGGAACAGCTCCATCACTATCGTTTCCTGGTCGACGGCCCAGTTCCACCGGGCTATTCCCGCATTCATTCCATTGAGACGCTTCCATTTTCCTTTAAAGCCCTACTGGCCTCTGTCGATGTCATCATGACCAAACCAGGGTACGGTACCATCGTTGAAGCCGTGACGCTTCAACAGCCAGTGGTGTATGTTCGCCGGTACAATTTTGCGGATGAGCCGTCGCTCGTCGACTATCTGAACCACTATGGACGCAGCGTCGAACTGTCTCTCGATGACTTCACCCAAGGCCGCTGGGATATGGCGCTTAAGAGAGCCTGCGAACTCCCCATACCATCAGTTGCGGCTCCCTCATTGACAGGCGCCGCAGAAGCCGCAACTATTCTTGCCCCGTATCTTCTCAACTCAAGAGACTAACGCGTGCGTATCCTGATCTTCTGTATCAGAGTCTTTGACAGCATTAGCAACCGTGTCATCACATTTCTATTCCGCCTGCAGCAGCTTCTAACCGGCTTGCTTCCGGTGTTGGCGCCTCCGGCGGAGCTAACCGAACTGATTCAGGCGCACTATGCGCATACCTACCGGAATGCGGCATCTCAATATCCCGATCATTCACCGATCTGGACACTGGAACCATGGGAAGACGAAGTGCTGGCTCGCCACATGGACAGATCCGGAACCGTCTTGGTATTGGGGACCGGTGTGGGACGTGAGTCTATTGCGATCGCCCAGAAAGGCTACCGTGTCTTGGGCCTGGAGATTCACCTGGACGCGTTGCGCTGGGCTCAACAACAGGCGAAGAGGCGAGAGACGCGGGTATGGTTTGTCCAGGGTAGTTTCCTTGCCATTCCGGCAATGCCGGCCTGCGTAGATTACATCCTGCTGCCAAGCGTCATGTACAGCGCAATCCCAGGTCGAGTGCATCGTCAGGCCTGGCTACGCACGATTCGCACATTCCTGAAGCCCGAAGGACGGGCCATCTTGAACTTCATGGTCGTTCGGGAACCGGAGACAGCGACCCAGCGACTGACGCTCTTCCTGGCTCGCCGACTGATGAAACTGCCTGGGGCCAATAAGAGCTATCAGCCAGGCGACACCTGTGCTCAAGGCCACTTCCTCCACCTCTTTGCGACGGAAAAAGAAATACGGTCGGAATTGACTGAGGCAAAGGCGACGATATTGGCGCTCAATTGGCCCAACGGCTTCGCGGTTGTCAGTTGGCCCTCTCCAGCTGAATAGACCCTGTGCACTCTTCGCACGAAGAACGGAGAGAAACCCCTGGCAGGGGGCTTGGAGATTTGCTATTCTCCCCGCAATGTCCCTATCTACCATCTATTCAAAAGCCCCCGACTTCATCCAGCGTCAGGTTGCAGGAGAATGCATCCTCGTTCCAATCCGGCGCAGCCTGAGCGATGCCAATAGCATTTATGTGCTGAACGAAACCGGCGCGGCGCTCTGGGATCGCATCGACGGCGCTCGATCTGTCCAAGAAATTGAATTCGACCTCACCCAAGAATACGACGTCGCGGCGGACCAGTTGCGTCAAGACTTTGAGACCTTGCTGGCGGACTTGCTCTCCATTCAAGCGATACAGGAGGTTTCCCTCCACAATGATTCACCGGTATAAGCTGGACCATCTGCCGGATCGCTTTCCCCTTGCCTGTCAATGGGAAGTCACCTGCCGTTGCAACCTCCACTGTGTCATGTGTTACACCGACTGCTTCAATCATCCTGACAAAATCCGGAAGGAACTTTCAACAGACGACATTCTTCTCATCATGGACCAGGTGGCCGACGCCGGTTGCCTGGAACTCTGTCTGACGGGCGGCGAGCCACTCGCTCGCCCCGACTTTTTCCAGATCTATGAACATGCAGTCAGGATTGGGTTTTTGGTCACACTGTTCACCAACGGGACACTCATCACAGAACCAGTGGCTGACCGCCTAGCAGCGCATCCTCCTCACCGAATTGAAATCAGTCTGCACGGCCTCACGGAAGAGACCTTTGAAAAGATCACATTGGGGCGGGGATCGTTCCAGCGATGCCGGCAGGCCATCGCCTGGTTAACCCAACGTCGCTTGCCGCTCACCCTGAAAACTACGGCTATGACGCTGAACCATCATGAAATTCTGCCCATCAAACAATATGTCCAAGGTATCGGATCGATTGGCTATAAGCTCGGTGAAGAGATGCGACCCGGAATCGACGGATCAGGAGAGCCCTTTCAATTCGCCCTGTCGCCAGACGCCCTCATCGACCTCATGAAGCAAGACCCTCAGCTTTGGAAGGAGTCCTGTCAAAAACAAACGCAAGACGCCCTCCCCTGCCGGAGCGGGATGCAACGATTCCACATCGATGCATACGGCTTTCTTCAGTTGTGCTCAGGGAATCGGGCACAGGGATATGATCTTCGAAACGGATCATTCAAAGAAGGGTTCTACGACCACTTGCCAACATTTGGCTGCCGGTGGAAACCCAATGGAACCCTGGTCCCGCTAGACCCACGTGTCGCTCATGTCTGATACACGGACTCTTTCTACCATGGCCTATGGCGATTTCAGCCGGAGGATTCATACTCGCGCTGCGAACGAGCGTTGCGTCACGAACGCGCAACTCGAGCTCACCTACCGATGTAATCTCCATTGCCGCCATTGCTACACAGACCCATACAACAGCAAGGACTGGATCTCTCGAGAACTGACCGTACCCGAGATCGTTCAACTGATCGACGACATGGCAGAGATTGGCATTATTTGGTTGAACCTGACCGGCGGGGAGATTTTTCAGCATCCTCACTTCTGGGACATCTATGGCCATGCCTTTCGCCGTGGCTTCCTGCTCCAACTCTATTCCAACGGCACCCTGTTCACGAACGCAGTCGTGGAACGACTCAAAGAGGTTCCCCCGTTTACGATCGACATCTCTTGTCATTCGGTCGAGGAAGCGTCCTTCGATTGGTTCACTAAAGTGCCTGGTTCCTTTCGAGCCTTCCGACGGGGGTTGGAACTATTACAACAGGCGCGCCTGCCCTTCACGCTCAAAACCAAAGCCATGAACTGGAACAAGCATGAGATGCCGGCGATCAAGCGCTTCGTGGAATCGTTCGGCCAACAATTCTCGGTCACGACTTCACTCTCGCCCCGGCTCGATGGCGATCTCACATCACTGGCTTACCGACTTGAGCCGAACGATGTTGTCGCTCTCCAAAAAGACCTGCTCGGAGGCTTCACGTTGGCAGAGCGCTGTGAGCATCCCACTGATATGCTGCAACAGCCCACGGACCAGCTGTACCGCTGCGGTTGCGGCACGAACACCATCCATATCAATGCAAGGGGTGAACTCGGCACCTGTACGTTGCAATATGAACGACGCATCTCTCTGCGCACCTATTCGCTGAGCGACGCCATCGAACGGCTCTTTGAGCAGATTTCGTCCATGCGATACCGAGGCACTTCTCCTTGCAAAACCTGTACACTTCATACATTCTGCGAGAAGAAGCCTACGGACGCGCGTTGGGAATACGCAGATGCCGAGGCGCCAATTCCCTATGACTGTGACGTGGCATTGGCACGAGCGGAGGCTGCGACAAAACAGGTACTGATCCATCCTCTACGAAAAACTCAGTCGTGTGAATCTCCCGTATGACGATGACGAGCCAAGTGAGAGGGCAACAAGCCGTGCTTTTCGGGAATGGATTGCAGTGGACGACAACAGTTCACATCCGTTGCGCACACGTTTCCCGGCTGGAGGAACAGCACCATGAGTGAGAAGAAACCGTATGTCCCACCGCAACTCTACGAAGTGGCGTTGGATCAAGAACAGGCCATCCTCGCCACCTGTAGTCTGGCCACAATGTCCGCGTCTGGTGGAGGCAATGTAGGCTGCCGCGCTCCAAGCGGTTGCAGCATGTACCCCAGCGCCAGTCCCTCAGGATGCAAGCGCTCGGTATTGCCGGCTGTGTATATGGGATCCACGTGTCACGACTCTGGTCCTCGAGCATCATAGGGGCGACATGGATCTTGCCGTTTGCATCGGTGGATACGTGGTACAGATTCAGGAACCTGAGAACCACCCCACTCTTACCTGGCCCCTCCGGCCCTTCGACTCATTCCTTCGTTCACCCTCTCTACAATCCGATCTCTCTGTAAAGGTCGCAGTCGTTGCACATCTTCCAGAGTTGCCGACTGGGCCACTCCGTTTTGATTCGGCCCACGGCTGTTGGAAATTGTTCGAGTCGGATTCAGGCCTCCTGTTTGAAAGCCTCGATCCAAAAAATTTCCAACCCCGTGTCCGCGCATGTGTCTCGGATGACTACCGAACGCTACGGGCCTGGATTCTGCCTGATCTGCAAGGCGGGCAAGTAGGCTGGACCCCGATGCAGCTATTTAATCCGCTCATCGAAGTCTGCCTTCTGTCCCGCCTGGCCCGTGATGGAGGACTCCTCTTGCACGCGGCAGGTCTGTCATTCCACGAACAGGGCTACGTCTTTACTGGCGCTTCGGGAACCGGGAAATCGACGATCGCGGAATTCTTTGCCAGCCGAGGTGCGACAGTTCTGAGTGACGAACGGTTGATTCTCCGAAGGCATGGCACAGGCTTCTCACTGTACGGAACTCCTTGGGTTGGATCCGGAAACTATGCCGAAAATGCGTCCGCGCCAATCACGGGGCTGTATTGTATCAACCACGGACAGGATCGCCATCGTATCGAATCGCTTTCACCACCCAAGACGATACCGCTCTTGCTGCAGCAAGCCTTTCTCCCATACTGGGATCGAGTCGGGCTAGAGACCACGCTCGACTTTCTGGCGTCACTGACAACACAGGTGCCGTGCTACAGCCTGGCCTTTCTCAAGGAGGCGGATATCGTCGATCTGTTGCTCGACTGTTCGTCCCCAAGCCCCATCGTCACCACATGAAACAGATCGACCGCCAAACATTTATGGCCGAAGTATCGTCAAGGGCGGGTCATCTGCGCCAGCCCGAAGGAGTGACGTTCGAACTGACTTACGGCTGCAATCTGCGGTGCGTTCATTGTTTCAACCCGACCCATCGAGCCCTTCCGCATGAACTCATCACTCGGGAGGTTCTCACCATACTTGACCAACTGGCTGAGCTCGGTGTGCTCACGGTGACTTTCACCGGTGGGGAACTCAGCATACGTCCTGATCTTGCTGAGATTCTTCGCCACACGCGTCACCAAGGGCTCTTAATACGAATACTCACCAATGCCACCCGTGTCACACCCGACTTGATATCCCTGCTGCAAGAAGTCGGAGCTGAAGAGATCTGTGTGTCGATTTACGGGGCGACTGCTCCAACATACGAGCACATGACAGGAGCGCCACGCTCATACGCGCTATTTCACCAAGGGCTGACGTTGCTATCGAAGGCAAATCTTCCCGTCGTCGTGCGCATGCCTGTCACCACAATCAACCAGTATGAGATCCATGCCTGTCAGGATCTTGCAGAGGGGTTGGGATTCAAATTCCAATACTGTTTTGACCTCACACCCACCGTCGAGGGCAACATGGCACCGTTACAATATCGGCTGCCCCCAGAAACGAAAATCCGACTCGATCAGGAGATGCTCCCTGAGTGGGGGACCGCACAGATTGAGGATATCTGTTCAGCGAGCGCACCATTTATCGAATGCGCCTGCGGCAAGAGCCGATTTGCGATCACTCCCTATGGCGAGATGAATCTCTGCACCGCCTTCCCAATCCCGCGCTATAATCTACGCACTGGTTCGGTGAAAGCGGGTTGGGAGATACTGAAACACACCGTTGATCAGGCTCAACCGAACCAACGGTACGAATGTCCGACCTGTGAGGTACGGCCTTATTGCCGCCAGGGTCGGAACGATGCGTGGCTTGAAACCGGGGATATGAGTTCGTGCCTTCCTCACTATAAAGAGTGGGCTGAACTGGAGCATCACACCCATGCCCTCCTCGACCCTCGACGACCTCGCTGACGCCTATACCCGCGTCAGCCTGATCAACAAACGGCTGCTCGATGAGTATGAGATCGTCTGCCTGGCATTTCAGCGACAAGGCATAGACGCTATCCTCTTAAAAGGGGCCGATCTGCTCTCGCGCCTCTACGGAGTGCGCGGAACGAGGCCGCTTTCCGATGTTGATCTATTAGTTCATGAACAAGATCTTCCAGCCATTCATCGATTGCTGATTGAGGCAGGATTCATACAACAGATCGACGGCAACCCAGCCTATCGTTCGTCCCAATCCACACTCTCGCTGGATCTGGTCTCAGACCTCTGGTATCTCAACGAAGAAGGACTGGCCGCGCTATGGGACCGACCGCAAACTCGACCGCTCGGTCAACTGACGGTTAAGCAACTGAGCTCCGACGACCTCTTGCTCTATCTGATCGCCTATTCTGTCATCCACAGAGGATACCTTTGCCCTTCCTTTTTCACCGATCTTCGACTACTGATTGAGCGGGAAACAATTCACTGGCCCACCATCCTTGAGGAGGCAAATCGATGGCACCTTAAGATCCCTCTCTACCATGGCCTGAGCCGGTTGCCCTTGTCGAACGCCACGACAGGAGTTCCTTCTATCGTGCTCCAACAATTCGCGCCCTCGACCATGGCTGAACAGATCCTCTTGTTTCTCTTTCGACGATTAGTGACGACTCAGCCCCTCCCCGAACTCGGACACTTTCTATTGTGGATCACACAACCGCCAGGACACAGACTTGCCTGGCTTCATCGCACCCTCTTCCCCTCATCGCGTTTCCTTTCATATCGCTATGGGGATGAGAGTGTGAAGCGACCGTGGCACACCACGATCATCAGATGGTGGCAACTGACTCAAGGGGTACACCTCTTGATCGCTCGTATGATGATTCGGCTTGTCTCTGGTCAAACAGCGCGGACGACCTTGTGATTCACCTCTTGCCTTCCCTGACCTTGACCGATCGGTTCACCGTGCAAGATTTACCAGACCCGCTTCAATTGCCGCTCCTACAGAGCATGGTTACGCCTCGTATCGTGTCATCGAGCATGGCACCGACAATTCAGGAAGACGACAGACTTGAACTCAGCCCTCCGACCTCTCTTGCCGTCGGTGCGATCGTGGTATTCAGGCATGAAACCCAGCTCGTCTGCCACCGCATCACTGCCATTGACACATACGGTAAGCTCTCGACGAGAGGCGACGCGATGCAGGGACCCTGCGAGGTCGTTCAGCCTGGCTCTGTGATTGGGGTCGTGACGGGAGTGATCCGCGCGAGCGCTCACATTTCTTTTGAGAGAACACCCGCCAAGGCACAATCGCACAGCCTCGCAAGTTGCATTCGAAATGGGATAGCCCGGTCATCCGGCCAGAGTATTCGGTTCCTGATGAGGCGCCCAGTGTTCCGACAGATGCTATCCATACTGCTCCGCTGGACAGCCACGCTCGATATCCTTATACCTGCGCCACTCCGGTCTCTTCCTTCCCATTCTAAGATCGCCTCAGTCACGCTCCGAAAATTTTCACACATGGCCGGACTCCTCGATGCGTCCATCGAGCAGAAACCGATGCGGTACATGATCCGCTTGGGATCGTGGCGATTGGCTCACTACGACCCGACTACCGAGACACTCCTGCTCCGCCAACCGCTCCGAGACGCCGATCTAGAGTCAATTTTTCGACAAATCTTCAGTGCGTGTCAAAGAACATAGCAGGTGCGGGAAAAAGCTTTCAGCAAAGCAGAAGTTCGATTGGCTGCACCCAGTCCAAGTGCTGAACACTCCCGCAGGATGCTCAAAAAGTCCGCCCAGCAAGCCGCAGCGAGTGAAGGACCGGAAGCGTACCCTCTGGGGCGCACGGTGCGACGAATAAGGAGCACCACGTCTGTGCGCGACGCCGAGTCGGTGAGGCGGCCGGGTCCCCGTTGAGGATCCTGACCGAAGCGAGAACGATGCTGGTGGGATTTTTCAGCATCCTGCTAAAACATACATCCTTTTGCCCGTTCTATCCGTAGAGTGTTATAGTCGGGGCGGACATGAGATGACCACGGCTTTTCTTCATCATTCGCTCTGGTAATGGACAATCCCTCTCGATACACCACCTCGACGATCGACCCAACGTTACTGGCCCGCGTGGTCAAAGGCGATCAGCAGGCGTTCAGTCAACTGTATGACCACTCAAGCACGCTCTTGTTCACATTGGCGGTCAGAATGTTGGGGAGTCGAGAGGAAGCGGCGGAGCTCTTGCAGGATGTCTATTTGGAAGTCTGGAGGAAGGTTTCCCGCTATGACGTCGGGCGTGGAACGCCGGTTGCGTGGCTGATCACCCTCACCAAGAGTCGGGCCATCGACCGGTTACGGGCTAGAACCTCACGAGGCTATCGGGCTACCGATTCACTGGAAAGCGAACCGGCGACACAAGTGCCCGCCCCTGGTCCAAGCCCGCTTGAGACGCAAGCCGATCAAGAACTACGCAGTGCGGTCGGAGCCGCAGTGGCAGGACTACCTCAGTCGCAGCAACAAGCGATTGAACTTGCCTATTACGAAGGACTCTCTCATACCGAGATCGCCGCGCGGCTGAACCAGCCGCTGGGGACGGTCAAGACACGGATCAAACTGGGGATGTCCAAACTCCGGGAGACCCTCCAACAATGGGGGCACTATGGTGAGCAGCAATGACGCATGAAGAACTTGAAGAATCAGTTCCCTTGTATGCGGCAGGGGCGCTGGACCGAAGCGAGCGACAAGCTCTAGAGGCCCACTTACTCTCCGGTTGCGTCTCCTGCCACGCTGCGCTGAAGGGCTATCAATCCGTCGCCGCCCTGCTCCCGCTTGCGCTCAGCCCGATTACGCCTCCACGCGCTCTCAAAGCCACGATCATGGCTGAGCGAAACCCTGCACCGCTTCCAGCTGAAGCGGCGCCGAACGAATCCGCCCGGCAGAGTCTGGAGCCTGGCGAATGGATGAACCACCTCTTTCCACCCGTCGCGCCGGCCCGATCGTCATCACTCCCCTGGGCCCTGGGCTTTGCCACGCTTCTCATCGTGGCGGTCGGCGGATACATCGCCTGGAACGTGTCGACGGAACGTTCCGTCACGACATCGAACATTCAGCAGCTCGAAGCATCGCTCAAGGAGACGTCAACGAAGTTTGCACATTTACAGCAAGAGGTCAGTGGCCAAGCCAATACCCTCACCGAATTACGCAACGAACTGCAGCAACGAATGAACGAGGTAGCGGAAACCAAGGAACAGCTGACCAAACGCGAGGCTGAGCTGGAAGAGATGCGCGTTCAACTTAGCCAGCGAGGGAACACTCGCGCCGTCGAGGCGCCACCGGACGAATTAGCCACACTCCTTCGTATTCCAAATGCGAAGACTGTCTCCCTCAGCGGATCGGACATGGCGAAACAGGCCGCGGGATTCCTGCTGTACGACCGGCGCAGCCAAAAAGCCTGGCTCTACTCCATCAACCTCCCGGAATCTCCCGCCGGCACGACCTATCAGCTATGGGCCATCTATGATAAACCTGTGAGCATCGGTACCTTTAACATCGATACCGGAAAAACCGCTCACCTGCTCGTAAAGAAAGTCCCGAGCTTCGCGGATGCGAAAACCTTTGCCGTCAGCCTTGAACCCTCAGGCGGTCGCCCACAACCGACTGGACCAATCTATCTCCTGAGCCAGTCGTAGCCAAAGTCTGTCTGATCCTGGTAGTTCTTTTTCAGTTGATGATCAGCGTCCTGCTCGCACAGGCTTCTTTCCGGTCAAGCGGCCATGCTAGGGTACGTGATACCACTTGAGGAGACTTCATGCCGAGAGACGAGCGCGCGCAAGATTACACGTTTATGCAGATGGCACTGGAAACAGCGGCCAAAGCTCCGGCTGTCGGCGAAGTCCCCATCGCCGCCGTCATCGTTCAAGCCGGCAAAGTGTTAGCGCAAACACATAATTATCGAGAACTCTGGCAGGACCCCACAGCCCATGCGGAAATCATTGCGATCCGTGCCGCTGCAGCGGCATTGGGCACATGGCGGTTGATTGACACAACCCTCTATGTGACCGTGGAACCCTGTTCAATGTGTATCGGCGCAATTATTTTAGCACGTGTGTCCCGAGTCGTCTTTGGAGCATGGGACCCGAAAGCCGGTGCCTGTGGATCGCTGTTCGACCTGCCGTCAGAGCCGAAGCTAAACCACCGGGTCGCCGTGACTGGCGGAATACTCGAACAGGAGAGTCAGGCACTCATTCAGAAGTTTTTCAAGAACCTTCGAGAGGCATCCTCGGAGACAAAACCGCTTTCAACCCGATAGGAGAGGCATAGCGTCGCGCGCGGCAGATTTCGGAAAATCTATTCCATCACGCAAACCGTCGAGAGTACGCATTAAAGTGGGACTCCAAAGAGCCCTCCCCCGCATTTCAGCATCCTGCGAGGCAGCACTGCGCAACCCAGTCCTTCCCTTGAGCAGCCACAGCCGCTTCCCATCCCTCGTCACAAGAAAGCAAACGAACCTTCCAATTATTATGGAGTGGAGCGCCCTCTGGAACCAGAACCTCCACCTCAACTCCCTCCGTTCCTAAGAGAATCTCGCACTGATGCAATGCCTGCAGTCCGATACCTTGCGCCTTCAGCACCGCTTCTTTCGCAACCCAATAGCGGAAAAATCTCGGTGCACGCTGCTCTTCGGCCAACTGCATGATCGATGCATGTTCGGAGGGAGCAAAGTAGCGTTCGGAAAGTTTTTCAACCTCTACCTCCGGGCGAATTCGTTCGAGATCAACTCCAACATCCTGCCCCATTGAGACGGCTATGAGTGCACGGCCATGCGCATGGGACATATTGAATGTGATCAGAGACTGGCCTCGAGACTTCCTCGTCACGAAAGGTTTGCCCACCTCATCGCGACACAGCTCAACGCTACTAGGATGGACTCCGAGATACCGGCTCAACACTGCCCGCAGCCCTCCATGCGCGAGCACATAGCGCTGCCGGTCCTCCTCCCGCACCAGGCGCTCTGCCCTACGCTGTTCTTCTTTGTCTAGCCATTGTTCGCATCGCGCCAAACAATCCGGCGACCCGTCGAGATCAATCCCCCACAGATGAATGACATGCCGTTCAAGACGAGAACGGTTCAGCCGCTCTGTACCCGACAGAGGCTCAATTAACTGAAATGAAATCTCCACTGTATTTTCCTGACTATCGCTTTTCTATAATATGAGATGGTCGTGACGGTCGGCGACCGCTCACTTCGGTTTTCACATGCTCCACAACCTGGCCGTCTTCTAATTTAATGACCTGATTGCCGAGGTGGAAGTACCGGTCGTCGTGAGTGATGACGATCACTAATTTCCCCCGCTCACGTAGGTCCGGAAGCAAGGTCTTGTAAAAGATTTCCTTATACTGCGGATCCTGGTCCGCCGCCCATTCATCGAACACATAGATAGGACGATCCTCCAAATATGCGGTGACAAGCGCCAACCGTTTTCGCTGGCCCTGCGAGAGGTCGAGGGTCGAGAACGCGCGTTCACGCACCGTGACTTTCTGGTCCATGTGAAGAAGCCGTAAGTATTCGGGCGCGAGGCTCTCCGTGCGAGAATTCGACTGACCCAAGAGTTTATTGAAGAGGTGAAAGTCAGAAAAGACGACCGAGAAATGTTCGCGGTACCACTCACGATTGGCATCGGCAATCATCGTACCGGCGAGCGTCACATGCCCCTGCGTTGGCCGATAGAGTCCCGAAAGCACTTTCACGAATGTCGTCTTCCCGCTCCCATTTCCTCCAATGACAAATACCAGCTCGCCCGGATGCAGATCCAGGCTGATTGGACCGAGCGAGAAGGGTATCTCAACCCCCTTCTCCTCACCATATGAAAAGACAACATCATTCCATTGCACGATAGGCAATCTCCCAGCCTCGACGGGTGCCGCCTCTCTTGTCTGGACGTCCTTGGGGCCGGCGTCCAGAGAGACGCCTAATCGTTCGATATTCTCCAATGCTACTTGCCCTCGCTCAATTGTCGGCAGCGAACCGATCACGCTCCAGATTGGGCCCATCATGTAGAGGACAGCCACGATATACCCGGTGAGTGCTTCAGGAGACACTGCCACAACAGATGGAAACAGAAAGACGATGAATCCGATGAGAGAATAAAACGAAAGCTGAGTCCAGACTTCCGACAACGCTTGTCTCCGTGTCGCCTCTATATTCGCTTTCCGATACAATTCCGCCGCCCCCCGCACCTCCTGATTCACAAACTCCTGCCGACGCGCCTGATGCATCAACAGTTCTTTCAATCCCTCTGTGAGAGAACGAAAGTGGTGAAACAGCTCGGCCCGGGCATCCCGGGCTGTCGAGATCACGTTGCGCGCGCTGGTGTGCAACCACTGATAACCCAGGGCGCCGACGACTGTGACTCCAACCACTCCCAGAAATACGCCCCACGACAGCCAGGCAAGATATACTCCGCAGCCCAGCACCATTGCCGCATTCATGACTAAATGAGGAAAACATTGGATGGCCCAGGTGACCCAACTGACGTCGTCAGTCAGAATGACGAGAGTATTCGCAGCCCCTCGCTCTTCGGATCGACGCAACGGAGCCCGCACAATCTTCGCACAGAGTGACAACGAGAGATCCAAAATCGTGTCTTGTGAGAATCGAACAAGCAGGAGCTGGGACCCCAGGTTTGACAAAATCTTCCCGGCAACAAGGACTACAAACCCCAGGATCACCGGAGAGGAATGGTCGGAGGGATGATGAAGTACATAATTGATGAGCGCTAACACTCCGGCGCTCAAAAGACCAGATGCGACACCGACACAGACCATGAGCCAAGCCATCGATCTGGAACGCTGCACAACAAAGTAGAGAAATCGTCCAAATGGCATCGCCGATCAGCCTCACATTCACGGAGGGTGGAGATGGGAATTACGCACTCATACTACGAGGAGGGACGGTTACCGGCGTTTTGGTCCTGCCGTTCACCGGCAAGGAAAGCCTGAAGATGCCCGGACACTTCTCCGACATGGGGTGAAGTAAGAAGGAGGCCTGAATCTCTGGCCCCCACCCGCACAGTCTGACTCCCCTCGCCACCAAGCTCTTCCCACACATGTCTGGTATCAGTCACTGTCTCAGCCACGTTCCGTTTCGATGCCACGATATTCAGAATATGACCAGGGTATTTGCGCATGACGTAGCGAGCCACCGCCTGGCGCGTCGATTGGCTCACTCGTTCGACCTGAAACTCAACGAATAGATCGTCTTCACCTGCTCTACTTCGCAAAAATGATAGCAGTCTCTCGCTTTTTCGCTGGACGAACGGTAACCAGTCTTTGACAGGCATGCGGAGAAGCACATGAATATTTCCGATGGTTCTCCATACAATAAAGAGAAACAACCAGAATCTGATCGACCACTGATACCGATGCGGGCGGTACGAGGACGGATGCCAGGTATCCAACATCACCAAGCTGGCGGTTTCCCCCTGATCGAGTAATTGTTGAGCCATTTCATACGCAATCAGTCCACCGGTACAGATACCAAGGATGATATAGGGCCCGTGTGGGCGCACGGTGCGGATCTCACCAATATAGTGCCTCGCCATCTCCGGCACCGAGGTAAACGGCGTCTCTTTTCCATCCAACCCTCTTGCCTGCAATCCATAGAACGGCTGATCCATTCCTAATAGCTTCGCCAACTGAGCAAAGACTAACACGTTGCCCCCCACTCCCGGCACCATGAATATCGGCATCGCGGTCCCGCTCGGCTGAATCGCGACCAACGATTGCCATGGCGGAACCCACTGTTCGCGTGAAAGGACCGATGCTAATTCTGCAATAGTCGGCGCTTGAAACAGCGTCGCGAGCGGAAGGTGCCGTCCATACACCTGTTCGAGAAGAAAGAAGAGTTGGGCCGCCTTGAGAGAATGCCCGCCGAGATCGAAAAAGTTGTCATGGATTCCGATCTTCGGAACTTCGAGCACCTGCTGCCACAAAGCCGTCAGTTGGACTTCTGCCCAATCGCGTGGCCCAATGTGGGCCAGCCCATCCGATGGAACGGAGGCCGGAGCAGGTAATGCCCGCATGTCGACCTTGTTATTGGCCGTTAAGGGCATCGTCTTCAGAAAGACAAAGAGCGAGGGAACCATGTAATCGGGAATCGCGGCCCGTAGAAATGAGCGAAGTTCGGTCGGGCTTAGAGCGGGCCCTTCCTGACAGACCACATAGGCCGCCAGCTGTTTGAGACCTTGCTGATCATCCCATGCCATAACCACTTCTTGTCGGACGGCGGGATGACGACTCAGCGCCGCTTCGATTTCGCCCAATTCGATTCTGAACCCTCTGATCTTGACTTGACGATCCAACCGACCCAGATGCACGATACGCCCATCTGGGCGATAGCGAGCCACATCTCCCGTTCGATACAGTCTCGCGAGGGGCTCTGCCGAGAATGGATGGGGAATGAACCGTTCCTTCGTGAGCTCAGGCTGCCCCCGGTATCCTCGGGCCAACCCTTGGCCCCCAATATAGAGTTCACCGGAGACTCCGACGGGAACCGGCTGGAGGAACTGATCCAAGATATACATTTCCGTATTGGCGATCGGACGCCCGATCGTAATCTCTTGATCAGCTCGTTCGATTCTCTCGATCGTAGACCAAATTGTGGTTTCAGTCGGACCATACATATTCCATAGGGCAGCGCTACGATCCAGCAACGCCGCCGCAAGGTCCGGCTGAAGGGCCTCTCCTCCGCACAGAACCGTCAGCCTATCGCTGCCCAACCATCCCGCCTCAATCAACATTCGCCATGTCGCAGGGGTAGCTTGCATAAGCGTCGGCTGCGCGGACTCACAGAGCTTCCGTAATTGCCGTCCATCTATCGCAACCGATTGGCCTGCGAACTCGATACAAGCCCCCACCAGCAACGGCACGTACAATTCCAACCCGGCTATATCGAAGGACAGCGGCGTGACCGATACCATCACATCCCGAGCAGAACATCCCGGCTCTTGCTGCATCGCGAGCAAGAAGTTCGTCAGCGCCCGATGGGAAATCTCCACTTCCTTGGGCCGCCCGGTCGATCCTGAGGTAAACAGCACATAGACAAGATTATGTGGTCCGGCGGTGGGGGATAGATTGTCCACCGAATATCGTGCCAACAAGTCTGCATCGCGTTCCAAGCAGACAGTCTCCAGCTGATGGAGCGGAAGTGTGGCGAGAAGCACGGAATTGGTCACGAGCACGCAAGCTTGGCCGGTCCCGATCATCTCCGAGACTCTCCGTAACGGCAGCCCTGGGACCAACGGAAGGTATGCACCACCGGCTTTCATAATGGCCAACAAGCTGATGACCAATTCAAGCGATCGCTCTAGCAATACCGGTACCACCACATCCGGCCCGACTCCCTGTTCGCGCAGGTGGTGCGCCAGTCGATTCGCGCGCTGATTCAGGTCCGCGTACGACAGCTCCATCCCCTCGAAACGCACCGCGATGGCGCCCGGAGTCCGGATGACTTGCGCTTCGAACAACTGCGGGAAGCAGACTTCGAGGTCGAAAGGCCTGCCTGTAGCGTTCCACTTCCGAAGGATCTGATGCTGTTCTTGTTCCGTAAGGATCGCCACTCGCCCAATTTGTTCATTGGGATGCTGCGCAATCATCTCCATGAATTGCCGATACTGCGCCAGCCATCGCTCGGCGGATGTGCGATCGAACAGGTCTGTGTTGAATTCTAAATAGGCCTTTCGCGACGCCAGCGGGTCAATTGACAGACCGATGTCAAGCTGTGCGGCGCCGCGGCTTACTTCGTAAGGCGTCCACGAGACATGCTGAAACTCCGTACGCGCAAACGGTGTATTGGCAAAATTGAAGAGCACCTGCACCAGCGGCAAACCGCCTTGGCTGCGATCCGGGCGCAATTCCTCGACGAGCTTTTCGAATGGGATGTCTTGATGAGCGTAGGCGTCGAGCGACAGGTCGCGCACCTTCGTCAGCAACTCAAGGAACGTCATGTCACCCGTGACGTCTGTCCGCAACACCAGCGTATTCACAAATGTGCCGATTAGATCCTCGATCTCCAGTCGGTTGCGATTGGCGATCGGCGTGCCGATCACGAGATCGCGTTGTTGCGTGATGCGATGCAGCAGACCAAAAAACCCGGCCAAGAATACCATATAGAGCGTCACCCCTTGGTGGACGCTGAGCTGCTTGAGCCGATTCACCAGGGTCCAGGACAGATCGAGCGACACATGATCGCCTTTGAAGGAATGAACCGGCAACCGCGGGCGATCGGCTGGCAGGGTCACCATGGGAAGATCGGTCAACTTGGGCGTCCAGTGCGCGAGTTGCTTCGCCAGCACCGGTCCAGTGAGCCATGCGCGTTGCCACTGGGCAAAATCGGCATATTGAATGTCGAGGTCTGGCTGGGAGGAAACGGGGTTGCCGGCGCAGAACGAGTTGTAGCACTTCACAAGTTCACGGACGATCACCCCATAAGACCATTGGTCGGAAATGATGTGATGGGTGCTCACCACCAACACATGATCTTCATCCCCCATCTGGATGAGCAAAATCCGCAATAACGGACCGCGCTCGAGATCGAAGGGACGGCGAGCCTCGGCGGTCGCCAGCTCCAGAGCCCTCGATTCGCGCACCCCCTCCAGCAGCATCCGCAGATCTTCATCAATCCAAAGCGGCTCCAATGAATGGTGGATCATTTGGCGCGGTTGTCCATCTAGCTTCGTGAAGGTGGTCCGTAGCGCTTCGTGACGCCGAACGAGTTCGTCGACGCTCCAGCGCAGGGCTGCCTTATTGAGCGGACCGTGCAAGCGCACGCTGGCCGGAATGTTATAGGCGGCTGCGTCGGGAGACAATTGATAGAGAAACCACATCCGTTCTTGCGCAAAGGACAGCGGTAGCGGCATGCCTCGCGCGACCCGGGCGATGAACTGTCGCGTCACTTCTTGTGCCGGATTCCTGCCATCCTGCGCCGCTCTAATCGCATCGGCCAAGCCGGCAATCGTCGGCCTCGTAAATACTTGCAGCAGAGGGAGCGTGATCCGGAACAGGGCTTGGACCCTCGACACGAGTTGTGTGGCCAACAAAGAATGGCCGCCCAATTCGAAGAAGTTGTCGTGCACCCCAACATCTTTGATATGCAGGATTTCACTCCAGATGTGAGCCAACATCTGCTCCGTGGCATCTCGTGGGGCAAGATATTCGGAGGTCAACTCGACTTTGCTGGCGCGACTGTCGGCGGCGACACGGAGAGCTCGACGATCGACCTTCCCGTTTGCCGTCAGCGGAAGAGTCTCTAGCTCGATGAACAACGAGGGGATCATGTGCGCAGGCAATAGGCGACTTAGTTGTTCTCGGAACTGCACAATCCCCAGCCTATTGTGAGGATGAGGCACGAGGAACGCCACGATCCGCTTGTCTCCAGGTTGATCCTCCCGCACCTCGACCACGGCGCGCTCCAGATCAGGATGGCGGTTCAAGATCGCTTCGATTTCCTCTAATTCGATACGATATCCTCGAATCTTTACCTGGCGATCAACTCGACCTCGATAGTCCAACTGCCCATCAACCCGCCAGCGCACAAGATCGCCGGTCCGATAGAGGCGCGCCCCCGCTTGCTGTGAAAACGGATCGAGCATGAACTTCTCTTCGGTTAAATCAGGCCGCCCCATGTATCCCCGTGCGACTCCCACACCGCCGACATAGAGTTCTCCTGCCACGCCGACTGGAACCGGCTGCCGATTTCGGTCCAATACGTAGACGGATGCCTGAGGAATCACTCGTCCGATCGGCAGATCGCCTTGGAGATCCCCGGCCACACCGACCCCCGTGAGGTCGGAAACCGTCACAGCAACCGTCGTCTCCGTCGGCCCATAGGTGTTCAGTAGGCGCACGCTGCTGCCGACCGACTTGGCCCAACGCTGAACGATCTGCGGAAGGACACGCTCCCCGCCAATAATCACGGTCGTCACGGACGCAGGAAACGCCACCCGCTCTGACTCCATACAGACGACGACTTCATGCCAATAGGACGTCGGCAAATCCAAGACAGTTACGTGCCAATCGCGGCACCGGTTCAGGAATCCCGACACGGAATCGACCATCGTGGAGGTGCGCAGTACCAGCATTCCTCCGGTTGCGAGACAGGGAAAAATTTCTTCGGCGGCCGTATCAAAGCTCAGCGATGCGAACTGAAGCACCCGGTCACGCGCCGTCAACCCGACGATGTCGGTGATGGCGTGAACATAGTTGGCAATCGACCGGTGCTCGATCATTACCCCTTTGGGATGACCGGTGGAACCAGAGGTATAAATCACGTAGGCCAAATTGTCTGGCGCCTCCGTCCCCTCAACAACTTTGTCGGATGACAGCGCAATAGTTTCCCATTCTGAATCGAGACAGATGGTCTGGAGATTCGTTGCCGGCATTCGGCCCAATTGGTCCTGCTGGATCACTAGCACCTGGACCTGACTATCTCGCAACATATATTCCAGCCGGTCGGCCGGATAGTCGATATCCAAGGGCAGGTAGGCCCCGCCCGATTTCAAAATGCCGAGCATCCCGACAATCAAATTGATGGACCGTTCGAGGCATAACCCGACGACCACACCAGGAACGACTCCTCGCTGGCAGAGATAATGAGCCACACGATTCGCCCGTTCATTCAAATCATGATAAGTCACTGTCTGCCCGTCCTGTCGGACCGCAATGGCGTCGGGTGTCCGCTGCGCCTGCGCTTCGATCAGGCGGTGGAGACATTGTCCTGACTTCGCAGGTTCCTGGGATCGACTCCACGCGAACACCGTCTCCTGATGCTCGGCATTGGACATGAGGGGTAATTCACCAATGGGGACAGCGGGATTGGAGACCAGCCCTTCCAGCACGCGCACAAAATGCTCCTGCATCCTCGCCACTCTATCGGGCGCGAACAACTGTTCTTTATATTCAAAGTACCCGCTCAGTCCCTGGTCCGATTCCGCGAGTTCGATACAGAGATCGAACTGGCCGCTCTGTTGGGGAATGACATACGCGTCCCACTCGCGTGGTTTCTCTCCCGCAGATGTCTGAGCCGACGCGCCCATTCGCGCATCAAGTTCGGTTAACAATTTGAATTTCTGCAGCACGAAGAGAATCTTCGCCAACGGCGCGCGCTGAAGATCTCGAGCCGGCCGCAAATCCGAAACGAGTCGCGCATACGGATAGTCTTGATGATCGAGCGCCTCCAGCACGGTGCGCTTCGCCTGGGCGAGAAGATCGCGACCGGTGCATTCGGCTCGAACAGTGTCACGCAATACCAGGATGTTCACAAAGTTGCCGACTGTCTGTGCGAATCGTGACCGGCTGCGACCGGACGTGGGAGAGGCAACCGTCGTCTCTTCGATATCCGTGTAGCGATACAGCAACACTTGCAACGCAGCCAGGCAGACGGCATACAGCGTGGTACCTTCCATTTGGGCAAACGCCTTGAGTCGTTCCACCAATGTTGCATCGATGTGAAACGAATGCCAGGCATAGAGGCCAGGCTCAATGGTCGTGGGAAGCCTGTCATACAGCATGTCGTAGTTCGGCAATTCTCCGGCGAGCCGCGCCTTCCAATACTGCGATAGTCGCCGCCCCTCTTCACCCTCCAGCAACCTTCTATGCCAAGCCACGTAATCACTGTATGGAACTGATGCCCGATCGGCTCCCTCGGACCTGTCGATGGCCTGGGTCTGTGCCGACGCATAGTGACGTTTGAGGTCGTCAACCAATAGATCCATCGACCAGCCATCCACCGCGATATGGTGAGCGACCAACAGAAGAAACGAATCCTGCTCACGATGAAAGTGCGCCGCCCGCCATACCGGCCCACGCATGAGATCGAAGGGAAGAGCCGCCACTTCCATCACCTCTTGCCGCACACGCCCCCAGCCCCATGTAGAAGCGTCTTGACTGGCCCAACTGAGAGGCAATCTGTCGTGGATCCGTTGGACGGGAATATCCTGTTGCGTTTCATAGGTTGTGCGAAGGATTGCGTGCTGTCCACCCAGTCTGGCAAGTGCCCAGCGTAGTATCGTCTCGTCAATGCCTGACGGCATGTGCAACAACATCGAGACATTGGGTGCAGCGCTGTCAGGGACTAGTTCGCTCAGAAACCACAGGGCTGCCTGACTCTCGGATAGCAGGCACGGATTCTCCTGCTTCCACTCCGTTGTGTCCGGGGAGATGCTTGTGTGCGTTCGGTTCAGTGAAAGGACGAACTCTTCGCCGATCGTCACGGCGAGATCGCCGATCGTGGTTCCACCCAATAGAATCTGTAACGACAGGGGGATGCCGAAGGTGTCCTCCACACGATGCAACACCTCTGCCGCCATCAATGAATCAAGCCCTAGGAGATGTACCGGCCTATCGCAAGGCACGGACGTGTGGTTGCTCCCCAGGCGATCGGCAATGGTCGCCTGCAACCACTGCTCGATCCGCTGTCGTTGTGCAGCGGGTGAGAGACCTTGAAGTTCCGCCATCGCGATGATCGCTGTGGCGGCGACCTGAGGTGGTGGTTGCACCACACTCTTCCCAATGATGGCGAGTCGGTTTTTCAAAAATTCTTCTCGACAGACCCATCGCTGTACCTTTCCGCTGGAGGTCTTTGGAAGACTCCCAGCCTTGATGAACATGATGGAGTAAATATGAAGGTCATGCTGCTCCGATACCGCGGAGCGCATGGCAGCGGCCGCTTCGTCGATGTCACATGCCGCCACTTGTCGTTCGACTTCCTGTACCACGACGACCGTTTCCTCACCGGATTCCAGCAGAGAAAATACGGCAGCGCCTCCGGCACGGCACAGGACATGGGATTGTTCCACTGTGCGTTCGATGTCCTGGGGATAGTGGTTTCTGCCTCGAACGATCAGAAGATCTTTCAACCTTCCCGTGACAAAAACTTCGCCGTTCTTCACAAATCCAAGATCGCCGGTCCGCAGGAAAGGCCCTTCCCCGGTATCGCGAAGAACGGCGCCGAAGGTACGTGCCGTTTCTTCCGGATTGTTCCAATAACCTTGCGCGGTGCTGGCTCCGGCCAACCAAATTTCACCGACCTGTTGCACCGCACAACGAGACAACGTTTCCGGATTGGCGATGACCACTTTCGTATCGCCGGCTGGAACCCCGCAGCCGATCACTTGTCGAACCGGTGACGCACCTGGCTCGATCTCGCTGACGACACCCTGTTCCAATGCCGCCGGGTCAAGCGCTTGTACCGTCGGCGGAACGCCTTCCCGCTTCAAGGAAATCAGCAGCGTATATTCCGCCATCCCATATGCAGGGAAAAACGCCTCGCGGCGAAATCCAGCCGACGCGAACGCATCGACGAATCGATCGATGGTGTCCGGTGCAATGGGTTCCGCTCCGCAGCTCGCCACTTTCCACCCCGAGAGATCTAGCCTTGCACGATCCTCAGACGGAACGACCTCTACACAACGACGATAGGCGAAGTTGGGGCCGCCGCTGTGCGTCACGTGGTGTCGTTGAATGGCTTCAAGCCAGCGCAGTGGACGTTTCAGAAAGGTGAGTGGAGACATGATGTAGGATGGCCGTCCAATCCAGGCGGGCTGGACGATGCCCTTTACCAACCCATAATCGTGGAAATGCGGCATCCAGGATAACGTGACGGAATCCCCATTATAGTAACCGGCGTCGGTAATGCAGCGGCTTTGAGCAGCCATGTTGCCGTGGCTCACGATGACCCCTTTGGGTGCCGAGGTCGAGCCCGATGTGTATTGCAGATACGCTAGGGCTGAGGGGATCGGATTCGTCGACGTCCACCTAGACGAAGAGTGTGAGTCGACGTCATCGAGGCTGATCCAATGTTCCATCGGAATCAGACTGCCATGGGAACACTGTTCCCGTGCCAAGGAGATAATCTGATTTGTGCTCAGAACCCCGATGGAGCAGGCATCCATGGCGATGCCCTGCAAGCGCGCGACACTGTGCTTGAGACGAAATGCATCGGGCGGCGGAATTGGCACGGCAATCAATCCAGCATACAGAGCGCCCCAAAACGCTTGTACAAAATCGAGACCAGGTGGGTAGACTAGGAGCAGACGCTCTCCCGACTTGAATCGAGATTGCAGGTATCCGGCGATCGAGCGAGCCTTGGCGTCTAGGTCTCCGTACGTCAGCACAGTGTCGCAAGTCACCCCGTCTCGTAGGAAGACATAGGCAACCTGGTCGGACTGATGATCAGCCCGCCACTGGATTACATCAAGAAGCGTATCGGCAGGCGGAATAAATGGAGATGGATGTCTGACCATAAAATGCTTAAACTTGGTGGAGCCGAGCGGTGCCACAGGTGCTGAGATGTTGATCTAGTGTGAAAACACAGGAAGCTTCAAGCTCGCCATAGGAGGTGAGCTGCCTCTCAAGTTCGAGAGTGTCACGGAGAAAGGCATAGGCGAGTGCCTGCGGTTTTTGACGGCAAGAAAACTCGAAGAGATCAGCAAGGCTATGAATAGAGGGAGGTAATGGCTTAAGCATTAACGGTTTGGTTTGTCTATTTTTAATCTTAGGACGAAGGCTAAATAGACAATTTCTCCACAACTGGCAGAGAACCCCCTCGTAAGTGTTAAGGGTATTATCTCAAATAAAAATGGACAACACCAGACTCGTCCAGCATGGTGAGAATTGATTCTCGCTCATCACTACGCATAGGGACAGGGTAATACACCTTCTGAAAACTCGGAAGAAAATGATGCTTTTTCACGACGATAGCCCCCATATTCAATATTCACCTTCCTAAGCACACCCTCGGAGTATCAACTTTGACGAACTTCTGATAAGTATCGCCGAATCCCATAGCGTAGCGTGGAACGTTCACGTCATGAACGCTTCTACTGCAATCGCTGGTCCATTGTGTGCGTATCCGAAATCCGTATCAAATCCATGTGAGCTTCCGATCAGTCTCGGCTATCTGGGGCAGCCTCGAAGAAAACCAATTGAAACATCCACTTCTCAGGGGTAAGCTTGCCCCACAATTGATCGTAACGACGATGGATTTACCCTTACTTTTCCTGACTGCGATCTGGTTGCACCAAGTGGAGAGGCACGCCCAGATGGGAAATTTCACCGCGCACCCTTCACGCTGCTGAGACTACTTACGTCGTTGAAGATTTCCCTACGAAGCTGCCAAAAAGCGGGCTGACCTTACACCAAGATCGTGGATGAACTGACTGTGATGCGAAGGGAGACGGTGGAATAGTTAGAAAGGCCGTCGCGGAAAGTCGGCTCGCCTATGCTGGCGAATAATCGCAGCGAGGGATAACACGCCGTTGAGCATTCAAGCACTGCCCGATTTCCTTTTAGAGGAGCCAATATGATTGAGGCCTCTTTTTGCGTGCTCTCAGGAGTGGGCCCGAAAACCGAACGTCGGTGGTGGCAAGGTGGCATCGGAACATGGACTGAGTTCCTCTCGGCCGGCACCATCCCCGGTATCACACCCGGCCGGAAGGCGGTCTATGATGAAGAACTCGGTCAAGCTCAAGCACATCGAGCAGAAGAGGATGCACGGTATTTCGGCATGAAATTGCCGGCCCGTGAACATTGGAGACTGTATGAATGGCTTCGCCCTCGGGCCGTATATCTCGACATTGAGACCAATTCGTTTGGACAGGTCACGGTCGTGGGTCTGTATGGGCAAGGCGGCTTTACCTCCTTGGTACAGGGGGAATCACTCACTCGCCAGCGCCTCTGTGATGAGATCGCCCAATATGACTTGCTTGTGACGTTTAACGGGACATCGTTCGATTTCCCTGTCCTTCTCGCCACAATCCAAGGACTCCCGCTGGATCAACCGCATGTGGATCTCTGTTTCCTAGGGCGTCAACTCGGCTATCGAGGCGGTCTCAAAGCCATCGAGTACCAGCTTGGCATCCCACGTCGTGCTGATCTGTGGGGCATAAGTGGCGCCGATGCGGGTCAACTCTGGAATCGATGGTTACATAGTCGGGATGAAGAAGCACGAGAGCGCCTCCTGGCCTATAACGAAGCCGACTGTGTAAATTTACAACCCTTGGCTGATCTGTTCTATTGTCAGATGGTTCAACAGTGTCGGGGTGATGGTGGCACACGCTGGAAGCAAGAGATGGGCAAACGCACATCCTAGAAATCCGATACCCTCCTGCCTCCACTGCAGGCTTCCCGCGAGATCGAATCCACTCGTTCAGCTTTGTTCGTCCCTGCCATGAACTTGGGCAGGAGGAGTCGTGGCTTCAACCGCAGTGAACGTATCGAGAATTTCATAGCGATGACTCGAACCCTTTGGGACTATCCACGAATCGCCTGCCGTGAGCGATAGAATTTGTCCTTCGATTTCCAGATTCGCACGGCCCCGGATGACATAGCCGACCGTCTCATAATCCCGCTGAGTGAACGAAGTGGGCGCAGCGGGCGGCAATGATTCCCACAGCCGCATGGAAATATGAATGCCTGAAGCCAAATACTTTTGGCCCATGTCGCCTCGTGGGGAATATTGGGATGACACTTTGTTCACGCTCTGATCTCCCATCGTCACCTCCTCTACCCTCGTCTAGCTTTAACATTATGTAGTCTCGGCTCATTCCCGCTGCTTTTAATGATCAGCGGCGGCCCAACCCTCAGCGTCTTCGCCTCTCATGCTCTGTTTTCTAGCTTTCCAGCACCGTCTCCCTCAACGTCTCCAATAAGTCCTTCAGCTAGTGTTTCAGATGGCACTGTACGAGGTGACAGGAGATTCAGGAGCACATCACCGAAGCCTTGGACTGTCGGCGTCGTCGCTTAACTTATTTTGTAGGGCTTTCTTGGGCGGAATGCTTTGGCCTTTCATCTCTTGTTGGCTCTTGGCATTATTTTTCTCAAATTCTTGTTTCGCGCTCTTTTTGTCCTCTTTCACCTTCGTCTCATCAACCTTTTCTTCCTGACCTCTCTTAGGGGTCGAGTCACCCTTTATCGCCTCTTGATTACCCTGAGAGCCTCTATCATCCGTCATGTCTTTCTCGGCCCGAGGATGCGCGGCATAGGCCGAGGATAACCCAACATACAGGATGAAAAAACACGTGCTCGCACTGGAAATTTTTGAACTCGTTGCCATGTTATACCTCCCTTTAGATAAATTATGCCGCGCGGGGAGATGGAAGGAGCTAGGAAGACCCCTAAATAATTCTGGTGGCTTTGGAGCAGAAACGCTCTTGCAGAATCATCAGACAGGCCTGATAAACGGCAATCTTTCACTCGGCGTGGACACACAGTTCTAAGAAAGAACTGATTTCCTTAATGATAGGGCAATTGCGATAGTGCACATGTTGTCTAAGAAGTTTCGATTCCAACCGTTCTAGTCCTAGTCCTTTACTAGCTTTCCATAAAAAGATTGTCTAGCGCGCAGTCTCTTTTTGAATTTTTATATATCTTTCAGGCAGGATCTGGCTCGAGAAACTGGCCGGTCTGGTCCCGTACTCCTTCGGGTATCCGCTGCTCGATACGCGCAACTGCACGCTGAATAGTTTTATCCAAATCTTTGCCGGACGTCCGCACCTTTACACAACAGGCACTCGCTCCGCTTTTCGTGGCGAGCTCTTGCAGCCCCTTATGCATGAATTTAGTGAGCACAACCACCGCGACTTGAGGCTTTGGGACAAATGGCACGAGATCACCTAACAGCTGGAACCCCGCTCGATCAGGCAAAGCGAGTTCCGTCACGACGCAATCAATCTTCCGTGAGTGAAAGAGCTGAAGCCCAGATTTTCCGTCGGTGGCTTCTAGAATTTGATAGGTAGCTGAGCAGCGTTTGAGCTGCTCTGCATAAAACGCTCGATCGGTTTTATCTCCATCGATGAGGAGAACAGAAGTAGTGGAGCGGTTTGTGTATAAGGCCATCACTCGCTGGTCCTGTTTACGCAATCATTAGACCGCTTACGAAAAAGCAGCAACTCAGGTAAACCCTAGGGCTCTCTGGCGAGAGAGAGGGATTAGGAGGTTCTGCTCGGCTCTTCTGCCTCTAGGGTCTTGCCCAGTACTCTCGGGCTTCCCACATCCTACAGAATCTATGAGGTGGATTAGAATCAAACTTATAAGAGGGCGATAAAGAACATGAGACAGAACGAAAGTTCATCATCACATGACGATCTGATCAGAATGGTCAGATACAATCACACACAAATCATGGCATTGTTCCAAGCGTATCTCAATTCCGCCCCTGATTCACGGCAAGCTATCCAAGAACAAATTCTTCAGCAACTCGCCTCGCATTTGGACAGGGAGAAGGATCTCCTCTTCCAGAAGATCCTGAGCTCGGGTCTGGAGGAGCAGAGAATGGTGAGAGAGGCGGAGGTGGAAAGGGAAGGAATCAAGGCGAGGATCCTTGAATTACAACACACCGAAGGAGATGACGACCAGGCACGGGATGAAGTCTTCGAGGACATGATGCAGTCAGTGCAAGTCCTCTTCATGACCGAAGAACGGGACCTCCTGCCACTTGTCGCTCGCTCTTGAGGTGAGGGCGATCGAATTTAACGACATGAGTCACTCACCGGTTCGATCGGAAGGAACTGCAATGATTTCATTACGGCGTACCTGGGCCGATGCCATCTCAGTTAATTTTCTCTGGTGTCCCTCAAGGACGCAGTTCCATTCGTCACCCCCTATAGTCGTTCCACTGTACAGTCCCTTGCGCCAGTTTCCCCCCACCCCGTCACTTCCATGAACTGTGCATCCAGTTCTTTCAATTAACCAATATAGAGGCCCATCACTTCATGCACTAGGAAGTGCTACTAGCATGTTATTCTGAACGATTCCAATTCCGGTCTTGACTGATCGCTTCAATAAATACTTGCACCGAATGTTCGTCTCCTTTGTGCCCGCTCAGAACTTATCGCTCAGAAAGTCCGCGGTTGGGATGAGCAGGAGTCGAGACCTGCTCGAGTACGTCACGACTCCTTTGTGCGTTCTCACCATGAACCGCCAAATCACCCAATGTCACGATCCCTACGAGCTTGTTGGCGCTAGAAAGAATCGGCAGGCGGCGGATTTGGCGTTGGGCCATAAGATGAGACGCCTTTTCGATATCATCGTCCTCAAAACAATAGACAACGCCCGAAGACATGGCCTTGCTGACGGGGACTACTTTGGGATTCCGACCTTCGGCTAACACTCGAATGACGAGGTCCCGATCGGTGACCATTCCGAAGAGCTTGTCTCCATCACAGACGGGAATGGCCCCCACATTTAAATCCTTCATCATCAACGCGGCCTCTTGGACAGTAGCGTGAGGGGTGATGACTTCCACATCCGGTGTCATAATGTCTTTCAATGTTTGCATACCATCCCTCCTGTGCTGTGGTGTCAAATGTAGAGTCCGACGGTTCATGCTTCAGCACAATGGTACGTAGTACATGGTACGCGATGTTCCCTCGCCTGATATATGCAATCTCTTCATCATCTTCGCGGGCAAATTCTCCTGGCGTATGTACGCTTTTCTTCGGAAGCAGCCCCAACGCCGCACGAAGCACCGCTTTATTGAATGATCCCTTACGGAGACTGCCGCAATGCTCCGATTCTGATGACTTCCCCCATAACCATGTCTCCTTGTAAAGCATGAAAGTGAATGTCACGGTCCGAACACCGGTGCTTGTGGGATTGCAGCGGAGAGAAGAATGGCACATATAATGGGAATGGCGATGCTGGCTCTAATTCTCCCGACACAGCTGCTTCCCCGTCCAAGCTGTCATCTGGTGCTAGCTGGACCTGTACTGAATTCTGACACTGCTTGGCTCACTTGTAGAATTGTCGTCGCGGTATCGGTATCAGACGCGTCGATTTTCACCTGATCTCCCACCTTGAACGCACAGCCTTCCTTTCTG
>CBDDRW010000121.1:0-104988 GCA_965233175.1 uncultured bacterium
CATTTGGAAACAACTTGCCCCGTCTCTTTCATCGGGAAGACTGGCGAATGTTCGTCTCGTTCAGTCCCGGGACCTGTCCTTTGAATATGCAGGCTGACGCGTCTGCGCGGATGCAGTACGGGGGGTCTATGGTTACACTTCTTATCTCTGTGCTGCTGGCGTGCCTCTCGTGGACGACGTTGGCCTGGTCCGCCGATGAGGCTGCGGCGATCGAGAGAACCGTCAGGGAGGCCGCTATGGCAGCCGCGACGTTCTCTGAAACCAAAGACAAACAAGCCGTGTTGAAGCTGTATACGAAGGACTATGTGGGTATTCAGGATGGCGAGATGGAGACGCGGGACTCTATCGAGAAGTGGTTATTGGACTACGAATCTGAACTCAATAAGGGAAGCACCCTGCGCTTTATCGGCGCCGTATCAAACCTGCATGTGCGAGTGCCAGGCCCAACGGCTTGGGTTACCTATGACTACGTGTTTCAGGCGATCAGGAAAGGCGAACTCGAAGCGCAGGACTCGGGTCTATGCACTGCCCTCCTGCGCAAGGAAGGCCCAATCTGGCTAATCCTCCATGAACATTGTTCGAAAACGAGGCTGATTAAGTGACGAGGTAAGCCGCAACGAAGATTCCACGATTGAGTGGACCCGTGATCTCATGCGCCCCTGCCCTTATTATTTCACTAGGTGATCTGTAATCAGCGCGGCGAGTTCGGCTGGCTCGACGACGCCTTCGCGCGTGAGCAATAGCTTACCCTTTGAGAAGAAGTGCGTCGTAGGATAGGTCTCGAAAGTGTGGGCCTTTTTTATCTCGCGGCAGCGGCCTGGGACATGCATCTTGGCCTTGCCGATTTTCACGTCGGGAAACTTGGCGGCCGTCTCCTCCAGGATCGGATCATAGGTCTTGCAGGGCTCACAGGTCGCAAGCCCATAGGCGACAATCGCAGCCGGCGCGTCTGTAAAGTCCTTATAGTTTTCGTCTCTCACATCTTCGACTGTTCCCGCCACGAGTGCCGCTCCTGATCTGAATAGAAACAACAGGGGGAGGCGCTCCGTAGAGCGCCTCCCCCTGTTAATGAATTAGCTCAGCTTCGCGAGAGCCGCGAGAATATCCTTGTCGTCACGCGCCACCTTGATTTCCTGCACCTGTGCGTAGGCGACCTTGCCGTTTTTGTCCACGATGACGGTCGCACGCTTCGAGCAGTTCAGCGGTTCGAAATAGAGGCCGTAGGCCTTGGCAGTCGTCCGATGCACGTCCGACAACAGGCGGTGCTTGAGATCCATAGAATCAGCCCAAGCCTTGTGCGAGAAGAAGCTGTCGCAGCTGATGCCGAACAATTCCGCATTGGCCGATTGAAACTTGGGGAAGTCGTCGGTTAAGCACTTGTTTTCGCCCTGACAGACCGGGCTCCAATCCAAAGGATAAAATGCGAGCACCACATTTTTCTTGCCGCGATAGTCGCTCAGCTTCACGTCCTTCTGGTCCTGGTCCTTTAAGTTAAAATCTGGTGCGGTATCGCCAACCTTGATTTCTGATGCTACGTCACTCATCTCTGAACCTCCTTCTCTGGGTTTAATCCTGCCTCTCACGCTGTCAGCTACAATTTTGTACCGTGTGACTTGGAACCTTGTCAACGGGTCGGAAGACCCAAGGGAGGTTTAGATGACCACAAGTCGCTGAAAAAACAGGCGGGCTATGATACTAAACGAATTTCTCGAAAACTCAGCATGCGTCCAGCTGGTGCGGCAGTTCGGTGGTTGGCAATCTCAATGTTCTGACCCAGGAGTTCGACGCGGATGCGGCTCCCGACTTTTGGCGACTGACCGATTCTCGTCAATTCGTCTGCCGTTCCCCTGAGTAGATCGCGCGCGGGCTGGTCCGGGAGACCAGGGGGGAGAAATATTTCAAGTTCATTGACCCCGAATTTACTGAGGCCGAGCGTATAACACCAGGTCCGATGGCTCTGTTCATCCTCACCCTGCGTAATCGGAATATGATCGGCGGAGACGAAGTGGGCGAGGGAACGATCTTGCCAGTCCGAAGGGTTGACGTACTGATTGGTGACAATATCATGGGCGGTGCCTTGCGAGAGGAGCGTGAGACCTTTGGCGAGTCTCGCGGCAAAGAGTATGGTGTCCGGCGTCTCACGCGGAGACACAAGGGAGGGAGCGACGGCCCCCATCACATTGTGCTCCCACGCCAGTTGCTTCATCACATCGGCGACATGGTCCATCGGCAGCGGCATCACCACATGGGCCGACCAGGGGCCATGCGTCGCTTGCCAGGATTCTCCTGAGCCTGCTTCGTGGTGGATGGCCAGCGGCCCTCCGTATTCTTTGTCGTACCAGGCTTTCAGTTCGTCAGTGGCCGGCGCGACCCCACGATAGCCGACAAAGTAGAGCGGGGGGCGGCGTGAGGAAGGCTTGGGGGTTTTCTTTTTGATCCTCATCGTGGTGCGAGAGCTTATTTGCCGGACTTGCGGGCCTTGCGGCGGTCATCGGGATTGAGGAGCCGTTTGCGGATACGCAGACTCTTCGGGGTCACCTCAACCAGCTCGTCCGGGCCGATATATTCAAGGGCAAACTCCAAACCCATTTCCCGTGGCGGTGTGAGAACCAACGCTTCATCGGTGCCTGACGCCCGCATGTTGGATAGATGCTTCTCTTTGCACACGTTCACGTCCATATCTTCATCTCGACTGTTCTCGCCGACGACCATCCCGCGATAGACCTCCACGACAGGGCCGATAAACATGGTGCCACGTTCTTGAGTCATGAAGATGGCATAGCCGGTGCTGGTGCCGTCTTCATGAGCGACGAGTGACCCATGTGTTGCCACCGCGAGATCACGCTCCTCCACCGGTTCGTATGCGACGAAAACATGGTGCATGATAATGGTGCCCCGAGTCTTGGCGACCAAGAGGTTTTTGAGCCCCATGATGCCTCGGGTGGGAATATGGTATTCCAGGTGCATTTCGCTCGGTCCGGCGTCGGAATGGATCAGTCGCATGTGGCGCAACTCGCCGCGGCGTTTACCGAGTTCTTCAATCACGGTTCCTTGATAGGTTTCCGGCACTTGGATGGTCAGTTCCTCATAGGGTTCGAGGACTTTGTCCCCCTCCCGGTGGACAATCACTTCCGGTTGCGAAACCTGCAGTTCGTATCCTTCACGGCGCATTTGTTCGATCAAGACGCCGAGGTGCAGCTCGCCGCGACCGGCGACGAGGAACTTATCCGCACTGTCCGTTTCTTGCGCGCGCAACGACACATTGGTTTCGAGTTCTTTGAAGAGTCGATCGCGCAAATGTCGTGAGGTCAGATATTTACCTTCCCGTCCGGCGAATGGGCTATTATTGACAGAGAAGGTCATTTGGACGGTTGGCTCGTCGACCGTGACTCGGGTCAGTGCAACCGGATGTTCCGCGTCGGCAATCGTATCGCCGATACTCACTTCGTCCAGACCGGCTACTGCGACAATTTCTCCTGCCTGAGCCTGTTCCGTATCAGTCCGTTCGAGGCCGGAGTAGACGGCGAGGTCCGATACTTTTCCAGAGAACTGTGCGCCATCCTTCCCGATTACAACCACGTTCTGCCGGCGGGCGATTGATCCGGATTGAATCTTCCCCACGCCCATCTTGCCCTTGTAGAGATCCTGAATTAGAGAGAGGACCAATATCTGGAGCGGCGCATCGGCGTTGATGGCTGGTGCCGGGATCTTTTCCAGTACGGTATCGAGGAGCGGCGTAATGTTCGTGCCGGGCTTATTGATGTCGAGCGTTGCAGTGCCTTTGATCGCTGCCGTGTAGACGATCGGGAAATCGAGCTGCTCGTCCGTGGCGCCGAGATGGACAAACAAGTCGAAGGTCCGATTCACCACGTCATCGATGACCGCATCAGGCCGGTCGATCTTGTTGATGACGACGATGGCCTTGTGGCCGAGGGCCAGGGCTTTTCGCAACACGAAGGTCGTCTGCGGCATGGGGCCTTCTTTCGCGTCGATCAAGATGAGAACGCCGTCCACCATGCGCAGAGTCCGTTCGACTTCACCGCCGAAGTCGGCGTGCCCTGGCGTATCGACGATATTGATTTTTACGCCCTTGTAAATCACACTGGCGTTCTTGGCACGGATTGTGATTCCGCGCTCTCGTTCCTGGTCCATCGAGTCCATGATCCGTTCGCCCATATCGTCGATCTTACGGTGGACATGGGTCTGTCGGAGTACCGCGTCGACCAGTGTCGTTTTGCCATGGTCGACGTGGGCGATGATCGCGATGTTTCGAATATCGCTCCTGCGCTCTTTGGGTTCGAGTTGGGTTGTCACGGGAGATTCTGTTGTGGCTGTCTGATCCATAGATATTGCTGCATGCTCCAAAAAAAAGACGCCCAGAAACCCAGGCGTCGTACAGCAGTATACCCGAAGCACGATGTCGGTACAAGCGATGCGGGGGAAGATGCGGGCTGGCGTGCCAGTACCGGTAAGAATTCGAGTTTTGAGGCTCTTACGGTTAGGATATCCGGCACATTGGAACGTTCAGGTTTGACTATTTCGGCATGAACCGTGCGAGGAACAGCACGAACTGGGTCTGGTGCACTCTATCCAATGGTGGATACTGCTGGATGACAAGGAAGATCTATGTCTGCCGCGAGACTTTCATGGATTCCTGACCGTCTTGGTTATATTTTCTCCCTGGGATGTGCCACTTATGCATGTCTGATTTTTTTTCATGATGAACTCCCGATCTCGGCAAGAACTGATGAACGGACTTCATGACCCGTTCCGGGGCAAAAGGCTTCAGGACATATTCCGTCGCTCCAAGATTAGCAGCCTCTGTCATCGTGTCGGAGCGTGAATCGGTTGTCAGGAGAATCACCGGGATCCGCTGCCATTCCGGTGTCGTTCTGATGATTCGCAAAAGCTCTAGCCCTGTCAACGAAGGAAGCATGATATCGAGAAAGATCAAGTCTGGCGGGGCAGTCGTCGTTGTCAGATGCCGTGCGTTCTCGCCGTCGGCCACATGAATGACGGCAAGGCCTTCCCGTTCAAGTACAAAACGCAACAGGCAAGCGGTATCCTCGTGATCCTCGACGACCAGGACGGTATGAATAATCGGTTCACAGGTAGGGCCCATCTGTCCTCCTCAAATGTTATCGGATGAGTGCGGAACACCTAGTCGAATATGAATTGAACCTGCTTAAGACAGACTATATTGCTCGAGCTCAGCGAGGCGGTCGGCCTCGTTTTCAAAAATAGGGGCGCGCTCCATGTCTACAGGGTCTCACTTATATTTAGGGACAGGGCATATGCGATGGAGGCCTTTGTCTATCGACGATGGATAGAAGGTGTCTTGCCCTGGTTAAAAGGCATAGGAAGAACGTATAGCTTTGTCGGTTTCTGGTGAGGGAACTTGAGACAATGGAGCCATAGGGCCAGATTGAAGAATAGCCGTTTTGCCATGTGATCAGGGCTTTGCTTGAGTTTTGATACGCTCCAGGGTAAGGTGAATCTCACTAGCCCTACCGATACGGCAGCCCCTGTGGGGGCACTTTCCCACAACCATGATTGATCGACCCGTACAACTCTCTGATGTGCCACCGAAATCCCCGCCAAGGAAGCCTTGGCGGTGGTGGCACGTCTTGCTCCTGGGCCTGGGGGCGATCACCGTGACGGGCACGCTGGCGACGGGTGCGTTGCTCTGGCATTTTTCCAAGGACCTTCCCGCATTGGACCAGTTGGGGACGTATCAGCCAAGCCTGGTGACACAGGTCTATTCGGTTGATCAGAAGGTCATCGGTCAATTTTTCATCGAACGCCGGATTCTGACCACCGTGGCAAACATTCCCGAACGGTTGCGGCGCGCGGTCATCGCGGTAGAAGATGTCAGGTTCTTCGAGCATCCCGGCCTCGACTACATCGGCATGCTACGTGCGGCTTGGACGAATGTGCGCCGAGGGAGCAAGGTCGAAGGCGCCAGCACCATTACACAGCAATTGGCGCGGTCGTTGTTCCTGTCGTCCGAACGTACGTTCGACCGCAAAGTTCGCGAGCTCATTCTGGCCTATCAAATGGAATTGGTCTTGACGAAAGAGCAAATTCTTGAATTGTATTTGAATCAGATTTACTTCGGGCAAGGCGCCTACGGGGTCGCGACAGCGGCGCAAACATATTTCGGTAAAGATCTCTCCGCTCTCACGGTCGGAGAATCGGCATTTCTGGCGGGACTTCCGAAATCGCCGAACCATTATTCGCCCTTCAAGGCGTATGACCGCGCAAAAAAACGACAGGAGCATGTGCTGGCACGCATGGAAGAGGCGAAGTTCCTCACCGCGGCAGAACGCGAACAGGCTGCGGCGGAGATACTCAGTTTCCGCCGTCCTAGTGTCGAACAGGCTGCGCCCTATTTTGTGGAATATATCCGGCAGTTGTTGGTCGCGAAGTATGGCGAAGAGATGGTGTACAAGGGCGGGCTCAAAGTCTATACAACCGTGAACATGGAGATGCAAAAGGCTGCTGAAGTGGCCTTTGCGGCCGGCCTGCGCGAATTGGACAAGCGCCAAGGATGGCGTGGTCCCCTCCGGACCGTCGATGTGGCTGCGTCAGCCTCTTCCCCTGCTGCAACGGAAACCGATCTGACTCTGAAGATGGGAGATTATCGCGAAGGGTTCGTCACCAGAGTGGCGAAGGACCATTTTTTGGTGCAGGTCGGCACGGCGGTGACCAAACTTGCGTTTGACGATATGGCATGGGCAAAGCGTCGTTTGACTGGGCCGGATTTGGCGAAGGATGTTGTCGTCAATCAGAATCTCAAGCAAGTGCTCAAGCCTGGCGATGTCATTGAGGTGATGGTGAAGAAGCTGGATCGTGACATGGTCCATGTGCAACTGGAGCAGACTCCTCTCATCGAGGGAGGGTTGATTGCGCTGGAGCCAGGTAAGGGGGCGATTCAAGCCATGGTTGGAGGCTACGATTTCGGCCGCAGTGAATATAACCGGGCGGTGCAGGCCCATCGTCAGCCTGGGTCTGCATTCAAACCGGTCATCTATGCGACGGCGATGAATCAGGGGATGAGTCCTGGGTCGGTGATCCTCGATGCGCCGGTCGTCTATGAGCAGGAACAGGATGAGAAAACGTGGAAGCCGGAGAACTATGGAAGGAAGATCCACGGCATGGTGAGTTTGCGGGATGCTTTGGCCCATTCGCACAACCTCGCGACGGTCCGGCTGCTGGATAAGGTCGGCGTCAAGAATGTCATCGAGTTTGCAAAAACGGTCGGGATCACCAGTCCACTGGCGGCAGATCTGTCCTTGGGGCTGGGCTCATCATCTGTTGGGCTGATGGAGCTGACCTCCGTCTACAGTGTGTTTCTGAACCAGGGGAATCGTGCAGAACCCTATGCGATCCTATCGGTGAAGGATAATGCAGGGCAGACGCTCGAGCAGACAGAGCCGCAATCCATTCCTGTCATTTCAAAAGAAACGGCGTACTTGATCACCAACATGATGGAAGACGTGGTGCAAAAGGGGACTGCCCAGGCGGCGAAAGGGATCGGGCGACCGGTTGCAGGAAAGACCGGAACCACAGACGAGTTTATCAATGCCTGGTTTATCGGGGGTGCGCCGAATTTGGTTGCAGGCATCTATGTCGGATTTGACGATCGACGTTCACTCGGCGAAACAGAATCTGGGGCGCATGCCGCACTGCCTATTTGGATTAATTTCATGCAGGCTGCGCTCAAGCCACTCCCAGTCGTGGCCTTCACCATTCCGGAAGGCGTCACATTCGTCAAGGTCGATCCGTCGACGGGGCTTCTTGAGGATGAGCAGGAGGGACAGGCGAGTACCGTCGAACTCTTTACCAAAGGCAGTGAGCCGACACAAACGACTCAGCGCCGTTTGGACCCGATCGATTTCTATAAGTTAGATCAAATCCCCGAGGGAGCGCTTTAAGGATGCTGAAAAGGGGGGATGGGGTGGCTGGGACGATCCCAGTGCTCGCGCAACGCGCGGCCTCAGAAGGGTGGGAAGGGAGCGGCCAGGTGCCCTTCTTGCTCGCAGAACGCGCACGATGAAGGGAGGAAATAACACCCATGCAGGTGCCCTTGCTCCCGGAGCGCGCACGATAAGAATGTGCTCGCTCGACGGCCGCAGTGGGACCTGCATGGGTGCCATTCCCGAAGAGACAAACAAGCAAGCTTGGAAGGATTATTGATTAGAACAGTGCTCGCCAGGGAGAAGAGCGCATCTCGGCGCGCTCTGGGTTGGGCGGGTGAGAATGTCGCGCGCAGTAAAGGGCAGCCTCGGCCCTCCCTTAAAGAGATGGTAGAGAGAATTAGGAAGAATTCGCTTAACCCGCGCAGTTGGGATCATCCCACCCACCCCTTATAAAGTGACAGCTTGCTGCGGCCTTGCTGGACGGTCTTTTTGAGCATCCTGCGTATTATTCTTCTATTGGGCCTGGGCGGAGAGGCAACTTCGATTCTACTCCGTCAGACCTGCAGCTTCTGAATCTCTCTGAGCGTTGTTCAATGACCTGCGATGATGTGAGGAGGTTTGGCGCCACCCGCGCATGCTGTGCCACGAAGGGTGTGACACTTCCGTTATTCTTTTGCTGAGGCCGCTCGACGTTCCTTCTTCTCCACTCCTAGGGATTTCCATAGTATTTTTCCATCAAGATTTTGCCATCATGGGTGCACATGCGAGTTATTCTTTCACTAGCAATTGCTGTCGTTTTTGCCATCGGATTTGGCTGTCTGCATTATCCCAAAGAAGCGGAAACCAATCCGGCGGTCAAAGCTCAGCAGTTTCCTGCCGAAAGCTTCGACAGTAAGATTGAAGAGCATGCAGACACTCTCTTGGAGGAAGGCCGAAAAATTTTCCGATTTGATACGTTCGGCAGTGAAGTATTTTGGGGAGGCAAACTACGCCTTCATGAATCGATCATGGGCGAGCAGCAAGGAGGCGTTGGACCTGGCCTCACTCCGAAGGAAGCACTTGCTCTTGGCCTCAAGGTCGATGTAGCAGCCGTTCCTCGTACCTTACTGGAAGTCCTTAAAGCGGCCTCGGTGAGCTTGGAAAAATCGGAAACGACCCTCGTCCTGCTGCGGGCCAACGCCGTTGTCGGCGTCACGGGTTTCTTTGACAAAGAGGATCGGTTGCAGTCGATCGGGATCCAGTGTGCGTTCTGTCATTCCACGGTTGATGACTCATTTGCGAATGGCATTGGCCGACGATTGGACGGATGGCCCAATCGTGATTTGGATGTCGGACGAGTGGTGGCAATGGCTCCCAATCTTCAACCGATGGCCGAGCACCTCCAGCTTCCTGAATCCAAAGTAAAGGAAGTGCTGATGAGCTGGGGACGTGGAAAATACGATGCAGAGTTAAACCAAGATGGCAAGGCCTACCGACCAGATGGCAAATCGGCTGCGACGATGCTCCCAGCAGCCTTTGGCCTTGCAGGGGTGCATCTCCACACCTATACTGGTTGGGGAAGCGTGACCTATTGGAATGCCTATGTGGCAAACACACAAATGTACGGGCTGGGCACATTTTACGATCCACGATTGAAGACTACACAATATCCGGCTGGCAACCGGGCTGGATTTGATAATGTGCGGCATCAGCCTGATCTCATCACGTCAAAATTGGCTGCGTTGCACTTCTATCAATTGGCGATTCCTGCCCCGACTGCGCCGAAAAAATCATTCGATCAAACGGCAGCGGCCAGAGGCCAAGTGCTTTTTGTGCAAAAGGCGAAATGTGCGCAGTGTCATGTCCCACCGCTCTTCACAGAACCAGGTTGGTCACTTCACACGCCTGATGAAATTGGTATCGACAGTTTTCAGGCCGATCGATCACCCGACAAACGGTATCGAACCACTCCCTTACGCGGTCTCTTCACCCGTACGAAGGGCGGATTTTATCATGATGGCCGGTTTGCGAGTTTGAATGAGGTTGTCGATCATTACAACGGACATTTCCGGTTACGACTCACCGACCTTGAAAAGGCCGACCTCATCGAATATTTAAAATCGCTATAGGTAGTATTTACCACTCAACCGTGAGGAGAAGTTCCTCCCTACAATGACGGTAGGCTCAAAACTATGCATGCTCGTTTTCATAAGCCTGGCTGCATTTTGCGCAGTCGGAGTATGGCTCGGCCACCGATTGTTCAGTACTGGTTTTAGTGCGAAGACGGAAGCCTCTTCGATCGAGGTGTTCATGGCGCGCCAGACTCGTCACCTGGCCATCCCGATCGAGAAGCGAAACGCGCAGAATCCCATTCCATTGAGCGCCAACGTGTTGAAAGAATCGATGGCGCATTTTGCCGATCACTGTGCCACCTGCCATGCCAACAACGGTAGCGGCGAGACCCTGATCGGTAAAAACGTTTACCCAAGGGCGCCTGACTTACGATTAGCCGATACGCAATCGATGTCGGACGGTGAGATCTTCTGGATCATTCATCACGGCATCCGATTCACTGCAATGCCGGCCTGGGGAGAGGGTGAGCCCGAGCAGGACCAGGGCAGCTGGAAGTTGGTCCACTTCATTCGCCATCTCCCCCATCTGACGCGGGAAGAAATCGACCAGATGAGTACCCTCAATCCCAAGACGGAGAAACACCAGGAAAATGAAGCCCACTAAACTCCGTTCAGACATGCAGCTTCTGAATCTCTCTGAGCGTCTGGTCGATTTCCTCCGATGAGGTGAGGAGGCTTGGCGCCACCCGCGCATACTGCGTCGCGTAGGGCGTGACACTTCCGATAATCTTTCTTTGCCGAAGCCGTTCGGTCACTTGGCGTGGCGTCATTCCTTCCACTTCAAAGCAGACGATGCCGGATGAAAGGTCCTGTGACATCGGCGTGTGCAACGTGACATGCGCCATCTTCGCCAACCCCTGCTTCATCTGCTGATTCAATTCATAGATGCGTTGTGTCACACGAGCCTTGCCGATCGCCCGATGGAATGTGAAGGCTTCGTCGAGTGCCCACCGATGCTCGAAGGAATGAAATCCCCCTGGCGTCATGTAGATAGACTTCGGCAAGTCAATGGGGAGGCTTACCTTCATCCAGATATCGTAAGCTTGAGAATTGAAAGTCGGAATGATGGGATTGGCCATTGGCCAGGCTCGCCGGTGTCCCCAGACGAGACCGGTCCCTCGGGGGCCGAACATCCATTTATGTGTCCCTGCGACCAAAAAATCGCATCCCACGTCGGATAGCCGAAAATCTTCGACGCCCAGAGCATGGACCCCATCGACGCAGAAGATCACTCCATCCTGCTCGGCGCGGGATTCATTCAGTCTGTTGATCGCCTGGCTCATCTCTTGGATCGGGAGCTTCAGGCCAGTGCTTGAATGGACCCACGTTACCGCGACGATACGGGTATGAGGTCTGATGTTCTTGATCAGATTGTCGAGTAACTCTTGGCGCGAGACATTCTTGAGGGAATCATAGAGAGGGATTTGGCGTACGGTGGCCCCGGTGCGTTCTGCACGAAGCCGTAAAGACGTTTCGGTCGCATAATGATCGTGCAAAGTTGTGAGGATCTCCTGACCCTCGCGCAGGGTAAGACCGTTATAGAGGAGCCCCAGTCCCATTGTTGTGCTGTCAGTGAGGGCAATCTCGGTCGGATCGACTGCCAGATAATCTGCCGCGGCCCGCAAAACCGCTGCTTCCTGCTTTTCTTCATGTTCCACCCAGTAGCCGATGGGATCGGCGTCCAATCCACGTCTGTGCCGTTCGATCGCCGCATTGACCGAAGCAGGATGGGATGCGAGAAAGAATCCCGCCAAATGGACATAGTCCTTGGAAAGTTGAAATTGCTCTCGTACGGTCTTCCAGCTGTCGAGCTTCAGAGACGGTGAGTCAGCGAAGACTTTGGGAAGAGGAATCTCAGCGGCCAAAATCGCCGCACTGATAGCCAATCCGCTACGGACGAGAAAGTCCCGTCGGTCGATCGCACCCATGGAAGCCTCCTTGGAAGAAGAATGTTCGAATATGTCTCACTCTACTGCTATGACCAAATGGTGAGCAAGCGGGAGATGTCACGGGGAGGAACATCATTGCTGCTGAGCGCCGCTTCAGAGCTTTCTGAAGTATCTAGGAATCAGTGTACACGGTGCACTGTTGACGGCTGGGATGGGAGAGGGATAGACTGACCGCATGCAAGTCTACGCTCATCGCTTCCATTCGGTTCTCGCCTGCACTCTCGTCGTGCTCTTTTTTGCGGTGAGCTTCAATGCCTATGCCTGTCTCCTACCGGTGAACAGCGTCACGCCTGCTGCAATGGCCAATGGGTGTGCAATTCCAGATGAACAACCTGTCTCTCAGTTTTGCGATACGTTTAAGACGCTTGGTGTGCAATCTGCCGATAAGCTTTCCGTTAATAGTGACTGTCAGGCACTCTGTCCAGAAGACACCGCCTCGTTAGCGCTTCTTGTCATTCACACCTCACCCAGCAGCCGCTTCTCCGATCATCAGACAGTGAGTCCACCCCGGGATCTCCTGCTCAAAATTTCCGTGCTTCGCATCTGATCTTCCCGTCATACCTCGCAATCGTTTCTTTGCCGTAACTGCGTAAGTTTCGGTCAAAGTCGCTCGATCAACACATGTGCCGTTCCACGCGTGGTCTTAACGATCAGTTCATTGTCTATTTGGTCCTAGCGTTGAGGATCAGAACGGCGACCAGGCTTCGAACGTGCGGGAGCTCCGGGAGGTCATTTTTATGAGACAGAATAGACAACGTTTGTGTCTGACCGTCGCGTCAGCACTGGTGATGTTCTTCAGCAGCGGACTGTCGCAAGCACAGGATGGCGACTCCGTGCTGCGCAATAGGCTGGTGCTGCCGGAATTGATCCAAGAGGTTCTGGCTCACAACCCTGAGCTTGTGGCGGCACGCAAGCAATGGGAAGCCGCCACAAATCGGATCGCGCAAGTGCGGTCATTGGACGATCCAATTCTGTCCCTCCAGTTGTGGAATGTTCCTCAGCCCTTCAATGTCGCGCGGACGGAGAACCATATCTTCGGTCTCTCCCAGAATCTTCCCTTTCCCGGCAAACTCGGACTCAAAGGCGAAGTCGCCAGCCGTTCTGCCGACATGACCGAGCAAGCGGTCCGCGCGAAGGAACGGGAACTGGTGGCCCGCCTGAAGCAGGTCTACTACGATCTGTTTCTCGCGCAGAAGGCGATCCAGATTCATCATGAACAGGTGGAGCTGCTCAGACAGTTTGTGGCAATTGCGAACGCGAAGTTCCGTGGGGGCATGGGAAGTCAGGCGGATGTCCTCAAGGCCCAAGTCGAACTGTCCCTGCTGTTCCAACATCTTCCTGTCTTGGAACAGCGTCGCAAGACTGCCGGAGCGATGCTGAATACACTGCTAGATCGGGATGCTTCATCACCCTTGGGCATCGCGCAAGAACCAGCTCAATTGCTCGTCGAAAGGCCCCTCGACGATCTGCATAGTCTCGCGCTCAACGACAGGCCTGAGCTCAAAGCCGCCGAGCTGGATGTGCAACGAAGCGAGCAGTCCCGCGCGCTGGCCCAGCGTCAATACTATCCGGACTTCAACGTGGCGGTTCAGCGCTTCCAGAACTTTCAAGCCAATGATGGATTCGGCGCCTATGTGTCGATGAGCATCCCGTTCGCGTTTTGGACCAAACCGAAGTACGACGCGGGAGTACAGGAAGCAGAGGCTGCGGTCTCGGTCGCACAGGCACAGCAACATACCCTAGAAAATCTGACCCGATTTCAGATCAACGACCTCTTGGCCAAGCTCCGAGCGACTGACCAAGTGGCCACATTGTACCGCACGACCATCTTGCCACAGGCCGAGCAGAGCCTGGAATCGGCGCGCGCCGGGTACCGTGCGGGTAAAGGAGGGTTCCTGGATCTGATCGATACTCAGCGGGCCTGGCGAGGATTTCAGCTTGAGTATTTCAAAGCGCTCGTGGACCGGCAGTATCGACTGGCTGAACTCGAGCAGGTCGTCGGCATCACGCTCGATCGGCAGAACTAACGTAATCATCAAGGAGGAATACATGAACCAGCAGGCATACAAGAAAAGCTTCGTAATTGGCGCCGTGGCGATGGGTGTGATCGCCGGAGTCGCCGTCGGCTTCTTTACCGGCCACGGAATGATGGGAACAGTGGATGCCTCGGTTTCTCCAGCGCAGGCAGGAGAAATGGCTGACATGGAAACAGGAGGCGTCTCGGCGCCTCCTGGGCGGGCGGGTGAGATGAGTGAGATGAAGGGCATGTCCATGGAGCATATGGACATGAAGAAGATGGCTCCGGCAGGCGAAAAATCTGTGGAAGGAATGGCAGGCATGCCCGGCATGGCCGGAACGCCCTCGGGAGCCGTCGTCGTTCCCGCTGTGGCAAGACAGTTGATCGGAGTACGGAGTGCCCCAGCGGCCTACGCGACGTTAACGCAAGAGATTCGCGCTGTCGGCACAGTTGGCTACGACGAGCGGGGACTCACGCAGGTCACAGTGAAAACCTCCGGGTGGGTGCGAGAGGTCTTTGTCGATTCGATCGGTCGCCCTGTATGCAAAGGCGATTCCCTCTTTACCCTCTACTCACCGGACCTCCTGGTCACGCAAGATGAGCATCTCCTTGCCGTGAAAGCTCAGGCCCGACTGGTTGTCAGCCCGCTCGGCGACGCGAAAGCCAACGCGGCATCCCTTGTGGCCAGTACGCGAGAACGCCTGCGACTGTGGGATGTGACCGATGCGCAAATGGCCGCGTTGGAACGTCGAGGTAAAGCGGAGCCGGTGCTCACAGTCTATGCCCCATCCTCCGGGATTGTCATGAAGCGAGAGGCCTTGCCAGGAAAATATGTGGAACTAGGCACCATACTGTATGAAGTGGCGGATCTCTCCACGGTCTGGATTTCTGCCGACATCTATGAGTCCGAGGTCGCGGCGGTGACACTCAACCAGCCGGCCTCAGTCACCTTCGCCGCATATCCGGGTGAAACGTTTCGGGGGACGGTCTCATACATCTACTCCACGCTGAATGCCGAAGCCCGCACAGTACGCGTGCGGGTGGAAATGCCGAATCCGGGACTCAGGCTGAAGCCCGGCATGTTCGGAACCGTCACCTTGGTGACCGATGCGGCGAGGATGTTGGTTGTTCCCAAGGAAGCTGTACTGGACACAGGACTTCGGCAACTCGTGTTCATGGATCGTGGTGAGGGAGCCTATGCGCCGTACCCGGTCAAGCTTGGCCACAGGAGCCAGGATTTTGTGGAAGTGTTGGAAGGAATCAAAGAAGGAGATCGGATCGTGACTTCGGCCAATTTTCTGTTGGACGCGGAGAGCAAGTTGACATCGGCCTCAAGCATGCAGGCCATGATGGGACGGATCGGCATGGGCGATTGGCAAATGCGCGGTGCGTACGAGGGCAAGATGGAGGGGATGGACATGAGTGACATGAAAGGCATGCCGATGGGGGATATGAAAGGGATGGAAGGGATGAAAGGCATGCAGGGGATGGGCGACATGAAGGGCATGGAAGGTATGAAAGGGATGGAAAGCATGAAAGGACCATCCGGTACAGAGACCCGTGAGGTTGCCGGATTGTCCCTGATGTTGACGACCGTGCCGGATAAACCTAAGGACGGTGAGGTGCTGCTCAAGCTCAAACTCGCCGATCAGGCCGGCAAGCCGGTGACCAATGCCCAAGTCCTGTTCGTTTACACGATGCCGATGCCGGGCATGACCGATTCCAAGACGATGGCTTCCCATACCGCAGCTGGGCTCTACGAAGGCAAAGTCATGTTCGGTATGGGCGGTACCTGGGTCGTGACGGTCAATGTGACGGTACCAGGGCGACCACCCATCGCCGAAAAGTATCAGTTCTCGGTTGACGGCGGGGGCATGTAATCCACCATGATCGCGCGACTCATTGACGGAAGCGCCCGCAATCCGGTTCTAGTCATCCTCTTTGTCTTGCTGTTGGCAGGCTGGGGCCTGTGGGCGGGATTTCAGGTTCCACTGGATGCGGTTCCTGACTTGTCCGATGTCCAGGTGACCATCTATACCGAGTGGCAGGGGCGCAGCCCCACGTTGATTGAAGATCAGGTCACCTATCCGATCGTCACGTCCCTGCTAGCCGGTCCGAAAGTAAAGCGAGTCCGGGGGGTCTCAGAATATGGGGTCTCATATGTCTATGTGATCTTTGAAGACCGGACGGACCTGTATTGGGCAAGAAGTCGTGTGCTGGAATACATGCAAAAGCTGACCGGGAAGTTGCCGGCTGGAGTTTCCCCGACTCTCGGTCCTGACGCGACCGGCGCCGGATGGGTCTATCAATATGCGCTAGTCGATGAGTCCGGCGCACACGACCTAGCGCAGCTCCGCAGTCTTCAGGATTGGTCTCTACGCTTTCAACTGGAAAGTGTGCCGGGCGTGGCGGAGGTGTCAGCGGTCGGCGGGTTCGTGAAGCAGTATCAAATTGAAGTAGATCCGAACACGTTGGCCGCCTACCGGTTACCGATCAAGACGATCATCGAAGCAGTTCGGAACAGCAATGCGGAGGTGAGTGGCCGTGTCTTAGAAATGGCCGGTACTGAATACGTGATTCGAGGAAGAGGTTACCTGCGCTCAGTTGATGATATCGAGTTGATCCCGGTCGGGACCGATGGACGCGGCACGCCCATCTTGATCCGTGATATTGCTCATGTGCACATCGGGCCGGATCAGCGGCGGGGCGTGGCAGAGTTAGACGGCAAGGGTCAAACGGTCGGCGGTATCGTCATCATGCGCGCCGGAGAGAATGCGCTCGCCGTGATCGAGCGGATCAAAGTAAGGCTGGCAGAGATCACGCCTGCCCTGCCCAAAGGCGTGCGCATCGTTCCCACCTATGACCGGTCCGATCTTATTCATCGGGCCATTGCCGTACTCCGTGAGAAGCTCGTGGAGGAGAGCATCATCGTCAGCCTGGTCGCGATCGTCTTTCTGTTCCACTTCCGTAGCGCTCTCGTGGCGATTCTCATCCTGCCCGTGGCGGTGTTGCTCGCCTTCATCCCGATGGCCTATTTGCATATCACGTCCAGCATCATGTCGCTCGGCGGCATCGCCATCGCCATCGGCGCGATGGTAGACGCGGCGATCGTTATGGTGGAGAACGCCCATAAGCGGTTGGAGCAGAATCCTCATATGGACCGGACAGAAACCATCATCGCGGCGGCCAAAGAAGTCGGCCGCCCTTTATTCTTTTCGTTGTTGGTGATCGCCGTATCGTTCCTGCCGATCTTTGCCCTGGAAGCGCAGGAAGGGCGATTGTTCACGCCGTTGGCCTACACCAAGACCTTTTCCATGCTCTTTGCCACAGCGCTTTCAGTGACCTTGGCGCCTGTACTGATGGTCCTCCTCATCCGAGGGCACATCCGGGCAGAGGCCAAGAATCCCCTGAACAGGCTGCCGATCGCGATGTATCGACCCATCCTTTCCGGCGCATTGCGCATCCGATGGCTGACGCTCGGATTGGCGGTGGTGGTCGTGGGGCTCACGGCGCCGATCTTTTCCCGTCTCGGCGCGGAATTTATGCCCCCGTTGAACGAGGGGACCATTCTCTACATGCCGACCACTGTCCCCGGCCTTTCGATTCCTGAATCGGTCAAGGTCCTACAGATTCAGGATCAGTTGCTCACAACCTTCCCTGAAGTGGAACGAGTATTCGGCAAGATGGGGAAAGCGCCGACTGCCACCGATCCGGCCTTTGTCGGCATGGCAGAAATCACGGTCACCCTCAAACCGGAATCGCAATGGCGTCCCGGCATGACCTGGGACCGGTTATTGGATGAGATGGATGCCAAGCTGCGCATTCCAGGATTTCCGAACATCTGGTGGATGCCGATTCAGACTCGCACTGAGATGATCACCACTGGTGTGCGCAGTCCGGTCGGCATCAAAGTCCTGGGGCCTGATCTGAAGACCATTGAGAAAATAGGATTGGAGATCGAACAAGTCCTCGCCAATGTACCGGGTACGAAAAGCGCGTTTGCCGAACGATTGAATGAAGGCTATTACCTGGATCTCACCGTGAATCGGCGGGAAGCAGCTCGCTATGGCCTGACGGTGGGAGATGTGCAAGCGGTGATCACGACAGCCATCGGCGGGGAGACCGTGACGACCACGGTTGAGGGGCGAGAGCGGTATCCGGTCAACGTTCGTTACAAACGCGAACTGCGCGATGATCCCGATCGGCTTAAACGGGTACTGATTCCCACGCCGAACGGCGCGCAGATTCCACTCGGACAAATCGCAGAGATGAACATTACTCAAGGGCCGCCGTCGATTGCGGATGAAGCGGGGGCGCTGGCTGGTTTGGTTTCGGTCGCGGTCAGCGGACGGGACCTGCGCGGCTATGTAGAAGCAGCTCAACAAGCAGTCCGAGCACGAGTTACTCTACCTGCCGGATACCGGCTGATCTGGACCGGTCAATACGAGCATCTGGTACGGGCTGAAGAGCGGTTAAAGCTGGTCGTCCCCGTCACCATTGCCATCATTCTCTTGCTGCTCTATCTCAACTTCGGTTCGCTGGCGAAATCGCTGATCGTGCTCCTGTCCGTCCCCTTCTCCGCGATCGGGGCCATCTGGTATCTCGACTATCTGGGTTACAACTTAAGCGTGGCGGTCTGGGTGGGTATCATCGCCCTGGCCGGTGTCGCGGCGGAGACAGGCGTGATCATGCTCGTCTATCTCGACGAGGCCTATGAGCGGCGGGTACGTGAAGGCTGCATGACGACGGTACAAGACCTGCGGGAAGCCATTATGGAAGGAGCGGTCCAGCGCGTACGTCCCAAGATGATGACCGTTGCCGCGATCATGGGTGGGTTGCTTCCGATCATGTGGACCACCGGCACAGGCGCCGACGTCATGAAACGGATCGCCGCGCCCATGATCGGCGGCATGGTCAGCTCGACGATTCTAACGCTTCTGGTGATTCCCGTGCTCTATGCCCTCTGGCGTGGGTGGTCTGGGCCGAGCATAGTTCCTCCCTTACTCACCGATACCAATCGTTCTCTGCAAGAGACGGAAGGTATCAGCGCTTCCGAGAGGCAAAGCATATGAAGGGCAACCGCCGAAATAGCAGAGATATAGAATCAACAGTCGGCGCGATAAAGAAACGCTCGATCATATGCAAATTTTTGGCAGGTCGTCTAAAACTGATTCCCTTCACGATAGGTTCGAACCGAGGGTGCGTCTCGTTAAGCGACATGGCCTCTACAGCCCCGCTCGAAATTGCGACGGCGTCGCGCCGACGATTCGCTTGAAGACTTTGGCAAAATGACTCTGATTCTTAAATCCGGCGGCTAGGCCGGCATCAATCACTCTCAAGTGGGAATCCTGAAGATAGCCTTTAGCCCGCTCGACACGCCGTCGAACGACGTATTGGTAGGGGCTGAGGTGCACACTTTGTTTGAACATCTCGCAAAAATAATGGGTGCCCATGCCGGTGATCTCGGCCAGGGCTGACAAGGTAATGTCCTCATCAAGGTGGGCTTCGATATATTCTGTGACCCTCTTGAGACGGGCTGACGGGATCCCGCCAGTATAGGATGCAATCTTGGGTCGGAACACGGCGAATTTTTGTGTCAGGTAGACGCTTAACGCCGTGCCAATAGATTCTCCATAGAGTCGCCCGGCTGAAGCGCCGTCCTCGATGTCCGTATAGAGGGCAAGCATCAACGATTCAATGCGCCGGTCTCGAAGGTTCCAATGCTCCATCAATTCGAGATCGGCACAATGCGCAGTTTCTTCTAGTGTTCTCGTCAGTAAACGAGGATGTATGGCGACGGCGATACGATTGGTGGGCCCTTTCCATAACGCATGATCTTGAGTGCCGCGAGGACAGACAAAAATGGTCCCCGGACCTGCGGTTTCCGAAATGGTCTTTCCTCCCGTGCTGACTTCATAGCGAACCGGGCCTCTGGTCTGAAGTTGGAGAAAGTGGGTGGGGTGTTCGTGCTCGGGAATAAAGCACGAGTTGGCCGTATGTGCTTCTAAGGCCATCCCTTCCCAGGCAATGATCTCGCTGGAGAGTACGGACTTGTTCGGAAGGAAGGGCGTCAGAAGCCCCTGTCGAAGCACTTCGACACCACTTACCGTCAGCCCCCAGGATTCGGATTTTTCTCCGGTCGCTTCCTTCGCATGCGCACATCCCATAGGATCCGGTTTCATTTCCGGCGCGACCGTCTCTTCGTGACCTTCCATCGTCGACCCTTCTGAAGCCTTTGTCAGCGTGCAAGTCCCGCCGCGTCGAATCACTAGAAAGACCCAAGTTCTTGGACCCATTCCGTTTCTCAACGCCTCGGGTCCACCACTACTTTACGGCATTTGGGATCTCCATTAACACGATCCTTAGCTGGATAAGCCATATTTCCGGAAGAACGGAACACTCGTACCCCGAAGTCGGAATACTAGCACAGCCTCATTCGATGCCGTCTTTTATAGTTGTGGCAACGGATGAGCACATACGAGAAACGACGTGTTGTCGAAGTAAGGACGCCAATGCAATTCAAACTAAATCAATGGAGGGCTTTATGAGCAGGATACATCAGTCTATGGCAGCGTTGGTACTCGCGCTTGTTAGCCTGGCGGGCTGTGACTATGAACAGCGAGCCGCCCGAGATGTGAATCCCGCCCGTGTGGCAGATACGAAGGATGCCTTTCGCGATCTCTGGGTGGGGCATATCTTTTCGGTTCGGAATGTCGTGATGAGCAACGCGACGGAAAATCCCACCGCGCGAGATGCCGCCGAGAAGGAAGTCGTGGCCAATATCAGACAGATCGCGAGTGCTATTACGCCCTTTTACGGCAAAGCCGCGTCGGAAAGACTCTTCAACATACTGCTCATCGGGTATGGCGCAGTCGGAGAATATTCCGAAGCTACCGTCGCAGGGAATAAGCTCCGACAGGATGCCGCGCTTGCCCACTTGTCGTCCAATGCCAATGACTTCGCCATGTTTCTCAGCAAACTCAATCCCTACCTCCCAGAAGAAACCGTTAAGGCTTTGATGGCTGTGCATGGAGCCCACCATGTCCTTCAAATAAACCAGTTACAGGAAAAGGGTTATGCCCATGTAGGAGCAACCTGGCCGGCAATGCGACAACACGTCCAGATCATGGCAGATACTCTGACAACGGCGTTAGTCAAGCAGTTTCCCGGCAAGTTTTCATGACACCACACAGACAGTGAGTTCTCAATCCACACAAGGAGGTTACACCATGGCAAAAACAGCGACAATCGGTGGGAGCGATCAGGGGTTTGACATGTCCCTCTGGTATGACTCGAAGCCATTCAAGATCGGCTGGTTTGCAATCTTGGGGGCTGTGGGCGCGGAGGTTGTGTTTCAGCGGGTTTTTGGGTACTCCCACGGGTTAGATTCGATGACGCCAGAGTTTGAGAACGTCTGGATGGGCCTGTGGAGGTTTAACGTGATTGCGAACATCATTAACGCGTCCGCTATTCTGGGGTGGATTTGGGCTACAAGGGACCGCAACTTGGCCAACTTAAACCCCAAGACGGAACTCAAGCGATATTTTTACTGGATGATGTGGCTCGCATGTTACGTCTTCGGCGTGTACTGGGCGGGCAGCTACACCCTGGAGCAGGACGCGTCGTGGCATCAAGTGATTATTCGCGATACGAGCTTCACCGCTAGCCATATCGTTGCGTTCTACTTCACGTTCCCACTCTACATCACCCTGGGAGTCGCGAGCTATCTGTATGCGATGACGCGGCTGCCGCAGTTCAGCAAGGCGGTGTCATTCGCATTGGTGGGGGCGATCGCGGGGCCGATGATGATTCTGCCGAATGTGGGCCTCAACGAGTGGGGCCATGCGTTCTGGTTCGTCGATGAGCTGTTTGCGGCACCCTTGCACTGGGGGTTTGTGACGTTAGGGTGGTGCGGGTTGTTCGGAGGGACCGGAGGAGTCTCGGCGCAGATCGTGGCACGCATGTCAAACCTGTGCGACGTAGTCTGGAACAAAGAGAGCAAGGAAATCTTGCATGTGATCCCGTACTAAGCTCAGTTGCACTCAGCGTCACCCACAGGCGACCGCCCACAGAGCGGTTGCCCGTGTTGAGTTGAAGTGTTTGTGATGCATGTTTGCATTGGACTTAGCCGGTGTGAACGAGAGAGATGTCTTTTAGCTGAAAGAAGCGTGCGCTCACAAAAGGTCGGCAGTGTGGAAGATGGCAGCATGGACCATTGCTTAGTAATGTTCAAAGACGGGGAGGTTGGGCATGATTATGCAAATGACACAATCAGCCAGGCTGGCGGTCATTCTTGTTGCTACACTCTACCCCAGCATAGCCGTTGCGCATGCAGGAACGGATTTGGAAGTAGATCCATGTGTGCGCTGGGCCGGTGAGAGCGCGGTACATTTCAATGCCTACCAGCCGCAATACGAGCTGAAGGCTCAGTACTGCACGGATATTCCTAAGGCAGGTGAGACCTTCCTAATCGTGGACCTCGTGGACCCGGCACTGCGTACCGTTCCGGTAGGTCTGCGGATCGTGAAGGGAAACAAGAGCAATCCGGTAGAAGCTCAGACAGTGGCAGACTGGCATCCAAGCCACCATCCGACCGGTGTAATCAGTGGAGAAACCAATCTAGATGAGGGTCTGTACACAGTCATCATTACAGCGGAAGGTCGGAGTCCTTCGCGCTACCAGTATCTCTTGCGTGTACAGATGATTGATTATCAGAAGTTGATGAATTCCGTGGTGCTACCACTGTTTGGCGTTCTGCTATTGGCCTGGTTCGGATACAAGTTCCTACGATCGAGGTGGCTGCGGAATCGATGGGCTGGCGTCAGTTCGTAGGAAGAACGGGCCGCCTAGCCCGCGCGAACATGGTTCACCTTTCCAGAAAAAGGAGGCTGACAATGTCTGTGCAATTTCTGAAACCCGCTGGCCCGCGCTTGGCCACATCGCAAACCGACACACCTTTGGAAAAGATAGACAAGATTCCCTGGTATATCTACTTTTTCGGAGCCGCGATCTATACGGCTTTTGCCGGTTGGTTGCTCGGAGAGTCGTCCCCTCTGGGGTGGTTTTGCCTCATCAGCGCGCCAGTGGGATTTTTCTATGCCTGGAGAGCCTGGAAAAAGGAGAACTAGTTTCAATTCGAACATCGTTCAAGAACGGGAACTCATTGCAAGGCAACCGTAACAAATAAGACAGGTGGGCAGTGTATGCCTGGCTGGGGTTATGTCGGGTGCCCTTCTCTTCAGGGCTGCTCAAGAAGGCCATCCAGCAAGGCCGCAGGGAGTGGGGCGACTGAGGCGTACCCGAGAGGGTACGTCGCAGGGAGACGCACGACTGAGAACGATGCTGGGGACCTTTTTCAGCAACCCTATGAGTAGCTTTCCGTTGGTGGGCACGTGCAGATGAGATTCCGATCTCCAAAGGCTTCGTCGATGCGGCTCACGCTGGGCCAGAATTTATGGTGACGTACCCAGGGAGCAGGAAAGGCAGCCTGTTCGCGGCTGTAGGGTCGATTCCATTCGGTGGCCATCACCACTTGTGCTGGGTGGGGCGCGTTCTTCAGCAGATTGTTCGTGCGGGGCTGGCGGCCCTCGACGATGTCTTGTATTTCTCCATGAATCGAGATCAGCGCCTCGCAGTACCGGTCTAATTCTTCTCTCGTTTCGCTTTCAGTCGGTTCAATCATGAGTGTCCCGGGAACCGGGAAGGAGACCGTCGGCGCATGAAATCCATAGTCCATCAATCGCTTCGCCACATCCATCGCTTCGATTCCCGCAGTCTCCTTGAACTGACGAAGATCGAGAATAAACTCGTGCGCGACGAATCCAGATGTTCCAGTGTAGAGAATGGGGTAGTATTTCTCCAGCCGCTTGGCCATGTAGTTGGCGCTCAAGATCGCCACCTGCGTCGCCTTCGTTAAACCGTCGCGTCCCATCAGAGCGATATAGACCCAGGAAATCGTCACGATGCTGGGGCTGCCGTACGGCGCCGCTGATACGGCTCCGATGGCGTCTTGCCCGCCCAGGTGCATCACCGGATGGCTGGGAAGAAACGGCGCAAGATGCCGCGCCGCAACGACCGGTCCCATTCCAGGTCCACCACCGCCGTGGGGGATACAGAACGTTTTGTGAAGGTTGAGATGGCATATATCCGCGCCGATGTCTCCGGGCCGACAGAGTCCCACCTGAGCATTCAAGTTGGCGCCGTCCATATAGACTTGCCCGCCGTGCGTATGGACGATCTGACACATGTGACGCACATCAGCTTCGAACACACCGTGGGTTGACGGGTAGGTCAACATGAGTGCTGCCAGCCGATCGCGATGTTGGGCGGCCTTGGCTTCAAGGTCGGTGATATCCACATTGCCCTGTCGATCGCAGGCGACTGTCACAACCGTCATGCCGACCATCGCTGCACTGGCCGGATTCGTGCCATGCGCGGACAAGGGAATCAAGCACACATCCCGATGCTCTTCTCCTTGGCTCCGGTGGAACGCGCGGATCACCATGAGTCCCGTATACTCGCCCTGAGAGCCTGCGTTCGGCTGCAAAGATACGGCAGAAAGTCCGGTGATCTCGGCCAGCCAAGCCTCCAGCTGATGGAACAACTTTTGGTACCCGTTGGTTTGATCGACCGGCGCAAAGGGATGAAGCCGTGAGAACTCTGGCCAGGTGACCGGCAGCATCTCGGAGGTCGCATTCAGTTTCATGGTGCAGGATCCCAACGGGATCATCGAATGGACGAGCGACAGATCCTTCGCCTCGAGGCGGTGGATATATCGCAGCATCTCGTGCTCCGAATGATAGCGATTGAACACCTCGTGGGTCAGGTACGCGCTGGTCCTGGTGAGTTGTGCTGGGAAATGTGTGATGGCGCTGTCGCTCAAGTCCCGAGTGAGAAACGGTAGCGGATCCTGGCCGCTGAAAATTTCCATCAGGCGGCGGATTTCGTTTTCCGTGCTTACTTCATCCAACGTAATTCCGATTGCGTGGTCCTCATGCCGGCGGAGATTGATGCCGGCTTCATTGGCCCGGATGAGGATGGACTCGGACTGTAACTTCGTGAGACGAATCCGAATGGTATCGAAGTAGGTGTCTGAGGCAATCTCGAATCCAAGTTGGCGCAATCCTGCTGCCAGCATCACAGCCAAGCCATGAATGCGTTGGGCAATCCGCCGCAAACCTTCCGGTCCATGGTAGACCGCATACATACTTGCCATGATGGCCAAAAGCACCTGCGCCGTACAAATGTTGCTCGTCGCCTTTTCACGTCTGATGTGCTGTTCGCGGGTTTGCAGAGAAAGTCGGTAGGCAGGCTTGCCTGTGACATCCTTGGACACACCGACGATGCGCCCCGGCATCTGGCGTTTGAATGTCTCAGCGGTTGCAAGAAACGCAGCGTGAGGGCCGCCAAATCCAAGCGGAACGCCAAATCGCTGGCTGGAGCCTATGGCGATATCGGCCCCGAACTCTCCCGGTGCGCGCAAGAGGGTCAAGGCTAATAGATCGGTGGCGACTACAACCAGAACCCCGGCTGCGTGGGCCTGTGTCACCAATGTGCTGTAATCTCCGACATAGCCGTCGCTGGCCGGATACTGGAGCAGAATGCCGGCCAGTTTGGGATTAGAAAAGTCGATGGTTTTCGTCTGGCCTGTGCGCAGTGTCATGCCGAGCGGTTCAGCCCGCGTCTGCATCACGGCAATGGTCTGGGGATGGCAGTCCAGCGAGGCGAAGAATTCTGTTCGCTCATGGCCTGACGAACGGGAAAAGGCGAGGCACATGGCCATGGCCTCCGCAGCCGCAGTCGCTTCATCCAGGAGTGAGGCATTGGCCAAAGGTAAGCCGGTGAGATCTGTGACGACGGTTTGGAAATTTACGAGGGCCTCCAAGCGGCCCTGGGCGATCTCAGCCTGGTAGGGTGTGTATTGGGTATACCAGGACGGGTTTTCGAAAATATTCCGCTGAATCACCCCAGGCGTCAGGCAGTCGTGATAGCCCATGCCGATCAATGAACGGTAGACCCGATTTTCTGAGGCGATGGAGCGGATCTCTTCCAGCACGGCTTGTTCGCCGCGATGAAGAGGCAGATCTAATTCCTTCCGCATACGAATGTCGGCCGGGACGGTAGCCTTGCTGAGCTCTTCGAGCGATTGCAAGCCGAGCGTGGCCAGCATTTCGTGGGCCTCAGCGTCGGTGGGGCCGATATGGCGATGGATAAACGTATCGGTCGGGCTTAGAAAGTCCGGTGTGGCCATGGCGTTCGTGTTGTCCTTTGGATATATCTGGTCGGTTGAGGGCCTCGGTGTATCGGCAGACTCATGTGCGGGAAGAATACCATGCTGACCCCCTGTTCTCCAAGAGTCGTGCGAACGCGCATAGACTTGCCTTTGAGTCCTGAGTCACGTATGAGTGCAGACAGGAGGCTGAAAAAGTCCGCCGACTTCGTTCTCGCATCGTTCAGACCCTCAACGTACCCCACTCGGAGAATAAGCTGTCTTGGCAGCTTGGGTGGGCGGGTGAGAAGGACTACGTTCTCGGCCAAGACACTGGGCGTTCACCGACTCGCGCCCGTCCGCAGACGTGACGCTCATTATTCTTCGCGTCGCGGACCTCGCTGCGGCCTTGCTTGGGAGAAGGCGCGTCTTGGCGTGCCTGGGTTGGGCGGGTGAGAAGTCTGGACTTTTTGAGCCTCCTGCTGAGGTGTGCTCTTTTTGTTCCAGAAATGTAGGACATGAGACTACACGATATTCTGATCGTCGGAGCGGGCCTGGCGGGGATGAGGGCGGCGATTGCCGCACCGTCGGATCTCGATGTTGCCGTGATATCCAAAGTCCATCCGGTACGGAGTCATTCTGTCGCTGCGCAAGGGGGTATCAATGCTGCACTGGGAGAGAACGATTCCTGGGAAGCTCATGCATTCGACACCACAAAAGGCGGGCTCTATCTCGGCGATCAGGATGCGATTGAGGCCATGTGTCGCGAAGCCCCTGATGAGATACACGAATTAGAACGTTTGGGAGTCATCTTTAGCCGCGACGACCAGGGACGGATTGCCCAACGTCCATTCGGCGGAGCAGGATTTCCCCGCACCTGTTACGCAGCCGACCGTACCGGACACGCCATCCTCCACGCCATGTATGAACAATTACTCAAGCGGCGCATCGCCGTGTATGAAGAGTGGTATGTCACTGCGTTGATTATGGAAGATGGCGTGTGCCGGGGAGTCGTGGCGTGGGACCTGATCCGTGGAGGGTTGCATGCGATCGGGGCGAAAGCCGTCATCTTGGCTACGGGAGGCAGCGGGCGCGTGTTCCTGACGAGCACGAATGCTGTGATCAACACCGGTGACGGTATGGCCCTCGCGTATCGTGCCGGGGCCGCACTGGCGGATATGGAATTTGTCCAGTTCCATCCCACTACCCTCAAGGGCACTGGTATCCTCATCACCGAGGGAGCCCGCGGAGAAGGAGGCTATCTTCTGAACACGCTGGGCGAGCGATTTATGAAGACCTACGCCCCGCTACAGATGGAACTGGCGACGCGCTCTACGGTTTCATTGGCTATCGGACAAGAGATCGTCGAAGGACGAGGGGTCGACGGATGCGTCTTGTTGGATTTACGTCATCTTGGCCGCCAGCGCATTCTCGAACGGCTTCCTCAGATTAGAGAACTTGCTATTGAGTTTGCCGGCCTCGACCCCATCGAAACTCCCATTCCAGTTCGACCAGGCGCGCACTATCAGATGGGCGGTGTCAGGACCAACCAATGGACTGAAACCAGCATTCCAGGTCTGTACGCAGCCGGTGAATGCGCCTGCGTCAGTGTGCACGGCGCCAATCGGCTCGGGGGCAATTCACTGCTTGAAACGATTGTGTTCGGCAGGCGTGCTGGAATTCGAGCAGGAGAATATGTGCGAGCGATCACACCACGAGCCCTTGTCACAGACCAGCTCACGACCGAACAGGGTCGAGTCCAGCGGCTGCTGGCACAGGAAGGATCGATCCGAGCGTGGCAGATTCGTGAAGAACTCGGTCAGTTGATGAGCCTCAATCTTGGCCTTGTCCGGACGCACGAATCCATGTCTGCGGCGCTTACGGCGCTCACGGCACTGACCCATCGCGCGGCTTCCGTCACGGTGCAGGATAAAGGGCGTGTATTTAATACGGAGCTTGTGCAAGCCTTCGAGCTCCAGTCTCTCCTTGATGTTGCGGAGACCATAGTGGCCGGCGCCCTCGCCAGGCAGGAAAGCCGTGGAGCCCATTACCGGTCGGACTTCCCCAAGCGAGACGATGACCAGTGGCTCAAGCACAGCATTGCTCGACGAATCCCTCAGGGGGCGACCCTGACCCATGAGCCGGTCACGGTGACCCGTTTCCCACCCAAATAAGACCGACGCTCAATCATCTGATTTCTTTATGATCCAGCTCTATTTTTGAGCTGGTTGACCCGAGTTGCACTCCTGATATTTTGCGCTATGGTTGAGTGGTTCCTGCGGTGACCATTGCAATCGTCACCGGCTTGAGTCTCTATTCCTTCATTGAGCTGCCGTTGCAGAACTTCAATGATCCTGAAACGATGGGCTCTCTTGTATTCGGAACGATAGCCAGCCTGATCGTCGGCACACTGGTATTTCGTCTTTTCTGGCTACCGTATTCGGTGCAAAAACAGCGCTACTTCTGGGAACAGACATCGATCGGCCTCGCGCGATTTCAGCTACCCATCACAACTTGGCCGTATTTCAAGCTGAAACTTGGCAATCTGCTTTTAGTGGCATGTACCCTCGGGCTTGCTTGGCCTTGGACAACCATTCGGAACATCAGATTTGTGACGGATCGGTTGACGCTTGTCGGTATCGACAATTTCGATGAGATCGTTCAGGCGTACGATGGAGCTCCGCCAATGGGCGAAGGATTGGACGGCTTCCTCGACACCGGATTCGATCTGGTTAATCATCCATGGCCTCACTCTGGCAAGGGTATTATCTCGACGGTCGAAATGCGACCAGACTCCCGTCACGATCCAGCTTACGCAACGACTCTGCACATCATGAAGGGGGATGGACACACTATCCATTGGCACTACAGCGAAATCGTGCAAACGCAAGGGGCCTATAAGGGGCCTATAAGGGTGAGAACCCGTTCGCCTTGAATATGGGTCGCCTCTGCCGCAGACTGTGATCGTTGAGGACGCCACCATTCTCACCGCAATACAAGATGTCACAGCCTCGCAGGCGACGCATCTCCACAATCCACAGAAGCGGCACGTACGGCTGCGGATAACGATTCTAGCTGGGATAGCCCTGTTGGGAGTGACGGCTGGGTTCTACGTCTGGGGAATCCCGGCGTTAGCCACGTTCCTTGCCCCTCGCATTCCCGTTTCGTGGAAAGAACAACTCGGCGTCTCTGTGCTCGAACACCTTGCCCCTTCTACCGACCGCTGCGTCGATCAGAACCGTTTACCGGTCATTGAGAGCATCGTGACGCGACTATCTCGCGCCATGCCGGATTCTCCCTATCGCATCCGGCTCACTATCGTGGATCGGCCCGTCATCAACGCGTTTGCATTACCAGGAGGGCAGGTGGTGCTTTTCCGCGGCCTTCTCGAAGCCGCCGAGACGTCTGAACAGCTCGCGGGTGTGCTCGCCCACGAACTCCAACATATCTACAAGACTTCTTCTGAAATCGCCGACATGACGCCGCGGCACGCCTAACACAAACAGATGTGCCGATCGGTCGGACTTCATACTGTTTGAGGAAGGGCTCTTCTATCTGACACCCTATTCTGAATTCATGGAACAATGTTCGCAGCTCGAGTGAACGAACCGACATCACACATCAGAGCCGGTTCTCTGGGGTCCACGAAGCCATCTTGCTTGTTCGGGCTCGAAACTGTCTCGAAAACCCTGATAAATGATGCTCTCCGCTGGACATTGCATCGTTCTGACAGGGGGAGAATCGTGCTGGCTATGGAAGAATGCTAACTGTACAAGAACACCACGTGAACGCACCTTCACCCTGCAGGAGTATGGGTTGACAGTGATATGCATCCAACGGTACAAAATACGGACAGGAATCTATTTTTTCGATTGTTTGCCGATTGTCCCGGAGTCGGCTCCTGCATACCCCACCCTGCGAGAGTGGCGGAACTGGCAGACGCGCGAGACTTAGGATCTCGTGGGTAACCGTGGGGGTTCAAGTCCCCCCTCTCGCACCAGGGACAACCGGTGATCCGGCAATGGCCCGGTCGTCCGCGCAAGGCTTCTTACCAAGAACGAGGGTGTGCATCAGCTATGAAAATGGAAATGACTGAACTAGGGCCGATGAAGCGAGCCCTCAAAATTGAAGTGCCGGCAGAGGAAGTCACGCAACGGTTTACCCGAGCCTATGGTGAACTGAACCGCCAGGTCACCATCCCTGGATTTCGCCCCGGCAAGGTTCCCTTGGCCCTGCTGGAAAAACGCTATGCCAAAACCGTGGAAGAAGACGTGATCCGAGCCTTGGTGCCGGACTTCTACGAGAAGGCGATCCGCCAAGCGGGGATTGTGCCGGTTCACGTTGAAATTCCCCCGCTGGACCGAGTCAAGATCAAGAAGAACGAGCCCTTCACATTTACCGCAACCGTCGAGATCAAGCCGAACATCGAGCTGCGGGATTATAAAGCGCCCAGTCCGATCTCGCTCAAACCCGACACACGCACCGTCACCGACGAACAGCTCGACCGGGGCCTGGAGGTCTTGCGCGAACAACAGTCCCGCCTGGAAGCCGTACCCTCTGATCACGCAATAGTGGACGGGGACTATATCGTGTTGGATCTAGAAGGCACGCTCGATGGATCCCCGCTGGAAGGAACGAAGAAAGAAGGTCAACTCCACAAGGTTGGATCGCACGCGGCTGTCTTGGGCTTAGAAATTGATTCGCATGTTGGAGGGAAAAAAGAGGGCGATGTGCTCGAAATTTCCCAGCCGTATCCAGCCGGCCATCCCGATCCCCGCGTAGCCGGTAAGACCGTCCTGTTTAGACTGATGATCAAATCCGTTAAGGAAAAGAAACTGCCGGCCTTAGACGATGAATTTGCCAAGGATTGTGGCCCTTACACCTCGCTCCAGGAAATCAAAGACAAACTGCGGGAAGGGATGGAGCAGGCGCTAAAGCGGGAGATCGAAGACAACTATAAAGATACGATCGTCAAGCGGCTCATGGACACCCATCATTTCGATCTTCCGGAAACTCTGGTGGAGCGTGAGCTGGAGGCCATCATCCGCCAACACATGCAGCAGCAACAGCAGCGAAAGGGCGGCGCCCAGGAGCAGCCTGGCACGGAGGAACTCACAAAGCTTCGCCAAGAGCATCGAGACGAAGCGGCACGCCGCGTGAAGGTCAGTCTTGTGTTAGAGGCGATCGCCGAAAAAGAAGGACTGACGGTCACGCAGGACGACTTCAACGCCGAAATTGTGCGGTTGGCGTCGGAACTCAAAATGCCGGCTGCCGATCTCGTCAAGATGATCAAAGCCGGAGGGCAAGAATCCATCGATGATTTACGGACCAGGATTTTGGTCGATAAAGCCTTGGATTTTGTGTACCGCAACGCAATGATTCAGGGATAGTGAGAAGGGTGCGGGCTGGCCTCGCATCTATTGTTCAAGAGATTTTAACAGACTGAGAAAAATCCGTGGACGCGCAGGGTGCTCAAAAAGACTGTCCAGCAAGGCCGCAGCGAGTGAAGACCGGAGGAGTACCCTCTGGGGTACGTTGAGGATCTGAACGACGCGAACGAAGCTGGCGGTTTTTTTCAGCACCCTGCCAAGAGGAAAGGAACAAAGGGCATGCTTGTCCCCATTGTAATCGAAACGACAAATCGAGGCGAACGCGCCTACGACATTTATTCCCGACTCCTGAAAGACCGGATCATTTTTCTTGGCGCACCGATCGACGACATCTTTGCCAACCTGATTATTGCACAGCTCTTGTTCCTCGAAGCGGAGGACCCTGAAAAGGATATCAATCTCTATGTCAACTCTCCCGGGGGAAGCGTCACGGCGGGATTGGGTATTTATGACACCATGCAGTATGTGAAACCTCCAATCAACACCATCTGCCTGGGCCAAGCCGCTAGCATGGGAGCGTTCTTGCTCACTGCCGGAACCAAAGGCAAGCGATTCGCCCTGCCGAATGCGAGGGTCATGATCCACCAGCCCATGGGCGGATTTTCTGGACAAGCCACTGAAATCGACATTCACGCCAGAGAAATCTTGAAAATCCGTGAGCGGCTCAATGAGATCATGGCCAAACATACCGGCCAGCCTCTGGAGAGGATATCCCAGGATACTGAACGAGACTACTTCATGTCGGCAGAAGAAGCGAAGCGGTATGGTCTCATCGACGAAGTCATCACCAGGCCACCGAAGCTGCTCAAAGCCGTCAGTAGCGACACAGGAAAAGACACGGCCAAGGACAAGTAACAAGGGGGAACTCATGGCGAAGCCGGATAAGATGGATCGACATCTCCGCTGCTCGTTTTGTGGGAAGAGCCGCGACGAGGTCCGCAAGTTAATTGCTGGACCCACCGTCTACATTTGTGACGAATGCGTGAATCTCTGCAACGACATCATTGCCGAGGATTGGGAAGAGGCCAAAGAAGAGATTTCGTCGAAGCTCAAAAAGCCGGCGGAAATTAAACACCACTTGGACCAATACGTCGTCGGACAGGAGCGGGCGAAGAAAATTCTTTCGGTGGCCGTTCATAACCACTACAAGCGAATCTCGTCCAAGGACAAGGATGTGGACGACGTGCAACTCCAGAAGGGGAATATTCTCGTGCTGGGACCTACAGGCACGGGGAAAACGCTGTTGGCCCAGACCCTGGCGAAGTACTTGGACGTCCCCTTCACGCTGGCCGATGCCACCACCCTCACGGAGGCAGGATACGTCGGCGAGGACGTGGAAAACATCATCCTCAAGCTTCTGCAAGCGGCAGACTACGATGTAGAACGGGCTGAGCGTGGCATCGTCTACATCGATGAAATCGACAAAATCAGCCGCAAGAGCGACAGTCCGTCCATCACTCGCGACGTGTCGGGCGAAGGGGTACAACAGGCGCTGCTCAAACTCATCGAGGGAACCGTCGCCAACGTGCCGCCGCAAGGCGGGCGCAAGCATCCGCACCAAGAATTCATTCAAGTCAATACCAGCAATATCCTGTTCATCTGCGGAGGGGCATTCGTTGGGCTCGAGCACATTATCGAACAACGCCTCAATCGGAAAGCGATGGGATTCGGAGCCGAAGTTCGCGGACGGAGCGAGGTGCGACTTGGTGAACTGTTCGCGAGAGTTCAGCCGGAAGACTTCCTCAAATACGGCTTGATTCCGGAGTTTGTCGGTCGACTGCCAGTTGTCGCCACGTTGGATGAGCTGGATGAACGCGCCCTCATCAGAATCTTGACCGAGCCGAGAAATGCGCTCACAAAACAGTATGAAAAATTGCTCTCCTTCGAGAGAGTGAAACTCAAGTTCACGGATGGTGCGCTCGGGGCGATCGCACGGAAAGCCTTTCACCAGAAAACGGGCGCTCGAGGTTTGCGCGCCATCCTTGAAGACGTGATGCTGGATGTGATGTACGACGCTCCTTCTCAGAAGCAGATCAAGGAAGTCGTCATCACCGAAGATGCCATCCTCGGAAAGCACGCTCCTATCCGAATCTTCGAACAAGACAAGGATGTGAAGACCGCGTAAGTCGTTATAAATATAGATTTTTTCTGGACTAGACGTCTACCTCGAGTTCTCCGGGCCAGGATCTTCCTGGCCCGGCTCTTCCTTCCCCACCTTCCCTTCTCGAATACGCTCTGCTCCGTTCTCCCTTCCAAGCGGTCATGATGTTGATCGCTCCGCTCTTTCTCTCGACAAGATGAAAAGCTGCGCTATACTTGCGTTACCGACTGAACGTGGAGGGTCTGTGAAATTTCCTGTCTCTACAAGCCTTCGGCACAAAGGAAAGGCCTTCGACCTTGATGCCGCCCATGAAGTAATCACCCTTCTGGGGATCAACGGCGAACCTATAGGCAGCCTTTCCTGGGACTTTATCATCGACCAGATTCTGGCCTATCGCAAACCCCAGGCAAGCCGAGAAACCAGGAATGAGCCGCGCGTGACGATCACATTTGGTGTGAAATACATGGCCCCGGAAGGTCAGCAATTTGAAAGTCGCGCAAGCGGCATCGGTGGAGGAGGGCTCTTTATCGAAAGCCTGAGACCTCTACCGGTCGGCACCAAGCTTGCCCTGGAATTTTCGCTGCCAGAGCAACCATCAGAATGGTTGCCGGCAAAGGGGCTCGTCGCGTGGGTCTGCCCGAAAGCAGACCAATATACGTTTAGTCCCGGCATGGGGGTGCGCTTTACAGAGATTAACTCCGATATTCGTAACCGCGTACTCGAACTGGTGAAATCCATCCAGACCGTTTGACAGCCTGCCTCGTGACAAGCCAACCGCACGAAAATCTTCCCGACCCCAACAGAAAGACCTCACCATGAAGTTTCCTGTCATCATGACGGAAGGGCATCAGGGTAAAACCCTCGAGATGAATGCCGACCAGGAAGGCGTCACGCTTCATAGTGCCACAGGAAAACTGCTTGGGATCCTGTCGTGGGGAGCCGTCATTGAACAGATTCTGGCCAGAGATGAAGATGTGCGATTCACTCATGCGCGCATTCACTCAAGAGCCCCGCTCGCCACGAAGATTCACTACACGACCCCGGAGGGCAAACAGTTCGACAGCTTAACCGGCGGCATTGGCGCAGGCGGATTGTTCATCGAAAGCAGCGCCCCGCTGGCCCCTGGTACCGAACTGTCCGTCGAGTTTTCATTACCCGACCATCCCCGAAAAAAATATACGGCAAAAGGGAAGGTCTCCTGGACACGTGCCAAGCCTGAGCGACATCTCCTATTTCCCGGCATGGGCGTCCAGTTTACCGACATCGATGAAAAAGCCCGCAAAGATCTGCTGGAGCTCGTCGAGGCATTGAATCGCGCACGCGCGGCGGATTAATCCATCTCACACCTGACCCACTCACTCCAGTGCTGCGTGAAATTCTCTCATCGTTGGGATCTATGACGAGCCACCTCTGCTGATCTGGGATCGTGGAGTGAGTCGGATAGGTATGATGCGGGTTACATTCCCCGTTTTGCCCAGCGGCGTACCCCACTGTCTGGATCTTTCACGATCGTCGTGTTGAGCGCAGCCTTTGCCTCAGAGTCGCCGAGCAATCCAAGACGATACGCTGCTTCTGCTCGCACCCCAGGCGAAGGATCTTCAACTAAACGTTCTCTGATCCAGGAAGAGGCAGTGGCCCCTCCCCATTCACCCACCGCTGCCACAATCCCCTGACGAACCTCCGCATCAGCATCACTTCCTGCTGCGACAAGCGAAGGCACCCATTGGCTTGAGTCAATCTGCAGCAAAGCTTGCACCACCGTTCGCCTAATCGTTGCATTCGAAGAATGCAACAACCCTATAACAGGCTGCAGTGATCGAGGATCAGGTTCGACTTCTCCGATCGCGACAACCGCTGCCTGTCTGACCGACTCGTGAGGATCCTCAAGCGCCTGTGTCAACAGGGCAACAACTCCATCGGTGGCTGTGGGTTTCAAGCGTCCCATGGCCAGCACCGATGCTTCACGAACCATAGCTGCCTGATCGTGCTTGAGGAGGAGGATGGCGTCCACGGCTCGTGGGTCACCGACCTTGCCCAGAGATTCAGCAGCCATCCGCCGCACCTCTGGAGCCTCATCCCGGAGCAACTCCAACAAGAGTGAGACCGTACGTTCCTTTGACGGCAGTGGAGAATCTTGGCCACAACCGGTGAGACAGAACACGAATAGGACGACTGCACACACGATAGAAGAAGTGCGATAGCGCAGAACGCGAACATTGGGAAGGCGGATGAAGACCACGCCCAAGCTCACGTGTGCTTAGGGGGCTCTTCGTGCAAGGCAGGCAATTCTTTGGCTGCTTCGATGGACTGCTGGAATTCCTTCTGGGCAGAATCCATCTCGGCTTGGATGGTCCGGAGCTCCGGATCGACCGAATTACGGACATCTGCAACGGCCTGCTTGAACGTCCGCAACGCATCCCCAAGTCCTTCTCCCACACTCTGCATATCCCCAGGGGAAACATCAGGCGGTTGCGCAACCTTTGTCTTCATCGCGGCCTGCTGCGCTTGCACGCGAGCCACAGCATCTTTGTTGACAATGGCCGACGGACGTTTCGCCGCGGGTTTTGCCTGGGCGCCGACCGGCAGAGGCGGGTATTGCGCCCTCATGACCGGTGCGGGGGCGGCGGCTCGTTCTTCCATCGTCGGAGGTTGCTGGCCTTGCCCCATCGATTGGGTTGACACAGGCCGAGTGACTGCCGAGGTCAATGGCCTGGCTGGCTGGGGTGAAGCAGCCATGTTATGCATCAAAGCAGCGGTGGTACCAGGAGTCAGTTCCGGTCCAGGCGTATAGGGTGCTGTTGGAGTATGCGCGGGAGAGGCCTGTCCCGGCGTGATCGCTGACGCCGATGCAGCTTGGGGCGTAGAGTGAGCTTCCATGGGTGCAGGTTGATTCGCTTCGGGCGGTGCCGCGTCCGGTGGAGGGATATCGTTGACTTCTTTTTTGAATCCTCTGAGCGCTTTGCCGACTCCTTCACCGATCTGCGGAAGTTTCCCTGCCCCAAAAATGATGAGGACGATCACGAGGATAATGATGAGCTCTGAGATCCCCATGGTCCCGAACATGGCGCGAGTCCTTTTCCCTAAATCCCAGCCAATCGATGTCGATCTAGCTTTTCAATAACTGAAACTCTATAGGCCACTAGGAGGCACTGTCAAGGAAGGGGAAGGCTAAAAAAGTGGGACGATCTCTTTCTGCAACGGCAAACCGAACACCAGCGCCTCGCGGTCAGCCAAGTACACATCCAACTCACTCCTGATTCCAAACTCGCCGGGGAGGTAAATGCCTGGCTCGATAGAAAAGCAAGTTCTCGACATGAGGCGACGGGTATCCTGTGTCTCCAATCCATCGATGTTGGCGCCGTTGCCATGAACTTCTTCGCCGATCGAATGGCCCGTGCGATGGACGAATTGATCTCCGTAGCCGCTGTGCTGGATCACGTGCCGACAGGCATCGTCGACTTCCCAACCGAATGGCCGGTGGCCGGCAGCAATTTCTGTCTGGACGAAGGTCAAGGCAGCATCTCGTCCCTGCCTGACCACATCGAAGACCTCGCGGTGTTTCACCGGGATGGCCCGGCCGACATAGCCGGTCCAGGTGATATCGGCATAAACTGAACCAGGCTCCCTTCGTTTGGCCCAGAGATCGATTAAGAGCAACGCGTCGCGGGTGACTTCAGATGATCCTGTTTCTGCCGGACCATAGTGAGGATCAGCGCTGTGGGCATTGACGGCGGCGATCGGCGCGCTGGACGTCACCATCCCTGCCTCACGGATGCACGTTAGAATAAACTGCTGCACTCCATACTCCGTGAGACTCCGCGCTTGCATGACCGCCTCATGCACATGGCTAAACGTCTCGTCAACGATGCGCCGCAACGCTGCGGCGGCAAACTGGTGCGACTCAAGTTGCCGATCCGTCCAGCGCGCCTCAAACGTCTGAATCAAATCAGCCGAACTCACCACCTCGACGTCGTAACTTCTGATCAACTCGATCGTGCCGGCATCTACGCGCGACACATAGGGAACCGCGTTCAGAGGGGAATACTGCATCGCGACACAGAGGTCTCCGGCGAGCAGGCGCGCAAGAATCTGCCGTTGCTGCTCCCACGACACGTAGTAGTCGGCCTGTCCCGGCAACGCATCCAGCACATGCGGCTCGATGCGGTGCAGCAGTTTGACAGGGACACCCTCCGCTGGAATCCAGTAGTACCATCGGCGCGTCACATGGATAGTAGGATCGAGTTGGAGTATGCGATAGGCAAGGGGGTCGCTGCCGCGAAAATCATAAAAGAGCCAGCCGTCTATCTCAGCGTCACGCAGAGCCTGCTGAATCTCGCTGACACGCGCATACAGAGCGGTAGTCATAGTGAGGGCATCTTATCGTCGCACTGCCTAACCGTCAATAAGACGGCCATTGAGACGAGCTATCGTGGTACACTACCTGCTATGGCCGTTGAGCATGCACCAGCACCTTCCCAGTTTCGCGTGACCCTGTTTGTCGGACCGCAGCCGATGGAGGAAAGACCCTTCACCCACTCCTGTGTGTTTAACGTCAAGAAACGAAGTTGGAAGGGTGGAATTCAGGTCGCAGTCGTTCTCACACAACGTCACATCGATCAGCTCAGCGCCGCCATCGATTTTCCCCGTTGGTTGACTCTAGCACTGGTCGACATCGCAGACGAAGAGCGTCTCTCTCATCAAGATCGGGCGCGCGAGCTGTTTATCCAAGCCGTCTGTTGGTGCAAGCTGGACCTGGCATTGCAAGCCGGCATCACTCAAGAAAATCAATATCTCTCAGACAGCACAGGCATCGCTGACCTGAGAGACGCGGTCATCAACCGGACACACTTCATTACGTCATACATGGCAGCAGAACTGGATCTCGTCCTGAGAGACGTGACCGCTCCCTAAGATATCCGCGTGAACGCGGCGGGGGTTTGCATTCAGAGGGGAATTTGTTATAACCGCACTACCATTGAATCGTGAGTGAGATCGAACAGTACCGATGGCTCATTCTGTCGAAGAAGGAGGAGAATCTGTGAATCCATATTCATTATTACCCCGTCGCCCCCGTGAAACTTCCAGCTTCAAACTGGTGGCAGCCTTCCTGCTCCTGGCTCTCTGCATCGTCACCATGGCGCCGTCGGCGTGGAGTCAAGAAAACACGCCTTCCCCTTCGACGGGCACCGAAGGTGGAACCGCCTCAAGCGCGGGAATGCAGGCTGCTGCCGCTGTCTCCACGATCCTCTATTTTCCCTTTAAGGCCGCATTCGCGATAGGGGGAGGAATCGTCGGCGGATTGGCCTACGCCTTTTCAGGAGGAAACGAACAGGCAGCGAAGAGTATCTGGGATACCAGTCTCCGTGGCACCTATATTATTACCCCCGATCACCTGCAAGGCGATCGACCCATCCGCTTCTTGGGGGTCGCTGATTCTGCTGATGCACCGGCATCAGCCTCTGCCCCGGAACCCATCCGCTAGCAGGATGCTGAAAAAGTCCGCCAGCGTCGTTCTCACATCGTTCAGAGGCTCAACGTATCGAGGCGCACGCCTCGCCTCTTCGCTCGCTGCGGCCTCGCTGGACGGCCTTTTTGAGCATCCCGCGTGGTATGCTCCTGCTATTCCACACATACTGACCAATGAACTCCGGAGTGTCCACATGGTTTTTCCTCAGCCAGCTAGCCGATGAAACCGATTATCGGGGTCACACCAGACTTCAACGCCGGTGATCGGAAAGAATGGGGTGGGCACGAGCCCACCTATTTTTTGCGCGCGCGCTATATCCGGGCCATCGAAGAACTTGGAGGCGTCCCGTTGGTTCTCCCCCTCCTTGCGGACCGGGCGACGAGACGGCGTCTCCTCCAACAGATCGACGGACTCCTCCTCACCGGAAGCGGGCCGGATCTCCCGCCGTCATTATACGGTGAACGCCAGCGCTATCCCTTCGACATCGTGAGCAAACGTCGCGCGAATTTTGAACTGGACATGGTCCACCTGGCCCAACAGGCCGATGTCCCTCTGCTCGGCATCTGCGGAGGCATGCAGACCATGAATGTCGCCTGCGGAGGGAGCCTGTTTCAGGACATTGCATCCCAAGTTTCGACATCGCGCACACATCGTCAACAGACTCGAGCGACGAATCTAAGCCACACCGTCGCAGTCGAACCGGACAGCCTGCTTCGTCGTATCGTACGATCAGCCTCGATGCGGGTCAATAGTTCCCACCATCAGTCAGTGAAGGCTGTCGCGCCATCATTGATCGCCAGCGCCTCGGCTCCCGATGGTATTGTGGAGGCGATCGAGTCTCCGGCCCACCGATTCTTTCTCGGTATCCAGTGGCATCCGGAATTTCTCTTCGACCGGCACCCTCTCCACCGGCGATTGTTCGAGGCGTTTCTTCGCGCCGCCCGCGCGACAGGCCATGGCACCTGAAACGCAAAACACGAGCGACACGCAACCAGTGGAAATAGCCTGCTATACTTGCCCCAGATGGAACAGAAGCTTGGTGATGCGACAGCGCGCGTCACCATCCTTGGAGCCTGAGGACAGACGTTGATCAGCCGATTCTTCAGAACAAAATCTATTGAACAGATCCTCGCGGACGCAGACCATCCCGAACATCGCTTGAAGAAAACCCTCACGGCCTGGGACCTGACCGCGCTCGGCATCGGCGCGATTATCGGCACTGGCATCTTCGTCTTGATCGGCACCGCCATCGTCGGCGATGCCCACCGACCAGGAGCAGGGCCTGGAATCGTGCTCTCCTTCGTACTCTCCGGCTTGACTTGCGCTTTCGCTGCGCTCTGCTACGCAGAGTTTTCCACCATGATTCCCGTGGCCGGTTCAGCCTATACCTACTCCTATGCCACGTTGGGAGAATTCCTGGCCTGGATCACCGGCTGGAACCTCATTCTCGAGTACGGCGTTGCCTCTGTCGCTGTCGCCATTGGCTGGTCCGGCTATTTCAACAATCTGCTTAGGCTGGCCGGAATCGAATTGCCGCACTGGGCAACCCATCCGCCCGGAGGACCTGACGGGGGTGTGGCAAACTTCCCCGCCGCTATCATCGTGCTCCTTGTCACCATCATCCTCGTCGTCGGGATTAAAGAAAGCGCACGTGCAACCGGCATTATTGTGTGTTTGAAGCTTGCGGTCATCCTCTTCTTCATCGCCGTTGGAACGCCGGCCGTGAATAGCGATAATTGGACTCCTTTCATGCCGCAGGGATTTGCCGGGGTCGGTGCCGCGGCGGCGATTGTCTTCTTCGCCTATATCGGATTCGATGCCATCTCGACGACCGCCGAAGAAGCCAAGAACCCTCAGCGGGATTTACCGATCGGGATCATTGCCTCGCTCAGCATCTGCACCGTGCTCTACATTGCCGTGGCAGCGATCCTAACCGGCTTAGTCCCCGTTGGACAAATCGACATTCATGCGCCGGTAGCCGAAGCGCTCAGTAAGGTGGGGTTCAAGTGGGGGGCGGCGATTGTTGCGATCGGAGCCGTAGCCGGAATTACCAGCGTGCTGGTTGTCATGATGCTGGGACAAATCCGTGTATTTTTTGCCATGTCGCGCGATCATCTCATAAGCCCTTGGCTCTCAACCGTACATCCACGTTATGGCACACCTCATTATGCCACCGTTCTCACCGGTATCGCTGTGGCCACGCTCGCTGCACTGATCCCAATCGGCGATGCGGCGGATATGACGAACATCGGCACTCTCTTTGCTTTTGTCTTAGTCTGTATCGGTGTCGTGATTTTGCGCTACACGAAACCCAACCAACTTCGTCCGTTCAGACTTCCATTCATGCCGGTCGTCCCCATTCTTGGCATGCTGGCCTGCCTCGCCCTCATGAGCTTTCTCCCATGGTTGACCTGGATTCGATTCGGCGTCTGGACTGCCATCGGCATTGCAGTCTATGTGGGATATGGCTTGAAGCACAGCAAGCTAGCCGGCTCATCCTCCGATAGCCATCTTCCGAAGCGCTCGCCGTAACAGATGCTGGAAAAGTCTCCCTCTTCACCCGCCCACCCCGGCGCGCCGAGACGCGCCTTTATCCCATGCAGCGTTCTCGCATCGCTCAGACCCTCAACGTACCCCACCTGGGAAAAGAGCTGTTCAGACAGCGCGGGGTCGGGCGGGTGAGAAGGTCGCCTTTTTGAGCATCCTGCGGGAGGGTTTCGAGTTAGCTCGATTTGTCTGCAGGCTGAACCGTTAAGGCTGGAGCAGAGTCCGGCGTGGTGTCAGGAGGAACCGCTGGAGAGGTGGCAGGCGCGACAGGCTGACCCTTCGATGCTGGCGCCGCAGGTGGCACGGCAGGCTTAGGAGCAGCGGGCGGCTTGGGAGGAGCAGGCTTTTCGGGCTTTATGCCTCCTTCCCACGAGGGACCGGAGTACATATCTGCCGAGAGCCCTTTGGTTTTCCACTTTTCTTCGAAATCTGCAGCCGCCTTATTCGGCGTCTCACCATTCCCCACGACGTCGTTCCACGGATAGGCTTTCGGGCCGATCTGGCACCCAGTCTCCGTTCTCTTTAAATACAAGGAGATCGGATTCCCCCGGTATGGTCCAAGGTAAATATGTAGGGAGCCAACAAATTCGAGCAAATGTGCCATCCCCCTTCTCCAAAGACGCGCATGATGCCATAAGAGGGAATGGGAGGGCAAGACGAGAGGAGGGGAAGGAGGTTGCTCCCCTTGCTCGCGCAATGCGCGCCCTCAGAAGGGGCCTCGTTGGACGCGCGCAGTTAGGGAGCAAACCTCCTCGCCCTCGAAAGGAGTAGAGAAGATGAGAGGATGCGATGAGTTCTATAACGGCACTTGATTGTCATGACGTCAACGGCACCCTCCCTGCTCGTTAGATTGACAGTCTTTTGAACCCTCCCGTAGACTGCTGGCCATGCCATCACGATTGATTACTCCCTCGCGCTCACACAGCAGGAAAACCACCATCGGTTTCGTGAATCTTGGTTGCTCTAAGAACCAAGTCGATTCCGAGGTGATGCTGGGCACCTTAGTCGCAGATGGATTTGCTTTGACCGATAACCCAAAGAAAGCAGAAGTGGTCATTATCAATACCTGTGGGTTTATCGAAGAGGCCAAGCAGGAATCCATCGATACGATCATTGCGCACGGCAAACTGAAAGAGACCGGATCCTGCCGGGTGTTGATCGCAGCAGGCTGTCTGGCGCAACGCTACCAAGGAGACCTCCTCAAGCAATTACCGGAACTCGACGGCGTGGTGGGGACCGGGGAGTTCGGAAAGATTGCGGAGATTTGCCGTGACCTCCTGGCGCCGAAGAAACGGCAACAACGGCTCTGGATCAGCGAGCCCCCCTACTTATACGATGCAGACGCGCCGCGCCTTCGCCTCGGGAAAGCCCATAGCGCCTATGTAAAAATCGCCGAAGGCTGTAACCGCAATTGCGCGTTCTGCGCGATCCCCTTGATGCGGGGTAAGCAACGAAGCCGCCCGGTGGAATCGATTGTCGCCGAAGCCACGCGCCTCGCAGCTGAAGGCGTAAAGGAAATCAACCTCATTTCCCAGGATACGGTGAATTATGGCGTTGACCTTGGCCTGCGCCACGGCCTCGTCACGCTGCTTCGCGAGCTGGTCAAGGTGAAAGACTTACGCTGGATCAGACCGTTCTACCTCTATCCGCAACAAGTATCGGACCAGCTATTGGATCTCTATGCCGGCGAAGAAAAGATTACCAAGTACATCGATATGCCGCTGCAACACATCAACGATCGGATGCTCAAGAAGATGCACCGGCTGGGAGACCGGGCTGCCATTACCTCCCTCGTCGATCGGATCAGGACACGCATTCCAGGCGTGACCTTTCGCACAGCCTTCATCGTGGGGTTTCCAGGCGAGACGGAGCAGGCATTCCACGAGCTGAAAGGCTTTGTGGAAGAAGCTCAATTCGATCGTGTGGCGGTGTTTTTATATTCTGACGAGGAAGACACCCCGGCCGTGGAGTTTGACGACAAGATTGAGCGGCCGGTCATGGACGAACGACGGAATGAACTCCTGGCTATTCAGGAAGACATTGCGGCAGCACGAGGTCAGACTCGTATTGGGTCCGTGATGGAAGTCCTGGTTGAAGGCGTCTCCGAAGAGACAGAGTTATTGCTTGAGGGACGCCATGAAGGGCTGGCTCCTGAGATCGACGGTGTCGTATATATCAATGATGGATCAGCTACATCAGGGGAATTCGTCAAAGTCGAGATCACCGATGCGGCTTTATATGACCTTGTGGGCCACATCGTCTCCTAGTAGGACCACTAAAAAAAGTCGCTCCGCTCACCCGACCGACCCTGACGGCTACTTCACCTATCCGCTCCTAAGTCTGCCAAGGCAACCTTTTAAACCTCTTATGCGGTAAGCGCATGCTGCCCTGGCTGTGCAGTGCCGACGGAGCTTCTACGTCGTCTGCGTCTTACCCCAATACACTTCTATACTCGACCTTAATGCCCAGCAAGGATGCGTAGCTGAAGAGACAGGAATGTGTCCCAAGAGAAATGACGTTGCTACTTTGGCCGTCACCTCTCTTGGGTAGGACTCGGATTTCGACGATGACGAGGTTGCCGCACGCGCCTCCCCGCTCATGGCCAACGAAACCAAAACCTAACGGTCCGCGACTCCGGGGGCGAGAACAAGATTGACAGGAATCTTTTCCGCAAAGGTATAGGGACTGGCTTTATTCTCCTTCACCCAACGCTTTTCAGCGACAGATTCAAAAGGAGGAGCAAGCTCTCCTTGAAGAGACCACAGATCGAACGGTGTCTCATCAATTGAAATCTCCCAATCGTACCCACGGTCCTTTACGAAGGGAGCTATCACGGCGTCGAGTGTCCTCACCCACCACTCCCTCAGGATCGGACCGGGTACCGTCCGAGCAATTTGGTCGATCTTGAACCTGACAAATTTATTATGTACCTCGCCACCGACAAAGCAAGAGTCCTTGGGAATCTCCTCATAAATGAATACCACATAGAACTTCGGGAGCGGAACACTCGCATACACCTCCGTCACACGCTTAGCTAACGCTTTTTTGTCTTCAGCAGTGAACGCTCCGGCAGGATGATACACTTTCCATAACGGCATTTTTCTTCCCTCCTCATTGGTTGAGCACTTGCTGTAGTGAGTGCGCCTGGAACATCGAGGCTCACGGCCATATATTTCCGAATAGCCCTGTTGACTCCCTCGCGAAACCCCAGTCACTTGCACTTCGAAAGTCACTATAGCCAAGTGAGTTGCACAATGCAAGTGATGAGACTACATTATTAACTGGAGCTCAGTCTCCCACTAGGTGGGATGATGGATGCGGGCAACCGTGAACATAGGTGACACTATGAGATTTACACGATCATCTTGTCCGATCACTAATGTATTGGATACGCTTGGAGATAAATGGACACTGTTGGTCATTCGCGATCTGGTCTTAGGTAAGCGACGTTATCGGGAGTTCACCTCCTCTCCAGAAAGAATTGCGTCAAACATTCTTGCCAATAGACTGAAAAAACTGGAGAGCGAAGGCCTGATCACCCGGCGAGCCTACCAACGGAACCCCATACGCTATGAATACTTTCTCACAGAGAAGGGCGAGGGCCTCAAACCGGTATTGGAAGCGATCATCGTATGGGGGCAAAAACATTTTCCAGGCACCAAGAGATTCCCTCGCGTCGAGCAACGCTAAGGAAGGGCACAACCCTTAACGTCCCCATTGGGAGGAGGCCGAAGAGGAAACGAGAGGCCGTACAGCCGATTTGGGTGCCAGAGGCAGCATCACCGTAAAGGTCGAGCCTTCTCCGACCTTGCTTTGAACTTCGATCCGCCCATGGTGGGACTCAACAATCCAGGCGCAGATGGACAGCCCAAGACCCGTGCCCTTCTTCGTATGAGCGCGCGCGTCATCGGTGCGATAGAACCGGTCGAAGATCCGAGACTGATCCTCTGGCGCAATCCCGATGCCGTGATCGGTCACGGACACTCGAACGTGAGATTGATCGATTGTCACTGCAATATCGATGGTGCCTGAGGCGTGAGAGTATTTGACTGCATTATCCAGAAGATTCAGGAATAGTTCGCGCAAACGCAATTCATCTCCCAATACCACCGCAGGCGCGGTAGCTCGTAGCACGACCTGGATGTCCCGTTCTTGCCCCAACAGTGAAGCCTGCCGATGAAGGTCCTCGACAAGCCCATCCAATGGGACCGGCAAATGCTCCACCTTTACCTCACCCATATCGGCCCGAGAGAGAAACAGCAACTCATCCACAATGCGTGTCATCCGGTCGATTTCTTCGAGATTGCTCTCCAAGACGATCTTGTAGTCGTCGGTTTCCCGCGGGCGCCGGAGCGCAAGCTCGGTTTCCCCTTTCATCACCGTCAACGGCGTGCGCAATTCGTGCGACGCATCGCTGCTGAACTGGCGTATTTGCCGAAAGGAGGTTTCAAGCCGATCGATCATGTTATTAAACGTGTTCGTCAGACGGCCGATTTCGTCGGCTGAGGCCGGGGCTGTGAGCCGTTGCGTGAGATCTCCTCCGGCAATGCGTTGGGCTGCAAGCGTGATTGCATCGACCGGGCGAAGGGCTCGTCCGGCCATGAACCATCCTCCTGCGAGCGACACGACCAACGCGATGGGCATACTGACCAGCAGTACGAGCAGGAGCCGGTTCAGGGTCTGCTCGACTGAGTCCATCGAGGTGCCGACCTGGATGATGTAGAGCAAGTTGCCTCGATAGATGATGGGAACTGAAATGAGCCGCAATGGCGGCTCCTTGGGATATTTGGCGAATTCGAGCAGCGTCCGACCTGAGTAGGCCACTTCCAAGGCCTGGCGACTCAGGGGCACCTCATGTTGCTTCATGTTCGGTGAGCGAATGGTGATGGTGCCGGAAGGACTGAAGATCTGGAAGAACTTATCGATGCGCGCCAGTTCAGGGAACTGCGACATGAGTTCATCTTCGTCGATTAGTGGGAGAAATCCGCGTTCTTCCAACGACCGAACGGCCGCCTCAGCGGTTTCCACCAGCGATTCATCGACCGCATCGCGGAGGCTCCGAGCCGCTACCACATACAAAATGGCGGAAAAGACGATAAGGATGAGCGCGAGCGCGGTGCCGTACCAAAGCGTGAGCCGGACGCGAAGCGGCATCAGTCGACCTTCAGCATATATCCGCTTCCGCGAATCGTGTGAATCAGCTTCTTTGAGTGCCCTCGGTCGATTTTGTTGCGAAGGTAATTGACGTAGACGTCGATCACATTGGTGAACGTATCGAAATCCTGGTTCCAGACATGTTCCGAGATCATCGGGCGAGTCAATACACGCCCCGTATGACGCATCAAATATTCAAGTAGCGCATATTCCTTCAACGTGAGATCGATTCGCTGGCCGCCTCTCGTGACTTCACGCGTAGCCGGGTTTAACGCCAAGTCGTCGATTTGGAGCACACCGGGACTTTCCGTGGAGCCACGGCGAAGCAACGCACGAATGCGCGCGAGCAGTTCGTCGATCGCGAACGGCTTGGTGAGATAATCGTCCGCTCCCGCATCAAGGCCCTTGACGCGCTGATCCACCTGCGATTGGGCGGTCAGGATCAGAATGGGGGTGTGAATCCGCGCTTGTCGGACACCCCTGAGAATGTCCAATCCGGGCAATGACGGCAGCATCAAGTCGACGATCAGTAGGTCATAGTTGGTGTGGAGGGCCATTTCAAGGCCCTTCGCGCCGTCTTCACAGAGGTCGACGGCGTAGCTCTCCTCTTCAAGCGCGCGCCTGATGAAGCAGCCGACTTTGGTTTCATCTTCAATGACGAGAATACGCATAGCGATCGATGGGGATTATACCAAACCTGCGCGGATCAATCTTGTAGGGAAAATCCTACTGAGTTGAGCCCTTGGTTGCCTGAGGTGATGACGCCACTGAGTGTTGACACAGTGAACGCAGAGCCTCCCACTCTTCGCGAGAAAATAGTTTCACGGGATGTGGCAGCGGCGCTCCAGCCAGCGCCATCAAATTTTTGATGCGGTCGTCTGTATCGGGATGTGTCGACAGATAGGATGAGGCAGCGACATCATGGAGGCGCTGCGCCTGCATGATTCGGTAGAAGGCAATCATCTCCGCTGGGTGAATACCGACAGTCTGAAGCAATCGGAGTCCCTCGCGGTCGGCTTCCCCTTCATGCAGGCGACCGTAGCGCAGCATCCCCAGCACACGCGCACCTTCAATTCCATAGGCCACTCCCCCTGTGAAGTCTCCGGTCATCGCGGCGATCAGAAGACTGGTTGAAGCCTGTTCGATCATGGCTCGAGTCGAATGCTGTTTTGTGAATGATACAGGTGAGTGGAGCCCCACGGCTTGACAGCCGTAGTTTCCTGCTTAGACGGGTGAACCTTAGCCTCCAATGAGGAGTATAATCAGGCAATACATGTGACTCGTCGGCGTATACGTTGAGAGGTGCACCATGCGTATGGCTTTACTGCTCTCGATTCTGGCGATAAGTATTGTGGCGCTTTCCTCTTCTCCCTCATGGGCCTACCGGGACTATTTCACACCTGAACAGAAAGCGTTGCTGGATAAGATTCAGACCGTGCACATTGACGCGATTGCGCTTACAGACCAGGGAACTGTTGATGCTGCCCCGATTGCCGAGCTTGTCGCCCGTCGGATGAGCGAATTGGGGTATGTGGTCGTGGCCGAAGCCGGCAAGCCTCATGATGTCGTGATCAAAGTCAAATGTGAACAGCGAAAAATATGGGAAGGCACGACGGCATCCGGTGGCGATGCGGATTTGCCCGATGCCCCATCTCGGCTGTGGAAAGGCCCCGCCTGTCAGATGACCTATCTTCTCGGCAACATGAAGGTGAAGTGGCAAAAAGAGGTGCGAACCGAGTTTGAAGATGCTGGACAAGCCGCGCAGTCGGCCAATTCGGGAGATCCAGGAACCCATGCGATGAGTAAATTGAGGGAGGCGCTCGAAACGTACGAATTCCCCTTGTTGCTGGCTGCCGAATGGGGTCAGCCGGAGCGGCTGTTGAAGTTACTCGATCAATCCGACACGCCGCAGGCCAGAAAGATCAAAATTCTTTCTCTCTTAGGTGAGATGCAAGCCGATGAAGCTTTGCCCAAGCTGAGAGAGGCGCTCAAAGATCGTAATCTCGCAAGGCAAGCGATTGGGGCGATGAGCAATCTCGGAAAAGAAGGCATTCCGTTGTTAGCCGATATCATGAACACGTCTCCACAACTTGAATTGCAGGCGGCAGCAGCCAAGGGTTTAGGCCAATTAGGCGGGATGCACGGCGATGCCTCCGTGGTGCCGCCGTTGCTCGTCAAACTCCAAGATCCGAAGACCGACTGGTCCGTGCTGACGGAAGTAGCTTGGTCTCTGGGCAAGATTCCGGATAAACGGTCGATCCAGCCGCTCTACGAACTCGACAAGAAACTGCAAGCCCTGCGCGATCCGGAGAATGTGCCATTGAAGAAACTCAAAGAAGCGGTGTTCTGGGCAATCAAACAGTGTGATACGTGGGATCAGTTCAGCTGAGGAAAGGCGGGCAGCCTGGTCGTCCTCCTGCTCGCGGAACGCGCACGATCAGAATGTGCTCGTTCGACGCGCGCAATCGAGGATCGACCAGGCTACCCTTGAATGAAGTAGAGGATTGGGATAACGCGCGCAATGGAAGATCACTCAGCCCCCATCCCTGAAGAGGCAACGAGCGAGCTCGGAGGAAGATGGCGCGACAGCTGGCTTGGTCTCTGTGCTCGCAGAGCCCCCACGATGAAACAGTGGTCGCTCGATGCGCGCAATGGAGACCACGCCAGCCGCCTCGCTGGATAGGGGTAAGGAGAAGGAACTCGATCGTTCGACGCGCGCAGTCGAGAGCAATCTTGGCCACTCCCTATCCTCTCATCAGCTGAAATCCCCGGCTTGCGGTCTAATATTTCCAGGTCGAACGCCTAGCTTCCTGTTCACACTGTTGGAATATTCCGTTTCCTCTGATAGTGAGCAGCCACTTTTTTTCGATTGCCACACAGTTGCATGCTGCACCAATTGCGAGTGTGATTTTTGGTCGTATCGTAAAAATATAAAATGCAGGCCGCATTTCCGCATTTTTTGACCAGAGACCATGTGCAAGAACAGAGCAAGTCGCTCGCTGCCTCGGCGAGTGGTGCGAGCAGACCGTCCATCTGTACTGCCTGCGACTGAAATTGTCGCGTATAGCCTCCCTTTTTATGAACAAGTTGTGGGTAGCCAGGGCATCGGGACAGAATGTGGTTGATGGACGCGATTGCCGAGTCAGGAATGGACTTACGGGCGACGATTCGGGCGGCCATGTCCCGTAGAGTTTTACGAAACGATACTGCCTGCTCAAATAGCTGTTCCTGATCCTTATGACCCCACTGTTTCATCACAGCCACAGCGTGGGGTTTGTCCACCATATGGGCTTGAACCAGCCAAGCGACAAGATCCTCGCATCCACCTAATAAGTCTGTCGGATTTCCCCGCACGATCATCTGTGTGTTGATAAAGTCCAAGCATGGATGATTGCCCACAAACAGGAATGGTTGCTGTAATCGTGCTCGCCCCGTTGTCATGGATTCTTCCTCCTCGGTCTTACTCCGGCAAAATGATGCTTGACAGGTTAGTCCTTGGACAGTATAACTGTCAAAAGTATATTTAGACGGTTATTCATTCCAACAACCCTATCCAAGGAGAACTCATGAAAACTGCCATCATCATTATGTCCGATCCGAAGAGTGATTCCGAGGAAGCGCTCGGAAGAGTCTTTAACGCCCTTGCCCTCGCATCCGAATGCAAGCAGAAGGGCGATGAAGTAGCCGTGGTCTTCAGCGGGACTGGCACGCGGTGGCCCGGCGAACTGACCAAGCTCTCGCATCCGGCCAATGGTCTCTACAATGCGGTTCGCGATGTGGTGCAAGGCGCCTCCTGCGGCTGTGCAGAGGTTTTCGGAGCGACGGACAGTATCAAGTCGTGCGGGGTGCCGATGGTAAAAGATTATGCGCTGGCCGGAACTGCGGGACTCTTGAGTCTCCGTCGTTACATCACTGAGGGATGGAATACAGTCGTGTTCTGAGTCGAATCTCATGAGACGGCCAGGAGTTGAACCTCCTGGCTGTCGGTGAAACTGAAGACACACGAGGAAAAGCGATGGCAACGAAATATCTTGATCTGACGCTTACGGATGCAGTGTGCCGTGCACAGACACAGTACTACGGGAGCGCGGGCAAGATTGTAGGCGCTCCCGAACGAGACCTCCTGGGCCAGACAGAGGCTGAATTCATTGCATCGCGAGACAGCTTTTATTTCGGTTCAATCAGCGAAAGTGGCTGGCCTTACATTCAGCATCGCGGCGGACCTCAGGGTTTTTTGCGGGTGATCAACGAGACGACGCTGGCCTTCGCCGACTACAAGGGGAATCGACAGCTGCTCACGACCGGCAACGTCTCAGTGAACGACCGTGTGGCTCTGTTTCTCATGGACTATAAGAATCGCGAACGGCTGAAAATTCTTGGCCATGCTCGTGTCGAGGATGCCCGTGTCCATCCAGAGCTTGTTGCGCAGTTCACCGATCTCAAGATCCGCTCGAATGCGGAGCGGCTGGTCTTTATCAACGTTGTGTCGTTCGACTGGAACTGTCCGAAGTACATCACGCCACGATACACGGCAGAAGAAGTCGAAGCGTATGTGGAGCCGTTGAAGCTACGCATTGCCGAGCTTGAAGCGCAACTCCGCAAGGTAACGTCATGAGGTCGTTCTGCCATTGAGCACCTTCCTTCGCCGCAAATCTGCCTGCAAATAAATATGAGCGGGGCTGTGCCTGAAACGGCCCTGCAAATCACTCGAAACAAGAGAGACGGGTACCTGGCCGCTCCCTTCTCTTTCTTTCGAGCTTGCTTGTTTTTCTCTTCAGAGGTGAGGGCTGAGCAATGCGAGAACGTCGCTGGCAGACATTTCTAGCATCCTGCTTAACGAAAAATCCCTCAAAGGAATGGGCTCTTCCCATTTGGAAAGAACCCCTTCGTTGCTCCAAGCGCAGAAAGAAACCAAACCTACTTCTATTTGACGATCACTTCAACGCGGCGGTTTTTGGCGCGCCCTGCTTCCGTATTGTTGCTGGCAACCGGGTTACTGTCCCCGTGGCCTGCGGCCGATAAATTGTTGCTCACCCCACCGTCCCGTAGTGCTCGAGCGGCACTATAGGCACGAGCGGTCGAGAGCTCCTTATTGGACGGGTACTTCTTTTGTAGCGCGCCAGCGATGGCCACGTTGTCGGTATATCCTGCCACATGCACCTGCTTGTCTGGGAAGTCTTTGAGAACGCGGCCCACCCGCTTCAATGCATCGGTTCCACCGGCCTTCAGCTGGTCCTGCCCTGAATCAAACAGCAGGCTGGAGACCAGATTGATCGTGAGCGCATCACCGGATTGATTGACCGACACCGTGCCTTTGGAAATTTCAGGTTGCAGCGCTTTCAGGAGGTCCTTCTCAGCTTTGACCAAGCTGCCCTTGCTCTGACTCAATTGTCCTTCTAGCTCGCTTACATGGCTGCTGAGTGCGCCGTTTTGTCTCTGTGCCGCAGCCAGTTCGTCGGCCAACCGTTGCCGTTCCTTTTCGAGAGCTGCAAGCCGAGCAGCATTGTCATCCGCCTTCGGTGCATTGTCTGCATTGCACCGGACATCAGACCACGCCAGCCATCCGTGCTTGTCGGTGCAAATGGGACTCTTGTCCCAATTCGCGCAGCCTGCCAGAGCAACTATGCTTGTTGCGAGGATAGCGGTTTTGTATGCCTGCATCATAATCTCCCCCCTTGGATCGTGCGGGCCATCTATCCCGTGAGAATTCCCAATCCCGCGTCGTGGGAGTTCTCGTGACAACGGTGGCGCCTAATGGCGGCTGTAGAGAACTAATGGAGGGATCAAGCTGCCTTCCCATATCCGCTCAGGTCTTGCGAGAGATCACGGATCACCAGTATGTTTAAGATGAATTTGGTCGGACAAGTCTACGGCAAGGACGTAGGACTCGGCCACTGGTAGTTCATGAGGCGACGGGGCCTTCTCCGGTATGGAGAAAGCCCCATCAGTGTCCTCTTGAGGCAATGATTACTTCGTGACGCGAACCTCGACGCGTCGGTTCTTTGCCCTGCCCGAAGCGCTTGCATTCGGTTCAACGGGCTTCGTATCTGCATAACCATGTGTGATCACGGCTCCAAGACCACCATCGTTCAGTGCTTGTGCCGCGTTGGCTGCACGAGACTCAGAAAGTTCCTTATTCGTGGGGAACTTCTTCTTCAGTGCGCCTTTGATTGGTACATTATCGGTGTGACCGTCCACCGCCACCTTGTATTCCGGGAAGTCCTTCAACACCGTTCCAACTTGCTTCAGCGCATCGGCGCCCGCCGGTTTTAGATCATCTTGACCGGAAGCGAACAGATAGCTGGAGGCCAGGTTGATCAACAACCGTTCGTTGTTGAGGTCAATGGTGATGTCGCCCCTCTCGATCTGAGGACGAAGTGCCTTGATCAATCCACGCTGCGCTTCCTTCAGTTTGGCCATTTCAGCAGAGAGTTCTCCTCGCAGACCGGCGAGCTCCTTGTCACGGTCAGCCAGCTGCCTTTCAAGGTCGACAATCCTTTGTCTGGCTTCGGCAAGGTCGGTTGCAAGCTTATCTTTATCGCCTGCTCCAGCCTGGAGGCTGGCGGCCAATGCCTGTGACGCTGCGAGCTCTTGCTCCAGATTGCGGATTCGTTGTTGTGATTGGTCAAGATCACTCTGAGCTGAGGAGAGCTGGCTTGCGAGCTTGGCAGAATCGCCGGCACTGGAACGGAGAGCCGCAATCTCACGATCGCGATCTGCAATCTGACGTTCCAGATCGCTCACGCGGCGGCTGAGGGCGTCATTCTGTTGCTGTGCTTCGGCCAACTCGGCGGCTAAATCCCTCGGTGGTTCGGGGGGGTTGCAACGAGTGTCGGACCAAGCTTGCCATCCGTGACTCTTAGGACACACAGGGCTTTTATCCCAGCTCGCACAGCCTGCTAGAACGGCCAAGCTTGCTACAAGAACGGTGGTTTTGAATGTCTGCATGATAAGCTCTCTCCTTTCTGGATTTCGCGGGTCATCGAAACAGTGTGAGTTTTCCACTCCCGCGTTGTAGGAAATCTCGTATCAACGACGTCCAGGGATTCTAGTGACGGCTTTTCAGCGCGTCGCGAATCTCCATCAATAATTTTTCTTCGTTGGTCGGCCCTGGCGGTGGCGGAGGAGGCGCCGCAGGCGCTTCTCTCTTGAACCGGTTCATCTGCTTGACAAACATGAAGATCACAAACGCGATGATGATGAAATCGAAGATGGTTTGCAAGAACACCCCATAGTTAAGCGTCGGGGTTCCCGCGGCCTTCGCGGCGACAAGCGATGGCTGAGCGGTGCCAGAGAGATTGATAAACAGGCCCGTGAAGTCGACGCCTCCCAAGAGCAGTCCAATCGGCGGCATCAGCACATCGCTGACCAAAGAGGAGACGATTTTCCCGAAGGCGGCGCCCATAATGACACCGATCGCCATGTCGAGCACGTTACCTTTCATGGCAAACTCTTTGAATTCTTTCAGCATGGTTCCTCCTCATGAGGATAGTGGGTGTAGGGCATTGGCGACTATCTAGGCGCGTTTTCTGGTTGTATCGAAGCTATACCCAAGGGTCCAGAGAATGAGATTGTCAGTGTCGCCGGTACCGACAGCCGGCTTGTTGTTAAAGCGTGTGGTCACTTGAAAGCCGCTTACGAATCCGTTCCAAATCTTGAATCGCACGCCGTTATCCATCGTGAGGAAAACGTCCGATGAATTCTGGATAGAAGGAAAAATTTCGTCGGAATGGTACAGCGTCATGCGCTCGTCGAAGAGTGGCCAATTCCACTTCACGGACACGCGTGCACGAAGACTCGACTTGTCGTCTGCCGTGCGAAAATCTTCATTGAAGTAGGCGAGGCCGGCTTCGGTGTAGAACGTCATATCTTTGAGGATGCCGGAGAAGTCTCCCCGTTCGATGAATTGATAGCCGGGACCACTTGCGAGTGCGGTTCGCATCTTCAGGTCTTGAAAGCGATCGTTTTCGAAGTAGGCGGAGGCGAACCAGTAGAACCGTTTGGTCAGAAAGAAGTCGAGCTTGATCGTCCCGCGTGCGTTTCGAGCGATAAGGGTGTCGGCGTTGTCACCGTAGACGTAACGGCCGTTCATTGAGAGCCGGAGCTGTTCGCTCCGCGCCACAAGATCTCCAAGCAAGGTGGCATTGCGCGAGTGACTGTTTCCGGTTGTTTGGGAGTAGGCACCGTTTACATTGCCTGAATAGATGACTGGGGGTTGAACGAGGGGATTCATGGAGACCACGGAGTCCATCGGAACCTCCAGCATGCCTTTCAAGGGCTCCGCCTGTACATTCAACATCCCATTTGGTCCGGCAGTGACGGTTCCCATGATCACAGATCCTTCTTTCAGATGAAAGGGAATGGGGTGATTGACAGACAGTTTGGACACGTCGCTCCAGTTTACTTTCAACACATTGTCAGGACTGGCAGGCGTCTTGATTTGCAACACGCCGCCGGCCATTTCGATGACTTCTCCGTGAATAACGCTGCCATCTTTCAGCGTGATAATATCCGGACTTGTCTGTGTGGCAGGCGCGGACGGAGAGGTAACTTGGGCATTGATTTCTGAGGATAACCCTCCTCCCATCACACACCCAACCATTGCGAGCGCGAATCCACAGAGAACTTTTTTCATCGACCCTCCTCCCTGATACATGAATGCCCATGATTCCATCGCTTCATTTTTATACGTCGAGAGTCGTATGGCTATCCAGCACTATTAAGTACATGACTCTATATCGCAATTCATTATGGCATGACAAGCATAAACAAGAGGATACGGGCTGATGTGAACGCCAGCCTCAGCTCCCTTGTCTGAACATTGGCGAACGCAGGGAACAAACCGGATCGTGGCAGGCTGCCGAGATTTCACCGATCTTCATCTGATCTCTTCCTCAAAGCGGAATCGCGGATGACCAGCGCCGCAGCTTGGCTCAGTATCGTTCGCAGTGTACGAGAGCTGCTTTTCATATTCCCTTCCTCCCTGTTAAGTGAACGCAATGATGTGCAAGAAATGCTGGACAGCTCATTTCTCGTGGTTGCGTCGTTTCCGCCTGCCACATAAAGCAAAGTCGATGCCGATGACATGAATCAACCAATTCTATTGAAGATACTGACAAGAGGGGAGTTGGGCAGATATGCGAGATGAGACAATGCTCCGCATCAGTGTGGCTGATTTGCGGGTGAGCGGCCTATTCCGCTTCAAGAAGATAGCGAAGAGTCAGAACGAGGCGAGCTCGGAGAGAACGTGGATGGAAGAGCATGGGAGTTCGTTGTAATGGGAAAGGGGCACAGGAGGTTCACTGTCATGGCGATGAGCGTCGGCAATCACCTTGCCGGTCATTAGACTGCGTGTTAAGATGCCGCCTCTCGAAAATCGGTGTGGAGAGGTGCGAGAGTGGTCGAATCGACATGCTTGGAAAGCATGCGTCCCAGCAATGGGACCGTGGGTTCGAATCCCACCCTCTCCGCCATTCTTGGCGCGACAGAAGCTGCATGATGGTCGACCGAAGGGCAGTGGCGCGCCAGCCGTACCAGATGGCAATGAAGTTCTCGGCCCATGAAAAGGTGTCGCCTGGCGACAAGAACTATTGAGAGTGGTGACCAGTGATCGGTGACGAGTGAAACCGGGAAGAGCTATCTTTTACTGCTCACCATTCACTTTTCACTTGTCACGAAATCGAAGGGGCTGGGCCCTGTGCAACTGAACCCTGTGAACCCCGCCAGGTCCGGAAGGAAGCAACGGTAAGCGGTCAGTTCTGTGTGCCGCAGGATCACCTGGCCCCGCTTTTTCGCGAAGCGAGGAGTGTTGGGTTCTGGGTTATGAGTGCTGAATTGAAGGGGGAACTCATCCCTGCTTAACCCAAAACCCAGAACTCAACATTCAGAACTCGGAGTGTAACGACGTTGGATTATCAAGTCTCTGCCCGCAAATACCGTCCTGGGACGTTCGATGATGTGATCGGACAGCCCCATGTTGTTCAGACACTGGTCAATTCCATTACTACGAAACGCATTGCCCAAGCGTACCTATTTTCAGGAACCCGCGGGGTGGGAAAAACCACGGTCGCGAGAATTCTCGCCAAGGCGCTCAATTGCGAACGTGGAACGACTGGTACACCGTGCAACACGTGTTCCAACTGCCTCGAAATCGCGCAGGGGACTTCCGTTGATGTCATGGAGATCGATGGAGCGTCCAATACAAGTGTGGACGATGTGCGCGAGATCCGTGAGAACGTCAAGTTCGCCGCATTTCGCGGGAAGTACCGGGTGTACATCATCGATGAAGTCCACATGTTGTCGAACTCAGCCTTCAATGCGTTGTTGAAGACGCTGGAAGAGCCGCCGCCACATGTCGTGTTTATCTTCGCGACCACCGAAATCCACAAAATTCCTGCCACGATTCTCTCCCGCTGCCAGCATTACAACTTCCGCCGGATTGCACGAACCGAGATCGTCGAGCGGCTGCGTCATGTGGTCGAACAGGACCAGATCGTCATCGAAGAGCGAAGCCTGATGGCGCTGGCCAGAGCCAGCGAAGGCAGTATGCGAGACGGATTGAGTCTGCTCGACCAAGCTGTGGCGTTTGGCGGTAAGACCATCGTGCATACGGATCTGGAGACTCTGCTGGGAGCCGTTCCACAGGAGCTCGTTCGCTCCATGATTCAAGCGATCACAACTCAGGAGAGTGCTACGGCATTACGTGTGCTGGCACAATTGTTGGACCAAGGGCATGATCTGCGAACCTACTGTGCGGAGATCGTTGAGTATGTGCGCAATATGCTGGTGGTGTCAGTGGTACCTTCATCCCAAGAATGGCAGGGGTTGATTGAGGCATCTGTGGAAGATCTCACACAGATGGCCGATGACGCGCGCTCGTTTTCACCTGAACTACTTCAGGAATTGTTGACGATCTTCACGCAGGCGGAGGACTCGCTGAGGCTGAGCGCGCATCCCAGGTTCGTCCTCGAAACAGCCGCCGTGCAAGCCACCCGGTTGCTACGTCGGTCGGATAAGAAACAGGCTCAACAAGTCACGTCGCTGGCTCAGAAGGCACACCCACTTCAACCGGCTCCAATATCTATTGAGAAGCCGGCGTCGGCGGATCGTGCGGAGAATGCGGCTCCTGCTCCGTCACCGAAGCCTTCGCAACCGGCGGCTTCTGCCCCAATGACTTCGATGACGGCGCGGTCTTCTGCCGTCGGGATTACAGCATCCTCCCAAGGCTCATCGACGAATCATCCGAATATCGCTGTTGTCGAGGTGAAGGTTTCGATGCCTGAGGTTGTGCCTATGGCTGAAGGCAAGCCCGATGCGGTGGCGCTGAATTGGGAGCAAGTCCAAGAGGAAGTGGGCAATATTTCTTCCAGGATCGCTGCCTTTCTAGAGAGGGGACGGTTTGTGGGCGTGGAGGGCCATGTGGCGACAATTGGGTTCGCCAAGCAAGAGATGGCGGCTCGAGGGATGATCGAGAAGCCTGATAATATGGCGGTACTCACATCCATCTGTGAACGATTGAGCGGCCAGACGGTTCGCCTGCGGGTTATTGAATTGACAGAGTCGGATCATTCAGGACCGACGATGGTGCAGATCAGGGCGGCGAAAGAAAAAGAACAACGATTGGTCCTTTTCGAGCGAGCGCGGGCCCATCCGGTCGTCAAGCAAGCGCTGGAGATATTTGGCGCAGAGCTCGCCGAGGTGAGGCCGGTGTCGAGACAGAAGGAGGTCGAAGAATGAAGAACCCGCTTGGCAATATGGGAAATCTTTTGAAGCAAGCGCAGGCGATGCAGGCACAAATGGCGAAGGTACAGGAACAAGCCGCATCGAAAACCGTGACTGGGACGGCTGGCGGAGGGAGTGTGACGGTCACTGCCAATGGGGCTTTGCAGCTTATCGGTATCGTCATCGATCCCGAAGTGGTGAAAAGCGGCGATGTGGAAATGGTGCAGGATTTGGTCATGGCTGCATCGAACGATGCCCTCAGAAAAGCTCGCGAGATGATGGCGGATGAGATGAAATCGGTGACGGGTGGGATGAACGTCCCTGGAATGTTCTAGCACTCCAGCATCGCATCGCTCAGGGGCTCGGAAGTACTGGAGGATGTTTTCCGTTCGCCAAGATCCATTCTACGGGCGAACGGCCACACAAAGTGCGGTTGGTACCTCTCGCCTCTTCGCTCGTTGCGGCCTTGCTAGGGGAAAAGCGCGTCTTGGCGCCTGGGGTTGAGCGGGCGAGAAGTCTAGCCTTTTTGAGCATCCTGCGTGGCATTATCCTATTCCTCTCGGAGTGGAGACAATCGAATGTTCACCGTGCCGCAACAGTTTTTCGCAGACTCCTCTAGCGGGAAATTACGTCATGGCAGTTGATCAACAGGGCTTACTCGTACGGTTGGTGCGCGAATTAGTCCGTCTCCCAGGTATCGGGCAAAAGACGGCTCAGCGATTGGCGTTCCATGTGTTAAAAGCCGACCGCGAAGACGCGCTTCGTCTAGCTGAGGCGATTCGCGCTGTCAAAGACGGGCTTTCATTTTGCCGACTGTGCCGGAACATCGCCGAAGGAGAGCTCTGTGAGTTTTGTCTCGATTCGAAGCGAGATCAGACGAGAATTCTGGTTGTGGAAGAACCGAGTACGACCTATGCCATTGAGCGGGCAGGAGCCTATCGTGGCTTGTATCATGTGCTACTCGGCGCCTTATCCCCGTTGGACGGTGTCGGACCGTCCGATATCAAGGCCGAGGAGTTGGTCGATCGGGTGAAGCTTGGGGGAGTCCAGGAAGTGATCCTCGCAACGAGTCCGACAATCGAAGGCGAGGCGACCGCCATCTATCTCATGAATCAACTGAAACCTCTCGGGACTCGGGTCTCGCGTATCGCTTACGGCATTCCGGTCGGGATGGATATCGAGTATGCCGACGACGTGACATTACTGAAGTCGATTGAAGGCCGTCGAGATCTTTAGCTGGGCGCTGAAAAAACCCACCAGGTCCGTTCTCGCATCGCTCAGAAGCCCACGTTGAAGACAGTTTTTCGGAGGACGGGAACACTGGAGGGGTGTATCCGTCACCAAGATCCATTGCAGAGGCGAATGGACCACGCGAAGAGTGACACGGATCTCTTCGCTCGCTGCGGCCGTGGTTAGGATAAGGCACGTCCATAGGCGAAGAGGCTGTCTCGGCGGACTCTGGACCATTGACCCTTTCTCCAGGCCCCTGCTATAGTTTTGGTCGTTGCAGACGATTGTATCCCTCAAGCAGGTTGCAGTATGAAAACAGGTTCTTCTCCCAAACGTGTGTTGTCCACTCCGGCGCCGGTAAAATCTGTCACGGCCAAGCGCAAACCCAAGACATCGTCCTCGGGGAAAAAGTACGCGGCTATTCGTCGTGACCTTGTGCGCCAGCGCAAGGCCATGTTGAAAGAGGCAGTCGAGGGTTTGGTCAATCCAAACGGTCAGGAAGCGTTTCCGGATGTCAGCGATCAGGCGTCAGCAGAGGCCGAGCAGAATTTTTTAATGCGGATCCGTGAGCGCGAGCAACGGCTGATTAAGAAGATCGATGAGGCGTTAGCTCGAATGGACCAGGACACCTATGGCATCTGTGAACGCTGTGAAGAGGAGATTCCTTATCCGCGCCTGAAAGCCCGCCCAGTGACTACCCTCTGTATCAACTGCAAGACACTCGAAGAACAGGAAGAGAAAGCTCGCCGATAGAGTCGGCAGCCTGAGTTGACCGCGTCAGCACTTCAAGTCTTTCACCCTCCTACGCAGGAAGCCACGGCTGTAAAGCTGTGGATGAATGCGCAGCGGGTGTCCTCCGAAGTCTTGGCGAAGGAGGACACGCTTCGGCGGGTTCCGCCAAAGACACAAAAGGGACCACGGCTGTAAAGCCGTGGGGCTCCACATTAAAAGTGCAGCGCCACTCCGGCCACAAAGTGGTTTGAGGAAATGGTGTACTTTTCATAGTATCCTGGCGGGGGCCCCAAATCTTGATAGTCAAACTTGTTCCAGCCTGTGGTTCGTTTAATTTCAGCAAAGATGGCCAGATTCTTGACCAGGAAGAATTTTACGCCGACGAGTCCTTGGACTGCCGGGGAGTAACTGGTCTCCTTATAGCCCAACGTACTCAAGGTCGCACGTTGAGCACCGAGACCTCCTCCCACGTATGGATACCAACGTCCTTGCGGCATTTCTGGCGTCGCTCCGATTGGGTAGCGGAACAGAAGATTGGCGGCCAATACGTTGACGCTGAAGTCGATGGGGTCGGAGAATGTAATAGAGCCCAACTCAAACCCAGGAAGGTTGACGGTTCCTGTGGCGCCAACGGTTTGCGGATGGAGATCGGCGGTAAAACGTGTCCAGTCAAGCTCAAGGCCAATTTGCGGTTGCCACTTATATTGTCGGGGAAGGTTCCAAGCTGTGAGTCTTCCTCCAAAAGTCGGCGCGTCGTTGAGATTAACGCCATTCGCGGTTGCATCGGTGTAGCTGCCAATGACCATGCCAGCTGCATCGAAAACCGACCCCTGGCTAATTTTTACGCTTTCGCTCGAATGCAAAGCTTTCCCTCCGAACGCGCCTACGGAAAACTCCCAGTTCCGCTCGGCTTGAGCTTGGAGCGGCAGAAGGAATAAAGCCGTGGCTGCCAAGACAATTGCCCGCACGCCGGCCCAGGTAGGTTCCTTCATATCGTTCTCCCATACCTTTTATGCAGAATGATCGGGAAAGCCTTCCGTGAGGTCTGGCGGGCGCCTAATGAAATCGCATAATCTGTCGGCTGGTGAGAGGGGGCGAAAATATTGATGAGAGGCAGGCTAGTGTTTTAACGCTTTGACGCGTTGTTGAACGTGAGCAATTCGATTGGCTTCATCAGGGATCCCCTCAGCCAGCGCGAGATAGGTCTCGTATTCCGAGAGGGCCCGCTTGGGGTTCGTGAGCTCGTGGGCTTCAGCTAAATTATAGCGGGCAATGGCATAGTTGGGGCGGAGTGTCACGGCTTTTTCGAATGAGGCGAGCGCATTGGCTTTATCTCCCAGCTTTGTATACACCGTACCAAGATTATTCAGAATCTCCGGGGTGTTGGGTCTGATGGCCAACGACTGAAGCATCTCCATCTTGGCCTTCTCATGCTGTCCCTTCCCTACCCATGCGAGACCTAGTTTGTGGTGGGCTTCTGCCAGCCACACTTTGTTCGCAAAACCGCTTGCAATGGCTTTCTGATAGGCGGCAGCAGCGGTATCGTAATTCTGGGCTCCACAATAAGAGAGCTGCGCGGTTTGGCCGCGCGCGAATTGCTGGAGTGAAGGGAAGGGCTCCTTGTCCTCTGAGCCTTGACTGTTAAGCTGTTGTCCGGGATTCTGGCCTCTTGGGTAGCGCAACCGTTCCAAGAAGTCACGACGATATGGCGAGAACAGGCGAACATAGGGATCGATCGTCCTAGAAGCCTGAAGCAAGGTCGGCTGCTCACGAGGTCCAAGCACCAAGTACTGTGTCGTCGTTTGCTCATCGCCTGTTTCATAGAGGGCGCTGGAATCCATACTCGTCCTGGATGGCAGATTTGCCACATTGAGATAGAACTCCAATGTTGGTTTCAGCTGCGTTAAGGTGCGGCGGAGGATTGGGTAGGGATTTAAGTCGAGCCCGGACGGATAGGTAAAGACAATGCCAACCAGTATGTCATCTTCATCGAAAAAGTAGGACTCGTCACCATGTGATGGGCTTCGGTCGGCATGGAGAACGAACTCTTGCCCGGTACCCCAGTCTTGTGGTGTGAGGGAGGCGGGAGGATGTGTCTTAAGGAAGGCAGACTTCGACGTGCAGAGAGTTGTGGAATTCAGAAGAACCAGATCGCTTTCAGACGGCGGGAGGATCGGATTTCTCGCCGGAGTTTCGCAGCCACTCAGCGAGAGACTGAGCCCTAGCCCGCAGACCACCCATAGTCGAAAGAGCAGGACGCGAAGCGTATGCGTATGATGATGTGAATTCCGATTCACACAGGGAGCATACACGAAATGTAAAAGAGTTTGCGAACGGGATGATACCGAAACGCCCACTCTCGTGAAGAAAGCGGGCGTTCAGTCAGGAACGATGTGAGCGACTCGTTACCGTCGTTGACTGTCCAGCATTGAGTCCGCAGGTGTGTATCCAAATAGGTATGGGTTCTTGCTGGAGAGTGTGTACAGCGGTCGGTTCAGGGCGTAATCCGTTGCGACCCCGAACGGATGTAAGAGAAAACCGGCCCAGCGCCAGGGGTTATCACTCGAGGCTGCTCCGGCTGCCACATCGGTATAGACCAGCGACGTGGAATCCATCACGCTATAGATGCTGGCTGGGGGGGAGTAGCTTTCCTCTGCATCGACCGATGCCTGCTGCTGGTTTCCTGCACAACCGACTGCGGTGGCGAGCAGGAGCATTCCTACTGCAAGAGCTGTAGTCCGCATAGATGACCTCACTTGTCTTGTACGGTTCAGAGTCGACGGTCTCTTAATACAGTGAAGTGTAGCCGACATCCAGGATTCTGTCCAGAATAAGCAGGATGCTGAAAAAGTTCGCCAGCGGCGTTCTCGCATCGCTCAGAGGCTCAACGTACCGAAGCGTACGCCTCGCCTTTTCGCTCGCTGCGGCCTTGCTGGACGGCCTTTTTGAACATCTTGCGGTTTAGGCCAGAGGGTATGGATTGAGATCGAAGAGGAGGACTATGGTAGGCGATACTGGTATCGAACCAGTGGCCTCTTCCGTGTGAAGGAAGCGCTCTACCCCTGAGCTAATCGCCTACGGCGAGCAAAGTCTAGCATGGGGCCGCAAATTGGATCAACCGTGACACCGGCTTAGGTAGAGCGAAGTTGCCTTGACATCGTCAAAACGCAGTTCCTACAATGCCACCGCTCGTCATCTCTCCTCGGAGCGTCCCTCTCATGCGCGACGACATTGTGATTATCGGTGGTGGTCTGGCTGGGTCTGAAGCGGCGTGGCAAGCGGCCAATCGTGGGGCGAAAGTGACGCTCTATGAAATGCGTCCAAAAGAGATGACGGCCGCGCACAAGACCGGTGGTATGGCCGAGCTGGTCTGCTCGAATTCGTTGGGCTCTGCGGATCTTTTGAATGCCCCCGGCATCCTGAAAGAGGAGATGCGCCGTCTCAACTCGCTCATTATTCGAGTGGCGGATGAGGTCCGAGTGCCGGCCGGATCGGCTCTGGCCGTCGATCGCGAGCAGTTTTCGATCAAAATTACTCAAGCCCTGGAAAGTCACCCAAACATTCGCATCCTGCATGAAGAAATCACCGAGATCCCAACAGACTGTCTCTGCATTGTGGCAACCGGTCCCCTAACATCCAACAAACTGTCTCAGGCGATTGGACAACTGACTCACAGTACACATTTGTATTTTTATGATGCGATCTCTCCGATCGTCGATGCCGATTCCATCAATATGGATGTCGCGTTTCTCGCGTCCCGTTACGGCAAGGGCGGGGACGACTATCTCAACTGTCCCATGGACGAGCCGGCCTACAATGCCTTCTATGACGCGTTGCTCGCGGCAGAGAAAGTTCAACCCAAAGAGTTCGAAAAGACTTCCTATTTCGAAGGCTGTATCCCCATCGAGGTGATGGCCGAACGGGGGCGCCAAACCATGCAGTTCGGTCCATTGAAGCCAGTCGGCCTTGAGAATCCCAAGACCGGTGCGCGGGCCTATGCGGTGGTGCAGCTCAGGACTGAAAATGCCCATCGCTCCTGTTATAACCTCGTAGGGTTTCAGACCAAACTGACCTATGGAGAGCAGAAACGGGTGTTTCGCATGATTCCCGGTTTGGAACAGGCGGAGTTTTTGCGATATGGCAGCCTGCATCGCAACACCTTTATCAACTCTCCTCAACTATTGCGGGATACCCTTCAGTTCAAGGCGCGCGGCACCCTCTTCTTTGCAGGGCAGCTGGTTGGTGTCGAGGGCTATACGGATTCCGCTGCGATGGGAGGGCTAGCAGGAATCAATGCAGCCCGTGGTCTTGCAGGATTGTCCTTGGTCACCCCGCCTTCCACCACCGCGCATGGCTGTCTTGTGTCGTACATTACGTCTACGGACCCTCGTTACTTTCAACCGATGAATACGAATTTTGGGCTCTTTCCTCCACTTGCGACACCGATAAGAGACAAGGAGCGTAAACGACGGCTTACGGGACAACGGGCGCTTGAGGACCTGACGACATGGATGAAGCAATTCGCGCTTTCATGACGTTCCTTGAGCTGGAACGTCATGCCTCGGACGAAACTGTGCGCAACTATGGTTCGGATCTCCGGCAGTTTCAGGCGTTCATGCAAGCGGAACATCCTGGTATGTCCGTGCTCGATCCTGCCACCGTGCATACGGAGTCCATTCGGAGCTACCTTCACTGGTTGAATCGCAAGCATGAGAAGAGCACATCGATGGCCCGGAAACTCTCTTCCCTGCGCAGCTTCTATCGCTATCTGCAACGAGAAGGCATGACCGGCCTCAATCCTGCCGATGTCATCAAGATGCCAAAGCAGCCGAAACACCTGCCGCGAGTCTTGAGCAAAGACGATGCGGCGGCGTTGATGGAGTTTCCTACCGATCAGGCAGGAGGCTCGCTCCGAGACCGCGCCATGCTGGAGACCCTCTACTCGACCGGGGCTCGTGTGAGTGAACTCGTAGGTATCAACCTCGAAGATCTCCGTGCATCCGAGGGCGTGGTCCATTTACGGGGGAAAGGCCGGAAGGAACGTATTGTGCCGATCGGTGATGTGGCGCTACGGGCCATTCAAGCCTACTTAGATGAGCAGACTCTGACGAAGACTCGATATCCGACGACGAAGACCACGCGCGTCTCGTCACCGATTTTTCGAAACAGTCGAGGTGGGCGGCTCACAACTCGGAGCGTCGCTCGCATCGTGGCTCGCTATTCGAACCGGTTGATCGGTGGGTCCGTGAGTCCCCATACATTGCGCCACTCCTTTGCCACCCATCTTCTCGATGAAGGGGCCGATCTTCGGTCGATTCAAGAAATGCTCGGGCATGCCTCATTGAGCACCACACAAAAATATACGCACCTGGCGACGGATCAACTCCTGGCCGTCTATGACAAGACCCATCCTCGGGCCGGTCGTTCCTCAAGCGTGCGTGTTGTGAAGGACGAAAAGCCGTGAGCATGGCCTTCGGCGTGCTTCCGTCTCAGGCGAGATTGCCTAGAAGGGCAAACCGTGAGCTTGCTCATCCCGTGTTTTTCGGGTACCGTGCGTCATCCGTTTGGGGAGCCTGAATATGAACAGACTCATCAAGAAAGCCAACGTCCTGATCGAAGCCCTGCCCTATATCCGCACGTTCAAAGGCAAGACGATTGTCATCAAGTATGGCGGTCATGCGATGACTGATGCGCCCTTGAAAGAGCGGTTCGCTCAGGATGTCGTGCTTCTGAAATATGTGGGCCTCAATCCAGTCATTGTGCATGGCGGGGGACCTCAGATCGATAAGATGCTCCAGCGTTTAGATATTGCCGCGAAGTTCCGCCATGGGGTGCGGGTGACAGATGAGGCCACGATGGAAATCGTGGAGATGGTGTTGGCCGGCAAGATCAACATGGAGATCGTCGATCTCTTGAATCGCCATGGTGGACTTGCGGTCGGGTTGAGTGGAAAGGATGGTGGACTCATGTTGTCTCGACCGCTTACGGCAAAAGCGTGGGCGGCCAGCCTGGACAAGGATCTCGAAGACGGTGAGGAAGATGAGGACTTCGGCTTAGTCGGAGAGGTTCAGTCTATCGATCCCACGTTAGTGCGAAAACTTCAGCAGGATCATTACATCCCCGTCATCGCACCGATCGGGACCGATCGGGAAGGGAATACGTATAACATCAATGCTGATCTCGTGGCCGGGGCGATGGCCGCTGCGCTGAGTGCGGAAAAAGTAGTGATGATGACCGATGTGAAAGGTATTCGCGATGCGAAGGGGCGCCATCTCTCGACCGTCTCACGCAAAGATGTGCAACGGATGGTCAAGCGAGGCACAATCGGCGAAGGGATGTTGCCCAAGGTCCATGCCTGTTTGGATGCGCTCGGAGGCGGGGTCGGCAAGGCCCATATCATTGACGGTCGAATTCCACATGCCATTCTTCTCGAAGTGTTCACCCATAAAGGGATTGGGACAGAGATCACCGCGTAATTGGTTTTCCAGTCACTATGTTCTTGTGAGAACCCCACACCTTCGAATCAACCGCCATCTCCAGGCTCTCGTCGGTGAGCGTCATCCTGAGACGAGCCCTCGCGCGCTTCGGAAGACGGCACATTATTTGACCACGCAGTTTGCCAAGTCGGGGTGGGCCACAAGCGGCCAACGTATGAGTGCTTGGGGCAAGGCTTATCTCAATGTGGTGGCGATCAAGTATCCAGACAGGGTAGGCAAAGAACGGGAGTTGCCTCCACTGCTCATCGGGGCTCACTACGATACGGTGTCCGGGTCACCTGGCGCAGATGACAATGCAAGTGGGCTCGTCGTCCTTCTCGAAGTGTCATCGCAACTCCGCACTCAGCCTCTCGCGCGGCCAGTGTGGCTCGTGGCGTTTTGTCTTGAAGAGCAGGATCGACTGGGAAGTCAGGCGTTCGTCTCCCGTTTGAGAGCCGAGCGCCATGAGCTAGCTGGTGCGATTATTTTGGAATGTGTCGGGTTCGCCAAGAACGAAATTGGGACACAGCAGGCCCCACCAGCGGTGCCCATTGCCGTGCCAACTCGAGGAGATTTTCTGGCCATCGTGGGCAATGAGGGATCTCGATCCTTGGTCCACACGCTTGAGCAGGAGGCACAACGGCAGGCGGTCCCGCTCAAGACCTTGTCTTTAGTGGTGCCGGGACGAGGGGGGGCCATGCCTCATACCCGCCGAAGCGACCATGCCTCGTTCTGGGACGCTGGATATCCTGCCGTGATGTTGACCGATACGGCGAACTTCCGGAATCCGCACTATCATCGTGAGACAGATACCGTGGACACGCTGAATCTCGGATTTCTTTCCAGCGTAGCCGAGACGGTGACCGCAGCCGCGGTGCAGATCGCTGGCGTACGATCATGAAGACGAATTACACACAGTTGACTCTCGCGACCCGTCGATTGGTGACCGAGGTCTATGGACGTCTCGACTATGGCGCACTTGGGCCAGTCTATTGCTATGAAGGCGGGGAGGAGTTCTGGCGCGCGAAGCGAGCTCTCTGTCAGCGTCTCGGGAATCGTGTGGCCGTGTTATTGAGGAAGAAATTGCCACGGCGTGGCCGCAGTCTCTACGTTGGCGCGGGGGTCGCGGAGCTTCCTGCGTTGATTATGGAAACGGCGGAGCGGGGCCGGGCGGTAGAACCCTACAATCTTCGGAGAGCCGAAGTCGCGGTTCTCAACCGTGCTTGCCGCTCGATCCCTCTCACGTTCCAGGCAGTGGATGCAGCCAGGGCGAAAGGTCGGTTTGATCATCTCTGGATGGTCAGTGTGTTGAACGACCCTGAGCGGTTCCCGTCTCTCTCGCCTCTGTCCTACGGGCGAAGCAATCCCCTCACCCTGGATCCCGTGAAGTTCGATCGAGAGCGTCGCATTGTGCGCGCGCTGGTTGCCTGTTGTATGGGAAAGCTGGCGATGCCCGGCCTCGTCACAACTACGACAGAAGAAGTTCTATGGATTGCAGACTGGTGCCATCGGCGTCGAGTTCCTTATCGGGTTGGGACACGCTACTATCCAACGGCATTAGTGGGAGATCCGATTTGTTTTATCCAAATTGGCAAGGGATAAAGAGTTCAGGCTATGTGGCTAACAATCTAGAATTGGAAACCGGGCTTGGCTTTCGGTGAATGATCCAAGTACTGGCCTGCGTACCTCACGTAGTTCGCCGCGGACTCCTTAATCCACGCAAGTTCTTCAGCCGTGACCGATCGTTTCACCTTCGCGGGTGAGCCAAGTATCAGGCTATTGGCTGGAACGACGCTCTGTTCCGTGATCAGGGCCCCAGCCCCTACGACAGAGTCTTCGCCAATCACAGTGCCGTCCATAATAATGGCTCCCATCCCGATCAGCACGCGATCCTTAATTGTACAGCCATGGAGTATTACTCCGTGGCCGATGGTCACATCATTGCCGATGATCAGTGGATGGGTATCGTGGGTTACATGGAGCAGGCAGAGATCCTGCACGTTCGTTCGATCACCGACCCTGATATGGTTCACGTCCCCGCGAACGACAGCATGAAACCAGACGCTGCAGTGCTCACCCAGCACCACATCGCCGATGACAATGCCTGTCTCTTCGATAAAGCAGGATGTGGGAATGGTTGGTTTGACACCTTGAAACGAGCGGATCATACAGCGCACTGTAGGGGAATTGGTCACCGACCTGCAAGGGGGTAATGGGCCTCAGGCTCCGTGCCTCTCGCCAACGAGTTGACCGCAAGCGCTCTCATGAATATTGAGGGTGAGAGAGCCGGGCCCGAAGCTGTTCAATCGACTGCAGCAAGGCCTGATGGGTTCGGCATCCTGCAATGAGCATCGCGTCGGAGATCGTCACCGACTTATAGGGCGCCACAAATCTGTTTTTGAGACGGGCGATCCGGGCAACTGACTGGTCCAGCCGTTCCAGAGAAATGGTTCCTGACTCTATCGCCTGCTCCACGGCTTCGAAGGCGGAGATTTCCCGATCTCGATCTTTGCAGATCAACAGAACATCGCATCCCGCCAGCACGGCGCGAACGGCAGCATCTTCCACACCATAGTGGTCGATAATGGCGTGCATCTCTAAATCATCCGTCAACACCACTCCGTTGTATTGCAGCTCCTGGCGCAAGAAATTCGTAATGATGGCCGGGGAGAGCGTGGCCGGCAATTCGGGATCGAGGGCTCGGTACAGGACGTGCGCGGTCATCATCGAGACGACACCTTGCGCCACGGCACGGCGGAAAGGAGGGAACTCGACGGCCTCCAACCGTTCGCGCGACGCTTCGACGACCGGAAGTTCTTTGTGAGAATCGACACTGGTATCACCGTGACCGGGAAAGTGTTTTCCGCAGGCCACAACCTTATTGTCCTGCAGCCCCGCGACTGTCGCCATCCCCAGTTCACAGACGATGTCCGGCGTCGCGCCGAACGCCCTGTCGCCGATGACCGGATTGTCCGGATTGCTATTCACGTCGAGCACTGGCGCCATATTCATGTTCACGCCCACTGCCCTCAGCTCTTTGGCAATAGTGGCTGCAGCCGCATAGGCCAATTCGGTCGAGTTGCAGCGGCCCAACAGGTCGCAGGGAGGGAATATGGTGAAGCCTTTTGGAAGGCGAGAGACCCGGCCGCCTTCCTGATCGATTGAGATCAAGAGCGGCGAATGAGGACTGCAGGCTTGTAACCCGTTGGTCAGATCGACTATTTGTTCGAGGGATTCGAGATTGCGTGAAAAGAGAATGAACCCGCCTGGCTTGTATTTTTTGATGAACGAAGCCAAATCGGGCGTGATTGCTGTGCCGACAAATCCAACCATGAACAGCTGCCCGATTTTTTCACGCAAAGTCATTGATATCACTCCACTACTCTCATATGGTTTGTAAGCGTAGCACAGCAGCGGTAAGCTCCTGCAGGATGCTCAAAAAGGCCGTTCATCAAGGCCGCAGCGAGGCGCACCGTGCGACGAATAAGGAGCACCACGTTTGTGCGCGTCGCCGAGTTGGTGAGGCGGCGGTGTCTTGGCCCGAGGAGGTACCACCCGCACTTTGTGTGGCCGTTCGCCTGTAGAATGGATCTTGGCCGAACGGAAAATACCCTCCAGTGCTTCTCCGAGCCTCTGAACGATGCGAAAACGACGCTGGCGAACTTTTTCAGCATCCTGCTAGATGCTTCGATCGATCAGATACTGCACCAACAGCCTGGTACCGATCGCGGTGGGGCCCTTCGGGATGTAGGCCCGTTCTCGCTCGCTCCAATCCGTACTGGCGATATCGAGGTGTACCCACGGACAGTCCCCCACGAACTTACTCAGAAACAGTGCTGCGGTAATCATCCCGCCACCACGGCCCCCGATGTTACGCATATCGGCGACGTCACTCTTGAGCTGTTCGAAATACTCTTCCCACAGCGGCATCTCCCACACCCGCTCGCCGGCTTTCTGTCCCGCCTTGCGGACCCTGTCTTTCAGCATGTGATCGGTGCCGAACATCCCGATCGCAAATTGGCCCAGCGCCACGACACATGCGCCGGTGAGCGTCGCAATGTCGATCAGGGCCGCCGGCTTATAGCGCATCGCATAGGCGAGGCCGTCGGCCAGGATGAGCCGGCCTTCCGCATCCGTGTTCTGCACTTCGACGGTCTTTCCCGACAACGTGGTGACGATATCGCCCGGCTTCATGGCCCGACCGCCCGGCATATTTTCAGCTACGGGCAAGATGCTGATAAGGCGCAATGGGAGCTTGAGTCTGGCTGCCGCTCTGATCGAAGCCAGGACTTCGGCTCCTCCCGTCATATCGGCCTTCATATGTTCCATGTTTTCGGCAGGCTTGAGAGAGATTCCCCCCGTATCGAAGGTGATCGTTTTCCCGACCAGCACGATCGGGCGCGTGTCTTGTTTCTTTGCTCCGTTATATTCCAGGATGATGAACTTGGGCGGTTCTTGGCTCCCGCGTGCCACGCCGAGCAGCGCGCCCATTCCCAAGCGCTCCATCTCCTTCCGTTCGAGAATGGTGATCGCAATCCCTTCAGCCTTGGCGATGGCCTTCGCTTCGTCGGCAACTCTTGTGGGAGTCAAGACGTTAGACGGATGATTACAGAGATCGCGGACAAAGACGGTGGCTTCTGCCGTGGCGATACCGCGCCGAATCCCTTCGGTGACCTGTCTCGACTGGACCTTCATCGGGATGAGCATTCTCATTTCTGCGACGTCTCGCCCTGAGATGGCCTCGCTTCGATAGACGGTGAACTGATAACTGCCCAGGATCGCTCCTTCCACCATCGCTTGCGCGACATCGAGCACGGACATTCCCTGAGGCCTCACGGTCGGCAGCGCCACTGAAAAGGATTCAGCCTTCGTCTGGCGGACGCGCTTCGCGGCTGAACCCATCGCCTGCCGGATGGTCTCAGTCGTCACCTCATTCTTCTTGCCCAAGCCGACCAACACCAGCCGTTTTGCAGGCACCTTGCCGTGGGTGTGATACAGCAAAACTTCGTTAGGCTTGCCTTCAAATTCCTTCGAATTCACCAGCGTGCTCAACGCGCCATCAACGGCCTTATCGAGCCGGGCGGTATCCTGCGCAGCCAACGCGTCTCCCTCACAGTGCAGGAGTACCAATACCTCCGCGGATGTGGCCTCTGTTCGCCCAACCTCTACGGTCACCTGCATGATCTTCATTTCTGACACTCCTTGTTCACGCTGTCGGCTACTTGGTGCTCAGCACACACTGAGCGTTGACCAGTGACCGTTCAGTGATCCGACTCACACCCCCCGCATATCCGGTGCCCAAATATACTTGTGCAGCTGCAATTGAAAACGGACTGGCAGACGATCGGCTAAAATCCATTCGGCCAGCTGACGCACGTCGAGCGAGCCAAAGACTGGGCTGAAGAGCACCGAACAGCGGTTGGCAATGTCATATCGGGCAAGAATTTCAAGAGCCCAGTCGTAGTCGGCTCGGTCAGCCAGAACAAACTTCGCTTCATCCTTGGCCGCGAGGATCGGAAGGTTCGGCCAGTGCATCCGATCGGTCATTCCGCTTCCCGGGCATTTCACATCCAAGATGATATGGACACGCGAGTCGACCGGTGCAATATCGATGGCTCCGCTCGTCTCAAGGAGGACCGTATAGCCGGCATCGCAGAGTCTGGACATCAACGGGAGACTTTCAGGTTGGGCCAGCGGCTCTCCACCCGTGACTTCCACCAGGCGGCATCCATAGGTATGTACCGTTGCCAGAATTTCTTCGATCGAACACTCGCGTCCTCCAAAAAAGGCATAATCGGTATCGCACCAGGTACACCGGAGCGGGCAGCCGGTCAGTCGCACAAACACACAGAGCTGTCCGGCATAGCTCGACTCACCTTGAATACTATGGAAGATCTCGGTAACCCGAAGGATGGGCGAGGTCGTCATTGTTTCATTGGTTCATATAATTTGATATAGACACACAGCAATTGACCAATGATCCGTGGGCGCTTACTTCCAGGTTACGATCGGCCAACCTCGGCGTTGCGCCGTGCGGGCCATGCCCCGGATCGGGTTGACCACCAAGGGATGTCCGACCAGTTCAAGCAGGTCATGATCGCCGGGGCTGTCGCCATACGCATAGGAGCTGGTGAGATCGAGATGCATTTCCCGAGCGTGAGCGAGGATCAGTTCGCGCTTACCACCACCATAGGGCAACGGGGGAATCAGCGCCCCGGTATAGACGGAATCCCGTTGTTCCAGTTTCGCTGCGAACACCGTGGGTACGTCCAAGAACGTTGCAAGGGGCTCAATCAAAAAATCAGGCGCACCTGTCACAAGAATCAGTTGGTGGCCGGCCTGTCGATGGGCGTCCAGCTTCGTACGGCCTTGTTGAGACACCTTGCCGATCATTTCGGTCTGGCAGAACTCCCGTGCATACGACTCAATGTCCGCGGGGCGTTTGCCGGCCAGATAGAGCTTTCGCTCTCGGAGCGAGTGCAGCGAGAACGGAGGCACGTGCCAGACTAGCCAAGCCGCGCTTTGGCGCAACTCGCGCCATCCCACCACGCCATGTCGCCACAGAAACCGAAAAAATCGTACCTCGCTCGCCTCGCCCGGTAAGAGCGTGTTGTCGACATCGAACAACGCAGCGATGGATCCCTGCGTTCGTCGTTCAACGACGTCATCAAGCGTGGACGTGAGGCGGTGGAGATTGTGCACAACGTTGGAGGAGCCGGTGAGCATATGCCGCCCGATTCTACCGGAGCCTCTGTTGATTGACAAGGATTTTGGCCCACTTCTATAATGCGGCTCCCCCTCGCTGGTTACCCGTGACGCGGATCATCAAAAGATGATGCGCTGACGGATGAGGTTGCCGAAGTGGTGAAATGGCAGACACGCACGTTTGAGGGGCGTGTGGCGCAAGCCGTGCGGGTTCAAGTCCCGCCTTCGGCACCATCTGAGTAGTGGGCACATCTACGCGCCCTGAACCTCGGTTTCTTAGGTAGTACAGATCTAAAACGCTCGTTCCGTTCCCGTACCCCCCTGATTCCGTCTGTACAGAATCACCGGCTTGGGTGGGCAGCAATGCGGTCTTCTCTCCCTGATCGACTCCAAAACGACAGGATTAGGGTGTACTGCTGGGACGTTCGCGTCGCATCAGTTGTGTTCCCTTTCTTCTTCACGCATTATCAGAGTCATTTAGCTCAACTACGTGGGATTCGCGCGATCACCACGGTTGCGTTTCACTAATTCGATCGTAGTGATTTGTGCCCACCCATATCCAAGACGACACCATCTTGCATGCCAAGGAGTCACACGATGAGTAGTCCTGGCCATCTGTCTGAACTCGATGCACTGCGCAGTCAGGTTGCCGATCTATCGCATCAGCTGGACGAGCGAGACCGCTCGAGGCAACATCAGCGCGAGCAATCTGATCTGTTGCGTGCGATTGTCGAAGGTACTGCAGCGGAGACCGGCGAAGAATTCTTCTCGGCCTTGGTTACACACCTGACCTCAGTGGGAAAGGTACAGTATGCGTTCATCGGGGAGGTGCAGGGAGATCAGATCAAAAAGATTCGCACCCTCGCAGTCTCGGCCGGCGGCGCTATCGTCGACAATTTTGAATATGCACTCGCTCATACGCCCTGCGTCTTCGCGCTGACTCAAAGCTTCGCGTGCTTCGACAGGGGTCTCCAGACACTGTTTCCTCAGTTCACGCGTTTGGCGGACCTCGGAGCCGAGAGCTATTGCGCGGTGCCGCTTCGGACGAAAGGCGGAGCAGTCATTGGACTGCTCGTCGTGATGGATACGAAGCCCTTGCAACAAGGCGACGATCTGCGGTCGCTGTTGGAAGTCTTTGCCCCGCGCGTTGCTGCAGAGTTCGAGTGGAGGCGAGTCGAACAAGAACGTGCCCAGGCTCTGGCCGACTTACACAATGTCGTAGAGACGATCCCTGATATCGTGTTCGCTCTCGACACCCAAGGCAACGTGGTGAAATGGAATCGGCGTCTCGGGGACGTCACGGGATACAGCGATGCAGAATTATGGAATAAGCCGGCATTGACGTTTGTGCCTCCGGAAGAACAGGCTCACACTGCCGCCGCCATTCAGCGGGTCTTCATGGAGGGATACGCCGAACTTGAGGGCAACCTACTGACCAAAGAGCATCGCCTCATTCCCTATCATTGGACCGGCGCATTGCTCAAGAATCCTCACGGCGAGCCCGTCGGTATCACCGGAATTGGGCGAGACGTATCTGAAAAGAAGCGGGCGGAAGAAGAACTTCAGCGGCAGCAGCGCCATCTTGTCGAGGCGCAGATGCTTGAACATCTGGGCAGTTGGCATTGGGACATCGACAGTGGGGAAGTGCGATGGTCAGATGAGCAGTATCGTATCTTCGGCCACGAACCCGACTCAATCAGCATCATGTATGAGACATTCTTAGCCGCACTGTTCCCCGCCGATCGTGACCGTGTCTTGTCGGCGATCAACGACACGCTGATGGGAAAATCACCCTATGATATTGAATGCCGGATCGTCCGCCCGAACGGCGAGGTCCGCTTCATCCATGCGCGGGGCGAAGTCCATCGGGATGTGACCGGACACCCGTTCAGCATGGCTGGAACCGTTCTCGACATTACCGAGCGCAAGCAAGTGGAGGAGGCCTTACGGTTGAGCGAGGAACGATTCAGGGCTGTGTTTGAGAATGCGGCGGTGGGAATTGCCGTCGGCAGTTATACGACTGGAACCGGTATCGATCAGGTCAATCCCATCTTTGCCTCGATGCTTGGGTACACACCAGAAGAGTTGTGCCACCTTGGCATGGAACGTCTCACTTTTCCGGACGATATCCCGGCCAGCAAGGAGCTCGTCAGTCAGTTGGTCGAAGGCACCAGGAGTCATGGAACTATTGAAAAGCGATACGTGAAGAAAGATGGATCACTGATGTGGGCTCAAACCACGATCTCGAGCATTTTCGATAAGCAGGGACACTATCTCAATTCGATCGCCCTCATTCATGACATCACCGAGCGCAAGCGGGCGGACGTGGCTCTTCGTGTCAGCGAAGAACGGTATCGGGTGTTGTATGACGAAACCCCGACTATGTACTTCACGCTTGCGATAGACGGCACGGTGCGTTCGGTCAACCGTTTTGGGGCAGAGCAGCTCGGATATCGGGTGGAGGAATTAATCGGACGTTCCGTGCTGGACCTCTTTCATGAACAGGACAAGGAAGCCGTTGTCACGAGTCTGTCTGAGTGTCTTGCGACACCGACGATTACGAGATGCTGGGAGTTTCGGAAGGTAGGGAAAGATGGGAACGTCATTTGGGTGAGAGAAACGGCCCGTGTGGATCAGTCTTCTGCTGAAGAGCAGGTCGTCTTGGTGACATGCGAAGACATCACCGAGCACAAACGGGCGGAGCAGGAGTCGCGCGAGCGGATTCGGCAGGCCTCGGCGATGCAGACCGCGCTCCTCGAACTCGCACATCTCGACGATACTCGACTGACGTTTTCTGAGGTCCTCCCACAAGTGACCAGTATTGCAGCGGATATGCTCGCGGTGGAACGCGTGAGCCTGTGGCTGCTATCCGAGGACCAGACCGAATTAGTTTGCCAGAATTTGTACCTGAGAAGTCAGGCTACCCATTCCGCCGGTAGCAGGCTCGCGACATCGAGCTATCCGCGCTATTTTTCTGTGATCAAGGAGAGTCTGGTGATTGCGGCTTCCCACGCGTGGGCCGACCAGCGAACGAGCGAGTTTGCCGACGACTACTTTCCCTCTTTGGGGATTACTTCCGTGTTGGACGTGCCGATTCGCCGGCAAGGCAAACTCGTCGGTGTACTGTGGTGTGAACATGTTGGGGCACCGAGGGAATGGGCTCACGAAGCTCAGGACTTTGCCGCATCCGTCGGTCAAACGATTATACGCATGATTGAAGCGGCGGAACGGAAGCGGGTAGAGCTGTCGCTGCGCCAGAGCGAGGAACGTTACCGGTCCCTGGTAGACAATGCCCCAATCGGAATTTTTGTGAACAAAGCAGGGCGGTTTGCCTATGCCAATCGGGAGCTCCAACGCATTCTCAACGCGACGAAGGCCGAGCAGCTGCTGGGCACACCTGTATTGGATCGAATTGCCCCAGAATTTCACACCGTGATGAAGGACCGCATCCATCAATTGAGGGAGAAGGGACAGCCAGGTTCGACATTGGACGAGCAATATGTGCGCCTCGACGGGTCACGGATCGACGTGGCTGTCACGGCGATTCCTACGTCCTTCGACGGGACGGACGTGATCCAAGTATTGGTGCTCGATATTGCGGAGCGCAAACAGGCGGAGCAGGAGCAGAATCGGCTCATCGAGGACCTGACCCGGTCACGACAACATTTTCAAGCCCTCTTCAACTGGACTCCCTCCGCCGTCGGGATCAGTACTGTGCCGGAAGGTCGGTTCATCGATGTGAATGAAGGGTTTAGCCGGCTGACCGGGTATCTGCGAGAAGAAGTGGTGGGCCGTACGACCTTAGAATTGGGGCTGTGGGCCGATTTGTCGGAACGTGAATCTGTGCTTCGAGAAATTCTGAAACAGGGTTACTTGCATAATCGGGAAGGGCTGCTTCGGACCAAGTCCGGAGAGATTCGCTCGCTGATGGTCTCCGTCGAATCGCTCCAACTCGGGTCCACTCCTTGCCTGATCTATCTGTGCCATGACATTACTGAGCGCAAGCGCATGGAAGACGCGCTACGTATGCGAGAACATGAGTTGCAAGCGGCGCTTCAAGAACGCGAACGGATCAGCCAAGATCTCCATGATGGCATCTTACAATCGCTCTTTGCCGTAGGGCTCAACCTCGAAGTGGCCAAATCATTGATGCCTCCAAAGACACGCAAGACGGCTGGCGCGTCACTCAATAAAGCCATTGATCAATTGAACCGTGTCATGCGCGAGATCCGGAGCTTTATCGCGGGGCTGGATCTGGATCTGTTGGAGGGAAAGGACCTGCCAACAGCGCTGCAGCACGCGTTGAGATCGTTGACGGAAAACCAGGCCACACGTGTGCGTCTCGCGGTCGAGGATCGTGCCGCGAAGGCCGTATCGATGGAGCAGTCCCTGCACCTGATCCGTGTCATCCAAGAAGCGGTGAGTAATTGCATCCGGCACGGTCGCGCGCAAGAGGCCAAGGTCTCGCTCAAGATGCTGAAGCAGGGTGTCCGACTGAGCATTCGCGACAACGGGCGCGGATTCAACCCACATGTGGCCAAGGGAGTCGGGCATGGATTAGCCAATATGGCCGCCCGAGCGAAGAGGATCGGAGGGCGATTCACCGTCTTGTCAAAGGAGAATGAGGGGACACGTATCGTTCTTGATTTGCCGAAGGAGGCGTTCGATGCTTCCCGCTAAGAAGTCGATTCGGCTCTTGCTCGTCGACGACCATGAAGTGGTCCGCGTCGGATTACGGACCCTCTTACACAATAATCAAGGCATTACCGTCGTCGGCGACGCAGTATCCAAAGCTGCCGCAGTGCGGGCGGTCAAGCGACTCAAACCAGACATTGTCTTGATGGATGTTCGACTCCCGGATGGTTCTGGGGTTGAAGCAACCCGTGAAATCCTCGCCAGTCACCCCGCGACACGCCTCATTTTACTCACCTCCTATACGAATGATGATTCCGGTCTGGCAGCCGTGCTGGCCGGCGCGCATGGGTATGTCATCAAGAATATCGATTCCGCCCTGCTGATTCGATCGATTCATAGTGTTTCTAAGGGTCAATCGATATTCGATCCTGTCCTTACCCAGCGGGCGTTGAGTAGGAGTGTGATGCCGGTTCAAGCCTTCCCGGCGCAGAAACAATCCCTTGCTCCTCAGGAAGAGCGTATCCTGGCGCTGATGGCGGATGGGTTGACGAATAAAGAGATTGCAGCCGCGCTGCAACTCAGCGATAAGACGGTCAAGAACTATATCGCAAACATGTTCCAAAAGTTGCATATCTCACGACGTGCCCAAGCCGCCGCCTTCTTCGTGAAGCGTCAGGGCTGACGAGGCGCTCGCGCGATCCGAAGTTCGGGATTCGACCTTGAAAAAACCTCGCACTCTTTCTCACACCGGTCCCCGCCCGATTCTTGAGTGTATCTGGTCAGAGCCAAATGCCTCTATGGAGACGCACGAACATTGTCGCTATTCTAGTAACACACACAATGACGAATTGTTTGCCCGCTCATGTGGGAGATGGTACAGTTCACTAGTACTTTCTGGAAGGCACGCCGTGTGAGGAACCGAGGTCCGGAGTCATTCACCGAAACCGAGGTGCATAATGTCATCTATTCTTGTCGTCGACGACGAAGACCAAATCCGCCGGTTGATTTGTGCAACATTAGAGCGGGCCGGCTATCACGTCACGGAAGCGCGTGATGGGAAGGAGGCTCTCCATCTGTACAGATTGGCTCCAGCAGACCTGGTTATTATGGACATTCTCATGCCCGATCAGGATGGTTTGGAGACCACCGTCGCATTACGACGGGAGTCCCCCGACGTGAAAATCATTGTCATCACCGGCGGGAACGACATGATTGGTATTCTCAATTATCTCGACGTGGCCAAAATGTTGGGCGCTCACAGCACGCTTCAAAAACCCTTTGAGATGAAGACCCTCCTCGAAACCATTCAAGCTGAACTGCAGGATCGCCCTCATGCGGCGTATTCGCTTCGCGCTCAAGAATCGTGAACGCGAATGATGTGACACGTCGGATAGCTGGGCATTTCCTTCAACATTGTTCAGGTTCACGATTCGCCTTTCACGAATTGCTGAGAGAGGTGACACGCTTGACCCTCAGCCGGAGAATCGCTAAGGTAACAAATTCGTTGGGAACCTTAGACCAGAGCACCGGAGGGAAAGGGCGCGCGCAAATATGTCTCGTCTTCGTAAGGGGCCGCAATCACGGCGGCGTGGAACGGATCGTGCCCATCCCTTGGTCGGGGTGTTAGGCGGAAGCAAATCTGATTTCCCAATCTTAGAAAAGGCCGCTGCAATTCTGACGGATCTTCAAGTTCCACACGAATTGATGGTTGTCTCCGCGCATCGAACCCCTGATCGCTTGTTCTCATACGCAGAACAAGCGCCCGCCCGGGGGATCGAAGTGATTATTGCCGGTGCAGGGGGGGCGGCACATCTACCTGGGATGTTGGCAGCGAAGACGCATCTGCCGGTCATCGGAGTTCCAATTCCAACGGAGAATCTTCGCGGGCTGGACTCGCTCCTCTCCATCGTGCAAATGCCAAAAGGGATTCCTGTTGCTACGGTCGCCATTGGAGGAGCTGAAAATGCCGGATTGCTTGCGGCGCAAATCTTAGCGGGCCGGTATCCAGCGATTGCCGCTCGCGTGAAATTATTTCGCCAGACCCAGACGGACGCTGTGCTCCAGTCGCCTGAAGCAAAGGGGCTGGTGACTGGAACGAAAGGTCCGGGCCGTCCGACCCGACAATCGTGAAGGCGGGCATCATCCCGCTCGGATCTGTCCTAGGCGTCCTTGGCGGAGGCCAATTGGGCGCCATGTTTACCATGGCGGCCTCCCGTTTAGGGTATCACGTCGCTGTGTGGGATCCAGATCCGGACGCACCGGCTCATCGTATTGCCACGCACAGCTTTCCTGCTCCGTTCACCGACCAACATATTCTTGCGCAGTTTGTCGACCTGGTCACTGTCGTGACCTACGAATGGGAAAATATCCCGGCGGAACTCTGTCGGGCGCTAGAGCAGCGGAAGCCGGTTCGCCCATCAAGTGCCGTCCTGAGTGTGATTCAAGATCGTATCGCGCAAAAAAAATTCTTGGCCTCCAACGGATTGTCCGTTCCTCCTTTCGTCGGTCTGACCGCTCCCGATCAATTATTGTCGGCTGTGAGACAGATTGGGTACCCCGCTCTCTGTAAAACAGCAACGGCTGGTTATGACGGCAAGGGGCAGTGGCGAATTTCCCAGGAGTCCGATGTCCGGGAGGTGGAAGAAGCGATAGTGAAATCTGCTCGCTCCGGCATGCGATGGATCGTGGAGTCTTTCGTGCCGTTTGAACGCGAGCTTTCGATTCTAGTGGTTCGTGGAACTGATGGACGGTGTTGCACCTATCCCATGGCGGAGAATGAACATGAGGAGGGGATTCTTCGAACTACGATGGTACCGGCACCTGGATCGTCAGCTGTAGCCGAGCAAGCCGCCGCTCTTGCAATTCAGGCCGTAGATTGTCTGGAAGGGGTCGGGGTATTTTGTCTCGAATTGTTTCAGCTACCCACCGGGGAACTGCTCATTAACGAGATTGCTCCACGGCCTCACAATTCAGGCCATTACACGCTTGATGCGTGCAGTGTATCTCAATTTGAGCAACAAGCTCGCGCTATCTGCGGAATGCCGCTTGGTGAAGTGCGTCTGCTGAGTCCAGCCGTCATGCTGAATCTTATAGGGGACGATGCTGTGTCTCTTATGAAGGATGCAGGCTGTCGTGCTTTGCTGGATATTCCCGGGGCGGTACTCCATCTCTACGGTAAGCGTGTCATTCGTCTCCGCCGGAAGATGGGACACGTGACGTTCTTGGGGGAGACGCTCAGCCTCGCCCTCGATCATGCGAAGCAATTTCGTGACGGTCTCGCGAGCGGCTCCACTTTGTCTGTCTGATGTCGTTCATTCATTGCCCCGTTACTATCCGACGTGAACCGACAAGATGCTGTGATCGGGGCCGATTCTCTCTCTCCTCGCATCCCTAGCCAACTGTAATCTGTGGACATTTCCCCTACCGGATTGTTCTGTTTTGTGACTGGCCATGGGGAGCTGGACCAAATCGTTCAACTCCTCAATACATAGGTCATGGGAAAACATGGGTTAACCCTGCTCAGATATCGGTATAGGACTTGCTCTATTCCTAGGGGCTGCGGGAAAAGCGGTTCTTCTTGCCCGCCTGATCCCAGCTCCCGACCCCTGTGAATCGTCGCTGTTCATGCATCGTACGTTTTTGAGGTTGCTTCTTGACAGCATGAGACCGAAAACGACACATCCGCACCCCCTCTTCAAACGAACAGAGTGAAAGGAGCGCAGCCATTTTCTAGCGTGCTGCCGGCTTCGAATCCGCAAACAGGAGAACATGCGAATGAGCAGTCTTGCCGTACCCACTGACCATCAGGTCGAACTTCCGTCGGTAGATTCGTGTCACGACAGTACAATCTCTCGCCCGCGATATCTCGTGCTTCAGTCGCTGGTCGGTATCATGTTGGCGTACCAGTTATTGTCTGGAGCAGACCTCATCGCAAGCCGCCCTACGATTGGAGTGATTATCATTGGACTGGTGGCGATGGTCTTCTGCCTATGGTACGTGCCGACCTCGATCTTACAGGCCGCGTGGTTCAGCGGAACTGTGATCGGCGTCGACACCGTTCTCGTGACTGCGACCATCTATTTGTCGGGTAATGCTCGGTCGGAACTCTACCTCTCGTATTTTGTTCTCATGCTCATTGCCGCTTCTGTGCGGAGACTGTCCCATGTCATTGGGTTATCGCTGTTGCTCTGTGCCGGATATGGCGTCATCCTCTACCAAGGGATTGTGCAAACTGGCACGTTGTCTCCAGGGCATCTGTTAGGAGTGCCGGTGTTGTTGGTGATGGCGACGTTCTACGGACTTGCGCTGCAAACAATCGGGTCCGAACGACAGCAAAAAACACAATTGTTGGGGAGTATCGAGGCGCTACAAGAGGCTGAGCAGGCTCTGAAAACGTCGCGCGATCAGTTAGAGGTTCGTATCAAGGGTCTCAAAGGCGATCTCGCACGAGCGAATGAGCATGTTCGGCAGGAAAAGAAAGAACGACAAGGCCTTGAGCAGCAGTTATATGACGTACAAAAAATGGAAGCAGTCGGTCGGGTTGCAGAGGGCATTGCCGATGAGCTCAACCATCTCGTGTCGGTGATCGGAAGGCAGACGGGTGTGGTGCTTTCCCATCTCAAGTCGAACGATCCGCTCTATGGACCGGTCGATGACATATTCCGAAGCGGAGGGCAGGCTGCAGCCTTGACTGCTCAATTGGCTGGGTTAGGCCTTCATACCGGCCATGTCCGGCAGGTACTTTCGGTCAAGACAGTGATTGAGGAGATTCGTGAAGTGATGAGAGGATTGTTGCCTGTATCCATTGATCTCAATCTGGTCATTGAAGATGCGCCGATGGATGTGGAGGTCGACCGTGAAGGACTCGAGCAAGTCCTGCTTCAGCTGGCAGTCAATGCGCGTGATGCTATGCCGCAAGGTGGACGACTTTGTATTGAAGCGAAGCAGGTGTTCCGTAAGCATGAGAGGGAATCTGTAAATGGAAAGGCAGAACCGTGGTCTAAGGTGTTGATTGAGGTGAGTGATACCGGAAGCGGAATGAGTTCAGAGACCCAGTCGCACATGTTTGAACCCTTCTTCTCTACCAAGGAAATGAATATGGGACTGGGACTCACCGCAGTGTATAGCATTGTGAAACATAGTGCAGGCCATGTCGATGTGATGAGCCAGCCAGGCAAAGGCACCGTCGTGCGTGTGACGCTTCCCCTTGCAGGGCAGGGTCGGTCTCCTGTCCTATCAACTTCGGCACTTGTCTCAGCCAAAGGGCAGGAAACGGTTTTGCTGGTGGAGCAGAACGAGATAGACCGAAAGCTCGCGCTCTCGACGTTGCTCCGGCATCGTTATCAGGTCTTAGAGACGAGTTCATCTGTGGAGGCATTGCTGCTCACGCAGCAACATCCCGGAGCCGTTCATGTGGTCGTGAGTGATCTCATGGTGCCGGAGATCGGTGGGCGTGAATTAGCCAGACGGTTGATGAAACAATACCCGACGATCAAGCCGCTCTTTGTTTCTGCGTTTGACGATGAGGCGATGGTGTCTCATCGTCTCAACCCGCGGTATCTCTTGAGGCGTCCTTATCGACAAGCTGGACTGGTCGAAAAAGTGCGTGAGTTGCTGGATGCATGAAAACTGGAAGTAAGTTCTGGTGAGTCTCAATCATCGCCTTACCCTGAGCCGTAATATTCAGGTTGCACTCAGTTAGCGTTCCAATCTGTCTCTGCGGCCTGGGGCAAAGAAGGGCACATCCGGGCGTTTGAACAGGCCAATCAATACCATCCCAGCGAGAAACCCGCCGATATGGGCAAAGAAAGCGACGCCTCCGCCCGTACCGCCGACACTCATTCCCCCGCTCAGCAATTGCATCACAAACCACATGCCGAGCACGAAACCTGCTGCTACCCTTGTTGCGCCCAGGCCCGGCATCATCACCAACACACGGGCTCGTGGAAACAGCAACACATAGGCGCCTAAGACACCGGAAATGGCGCCGCTCGCTCCGACCATGGGAATAGAAGAGGATGGATCGGTCAGGGCATGGCTTAAGGCAGCGAGAATTCCGCATGTAAGGTAGAACACGGTGTACTTTGTATGCCCCATGACGTCTTCGATGTTGTTTCCGAAGACCCAGAGGTACAGCATATTTCCAATGAGATGCATCCAGCCGCCATGGAGGAACATGCTTGTGATCAACGTGGCGTACACAGGGATAGCCACGCCCATCTCGGGAGGATCAGCCTCGCCGAACACGAGGGCGGGGATCGCCCCGTACTGAAAAACGAATGTTTCTCCCGGGCCGGCGGGAAGGCTTGCCTGGTAGAAAAAGACAAGGACACAGGCCACGATAGTGGCGATCGTGACCACCGGAGCCCGTTCGGTCGGGTTGTCGTCGTGCAGAGGGATCATGGCGCTCTCCTTGGCAGAACGCGCGGAATAAGATTGTGACCTGGTGTGTCTCGTGTAAGTTGGTTTTTGGTTACCCTACCCAACCGGATCAACCCGGAGGCCTACGACGATCGATGACCGATCGCGGAAGCGCCGGGTTATCCGGCAGAGAGCCATCAGGTCCGAGGGGGACTGAAAAGCCCGCGGCATGTGTATGGCCTCCGCCGCCGAAAGACGCAGCGACGGCCCCTACGTCAGTCCCATCCTCTCGCGAGCGCATGCTGTAATAGCGGCGCCCATCGCGATCGTGCCAAATGACGCAGAACGGATGTTCTAGAGAGAGGCGTTCGCCGATTTGGCTTGTCAGGACCGCACTTTGGACCGATGGGACGATGGCTTCTTGAAAGTTGACCAACATCGCTTGGGCCGCAAGTTTGCTCACGAGCTCGCTTTCGTAACGCAAAATGGCCCGGCCTTCCTGCTCCAACTCTTTTTGTGTGAAGTGATTCCAGAGGTGATAGTCAAACGGATAGGAGGCGACGGCGGCATTAATTTCCCGACTGGAGGGGAGGCTCCACGTCCAGAGATCTTTGTCTTGGATATAGTCGAGGAGCCACGGAATCGGTTGCTCATGGGCCCATTCCCAAGCCAGGACGGCTCCGGACTTCTTCATGTCGAAGTAGGCATAGGGAAGGCCGGCGAGAGCCTTCTCCGCGGTGATGTGATGATCGAGCACGAGTAATGCTTGTGTTTGAGCTGCCATGCTTTCTAGCGTCTCCCGAGCATAGCTGAAATCCACGATGACGACTCGTTGGTCCTGTAGCCCTGTGGGAGGAGGATTCCCATGTTTCACGGGAATAAACCGAGCCGCTGGAAATCGATTCCAAATTGCCCAAGCGGCACCGAACCCATCAGCACATTCTGCATGATAGAGCACGACAGTAGGAGGCTCACGGAAGGCATGCTGTGTGCGAAAACCGGCCATCATGGCGGAGCATACCATGATGTTGCAGGGGGACTAAAGTGCCTTCGCGAGGAAGTGGCTAGCAGGATGCTGAAAAAATGGAGATGGGGGTAGCTGGGACGATCCCCGTGCTCGCGCAACGCGCGGCCTCCGAAGGCCCTCGTTGGACGCGCGCAGTTGGGATCATCCCACCCACCCCTTATAAAGTGACAGCTCACTGCGGCCTTGCCTGCGGAACGGCGCGTCTTGGCGCGCCGGGGTTGGGAGGGTGGTAACCGTGGTCTTTTTGAGCATCCTGAAACTATTGTGACATCGACGTCATATGGAAGTTCCAACGGTATTGTGTGTATGAATCGAGTTTTTCAGCAGCCTGCTAGAGGGTGTTGAGATGGTCGATCAGTTGACGTAACCGGCCCGCGCTCTTGCGGTTGGAGGTAAAGGCCAGTCGAGGTAATTCTCGTAGATCCGGCTCGTCGAGTTCTTCGGGGAGCGGTCCACGCAATTCAAAGGTGCCTTCGGATAGCAGATCGCCAAACATGTCATGCAGGGCAGCTACCTGCTCGGGTGAAATGCTCGTTTTCAGCCGCATGGCCAAGAGGCGGCCCACATAGCGAATAGAATGGAATCGTCGGTAGAATCCTCTGATTTCATCAATCGCCGCGTCCACAGACGTGGTGATTTTGAACAGACTGAGATCTTGAACGTTGATCAATTGACGGGCTAACAGTTGGCGTGTGATGAAGGTGAACCAATCGTCCCAATAGTCGCAGCCGGGGGCTTGAAGGCACACGATCGGCTGGGGGTCGCTTTTGCCGGTTTGGGCAAGGGTCAGGATTTCAAAACCTTCATCATGCGTACCGAAACCGCCGGGAAACAAGGCAATGGCGTTGGCTTCTTTCTGAAAGATGAGTTTACGGGTAAAGAAGTATTTGAACGTGACGAGTTTGGGGTCATCGGCGATTGTGGCGTTCGGGCCTTGCTCGAAAGGCAGCATGATATTGACCCCGAAGCTGTTCTCCCGCCCTGCGCCTTCCTGGCACGCGCGCATGATTCCGTCTGCGCCCCCGGTAATAACCATGAACCCTTCCTCGACGATCCGACGGGAAAACTGAAAGGCCATCTGGTAGTTCGGATCATCCGATGCCGTGCGGGCCGAACCAAAAATGCTGATCTTGCGCCGATCGCAATAGCCATGAAAGACGCGGAACGCATGGCGCAGCTCTTTGACGGCGCGGTTGACGATCTTGAGATCCAGGATGTCCAGATGAGAATCGTGGAGTCGAAGCGTCCCGATCAGAAGTTCCTTCATGATCGCGGCTTGCAGGTCGTCTTCAGGACTGTCGAGCAGGAGACGAATTTGACTGAGCAACTCCTCGTTCGAAGGGAGGGGACGGGAACGGGTTTGGGACGTCTTCATGTGGCGATCCATATGGGGTGATGTCGTCTCTTCGTTGAGACAAAAATTCTATCAGCTGATTGCCTATCGGTCAAAAGAATGGAGCATCAGTGTCAGATTAAGGGAGATGGGGTGAAGGAGGCATTGTTTGAAGCGCCCAAGCTCTGATCCGCGCAAGATCGGGTGACGAGAGGTCAGTGAATTGAATATCGACGTGCCACGTTCGAGTCTCGCCTGATGTTTCATTAAGTTCTGCGGTAGGAGTTTCACTGTCTAGCACTCTCCCACGAATGGTCAGAGGAGTGTTTTGGCCAGAAATGGAAAATGCCAGTACGACGTGTGTCTTTGGCGTGAGCTTTGCCGCCGATTCGATCAATCCTCCGGCATGGCTCAGCTGAGTGATGATGGCGTTATAGTTGGGTCCCGGTTCCGAGGCTTGCCCGACTACGCTGACCACGACGGGAATTCTCGTGCTCCGTCTGGGTGGGTTGAGCAGTACGTCTTGTGCGCTGAGCACTCCGACTGGTTGGTGTTGCTTGGTGACAATTAAGAGAGAAGCGCCTGTGGCCATCATGAGTATCGAGGCCTCTGTGATGGCTTCATCATACTCGATGAATTGCACCGGCCGTGTCATAATCGTCCGGACTTCGATGTCGTGCGGTTCAAGCCCCTGCGCGACAACATTCTTGACGATGTCGGCCGGCGTCATAATGCCGAATTGTGTGTCGGTGTCCTTGATAAGCAGGCAGGGTGCCTGCTCTCGCTCAAGCAGCATGGCTGCCTCACTGACAGAGACGTCCCCTGGAATCTGTACTACCCCTGGTGTCATCATATGGGCAACCATTGTGGGTATGAGAAATGCCGTCTTAACGGGCTTGTCATCGTCGTCCGTCATGGGCACGAGCACTCCCTCAATTTACGCCTACACGATTCGTGAGAGCCCGCCCTTGGCGACGTAAGCCAAGTATAGCAGACCGATTCCTCTCGCTCATGAATAGGGCTTCCCTTGTCAAACAAGGAGTTCGGCGAATAGACTAGGCCAATTGTCAGTACAGCACGAGGTTGATCCTATGCCTGATTCCAGTTTTGTTCAACAGGACTTTCAGCACCGCCTCAGGACTATTCCTCAGCTGGGAATGGGTCTATCAGTCGACGTTTATTCCCCTAACCTGTTTGAGCTGGTGAACAAGCTCAAGGAGCGTGGACTTCAGCCAGGATATCTCGAAATTTTTAAGGCAACGACGACCGCACTGTCAACGGTGCGACAGGCCATGCCGGATATCGTGTTCGCATACCATGGGGAAGGGTTGTGGATCACTCAGCCGGACGTTCAAGCCGCTCCGTTCTTTCAGCAGGACGTGGATGAGATGGTTCTGCAACTCAATAGCATACAGAGTCTCTGGCTGAATCATGAATGTGCGATGAAGCAGATGGTGGGCTATTCGTTCGGTACGTATGTTCCGCCTCTCTATACACGGTTGAGCGCTGAGGTGGTGGCGGCCAACATTGCGGCGGTTCAGCGGATGATGGATCGGCAGGGCCGCCGGGCAGATGGGACGGCGCCGCTCTTTCTCTTGGAGATGCCGCCGCTCACATATTTTTGCGCGGGCACGATACCGATCGCTCATTTTTTTCGGCTTGTCGCAGAGTTGGTGCCATGCGGTCTCGTGCTGGACATCGGGCATCTCTGGACGATCTATCGCTATACTGTGGCTTGCCGACGAATGTCCCTTGAGCGATTCGTCGAGGAGTTTCTCGATGAATTCCCTCTGGATCGAGTCGTCGAAATCCACGTCGCGGGGCTGGCCTGCCATGAGTCGGTTGGGGAGCCAAGAGGGGGAGAGGGCCTTCCGGAATGGATCGACGCCCATGCCGCTCCGATTCCGTCGATCCTCTTCAACATGCTCGAGCAGGTTCTGGCTCATTCGGACCTCGCCAGCCTCCGGGCAGTGGCGCTTGAAGTAGACACCAAATCGATCGAGATAATTGTGGAGGAGTATGCAGAGGCAGTTCGGCGTTTTTTCCCCGTCGTTCAGCAGACGATAGTTCGGGGAACGTGTGTGGAGCCACCGATGGAGCTGGCGCCGTATCCAGTCTCCACCCAGATGCCGGTATGTCAGCCAGACCGGCAGCGGTTACGCGACGACTATGTGCGCTACGCGCACGTGATCTCAGGGCAAGCCCCCATGATAGGGCCGGAGTGGCAGGACACTGCTTCAGATGCGACCGGTATCGATCGTTACCGCACGTGCTATCTCCCATATGAGATTCTCCATTGGGGAGGAGACCTTGCCGAAATGTTCCCGCAGACATGCAGGGCGTTAGCGGAACGGGGTGTCTGTTTGACAGAGTTTGTCGCCTTCTGGTTTCGGTCTCCACGACCGCTGACGCACTCGTATGATTTCTTCCTCCTGAAGATCGAGCGCTTTCTCGAATTTGTGACCGAACGTGCGTTGGACATGCAGGGTTTCACACAACAGGAATGTGAGATCTTGCGCCAGGCCTATGCTGAGGCGAATGAAGTGGTGGAACCAGTGATGGAGATGGAGGAAACAGGATGAATTTTTGGCCGTCACTTCCCAGACCGGTCATCGGCATGGCGCCGATGGATGGGGTCACCGATGCGACCTTTCGCCATACCGTGGCGATGCACGGGAAACCGGACGTTTCCTTCACGGAATTCACCCACGTGCATGACGTCTGCCGGGGACCTGAGTTTTTGTTGGACTCCCTCATCTATCATGAGGGGGAACGGCCGATTGTCGCGCAACTCTATGGGAAAGAGCCTGACCTCTTCTATCAGGCCGCTCACGCTGTGTGTGAGTTGGGCTTTGACGGATTAGACATCAACATGGGCTGTCCTTCGCGGAGTGTGGCGTCTTCCGGATCGGGTGCGGGGCTGATCCGAACACCGGATGTGGCTCAGGCCATTGTGCGGGCCGCTCGGCAGGGGATTGCCGATTGGGCGGCCGGTCAGACTCTAGAAGCAGTAGGCCTCAAATTCGGCAGAGTGGAAGCGATCCGGCGGATGAACGAGCGGCGGCAGGATACTCGCCCGTTCGCCCGGGATACGATTCCTCTGTCTGTGAAGACGCGTCTCGGCTACGACGTCGTGGTCGTTGATCGTTGGATCGAACATCTCCTCAGGGAACAGCCGGCGGTCATTTCTCTGCATGGCCGCACCTTGCAGCAAATGTATCGAGGAGAAGCAGACTGGAATGCCATTGCCCGGGCGGCTGAAATTGTGAAGGGGAGTGGGACATTGTTGTTCGGCAATGGGGACGTGCATAGTTATTACGATGTTGTCAGCCGTGTGAGGGATACCGGAGTCGACGGCGTGTTGGTTGGGCGAGCCGCGCTTGGAGCCCCTTGGTTCTTTCGGCAGAAAGAGGACGCACGAATAGTGTTGCAGGAACATCGGTCTGAAGAAGGGCCTGAACTGTGGGTGCCGCCACTCGATGTTCGCTTCGAGGTGTTGCTCGACCATGCTCGACGGTTCGAAGCGGCTTGTGGGCAGGGACAGTTTCGGCGAATGCGCAAACATCTGGGGTGGTACTGCAAAGGGTTTCCTCATGCAGCCTCGCTGCGAGCCGATATGTTCCGGGTCTCTTCGGTCGCTGACCTGGAACAGGTCCTTGCCAATTTTCATGCGCGCAGCGCGGGTTTCACCGAGACCTCCGATCGAATGCTGCTATCCGTTGAACCTTCTCCGGCTCTGTAGATGCCGCTTATTCTTGCTTCCACCTCCCCGCGCCGCCACGAGTTGCTTGCCTTGTTAGGTCTCCAGTTCAATGTCAAACACCCACTGTTCGAGGAGTTGGTGGGAGCTGGCCGTCCGGCGATTGAACAGGTGCAGGTCTTTGCCCGTGGCAAGGCCCAGTCGGTTGCGAGAGAAGAACCTGAAGCAATTGTGCTGGGGAGTGACACGGTGATCGAGTTGGATCACGATGTGATCGGGAAGCCGGCCGATCTGAAAGATGCCGGCGCGATACTCCGACGTCTGGCTGGCCGTGATCATCACGTACATACGGCGGTCGCGCTCGTCTGTTCAGTTCGTGCGGTAGACCTTCTTGCCCACTCTACGGCCGTCGTTCGGATGAAGCCGTTCGATGAACGAGTGCACGACCATTATCTCGCGACGGGAGAAAGCCTTGGCAAGGCCGGCGCCTATTCAATTCAAGGAGAGGGCGGTGGCCTGGTCGATTCCATTGATGGAGATTTCACCACGGTGGTTGGTTTGCCGCTCCGGTTGGTCGCGCAGCTATTGACTCATGTAGGTATAAGAGTGCCGGTTGATCTTGATGAACTGTATACCGTAAAGCCCTATGCCAACTGGGTTCACTTCTCAGATTAATTGCAAAGGGAGAGGGAGCTTCCGTACAATGCCGCCTTATCAATTGACGTCTTGTTTACGGAGGAAATCATGAGTCTGCGATGCCTGACAACATTGGCGCGAGTCGGTGGCGTTGCCGCTTGTGTAGTTGTGAGTCTGTTAGCCGTTGTCGGTTTCCAGCCGGTCTTGGCGATCGACGTGAAGCTTTCAGCTGAAGAAGCGCAGAAGGCATTAGAAGCTGGGCGCACGCCGATGGAAAAGGCCAACACCCCTGAGGACGTCAAGAAGGTTCTCCAGCAAGCCTCCTTGGTCACGCGTGTGGGTTCCGACCCAGAGAAGGATCCTTGCGGAGCCAGTGCCATTCTCCGGACCAAACGCTATCGACTTGAAGCCTTCGGCAGGCAGGAAGCGGCGGAGTCCAAGAAGCGGAAGATGGATGTGCGCATGCCGGAGGAATTTATCAAGAAAGTCGTGGACATGCCTAATATGGAGATTGAAGTTCAATTATGCGGCGATGATGAATATTTTGCAGAGGGTGCTCTGATCGAGTTACAACAGGGCACAAAAAGGATCAAATCCATCGATATTGGAAAGGCTGAACGGGGCCGGAAAAATGAGGGAAGCGGGCCGACCTACCGGTCACGCTTTACCGCGCTCTTTGCCTATGAAACATTCGACCCTACTGCGCCCTCCGTGTTCGTCGTGAATCTTCAGGATGGACATGAGGCGAGAATCGTTGCCGATTTCTCCAAGGTGAAGTAGGCACTCTCCTTCGATCCCCTCCGTGCTGATAAGGAAGACTAATTCTCCTGCCTCGCAAATGGTGTCTGTGGCCGCTCCTAGACGGGATACGGACCCCGTCCACAGTTGGATCGACTGTAAAACACTGTGTTGTAAGCATGCTGAAATCGAAGAAAAGCTTCATCCAAAGGAGTGACTCTCTCTTATTGATCATTCTCCTTCGCCGAATACCCAGTGGCTTGCTACAGGGATGAAGGCGAGTCATGAGTCCCGTTTCAGGCCGGAATCAATCGCATGAAGGTTGTCGTGAGTCCTAGAGTGCGCGCTAACCCCTGGGTGATTTCCCTCCTCACGATCGGCATCTTTGTCTTCTGTTCACACCTGTCGGTGTGTTAATCTCGATTTTGTACATTTGTCCATTGCTGCTGACGTTTCTATCCTCGCGCGAGCGTGACCTCATCTACTTCTCCATCATTGCGACAGCGCTGACCTGGATCAACTTTTTTCTCGAACCCGCCTGATCTTTCGAACCCCTATGGTGTGTTGAATCGCGTGATAGGCACCCTTGTCCTGTGGGGCGTTGCGATGGGATTGATTCACATCAGGTGTGTGGAGGTAGGACTCACCAATGCCGAAGGCGCGCTGGAAATAGCGCGGGAACAATTCAAAGGCATTTTTGAAGCCACGATGGACGCGATCAGCTATGCCGCCCTTGATGGTCCATCCTCCTCGTCAATCACGCGTTTTCCAAACTGACCGGTTTCTCGAGAGAAGAGTTGCTCAGGATGAATGTGCGAGACTTGATTCCGCACAGCACAAAGAACAGTGGAATCGCATTGTGGCTAAAATATTCCAAACCGGTGAGCCAGTCGAATATAAAACTGACTATCGTCGGAAGGATGGTTCTCAGGTTCCCGTGTCCATCGCCATGTTTGTGGTGAAGGGGGATGATGGGAAGCCGGCCGGTCTTGCGGCGATCGTACATGTTCTCACGGAGCGCAAGTAAACGGAGGAGACCGTGATTCAGTCCATGGACGATTGACGCTAGCCACCAGAGCCTTCACTGGGGCAACCTAGGCTAGGTTGGATCAAGGAAATCGCACGGGGAATCCGACAGAGTGAAGTTTAGATCCCCCGATTCTTTTTGCAGACGGGAACAAGGAGTGTCTTGAAGGGGGACTCGCTCTTGAGGTAAAACCACCACATGGGAAACAGGGGGCACAGCAAACAGTCTCGAAGGTGTCTGGGATGGCTGGCAGCGGTGGCACTCGTAGTCATGACTGATGAGGCCTCGGCGCTCGACTTTTCCGCCGAGCGAATTGTGAAGAACGGGAAGTCTGTGGTGACGGCCCATGTCAATGCGAAGGACGATCGCTGGCGGTTCGAGTTTACCCAGCCACAGGGGGGTGCCAACATCATCGTTGTGCGGATGGACCTCCAGAGTTCCTGGCTCATTTTGTCCAAGCGGCGACAATATCTCGAATTGCCGATTGCCGACGAACACCGGTTGGCTGTGAGTGAGAAGATGGAGGGGGAACTTTCGCGCGAACTTGTCGGTGACCAGATTCTAAACGGCTATCCCACCGAACTGTTCGAAGTGACAGTCGCAGAGGGTGGTGAGTCCAGACAATACTATCAATGGGTGACTAAGGTTCAGCGGTTCCCGGTACAGACGGTGAGCAAACACGGAAAGTGGTCGGAAGAGTTTCGCCATCTGATCTTCACCGAACAATCCCCGTTCTTATTCGAACTCCCGCGACGATTGGATAGGGCAAATCCGCCGGTGAAGACGCAATAGAGCGGATGCGAGACGCGGAGATCGGGAGACTCCCGCGTGAAAGCCTGGCATCCGATTTTGGGTGTTCAGGAGCAGAAGGTGGCAGTGACGTCAAACGATACAGCCACGCTCGAGTGCAGATGTGCAGTTGATGCGAAATGACCGGTGCCTAAACTCGGCTATGCTCTGAGTGTGTTGTTGACTGTTCGCATGTGGGGGAAGAAGTATTGCCAGCGTATGACACTCAAACCGGCTCTCGTCCTTGTCGGTTGGCTCTCTTCACCGGCCTATCCTTTGTTCAGGCGGAGTCGCTGAACGCGGTGTCGTCTGTGGAGACTCCGCCTTCGGCGCCAGAGGGCTGACCGCGTTCTGATCTCGTCCCGGCTGATAGGCCTCCAACATTCTCGTGATCGCCGGCATCACTCGGTCTTCTGCCGAGAGAGGCACTTTGATTCGTATTCCGCGACCCTCGTTGCGGCCAAGTGAAAAGATGTGGTGTTCGATCATGTCGCCCTGCGTAGTATCCGAATACGTGAATGTCATTCGTTTCGCGGGAAATCCAGCCAATGAGGTTTCTTGGTCCTGCCGCCACTTCACCGCGATCGTTTTCTTGACGAAGAGTTCCGTGATAATGCGGCGATGGGCTATGGCAAATTCATCGAGTGTCTGCCGTCCATCCTGGCTCTTGCCCTCCAAGAGATTCATGTGTCCGGATAAGGCGACGAGACTGTTGTCGACAGGAGGATAGAGTGTCACGCCGGTTCCATCCGGCAGCGGATTCCCAAGACGCCAGCTCTCCGGATAACGGATCGAGAAACCGAAGCGGGCGTTCGTATAGATTTTCCAGGCGCGTTCTTTGTCTTCCGGCGAAGCGGCGAAGACGGCATAGGGCGTCATGCCAGGACTCATCAGAATCGCGACCAGCAGGCAACTCCAGACTATATAAGTCCTCATAACTACGGTTACTTTCTTTATCGCGCAGACCGCGCGCAGCGAAACCCGATGGTCGCGGCGCGCCGATCCGGCGATGCCCCGCTTCTGGTGGCCGTCCGCAACAAGGCCGGCGCACTTTTCCACGATCCACCGCGCACCACTTTATATCTGCCGTTGGCAGGTCCGTGGGGGTTGTGATCGGGCATGGTCATATAGTAGTCGATCCCAAACCAGTCTTCGACCCACTCAGCCGCATTCCCAGCCATATGATGCAGGCCATAGGGGCTTCGACCTTCCTCGCCACTATCGACAGAAGCCACGATGGGAATCTCGTGGGCGTGATACTGCCCGAACATCGCCAGCGCGGGTGTGGGAGGTCTCTGCCCCCAAGGAAAGAGATTGCCGCTGTCACCTCGCGCAGCTTTCTCCCACTCGGCTTCCGTTGGTAACCGCTTATCGTGCGTATGACAAAAGTCCGAGGCCTCAGACCAGGTGACGTAGAGTGCCGGCCAACGTGTCAATGTCTCGGGCTGCATGGCATGTACGGTCGTGACATGATCGATCAGTTTCCGCACTTCTTCGGAGAGGTGGCGTTGCTGCTGCCGCAGCCACAGCAGATACTCTCCCAGACTCACCTCGTCCCGATCGATTTCATACTGACTGAGCCAGACGCGACGCTGGGGCTGTTCTGTGTCGTCATACTGGAGATCGAAGCTGAACGGTTCGTGGCTCGCGCGGGCGGTGCCCATGGTAAAGAGGCCCTCGGCAACTGTCAGCATGCGAGCGCTGCTTGCCAGTGCCGCAATATCCTTTACCGGGTCTCGAGCCTGACTCGTTGCAGTCGTTGCCGCGTGCAGACATGATGTACCCAAGAGTATCGCGATGAGGACATAGCCTAACGCGTGAAGATATCTCCAGACTCGGGGTGTGAATTCAGCGATGTGGCAGCCGTTCCGCATGATACCCCTGTTCTGTCTATGCCTGTTGAAGAATGCAACAGAATTACATAACCCAACTTGTTCTTTCCAGTGGACTCACCTCCATACTGGTCGATGAGCGGATGATAATGTAGTCTTGCAGTGGAGCTCTGAGTGATTGTAGGCTGGCTTCCGAACAACTCTCTCCTCCTCAAGGAACAGAGAGTGCCAACTCTTCACGAAGATGGAGGGAAGCGACGAGGCCCTCAGATGTCAGCCATGAGCGAGAACCAGCAGAATCGGAGGAGAGAACAATGAGCAGGATATATCCGTTTTTAGCAGTATTGGTGCTTGCACTCGTGAGCCCAGTGGGCGGTGACTATGAATCGCGAGCAGCCGGGGATGAGAATCTCCTCCGTGTACCGGAGATGCAGAAGGCTTTTCGCGATCTCTGGCTCGGGCACATCTTTTTGATTCAGCACGTCGTGCTCTACAACGCGGCAGCCGATCCGGCTGCACGGGACGCTGCCGACAAGCAAGTCTTGGCCAACGCCAAACAGATTGCGGACACGTTTATGCCATTCTACGGCCAAGCGAGGTCTGAGAAGCTCTTTGCCTTGCTGAGCGGTCATTATGGTGCGGTCAAAGAGTACTCCGAAGCCACCATCGCGGGGAACCAGCGTCAACAAGATAGTGCGCTTGCCCGCTTAGCATCCAACGCCGGGGACATCGATGCATTCTTCAACGGAATCAATCCCCACAACCTGCCGAAAGACACCGTTCGAGGCCTGATCGCGGCGCATGGAGCCCACCATGTTCTCCAAATCAACCAGTATAAGAAAAAGGAGTACGCGAAGCTGGAGGAAACCTGGTCGATGATGCGGCAACATGCGTATGTTATTGCGGATACGCTCGTGACAGCATTGGCGAAGCAGTTTCCGGCTCGGTTTCGAGAGTAGCATGCATTACTCTCCTTCGCCCAATACCCGTCGCTTCCGGCATATGCAGCCGGAATGGCTACTGAAAACGGAGCTAGCTGCTGCGGAGAGCCTCTTTCACCTTGCCTGCACAGCGGTGAAGAACGTTCTCAACCGGTACGCTTGATCCTGCGGGCGCCGAGCTTTATTATGTGCGACATCAACGATCAAAAGGTTGCGACTGTGATCTTTCCCTCGTTGCCGACGGAATTAGAATCGGCGGTTCAGTTTGCGGGTGGAGCATGCCGACTCTCTCCATTCTGTGCGAGGGTCCACTCCACACCTCTTTCAAGTACGATCACGCTCCAACAGCGCCCCGACTATTATCGTGACCTGGATTTGTCGAATCGCAAGCGGTCTTGTCCGGATCAATCGGCGCGCTATAGCCGGCACACTTGGCGGGTCTCGCTCATCACACGGAGGGAGGGATATTAGAATGACTATCGGAATGGACCGCATTGGTACAACGTTGGCCCGTCGAAGTGGTTAAGAGCGAGCCAGGACTAGACTGCGCTCCCCACTGCCAGAAAGTTTTGGCGCATTGTCAGAGGAAATGTCGCGGCCGCGCATATGAATAGTAAGGGCTAAGACCATAAGGCTTGGGCGCGTTGGTTGAATACGGGGGAGACCTTTATGAGAGGATTGACCCGGGAACAGAAAATCTTCCTAAAAGTGACTCGCGCCTATGTGCGGGAGGAACGGCCGGATATGAGTTTCCGGTTTTCGTTCGACGGTGTGTTTCAGCCTGTGATTGGGAGCGGTTCGAGACGAGTGGAGGTGTTGTTTCACAATGCAGAGCGCCTCTTTCAGAGAATATTCCTGGAAGGCAATATGGGATTGGGCGAAGGGTATTCTGAAGGGCTCATCGAAGTGAAGGATGAGGATTATAAAGAGTTCTTGTGTATCTGTGTCTACGCAACGTCCCCGCGCATTCTTCGGCATCTTTCGATCTTCGACATGATGGCAGTTGTCCGCGCCAGATGGGCCGGTTACTTTATCAAGCCTCGGCAGAATGCCACGATGGACAACCATTATTCTCTCAGCGACTGGTTCGACCACGACGACGACTCGAATACCTTCTTCCACTATTGGCTCGATCGGGATCATCGCATGTATTCGTGTGGGAAATGGGACCCGGAGACCAAGACTCTTGAGGAATCTGAAACGAACAAGCTGGAATTGTATGCCAAGCGGATGGGCATCGATGAGCGCAGCCGGGGGAAAACACTTCTCGATTTGGGCTGTGGTTGGGGAGGGGTATTATTTTTCATGGCTGAGCGATTTGGCATTCGCTCGAAGGGGCTCACTCTGTCCACCGCGCAGCATCGGTATATTACAAAGGAAATTAGCCGTAGAAACTTGCAAGATCTTGTCACGGTGGAATTGAGAAATGTCCATGACATGGAAGGGAAGTACGACTACATCATTTCCATCGGCATGTTGGAGCATATCAGCAACTTCGATGATCTCTATGAGAAAACCGCCAGGGTGTTGAATCCCGGCGGGCAGGCGCTGCTGCATTCGATCTATTCGGAGTCGTGGTTCTACAAAGCGGACCTCTGGTTCATGAAATACATTTTCCCATACGGAGCCTGTCCAAACTTTTCTTCCAACATGAAATGCTTCAGAAGGTATTTCAATGTTGTCGAGCCGAACACGATGCCGTATTTGTCCTATCCGAAAACGCTCGACGCGTGGTTTGAAAATTTCTGTCGAGCCGAACCGCAGATTCGCGAGCTGCTGCAAACGAAGAGCAAAGTCAAAGATGTGGATTTCGCCGTTAGGACGTTTAAGCACTATTTAGCTATTGCGTCCGTCAGTCTGACATTCTCCGGGTTTGTGGGACACACTCTCGTCAAAGAGCCCAGAGTGCATTCTTAGCCTGCACGACTGAAGATCGCTTCTGTTACAATCACCCGTCCGTTCACACGTACTTCCTCGCTTGTCTTGTGTAAATCGTGAAGCGAAGCCTGGGCAGAGTGTGAATTGCCGGCACATGGGAGAGATGCTTCACAATAGATGCGCGGTTGGGTAATTTCTCGACGAACCGTCATGAAGAGTATGGGCGTATCAATGGATCGGCAGCGAGCATGATGGTTTTCTTGGTTTGGCTCCATGTGCTTGCGGCGGTCAGCTGGATCGGCGGATCGATCTTTTTCTCAGTTGTACTGGTCCCGGTGCTCAGGCGTGAACCCTTTGCGTCTCAGAAGGCAGTGCTCATTCGGGCCACCGCTCTGCGGTTCCGTCCAGTCGTCTGGAGCTCAATCGCCATACTCTTGCTAACTGGCCCGATGTTGCTGCATCAACGAGGGATCTCGATCATGAACCCGTCAGGATGGCCGACTATTTTGAGCATCAAGCTCGGACTTGTCGCGATACTTCTTCTCTTTACCGTGACGCATGATCTCATCCTCGGACCTGGTGTCGGGCGGATATTACAGATTCCTGCGGAGAGTCGAACCAGCTCCGATCGTGCCATGGTTGTCTGGTCTCCTTGGATCGCTCGCAGTTCGCTCATATTAACGCTGGCTGTCTTATTTGCCGCAGTGGTGCTTGTGCGGACTTAGCCCGTATGACTCACGAAAATTTCTGCTATACCCACTGATACGCCAAACGGCGTGTCCGCTCACCGCTTGCTCCCTCGATGTACCGCACGGAACGCCTCGGAAGCTAGCGATTCCACGCGCCCGTCTGGCTCGACTTCTCAGCGGTTTCGTCACGAATTCTCGTGAATACATGATGCAGAGCCGCTTGACGGCAAACCCGTCAAGAACTCAAGAAGCTGTTCGTCGGCTGCGAAGCCTGGTTGGTTTCGGACCGCCTTGGAGACCTGCCGTATCATAAAAAATCATTTCTTGTCGCCTGGGAATCCGAGGTGTGGATTGAGGAAGATCCAGTCCACATGATTTGAGCCGGCCGCCGTGCAAGTGTCTCAGGTGGTAGGGCTTGGTCAGGCGGACATAGAAGCCTGGGACGGCCTGGAGATGCTGAATGTGAAAGGCTGGGAATCTGCTCGTACTACGATAGTCTGGTAACGAGATATTCAATATGAAGCTCATTGAAGCCTTCGTAAAGTCGTTCAGTTGGATGAATTCAAAGATGCATTAAAAGAAATAGGTGTGCTAGGATTCGGACTCCAAAAAGGAAACTTGGTGCGGCGCGTGACCGCAATCATTACACGCAGTGTCAAAAACCGGCAGCGTTGGAAACGGGAAGATCTTCGTGGGCGATATCAACAATGTCGTACGGATTAGAACTGGCGAGACGGGCGAAAATGCCCTGTGACGATGATGTGACCGGGAGAACCCCACGAAGCACTCATGGTTCTCTGAGCCGCGCCCCACTTTGATTGCCGGAGAATGGCTGCAGATATTGTACGTCGGAGCGTCCGTTCTTTCTCGCCGAGTGTGTAAAAAGCCGTAGTCCGACACCGTTTATTAAAGGGGCAGGGCCCTCCGCTAGCCCGCCTGACTATGCAGGGAAGTCAGATCTGCTGGCCGACAGAAGAGGCCGATGAATAAGCTGAAATCCATTGTGCCGCAATCGATTTTTTGGACGAGGCTCGATACGTGGTCGACCGTGCGGCCATCGTCGCGAAAGAACATCGAGCGCACCTGAGTCTAGTGCATGTCATCAGCCATCCATTGAACGATCTACAGAGGCTGTTCAGCGCGCCAACCGAGGCCAAGAACATACTGGTTGATGACGCCAGACGCAGACTGAACGAAGTGACAGCAGAAATCGGCAAAACGACGTGCGTGGTGACGAACGCATGCGTCAAGATCGGACCGGTACTAGATGAGTTACTTTCGGCAGCCGAGGCGGCAGATTTACTGGTGTTGGGGGGGAGCGGATCAAACCGTCTGCAAGATCTCATCCTCGGCACGACGACAGAGCGCTTGCTAGGAAAGTGCAAGCGACCAGTGCTGGTGGCCAAACGCCCGTCGCAGACCCAGTATGAGCATGTAATCGTACCGGTCGATTTTTCTCCTTATTCTGCTCCTGCGTTGAAAATGGCGAGGCAGATCGCTCCCAACGCACGTATCACGATTGTGCATGCGTTTCACGTCCCGTCCAAAGAGAAACTCTCTCTAGCTGGTGTGACGGATGAGGCAATCCGGCGATACAGCGAAGAAGAACGACAGGAAGCTGTGAAGAAGATCGAGGACATGATCCACGACATCACGGACAATCCGAGCCTGATCTCGTTTGCCGTTGAGCGTGGCAAAGGGTCTGACGTGATTCTTGCCAAAGAGAAGGACCTCTCGGCGGACTTGATCGTGATCGGCAAGCATGGTCAATCCATGATTATAGAGCTGCTGTTTGGGAGCACGACGCGCTATGTCTTGGTTGGATCAAGGTGTGACGTCCTTATCGTCCAAGAGAAAGACTAGGTTCCGCGGTGATCCTAGACTTTTGGCGACGGTGGTCTGTTGATGCTGAGGCCATGCCGCAACACTTAGGTCGCCTATCGTAAAGTGCTGTTCATGGCGGCAGGGTGATAATCGTGAAACCGTACAGAATCCGTTACCTCGCCGGCCGGTGTATGCCCACCTCATCGGATCAAATTGAGTCGCATCTTGGCGACTTTCTTAGCTTCTTTGGAAGCCGTCCTCTGGCGTAAGTGCCAATCGATGGCATGAACGTCTTGCAGGAATTCTACGATCGAATGACGAACTTCTCCAGAAGATGAACGCCTACCCCCTGATCTCTATCCTAGTCGGCGGCTTCGTGATTGCCTTTATCTTTGGCATCATCGCGAACCGCCTCCGCATCGCACCCATTGTGGGATACCTGCTTGCAGGCATTGTGGTTGGACCATTTACACCGGGCTTTGTCGCCGACGTCTCACTGGCACATGAAGTGGCTGAGGTCGGCGTGATGCTGCTGATGTTCGGTGTCGGGTTGCACTTCTCAATTGGCGACTTATGGTCAGTACGGAAGATCGCCATTCCCGGAGCCTTTGTTCAGATCGTCGTCGCTACGATACTCGGATGGGGGCTGGCGTATGGAATCGGATGGTCTCTCGGCACCGGCCTGATGTTCGGCCTGACGCTGTCCACGGCCAGTACGGTCGTCCTCCTGCGTGCGCTCGAAGATCGCCGCCTGATCGACATGGAAGAAGGTCGGATTGCGGTGGGATGGCTGATCGTCGAAGACGTCGCGATGGTGATAGCGCTCGTCGTCGTGCCGACATTGTCCAGTGCGCTCGGGGGTACAGGTGAAGTCGTTCAATTCGAGGCACTCCTGGAGACTGTGGGGGTGACGCTCGGTAAAATCGCCCTGTTTGTCGCGTTCATGTTGGTTATCGGAAAACGGCTGATCCCGTGGGCGCTCGACCAGGTGGCTAAGACGGGGTCGCGCGAGTTGTTTACACTTGCGGTCTTGGCCATTGCGTTCGGTGTCGCATTTGGGTCGGCCGCGCTTTTCGGCGTCTCATTTGCTCTTGGCGCGTTCTTTGCCGGATTGATCCTCAACGAGTCCGAACTCAGCCACAAGGCGGCAACCGAGACGCTCCCGTTACGAGACGCCTTCGCCGTGCTGTTTTTTGTCGCGGTCGGCATGTTGTTCAACCCGGAAATTCTGATCAGCCAACCCTGGGCCCTCGCCGGGACGTTCCTGATTATTGTCATCGGGAAATCGTTGGCCGCATGGCTGATCGTCCTGATGTTCGGGTATCCACAGCGCGTGGCGCTCATCATTTCTGCGAGCTTGGCACAGATCGGGGAGTTTGCGTTCATGTTGGCGGAGTTGGGCGTCACGGTGGGGCTGTTGCCGACCGAAGGACGCGACTTAATTCTAGCGGCCGCGATCCTCTCGATTCTCGTGAACCCACTCTGGTTCATGGCTGTCGATTGGATCCGGTTGCGGAGTGACCCGGTTGATCGTTCAGCGCCGGCGCCCTTCTCGGCAAAAAACCACGTCATTCTCGTCGGGCATGGCCGTGTGGGGAAGATCGTGAATGGTGCGTTGAGAGAGGCCGATCAGCCCCTCGTCGTCATCGAATACAATGCGGAGATCGTCGAGGGGCTTCGTGTGGCAGGTGCGAGCGTAATTCTTGGAAATGCGGCGGTCCCAGGCATGTTGGAGTCAGCCAAGGTGGCTGACGCGCGCCTGCTCATCAACGCAATTCCCAATGTTTTCGAATCCGGTCAGATCGTAGAACGTGCCCGAGCGTTGAATCCATCAATCGAGGTTATTGTGCGGGCCCATTCCGATGCCGAAGTGGAGCACTTGAAACGTCACGGAGCCGAAGTCGTGATTATGGGCGAACGCGAAATTGCGCGAAGGATGATTGATTATGCAACAGCGCGAAAATAATTCCTTCATCTTCAATCTGTTGTTGACGATGGTATGGCCATGAACTTCCTCCATGCCTATTCGCCGTTGCTATCGTGCTGGCAATCTGTCTCGCGAGTCAGGCGCCACAGTCTGTGGCATTGATAGACTTTTCAACATCCTGCTAGGATTGGAGTTGTAGAGGAGGGTAGGTCATCACTATGCCGGTGAATAAGAAAATTTCATTTTCGATCTGGTATGTCTTTCTTGCGATTTTCGCGATCGTGCTCGTGCACGATTTCATCGTGGCCACCCAGAAACTCGAAGAGCTTCCGTACAGCGAATTCAAGACACTCCTGGCAGCGGGCAACGTGGCGGAAGTCACGGTGACGCATCAGAGAGTGACCGGGAAGTTGAAATCAGAAGAAGGGGCCAAAGAGCCGAAGTCATTTACAACTGTTCGGGTTGAAGACCCCGATCTGGTCAAGGAACTCAGCGCACGTCAGGTCACGTTTAGCGGCGTCGTTGAAAGTACGTTCTTGCGTGATCTCCTCTCCTGGATCGTTCCCGCGCTGGTCTTCGTCGGCATTTGGTTCTTTGTCATTCGGAAATTCGGGCAGGGCCAAAGCGGATTCATGACGGTGGGGCAGTCGAAGGCGAAGATCTATGCCGAGAAGGACACGAAGGTCACCTTCGCGGACGTGGCCGGGGTGGACGAGGCGAAGGACGAACTGCGCGAGGTGATTGAGTTTCTCCAGACGCCGGAAAAGTTCACACGGCTCGGAGGCAAGATTCCGAAAGGCATCTTGCTCGTCGGTCCGCCTGGCACCGGCAAGACGCTCCTGGCCCGCGCCGTGGCCGGCGAAGCGGGGGTGACCTTCTTCAGCATCAGCGGCTCCGAGTTCGTGGAAATGTTCGTCGGGGTCGGGGCGGCCCGCGTGCGTGATTTGTTCGAGCAGGCGAAGGCCAAAGCGCCCTGTATTATCTTCATCGACGAACTGGATGCGCTCGGCAAAGCCCGCGGGGCCGGACCCATGGCGCACGAGGAGCGTGAGCAGACCTTGAATCAGCTGCTGGTCGAGATGGACGGCTTCGATCCCCGCATCGCCGTCATTCTGATGGCGGCCACCAATCGGCCGGAAATCCTGGACCCCGCCCTCTTGCGGGCCGGTCGGTTCGATCGCCAGGTCTTGGTCGATCGACCGGATAAGATCGGCCGCTTAGCCATCTTGCGTGTCCATGCGAAGCGCGTGGCGCTGGGTCCCGATGCGGACCTCGCGGTGATCGCGGGGATGACCCCCGGGTTCTCAGGCGCCGACCTCGCGAATATCATCAATGAAGCCACACTCTTAACTGTGCGTCGCAATAAGGAGCAGGTGGGCCTGTCGGAATTGCAGGAAGCGGTGGAGCGGGTGGTCGCCGGGTTAGAGAAGAAGAATCGAGTGCTCAACAAGATGGAGAAAGAGCGGGTGGCCCACCATGAAGTAGGCCACGCCTTGGTGGCCCTGTCGTTTCCCGGCGCCGACCCGATCCAGAAGATCTCGATCATTCCCCGCGGGATCGCTGCGTTGGGCTATACCCTGCAGCTGCCGACCGAGGATCGTTTCCTGATGGCCAAGACGGAGTTGGAGAACAAGATTGCCGTGTTTCTCGGCGGGCGGATTGCGGAAGAATTGATCTTCGGCGAAGCCTCGACGGGGGCGCAGAACGATCTGGTCAAGGCGACGGACATAGCCAAGAGCATGGTCAAATCGTATGGGATGAGCGAGAAGCTCGGCACCGTCACCCTGGATCGTGAACGCCAGCCCGTCATGATGCAGATCCAGGCGCCTCAGGAGAAGGGCGACTATTCGGAGGAGACCGCCCGAGAGATTGACTGCGAAGTGCGCCGCATCATCGATGAGCAATACGAACGTGTGAAACGG
>CBDDRW010000122.1:0-87648 GCA_965233175.1 uncultured bacterium
GGAGTGCTCTCTCCCAGGTAGGGACTGAGCAATTCAGTCACTATTTCCGGTTCCATCGAGAGATACGCGATGCCGCCGACAAGAGCCAGGATCAGGACCCAGAGAATCGGGCTGCCTCCCCCAGATTTCTTCTGAGGGTTCATTGGGCCTCTTGCTTTCACGGTGTTCGTTTGATCGAGTTCTTCTTCGGTGAACTCCAGATCTGGTTCCGGTTGGCGGGCAAAGAACATCATCCAGTTAAAAGGACTCCACGCCGATGTCATGTTCTCGACAAGCGCACCCATCGAGCACCTCCCTACTGAACAATCAATGCTACAGGGATTCATCTGTAGAAATAGCTATCACCATCGCCGAGCCCTGTCAATTTTCTCGAGGAATCCTGCGTGTGTCGACATGTCTCAACAGGGCTGCTTCGGGCTGCAGGAAAAGACCTGCTGTTCTCTGCTGCCCGATCTGAAGACGATGAGGCTTTTGCTCCGAGCTGTGCCAGCGCGAGAATAGTTGTCTTGGCGTTTCGACAATCATTCCATCATGTTCCTGGCCAGATAGCAGGCTTGGGCTAAAGGTCGAAACCGTGGAATCGTGGTCGGCGTAGAGACATGGTCGTATTCTTGACCGACATCGTGTCATTATAGACTGGAAGCCGCCTGATTGATTCTCCTTCGAGAATTTCACGCAGTAGGCGATAGAGCGGTTCTCGAGAGCTTGGGGAAGCACATAGAGCGCGCTTGCATCTCGATCGTCCAGTTCGGCAGAATGAGTACCCACTGATCGAGAGCCATGAAATCCTATCGCGAAGAACTCTGGTTCGAGACGAAGACACGGTGCGCGTACCTCAACATCACACGTCAAGTAGAGGCGGTGATCGAGAAGAGTGGTGTCCAAGAGGGGCTCGTGCTAGTCAATGCCATGCATATTACGGCGAGTGTCTATATTAACGACGATGAACCAGGCTTACTCAAGGACTACGACCGGTTCCTCGAAGAGCTCGTGCCTCAAGAAGCGGCCTATCAGCACAACGAGACAGGAGAAGACAACGGCGATGCCCACATCAAGCGTCAATTGATGGGGCGAGAAGTCGTGGTTGCGATTACCAACGGTCGGTTGGACTTCGGCCCATGGGAACAAATTTTCTACGGCGAGTTCGACGGACAAAGGCGGAAACGAGTCTTGGTGAAGGTAATTGGATCATGAACCATTTGTCGTGCAGTATGTGGCCAACACGTTGTGGGCTTAAATTATTTGAGCGCTTGCTACCACGGGAAAAGTTTGGCAACATAGATCACGATGATGGATGTTCTGGTAGGAGTGTGCCGATATGTTGAGTTGGTCTCGCCCTGATCCCCTCACACGAGATCTTGTCCATATGATCAACGCTCGGCGCCATGACCATGGCGATGCCGAAGCGGCAATCGATACGCTGCAAGCTTTTTTGGAGCAAGGACGGGAATACGATCTCTTAACTGTGTTGGCGGCGTTGGACGAGGACATGGCGGAATGGCTCTTCGATCTTCTCGCGGAGGCCTCCTGTTCCGTCCTCATCGATGGACCAGCCGATGAAAAGCTGTCCTATGCTATTATGGCGGCCTTGGAGCTTCCTCTCCAAGCCAATCTGGCTCATCCACTTAAGTTGAAAATCGATCCGGTTTCGACAGGCGAGTTATTACATCGACATCTTCGCCTTTCTGCCGGGACGGTGGTGCGTGTGGAGTCTCGCCTGTTGACCGATTCCACGCTGGAACCGCTCAGTCTCCAGGGTTTGAATGACCATTTAAGCACGGTGGTGGACTCCCAGCGTGCCACGTCAATTGCCGCTCGGCTCTATCCGCCTGTTGAAAGCACAGCCTTTCTCTTTTTTGAATTGATCGGTGTGCCGGATTCAGGGCTGCCGGATTCCCTGGAAGACCGGCACCGCCGAGCACTCCTGGAAGGTCTTGTGGCACAATGCCCCGAGTTGGCATTGGCCCCCGGTATGATTGAAGCCCCGGTGTATGCGGCCTATGCCATGTTCGATGCGCAAAATGCTGTGCGACTTCACCGGTTGGCAGATGAAACTGCAGCGGTTTGGCGCGATCTGGACCCACTCGTCCGTGGACGCACAATCGTCCATCTCCATACACAGTGCGGGAACGGTGTCTACATGCCGGTCTGGACAGACCTATTCGACCCCGAACTTCCCGAAGACCACGGTCCCGTCTGGACCTCTCCTGATGTATGGATCTTCACAGCCGACTTACCCATCGAATGGCCTGGAGAAATGTTGACCAATCGGCTGCTTGCCGAGGGTTGTACCAGGTTTGAGAATCACATCGTCGAAGCTCCAGAGAACTAGCCCGCATTATTCATGAGCGCTTCTGCTGCAATCGCGGATTCGGAAATAAGAACTCCTTGCGGTATTTTTTCTTCGCACCAGGAGCATTCAAATGGCGCTCGACCTCGCAAGCGCGGTGACGACGCACCTGACGGCCGACGGGCTCGCCCCTCGGGACCTCAACGAATCTCGAAGTTCAGAATCACTGAGGGGTTTTTCCGTTCGCCAGGGCTCATTACAAGGGCGAACGGCCAACACGGAGTGCGGTTTGTATCTCCTCAGGTCCTCACGGCTCCGCGCGTAGGTCTCACAACGCGGCTCAGCGATTTCGCGACGAACCGTCATGAGTAATGCAGGCTAGCCATTGTCCGGCTCGCTCTTCTTTCCCATCTCCTCGCAACTCCGTGCAAGTTTCACGATGATGACGAACCGCATGCGTGTTGACTCCTGACAGAAACCGGACAGTTCGTGATTTTTTCGGCGTCTTATCCTATGCTCGGTGTAGCGAGATAGGGAATCATCATGGCTCAGCAGAAATCTTCGAGCAGCCTGATCGCCAGCGCAATCACCGTCGCTGGTCTTGCGATCGTGTGGGTGACTGTCGCGGGGAATTTCCCGTCACAAGAGGAGTTGTATTCGGCTGCGCCGCCAGCTGATGCTCGCCAGGGGACACGTCCGTTGCCATCGTCGTCAGTGCCACCCACGCTGGATCTCACCATCCCTACCTCTCCTCCACTGCCTTCAGAGGCAGTCATGGTGAGTCCTGGCGATGATCGGTCGCGCGATGCGAATGTTGAAATCCCCGTTGTGACCAGGTTGGATCATCGTGCGCTGCAGGCGGCGCGACTCAAGTGCGAAGCGGATATCGAACAATTATGTCCAGACTCTCCGGATGGGTCTGGGCGGACACGCTGCTTACAACAGCGAGCCAAACAGTTACCACCGTTGTGTCAAAACCAGTTAAAGGAACAGTTTGTGAAGTGGAAAGAAGATCGTAGTCGAGTGATGGCGGCGTGCAACGAAGACGTCAAACGATTTTGTCGAGCGGTGCAACCTGGAGGCGGGCAAATTCTCCAATGTCTACAATCACATGGACAGGAGGTTTCTGACCGATGCTACCAGACCCTTCCGAAGGGGACATTCTTCTTCAAATAGTTCTTACGCCGTTAGCGCGCTGTGTTGTTGGTATCTGAGGACAGAGAGAATCTCAACGTAACACCTGCCACCTCGATATGATCCCCATCCTTTAAATCGTATTGTCCCACTACCTGTATGCCGTTAATGAGCAGAGGCTTCGTACTCTGAGATTGACTGATGGAATAGTTGCGGCCTCGTCGGGCAATTGTCGCGACAGTTTTAGGGGCAAACCAGCCGGTCAAACGAATGGCCGACCCGTCTTGTGATCCAATGACATTGACCTGTTTTATGAGGGAATATTCTAACCGGTCTGTTTTTCCTGCGATCACACACACTGTTGCCGTCCGAGTCGGCTCGCTGGGTGCAGGGTCCGATCTTTTGAGCACCATGGTTCGATTGAGATCGACACATGGGTTATGAGGCGTCGTGCCGGCTTCCGTAGGCTCTTGGAAAATTACCCGATGCCTGCCGATGGTGATCACGTCTGCGTCATGAAGTTGATGCCGTGTAATAGGGCGGCCATTAATGGCGGTTCCGTTGGTGCTCATCAAGTCTTCGAGAAAGAAGACGGATTGAACCTTTACGATTCTCGCATGATGTCCCGAGACGGCGGGATCCTCAATCACGAGGGTGTTGTCGGCTTTCCGGCCAATCGTCAATATCTCGTGGGTCAGTTCAAGAGATTTCGACCCTTGCCCATGAAGTTTGATGAGCAGGGTTGCCGGTTGTGGCAAAGTGTTCGACATGCTGCTCTCTCCTGTGCCTAGGCCCTGTACTGGGTTACGCGGCAAATCGTTTTTTCAGCCGCTCCCATCGACTTGTTTGGAGCTCGTCCTGTAGGGTCACGAGGACCACTGTCGTATTGTCGTCGCCGCCGGCGTCATTCGCCATGGCAATAAGTCGTTCGGCCTTGGCGTAAAGGTCTTCCAATCCACTCAAGGTGTGAAGAATATTGTGTGGCTGGACAGCACGCGTCAGTCCGTCTGAACAGAGCAAGAGTATGTCTCCGCTTTTGACGGGAGTCTCTGTCAGTTCTACGTCGACGGTACTCTCGACGCCGAGGGCTTTGGTCACAATGTTTCTACGGGGAGAGCGAGTGGCCTCTTCTTCTGTCAAAAGCCCTTTGAGTATCTGTTCTGCGACCCAAGAATGGTCCGTGGTGAGGGCTTGGATGGTCCCGTCTCGAACGAGGTAGAGCCGGCTGTCTCCGACGTGAGCAATGGCGAGTATGCCCTCATACAGCAACGCTGCGACGACAGTGGTGCCCATTCCGGCATAGTCAGGTCTGCTCCAGGACTCGCAATACACGACTGTGTTTGCAGCTCGGATTGCGCTGGCCAACCGATTGGCTGGTGCCGAGACCGTGGCATCGTAGGGGCCGATCAGCGGAAGATCTGCCTGTCGGGCTGCTTCAGCGAGGTGGGTCTGAATTGCCTCTACTGCAAGGGCACTGGCCACCTCGCCGGCGTTGCCTCCGCCCATTCCATCACAGACGACATAGAGTCCAAGCGGAGGATCCGCGACAAACCGATCCTCGTTGTGAGGCCGCTTGAGCCCGGTATCGGATTTGGCGCTATGCAATCGTTCCAGCGTCAGACGATACCTCCTTCAGGCCGCAAGACTCTGCAGGCAGGCGCGGAGCTCGCTGGCGAATTCATCCGCACGGCGGTAGCGATGCGGCAATTCTTTCTGTAACGCCCGGTCCACGATCTCTTGGACCATTGGGGGAAGATCCGGCCTCACGGTCTGAATGGCGGGGTGTGGATGATGAGTGATGCTGAACAACACGGCCGACAAGTTATCGGCTGTAAACGGGAGCTGCCCAGTGAGGAGTTCGAACAAGACGACTCCAAGTGAGAAAATGTCAGTCCGGCCGTCTACTTTCTTGCCGGCGATTTGTTCAGGTGACATGTACGTCGGTGTGCCCAATACAATATTGTTGTGTGTCTTGCTGCTTGAGGCCATCTTTGCAATGCCAAAATCCATGACTTTCACGACGCGATCCTTGGTGAGCATGATGTTCGCAGGCTTGATATCGCGATGGATAACGCCTTGCTGATGAGCATAGTCGAGGGCATCAGCGACAGTGGCAATAGTGAGAAGGACTTCGTTGACCGGCATCAAGTTGGGTTTTCGCGCCGACTGACTCAGGGGGGTTCCTTCGATGAGTTCCATGGCGATATATCCTAAATCGTCCTCTTCTCCCGCATCGTAGATCGTCACGATGTTTGGGTGAGAGAGCCGTCCTGTGGATTCTGCCTCGCGGAAAAATCGTGCCTTGATCTCTTGCAGTTTGTCGGCCTGATCGATGTGGTCAAGCCGCATGGTCTTGATGGCAACTAAGCGCTGAATCGTTGGATCTTTCCCCAGGTAGACTAATCCCATTGCGCCGCGCCCGAGTTCCTTCAACACTCTGTATCGTCCCAACATGCTTGGTGTGTAGCCATTCATCACTGACGTAGCCGCGGTCGTGATTGGCTCAGACGAATCCCCTACGCCGCTTTGCTCTGCATCGTCATGGTCAGAGAGTGCCTCCGTCTCTTGGCGTCGTGTGTGTGTTGATGACGCGACGGCTTCACGTAAAGAGTGTTGATTCATGATCCATGCGGCGGTCAGCCAAAGGCCAGTTCCGACGAGACCGATCGCATATCCCGTTGCGAATAGAGTCGTGCCCAGCTGGTTGATGAGTGGAAGGCCCACGGTCGTGAATGCTTTGTGAGCGAAAAGAATGACAATGAGAGTTGTGAGAGGAAGAACGAGGCTGCGGAAAAAGCTTGATCCGCGGCCGTTGTCCGAGATTTGCCGAGAGGCGGCAAAGGCGAGGATCCAAAGGATGGCGAGAGCGAGAAGGTTGGCAATCAATCGAATGGCGTGAGGGCCATTGAGCGGCACATACGGAATCGAAATCGATTGGGTCACTGCGAGGGTGCTCAGCAAAGGACCGGCGAAGAGCATGGTCAAAATGGCACAGATATAGGGAGCGATCCAAGTCCAGGATTTTGACATAGCAAGCGCTGTTGTCCGTGGGTGTCTAAAGTGTAGCGGATGGAAAGAGAGAGTCAACGAATAGGGGGAAATGAGCAGCCGGGCTCTCGACAATCGTGTAGGGTGATGCGTGAAGAGTGTCTCGCAAATCAGATCGCATGACTGTCTGGGAACGATGTGGTGCGACCGATGAGATTTGCGCTACGAATGATGAGGGTGGAGGGCGGCTTTCTTGAGGGGGTCGAGCAACTTCTCGGATACTTTCAAGCCTCCCAGGCCTGTCCCCACTTCGATGTCAGGCTTGGTGAGACCGTGGAAATCGCTTCCACCGGTGACTAAGAGATTCAGTCGTTTGGCCAGGTCGAGGTACTCTGTCGTCTGTCGCTTCGTGTGAGTACTGTAGTGGACTTCAATGCCTCCGAGGCCGTCGGTTTTTAATGCTGTTAAAAGCGTGTTCAGCCCTTCTCCTGAAACCTTAGCCCAGGTAGGGTGTGCCAGCACCGCCACGCCGGCGGCGGCTCGGATCCAGGCAATGGCATCGGCAGGTTGAGGAAGTTCACGCGCAACATATGCTGGGCGTCCCTCCGCCAAATATCGGTCAAAGGCTTCTTTGGCGGATGACACATATTTCTTTTCGATCAAGACTCGCGCAATATGCGGCCGACCGACTGAATCTGTGCCGGCTAAGGCCTGCACCTCTTCATAGGATATTTCCAGCCCCAATGCGCGCAGTCGTTCGATGATCTGTGGATTACGGATATGCCGGCTTATGCGTAAGGCGGCCAGGCGTCGAATGAGTTCCGGGTTTTGCCAGTCCATGCAATAGCCCAGAATATGGAGCTCACTGTTACCAACGCATGAACTGATTTCCACGCCGGGAATGATTTCAATTCCTAGCTCAGCTCCGGTTGAGATGGCGTCGGGAATACCCGATACAATGTCGTGATCTGTAATAGCCAGTGCTGTGATTCCTGCTTTATGTGCCAGGCGAAGCACTTCTGCCGGTGATACACTTCCATCGGAGTGGGTCGTATGGAGATGCAGATCGATACGACTCATATTACTTGTGGGGTAAGCTGCCAGGGTCTGTTTGTTGCGCAGCGAGTCGCGCAGTAAAGACGGCGCCTGGTCCATAGCCGCCGTCGCGCTCATCTTCGTCGTATGTCAACACGCGGAGGGTGGAAGTGAGCCGGAGCAACTCGTTGTGCGCGAGGCAAAACTCCCATCTGCGTGGATGGTGATGGCGCAAGTAGTTGTCGATGGTAAAGGTCTCATAGAGCAAGATCCCATTCGGTTTTAGTGAATCAATGATGGAAGAGAATAGGGCGCGATGAAGATAGAAGAACACGATGATCACGTCATATTTCTGCTTCGGAAACTCCGGCCGCTCCGCGGTCTTTCGTTCAAGATCCACTGTCTGGACGGTGAGGTTCGGGAGGTTCCGTTGTTTCGCCGTGGCGGCAAGCTGCGTCATGGCCTGTTCATCGCGATCTATCGCATCGACTTGAAAACCGTTCGAGGCGAGATAGAGCGCATGACGTCCTGACCCAGCCGCAACGTCCAGGGCCCGGCCTTTGGGCAATCGATGGAGCTGTTGTGCGAGGAATAACGATGGAGCTGGATCAGTCCGTTGTGGCTGGTGCGCCATGCGGTTTCGTTCCACTTTCACACCGACTGATCCGGTCATCTGTGAGAGAGGCGGGGCCAGCTTTCTGAGCCAGAGTGAGACCTTTGCTACGGGAAACTCCGTGAACAGCATTTCGAGAATTTTCTCCGTGAATGTTTCCAAGAGTGCACAGTCGTGAGTTTCACTCAACTCCATGATCCGCTCAGTGACCTGGGCATAGTCTACAGTTTTATTAATTTGGTCGGCAGTCCCGGACGGTGCTCCCTCGCAGTCCAATTCCAGGTCAATTGCTAACGGCTGTGGCCGCCTCCGCTCCGCCAGCGCGACTCCACAACGCCCTTGAAACTCCAACCGTTCAATCACCACACGATAGGCCATGCGTGCATTCTCGTGGATTGGATTTCCGACTGTCAACATATCGTTAGTGGGGTGTGCGTGAGGGAAGGCGCGCTTCAGCTAGTCCTTGTTCCTCAAATACGCGGCAAGCGAAGGTATACATCCGACAGGCATGGGTGAGAATGAGAGAGAGATGTCTGTGAACTTGGAGGGGGTACTGAGAAAACCCGTCGTAGAGATTGTGTTTAGAATGCCAGGCGTTAAGCCGCCTGTCCCAACTGCGATCAGACCATGGTTATCGCGCCTTCGGTGCTGAATCCTGTCTTGGATATTGTCACGGGTGAGGTTCCGGCTACTTTCAGCTTATCTCTTAGGCCGGACGCCAAAAGCGTTTGCTGCAGGGTTTCGGCAGTTTGGTCAAGGAGAAAATCCAGGCCGATGACAGCATAATGGAGAGGGTGGCCATGTGGACCATCGACACGAAAGATATGCGCCCGGCTGGTGCCCTCCTCGAAATCAGCGATATGGTGCTTGGGGAACTGCTGACGTAGGTAGAGACGAATGACATCGACCTTGGCTAGATTACTCACGTACGCCTTTCCACTTCAAAATTTATGTAGTATCTGTATCTGTAAATACCTAGGCGGTCATTTCTTGCATAATCACATTAGATACCGGATACGTTATTCCAACGAAACGTTACTACGGAATTATATCATCTTGAAATTACACTGATTGTATTGCCTACCGATTGGGCAATGGTGAGGTGCTGTGATACGGCGAGCTATTGTGTGCTTATCCACACGCTTATCCACATCCCTACACATCTTTTGTGAACATTGCGAGTGAGGGGCAACGTCCTGTTCTTCCCCCTGCCTTTCCTATCGCGGCATTCAACACCGACGTCGTCGAAACGCTTGATTATGCAAGGCATTTAAGTTGCGCCCCCTACTTTAGTTTTATAGCATGCGCAGGTAAGTGCTCATGGCGTGAAAATCGGGCATGCCTTCTATGGTTGCTCATTCGTCATCCACAATTTCACATCAAATACGGGGGATACGCATACTTTTGAGCAAGATTCGATCGAGAGGCCTATTCTCATTTTGTCATGCATGTATCATGTACCTGAAGGATGGTATGATCCATCCTTTTGTTGCCAGTTCTTCTCGAGAACGAGAAATTGGAGTCGAAAGAGTAGGAGCACGCATCAATGCCGAAACTCGTGACAGTGTTGCGACCTGAGAAGATTGATGAACAAGCGCGTAACTATGTCCGGTCCCATATTCTCCTGCCGTCCGGAACGATTGGACTCATCTCCATGGTTGGTGGGATAGGGGCGCTTGGCTATCAATTATTGGCAAGTCATACCTACAGCTGGGTGACATTCCTCAGCAGCTCAATCTTAATCGCGGTCGGTGCGGCCTGCGGGTTCGCGCAGGCTCGGTATCATCGGTACCTCTTTAAGACATTTCCCGAGGTGTATGCGGCAAAATTGAGGACCGCTGTGGCTCAACGCACGAGGAAGGCCAAGCCTGAGCCGGACGTGCCCGTTATCGAGCATCCTGGGCGTGGCTTTGTTACGGCTCTCTCGCTTGCCGGAGCGGTTTTGATCTTCGGTGCATCAGCTGCGGCGTATATGCGTGGCGATCTCGACCTGCTTCCTTCTGTGTTGGTGCCATGGGCGGGATTCTTCTGGGCCAAGTTGTTCTGTTGGCGCGGTGTGGTTGACTGACAGGATCCTGAAGAAGTTCGCCTTTCTCACCCGCCCTGATACCTGCGCTTCGAGACGTGCTTTGTACCAAGCATCGTCCTCCCCTTGCTCAGACGCTCAACGCGCCTGATGCATAGACCTCACCTCTTGCCCTTTTTCCCTATCTTCTTCTTGAGAGCTTGAGGAGTTGAGCGCGAGGCCTCAAGCTGCTTTATCCTCTCTTCCAATGTGCGTACAGCTTGTCTGAGTTCAGGGAGCCGTGGAATCACGGCTTGAGCTTTTACCCAGACTTCGTGCGGCATCACCGGGGCTCCTGAAACGATTTGGTTGGGTTCGAGACCGCGGTTGACGCCTGCCCGAGCGGCAATCATCACGTGATCTCCAATAACGAGATGGTCTGCCAGTCCTGCCTGTCCACCAATCATAACGTGATGCCCCACGACAGTACTGCCGGCGATTCCGACCTGTGCGACGAGGATGGAATGGGCTCCGATCGTAACGTTATGGGCAATTTGGACCAGATTGTCGACTTTGCTGCCTTGTTTGATGACAGTTTGGCCAAGTGTAGCTCGATCGACTGTGACGTTCGCCCCGAGCTCGACATCGTCCTCGATCGTCACTCCGCCAAGCTGTGGAATTTTGTAGTGCCGGCCCTGGTCTTGTACATAACCGAATCCGTCGCTCCCGATCACTGTGCCACTGTGAATGATGACCCGTGCGCCGATGGTACAGCCTTCTCTCACAACGACATTCGGATACAGCAGTGCGCCGTCTCCGATGGTGGTATCGCTGCCAATGAACACACCGGGATAGAGTGTCACCCGTGCGCCAATCGCGACACGATCTCCCAGAGTGACCCCAGGCCATATCGAGGCATCAGGCCCGATCTGGGTATCATGGCCACGGACCACGGATGTATCGACTCCGCGGGGAGGTGAGATGGGACAAAAGAAGGCGCGGGCGGCCTGCGCAAAAGCCAGTGTGGGATTAGGGACGACGATGTGCGCGTTAGCGATCTCCGTCAGACGCCTGTGAGCAAGGAGTATTCCTGCGCTGGTGGGTCGTCCTGTTTTGAGGATCCGATCTCCGGTGACAAAGGTCAGATCGTTCGGGCCTGCTTCTTCAAAGCCAGCGAGGTTCGTAACAGAAACGTGTGGTGACCCTACAAGCTCTCCACCCACTACATCGTGGATTTGTCGGAGTGTGATAGGAGGGCGTGGGTGCATTACCATATGGGATTAAGACTTCTTTTTGCTTTTTGCCTTAGACGTCTGTATCGGCTTCTTAGTCCCGGCAGGTCTGGCTGGTTTTCCCAGCCGTTTCTCAACATAGGTGACAACATGGCCGACAGTCGTCAGCCCGGCCAGGTCTTGGTCAGGGATCTGGAGATCGAAGGCTTCCTCGATACGATAGAGCAGTTCGATTACCGCCATCGAATCGAGACCTAAATCGTCACGCAGATGTTGTGTGACGAGTATGGTAGCGGGATCGCGTTTCAAATACTCGCCCAGGGCAGTGCGAATTTTTAGTGATATGGTGGGGTCGGTCGCCATTAGTCTGTGCTTTCAGTTTTTAATCGTGAAAGGTGAAACAAAGGACTGCCGAGCGCTGTTCGCCCGAAACGTTTCACGTCTCACGTTTCACCTTTCACGTCCGCTCGTTTCAATACCACAGCGGCGTTGTTGCTGCCAAATCCAAAGGCATTCAGTAACGCGACGTGTATGCGACGTTCTTGTACTGAACGAGAGATCCCTGCTAATGCGCAAGCCGGGTCCGGATCGTCATAGTTGGCAGTAGGGTGAATCTGCCTCGTGTGAAGAGCTAGCACCGAGGCGATGCCTCCGATTGCGCCCGCCGCTCCGAGCGTATGGCCGACCAGCGACTTGGTGGCGCTGATCGCGATGTTGTCCGCACGCGATTTGAAAAGGTGCCTGATCGCTTTGGCTTCAACGGCGTCGCCGATAGTCGTCGATGTGGCGTGCGCATTGATGTAATCTACTTGCGCCGGCTTCACCTCGGCGTCTGCGAGGGCCAGCTTCATGGTATGAGCTACTTCCAATCCATCTTCCCGGGGAATCACCATATGATAGGCCTCGCTGGTGGCCGCGTAGCCGGCAATCTCGGCATACACCCTCGCCTTGCGTTTCTTGGCGTGCGCGGCTGATTCCAGGATAAGGGTTCCAGCGCCTTCTCCCATGATGAAACCGTCTCGCGACCGATCGAAGGGCCGGGAGGCCTTTTCGGGATGATCGTTGAATTTGGAGGAGAGGGCGCGCAGAGAACAAAATCCGGCGAAGACGAGAGGAGTAATGCTGGCATCGGCGCCCACAACAATAACCACATCGGCTCGGTCATCACGGATACAATGGAGCGCTTGACCGAGTGCGTGGGCGCTGGAAGAGCAGGCGGTCGAGATGGTCAGATTGGGGCCCTTGGCGCCATAGGCCATTGCGATAATCCCGGAGGCAGAATTGAGGGTGATGGCAGGGATAAAATTCGGATGGACACGATGGGGTTTCTGCTGCTGGTAGAGCTGTGTGATTTCACGCTCCCCCATCACCATGCCTCCCATGCCGGCTCCGACGATGACTCCGACCCGGTGAGGGTTTTCCTTTGACATCTGGAGACCGGAATCAGCCAACGCTTCCTTTGTTGCGACAAGGCCAAACTGAGCGTAGCGGTCCACTCGTTCGCCGTGGGTTGAGTCGAGAAACCGTTCGATCGAAAAGTCAAGAACTTGGCCAGCAACTTTGGAGCGATAGCCGTCCATGGGAAACGGGTCGAACGATGTAATGGCTGAAATACCAGATTGACCGGCAAGGGCAGACTTCCAAAATTCACTCACTCCGATTCCGATCGGAGAGACGATTCCCATCCCTGTGACGACAACACGCGCCCGCATCTTCTTAATTTCCTGTTGTTAACGTGCTTGCTTCTACTTACCGGAAGCGATGTGATAGGTCAACCAGCCAATTGATGATGGGTTGCAGCAGCTTCACCATACAGGATGCTCAAAAAGTCCGTCAGCAAGGCCGCAGCGAGCGAAGAGGCGGAGGCGTACCCTCTGGGTACGTCGGAGCCTCTGAGCGATGCGAGAACGCTGCTGGCGGGCTTTTTCAGCATCCTGCTTAATAGCGCACTTTGAACATAAGATAGAGACCGACACTCATAAAGAGCACGTTGGCCATCCATGCAGCGATAAAGGGTGTCAAGACTCCGCCGCGGCCCAGGGCGATCGCAATAGAGTGTGTCGCCCAATAGCAAAAGCCGATCGCCAGCGCCTGACCGATGCCTATGGCCATGCCGCCGCCTCTGGTCCCGCTCCGACGCAGGCTCAATGCAATCCCGACCAGAACCATGACCACCGTGACGAAGGGGAACGCGATTCGGCTGTGATAATCTGTCGTAAGCCGCGCCGCTTGTGACCCATGCTGCTGCCGCCGTCTGGAGTAAGCCCGGATGTCATGAAACGTCATGAGCTCTGAATCGCCGGCGAGCCATATGGTGAAGTCATCGGGAATGAGGGTTAACCCGACGGGCTGGCGATCGAATTCGGTGGTCGACATGGTTCCATCGGGGGAAAATCGTCTGTATCGCCCCTGGTACAGGGTCCATGTGGAGTCGTGATAGCGGGCTTCCTCGGCTTCAGTCACCTCGGCTAGTTGGAAGTTGGGAGTAAAGTGAAAAAGCCGTACGTCACCCAAGAGCTCTCCGCCGACTGAGACGCTGGTCACGTGCATGAGGCCATCGGCGCCCACTCGTGTCCAGGGCTGCTTGAGTATCACAGCGGCAGCGGGCAGCTTTTTCTCGATGCGCGTGGTCCTGATCTCCTCTGATTTGCTCGCGGCCAATGGAATAATGGTGGAACTGAAGAGCAAGAGCACGAGGGTTATCCCCGCGGAAAAGACAAGAAAGGGAGAGGTAATCCAGAGCAAGCTGATCCCGCAACTGCGCATGGCTGTGATTTCATGGCCTCGGGACAGCAAGCCAAAGGTGAGCAGTGTGGCCATCAGGATGGCCAGCGGTGCAATTTGGAAGGATATCGCAGGAGTTTTGAGAAAGAAATATGTCAAGACGTCGAGCCAGCTGGCATCGTAGCGCAAGAAACGGCGGACTTTTTCGAAGAAATCGATCACGAGATAAATGGTCATGAGTCCGCTGAAGCACATCGTGAAGATTTTGGCGTATTCGCGAAGCAGATAGCGGAAGAGAATGGGCATGGGTTACCGGCGGCTCATGATAGAAAACCACACAATGGTGGTGACAGCGAAGGTGACGTTGGGTATCCAGGCTCCGGCAAGGGGCGGCAAGGTCGCCGTCGTGACCAGGAACTCGCATGCGATGTTTAACATGTAGTAGACGATGACGACCAGCACCCCGACTGCAAATCCGCCGATTCGACCGGATCGTTTCGAGGCGATGCCGACCGGGACACCTAAGAGACAAAATACCAGCGAGGCAGTTGGAAAGGCTAGGTCTTTATAATATTCCATCAATCGTCGAAGCGCAGACGGGTCGCGCCATTGAGATTGTGTCAGTTGGGCGATAATGGTCTCGTATGATGGACGTTCCTCCGTAGCTGAGTAACCGCTTTGATTGAGCGAGAGTTTCAGGTCATAACTGGAGAAAGACACATGTTCGTATTGATCGGCCTGATTAGGCCGGCTATGAATGACGCCACGCTGGAGGCGTAAGGTGACTTGATCGGTCGACGTCTCCATGATGACCTCGTACTGTTCCGCCACGATGATGCGAGGGTCGTCCGCATTCCGCTCGTCGGAGACGAAGATTCCGGTCGTCGCGTCGTTGGGGTTTCCGTCCGGAACATAGATCATCATCTTGGGGATGGGCTCGTTAAATGTTCCCCGATCGAGTGCCAAGACCAGTTGATCTCGCAGGAGATTCAATGCCACTTTTTTGAGATTTGTAGAACTCCAGGGTTGTCCCCATTGTGCCAGCCATAAGGTCAGCCCGAATACGAGCAAGGCAAAGAGCACAACAGGGCGCGCCAATCGGATGAGGCTGAGGCCTGCCGTCTGCATTGCCACTAATTCTTTATCGAAAGAGAGGCGCCCGAAGGCGGTAATTGAGGCAATGATTCCGGCGATTGGGAGGGTGAGTACGAGGAACGACGGCATCAGATGAGCAAAGACTTGCAGAACCGCGACGATGCCCACGCCTTTGGAAACCAGTAGTTCCACCAAGCGCAGGAGTTCCCGTGTGAGCATCACAAAACACAGCGCACCAAGGCTCACACTAAAGGGGGAAAGGAGTTCAGTGAAAATGTAGCGATCCAGCAGCGTTCGTAGAAACATTCGGAAGATCACGCTCCTCGCCCATTGGACACTATAGGCGAGCGGGCGGGGGTTGTCCACTTTGCCGTCGCAAAGGTGTGCCCAAAGAATGGCTTGACAAGATTTGAAATGCCGTGGTACATGCTGCGCGAGTTCCACCGAGATACGTTTCGTGATCCATGTTGTCTTTCACATGACCCACCACGTCCGCCTACTCTTCTTCCTGTCTTTTTCGCTTAATCATGTGTGTAGCCAACCGGGTTTTGAGGCCGACCGCGCAACTATGTGTGGCCGTTGAGGAAAGGAGTATTGTTGTGAAAGCAAAAGGTACGGTCAAGTGGTTCAACGATCGTAAGGGATTTGGGTTCATTCGTCTGGAAAGCGGGGATGATGTCTTTGTACATTACTCCGCGCTGCAAGGAGAAGGATTCAAAACTTTGAAAGAGGGCGAAAACGTCGAGTTCGAGGTCGTGCAAGGCGCAAAAGGACCTCAGGCTTCAAACGTCTTGAAGACGGTCGTTGCCGACTCCTGACGTCTTTGTCGTGTGGGAGCGTGTCATCGGAAGGCCTGCCTTGGTATTGAGGCAGGCCTTCGTGTTTATGCTGAGTCCACCCTCCTCCCTAAATGCCCCATTTCGTTGACAACATTCAGTGACACTGTTAGCGTTTGATCGGTATGGAGGCCTCACGTGGCGATCGACCGCGGTAACGTGCTGCAATGCGCACAACTCTTTGCCTCGCGAGGACAGTTCGACGCAGCTATCAATGAGTGGAAGAAGCTCTCCACCGAGTGGCCAGGAGATGGGAGTATCTTCAATTCAATCGGGGAGTTACACCTTAAGCGTCAGGCTGCCAACGATGCCGTCGCCGCCTTTTTGCAGGCGGCCAATGCCTTCCGGGCCGAAGGGGCCACCCTCAAGGCGATCGCGACGTTCAAGAAAATCTTGAAACTCGATCCATCACGGTACGATGTCTACCGGCATCTGGGAGACCTCAATGCGGAACGTGGTCTGCTGAGCAGTGCGGTTCAAGATTATCTCACACTCGGGAAGCATTATCTCAAAGGGGGGAAAAGCAAAGAGGCGTTGGATATCTACAAGAAGATCGTCAGCCTGGATCCGTCCAATCTAGATGCCCAGCAGCGCGTGGCGGAATTGTGTCTTCAAGAAAATAAGCAGGATGAAGCCACAATCGTCTATTTGCAGTTAGGCCGTGAACGGTCTGCGCAGCAGCGCCATGCAGAGGCAAAAGATGCGTATCAATCCGTCTTACGGATCGATCCCGCCAATAGCGAGGCCCTCCAGTTTATAGAACATTTCAAAAAAACTGACGGAGTCGCTAGCCCTGCTGCCAATCCGGGATTTGCTCAACCTTCAATGGGATCTTCGCCCAAGAATGGAGAACCGGTCAATCTGCTTTCGGAAGCGACACGCCGCATCGAAGCCAAACAATTTGCCGGGGCTGAAGCTATTCTGAATCAGTTGCTGACCAAAGAGCCGGGTAATCCGGAAGTCTGTCAATTACTCGCAAATCTGCATCTGAAACGCGGAGACTTGCAGGTGGCCCTCGGAGAATATCGCTATCTCGCCGGAGCCGCCTTGCGTGCCCAGGAGTATGTGAAAGCTGAATCGTTGATTACTGATTTTTTAGCGGTCGAACCTCAATCGGTGGCGATCCTTGAGCTTTACGGTGAGCTCTATGAAAAGAAAGGCGATGCGGCCAACGCGGTGATTCAGTACGGAAAGGCGATCGAGCTGTTACTTGAACATCCCGAGCCCGGGATGCCGACGTTGCATGAGGAACTGTTTCAGAAGGTTTTCGAACTGGCGCCGGATAGTCTCACAGTCAAGGACCTGTCCACTCTCATGCATGGCGGTACTGTCGAGGAATTGTTTGATCCTGCTCGATCCGAGACCGCGGTGCTTCTGGGTGCTACGCTGTCGTCGAGCCCGGCGCCACCGACGGAAACATTTTCGACAGCCAATGCCGCTCCAGACGATGCCTGGAATGTCACTTCCACGATCACCCCTCGGCAAGATAGGCATTTCTCGCTCGTTGAAGAAGAGCCTGTGCCAGCTCACTTGGAGCCGCCCGAGTCCTCAGAACCGGAACCGGTCGTGCAGGATAACGAGTTCTTTGTATCGGACCCCGAACCGGAGGAGTCCGAGGTGTCAGTATCAGAAGCGACAGAATCGGCTGTTCTGCTCTCGATGGACGAGCAGTTTCAGGCGTACATGGCTGCTGGGCAGCAAGCTGAGGCGGAAGAATGGCTGAGTCATTTAGTCACGGCAGAACCTGACCATGCCCAGGCTCGAGAGTTGTTCGGTTCATTGCTTGAAGCCAAAGGCGATACGGCTGGCGCGGCCCTGCAATATTCCCGTGCGCTCGAATTGCTCCTGGCTCAACCACAGCGTGAGAGTGAGACTCAACAGGCGGGTCTCTATGCGAAAGTCAAAGCGCTCGCCTCAGCCAGCCCATTGATCGCCAAATGGGCGTCGACGTTTTCGCTCAAGCTCCAACCGCCGGTGCCTGCCGTCGAGGAATCGGTTTCGACGCCGTCGGGGAACACTATTGATTCGGAAACCCACTACACGTTGGGAGTCGCATACAAGAATATGGAGTTACTGGACGAAGCGAAGGAAGAATTCTCCCTCTCGATGCAGAGCCATGAATTTTTCTCGGACTCCTGCCTGATGATCGCAATTTGTTTGAAGGATCAGGGAGAATGCTGTTCAGCGAGTGCGCAACTCGAACTGCTGTTGCAAGATCCGAAGTGCCAAGGCGGCAAGGCGCAAGCCATTCGGTACGAACTCGGCCTGCTATACGAGGCCCAAGAGCAGTGGAGTCAGGCGGCTGACATGTATGAATCGATTCCAACCTTTCATGACGTGCCCCAACGGCTCGACGCAGTACTCACACGCAGAGGGCCAGTTCATTCCGCACCTGCATTTCGCTACGCGAACTAGTTAGCTTCAGAAACAGTCACGCGTATCCTTCTTGCCTCGAGTATAATCCAACCAGCTAATAAGGGTGTTGAAAAAGTCCGCCAGCGGCATTCTCGCGTCGCTCAGAGACTCAACGTACCGAAGGCCTCGCCTCTTCGCTCGCTGCGGCCTTGCTGGACGGCCTTTTTGAACACCCTACGGGTCTTTCCGTTTCAGTCTGCAACATTCTGGACTCTTGTTTTGCTCTGGCCTCGACATCGTTTTCAACAGCCTGCTAAGAGATTTGGTTTGGAACAGGATGCCCTTCCAACAGGGCGTGAATATTTTTGAGACACACCAATCCCATCTGCACCCGGGCGTGTAACGTGGCAGAACCCAGATGGGGGAGCAACACCACATGCTCCAACTGCGTCAGGGCCGCATGGATCGCCGGTTCCTGTTCATAGACGTCGAGTCCAGCTCCAGCGATGATTCCGTTCTTGAGGGCGTCGACCAACTCCTCTTCATCGATAATCGGACCACGCGCGGTATTGATGAGGAAGGCCGTGGGGCGCATCAAGCCAAATTCCCGCGCGCCAATCAGATGATGGGTAGCCTGAGTCAGAGGCGCATGGATGGTCACGATATCGGCTTCACTCAGAAGGTCTTGCAACGATCGATACTCCCACTCGGGAGGGAGAGACGACGTCGCGATCGGTTGGCTGGTGTGGTAACGCACCGGCATGCGAAACCCCACTGCGCGCTGGGCTACTGCTTGTCCGATCCGCCCCATGCCGATAATCCCCAACGTTTTACCCGCGATGTCTGTCCCTAAGAGTTGCGTGGGACTCCATCCAGTCCAACGTCCGGATCGAATGAGCGCATCGCCTTCGACGATACGGCGTGCCGTTGCGAGGATCAAGGCCCAGGTCAGATCGGCGGTGGCATCTGTTAACACGTCAGGCGTATTGGTGACGATGAGACCATGCATTCGTGCAGCAGCAAGATCGATGTTGTTGTACCCCACGGCATAGTTCGCGAGAATTTTGAGCCGAGTGGCCGTACGAATCGTCTCGGCATCGATGCAGTCGCCCAAGGTGACGATTGCGGCATCGGCTCGGCAGAGTCCGGCACGAAGGGCTGATGGAGCGGGCAACATATCGAGCGGCTCCTGCACCAGCCGAAATCGTTCCCGCACGATATCCATAACGGGTTCGGGGAGAAGACGTGAAATATAGAGTGTGGGGCGTGTGTCGGTCACAAGTGTAGGCTCCCGTCGATGGATCGCATCTTAGCAGGATGCAGAAAAAATCTGCCAGGGAGGAGGATGGGTAGCCTGGTCGTCCTCCTGCTCGCGGAACGCGCACGATGAGAATGTGCTCGTTCAACGCGCGCAATTGAGGATCGACCAGGCTACCCTTGAAAATGAAATAGGGAGTTAGGAGACTGTGGGCAGGAGAAGACAATCAGACCCTAACGTAGGGTCAGGTCTTGAAGTGATGTAATCGGCTCGTTATACTCCCGCCCATGGCCCGTCCGCTTCGCATTGAATATCCTGGCGCCGTGTACCATGTTACGAGTCGGGGCAATGCCCGGCAGGACATTGTGGATGACGACTGCGACCGGTTGCAGTGGCGCGCTCTCCTTGCCCATGTCGTCGATCGCTTTGGCTGGCATTGTTATGCCTATTGTTTGATGGACAATCACTATCATCTCCTCATTGAAACGCCGAAGCCTAACCTCTCCCTCGGTATGCGCCAGCTGAACGGGCGCTACACGCAGATGTACAACCGCCGATACGCACGAGTGGGGCATCTTTTTCAAGGCCGCTTCACCGCGATCTTGGTGGAAAAAGAGGCATACTTGCTGGAACTCTGCCGCTATGTGGTGTTGAATCCTGTCCGGGCCAACTTGGTGCCTTATCCCCGACAGTGGGCATGGAGCAGTTATCGAGCAACGGTGGGAGATACAAAGGCACCCGATTGGTTGAGGACCGACTGGATTCTCGAGCAGTTCGGGAAGCACGAACGAGCGGCTCAGGCCGGCTATCGAACCTTTGTGGCAGAGGGACGAGGAGCGTCACGGCCCTGGGAGCAGCTTACAGGCCAGATTTATTTGGGCTCTGAGGAGTTTGTGGCCAAGCACCAGCCCAATAGGCTGATCCGAGACATTCCTCGCAGGCAGACGCAGGCGCATCGGCCCTCGTTACTGATGCTGTTTCAACGAAAAGGAAAACCGGCGCAGCTTATCTACACGGCTTACCGACAGTATGGGTATCGTCTCGCCGAGATTGGGGATCACTTGGGTGTGCACGCAGCCACGGTAAGTCGTCGCTTGAAGCGAGCCGAGGAAGACGCCTCTATGTAATGGAGAGACCGGACTCTCTGTTCCGAATTCACTCGAGTTGCACTTCCGCACTTCCCTGTGCTCTGGCCCCTCAGCTCACGCGTGACGGCTTGTTTTCTCCGGCACAGTCCATCTAGCAGGCTGCGGAAACACTCGATGTATGTCCAAATGCCGTTAGAATCTTCCCTATGGTGTCGATGTCAAAATAGTCTCAGGATGTTCAAAAAGGCCAGTATCTCACCCACCCAGCCCCGGCGCACCGAGACGCGCCGTTCCACGGCAAGGCCGCAGCGAGGTTCGCGAGGCGATGAATAAGGAGCCTCACGTTTGCGGACGGGCGCGAGTTGGTGAGCGCCCTGTGTCTTTGAGGCGAGGCGTGTTCTTTTTCACCCTCCCAGCCCCGAGCTGCTCTGGCAGCTCTTGCCCGAAGGTACGTTGAGCCTCTGAGCGACGCGAGAACGCCGCTGGCGGATTTTTTCAGCATCCTGCTAGAATGAGGAACCGATTCAACCATGACCGCACCCACTCTCATTCTGCCTGACCGATCCCACGCCATCGCTTCCGATCTCCGAGCCGCGATAGGCGCTGAAAAAGTGAAGGACGATTACGCGACGCTCACGGCTTATGCGGTGGATGCCAGTATCTATCGGATGGCCCCTCAGGCCGTAGTGCTTGTGGAGACCGAGGAGGACATGGTCGCCACGGTGCGGTACGCCGTAGAGCGAGGCGTCCCGCTGACACCGCGCGCGGCCGGAACGAATCTGACTGGCTCGGCGATCGGGTCCGGAATCATTCTGGACGTCTCGCGGATGAATCGAATTCTCGAACTGAATCGAGAGGAGCGCTGGGCTCGCGTACAGCCAGGTATTGTCTTAACCGAATTGAACAAACGTCTCGCGCGCGACGGTTTGCTATTTGGTCCAGATCCCTCCAGCGGGGACATGTGCAAGCTCGGCGGGATGTTGGCGAACAACTCATCTGGCCCGCACACGCTACGGTACGGCGCCGTCAAGGATAATGTGTCGGCACTCCGTGTCTGTCTGCAATCCGGCGAGTGGCTGGATGCCAAGGCCTATGGGTTCGACGATCCGATCTGCGCCGATTTGCTGAAAACGCACGGGCCGCTTCACGAGTTGAAGTTATTGCTACAGGACCACGCCACCCTGATTGCACAGAAACGCCCCACGGTCAGCAAGAACAGTTGCGGCTACAACCTCTTTGGTCTTGTAGACGGGCTGGCGCGAGGCTGCTTCGATCTTCCCAAGCTGTTCGTCGGCAGTGAAGGCACGCTCGGTCTCTTCAGTGAAGCGACTATCAAACTCGTTGAGAAACCCAGCGCAACCCTCACGGCGCTCATCCATTTTCATCGATTGGAAGATGTGGGCGAGGCAGTACCGTATCTGTTGGAGTTGGGCCCGAGTGCATTGGAAGTGATGGATGCTAATACACTCAACTTGATTGGACGGACGAAGCACAGTATCCCAGCAGATGCAGCGGCCACCTTGCTGATGGAGCTGGATGCTGACGGCACACAGACCGATCTTCATGCCCAGGCCGAGCGCATGATTGCGATCTGCCGTCGATACCGCCTGACGTCCGATCCCGTGATCGCCTTCGACCCTGAGCAGCGGGATCAACTATGGAAGGCCCGCAAGGCGCTCTATCCTACGCTCTATCGATTCGATCCCAAGAAGAAGCCTATTAACTTCGTCGATGATGTGGTCGTGCCGGCTGAACGGATTAGCGAACTTATCCGGTATCTGGAAGAGTTCTTCGCCGGACAGCATGTGCCGGTTGCCATTTTCGGTCATATCGGGAATGGAAATGCTCATATCATTCCCTTGCTCGATGTAAACGATCAAGGCGATTTTCAGAAGATGGTGCAGGGCTATCACGAGATTCACCACACAGTCTTGGATCGCTTCGGTGGTTCGATTTGCGGAGAGCATGGAGATGGCCGGGTGCGCGCTGAATATGTCAAGACGATGTTCGGCCAGGAGCTGTACGATTTGTTTGTGCGGGTGAAACAGAGCTTCGACCCGTCGGGGGTGTTCAATCCTGGTATTAAAATCAGTAGTCGTCCCTTCACCGATCATATCGACTATGTGCGATTATCCAAATCCTGCGCGACTTGCGCAAAGTGTAATGCTGTGTGTCCGGTCTATGATGTGTTCCAATCAGAAGACATGAGTTCGCGGGGGTGGTTCGAGATCGTCACGGATAAAAACTACAGCTATCTCAATTCGAAGCGAGTGGTGGAGGCCTGTCTCAACTGTAAGTCTTGTCGCACCGCCTGCCCAGCCGGGGTCGATGTTTCTCAACTTATTCTAGATCGACGCGCTGAACATCCAAATAAAACAGCTGGATTCATATTTCGATTCCATGCACAAACAATGCGATTTGAGAAATTCTTAAAGTTTCTCGCGAGGTATCAGTTCCTATGGGATCGGCCGCTGATGAGGCGGCTACTCGATCGAGTGACGCGACCGTTCATGCAGGGGCTTGCGGAGACGGCGCGATTGTCCCCTCAGCTTGCTTTACCTCGACTCGCTCGGCGCCATCTCCGAGACCGCTATCCCGAACTGATTCCCAAGGCCAAGCAAACGCCCCACTCTCCCGTGGCCTATTTTCATGGTTGCGCGGCGAACTATTTTGACGATGGAGTAGGGGATGCCGTGATAGCCGTGCTTCGAAGACATGGAGTCGAACCGGATTTGCCGCCGCAACGCTGTTCTGGGACGCCGATCGAAACCTATGGGCATCGCGCGTTGGCCAAAGAAGGGGCACGGGTTAACCTCGCCTCCATGGCACAGTACAACGAGGTGGTAACCGGCTGCGCGTCCTGCACCCTCATGTTGAAAGACTATCCCACATTGTTTGCCGGCGAACCGGAGCAGGCGGCGGCCCAGGCCTTGGCCAAACGAGTCACACACATTTCAGAGTTTGTATCGAAATCGCCAGTGAAGCCGGCTATGGCCGGACCGGTGCGTACGAAGTGTAAAGTGGCCTACCATTCCTCCTGTCATCTGCGAGCAGCGGGAGTGACGAAAGAGCCGCGTGCGATTCTTGCCGGTTTGCCGGGTATGGAGTATGTGGAGATGCCGGACGCCGATCGCTGCGCAGGTGGAGCCGGAACCTATCTCGTGAAGGATTTTGAAACATCACAGCGCATCGTCGAGCGCAAGCGGCAGGCCGTCGAACAGAGCGGGGCTGAGGTTGTGGCCACGAGCTGTCCGGCCTGCATGATTCAACTGCGAACCGGATTGCAGGGCGCAGCGGAGGTCAAGCATGTCGCTCAACTTCTTCAAGCGGCGTACGAAGCTGCAGATCAGCAGACGAAATAAAGTAAGATAGGCGGCGCAAGGGAGATACACATCATATGGTCACCGTACTAGTCTTTGGATTGACGCTTCGCGATGCAGTTGGAGAAACAGAGTTCGACTGCGAGGTATCGGAGCCGACCACGGTCAGGAAACTCATCGAATCAAACCAGGATCGCATGGGGCCGTTGCTGCAGTTCCTGTTAAACCGAGAAGTGATGATTGCCGTAAACAAGAAAGTCAGCGGTGAAGATACACTGATTAAGGATGGCGATGTCGTCAAGCTCTCCCACCAATCACGAACATCCTACGACGGCACGAGAGATATTCCGGTCTAATAACCGAATGCTGAAAAAGCTTCTCGGCTCACCCCCCAACTCCGGCAGCTATTTCACCCGCCCACCCTGAGGCTGCCTGGACAGCCTCCTTGCCCTGAGACGCACCGCTTCCCTTGATTCGTTCTCACTTTGAACAGGTCCTCAACGTACCCCTCGGGTTAGAACTGCGCGAGCAGTTCGGGGCGGGTGGGTGAGATAGTTACGCCTGCGGTCCGTTGGGCGGCTGCGGCTTTGCTATCGAACTTTTTAAGCGTTCTGTAAGACCTCAATCCTAAGCGATCATGATCGGCTCCGCCGTTTTGTTTTGGCCGTCGGCAGGGCGGTGAGTGGGTTGTCGGGCCAGTGATGTTTGGGATAGCGGCCGCGGAGTTCTTTGCGCACATCTTGGTAAGCATTTGCCCAGAAGCTGGCCAAGTCTTTTGTGACCTGCACTGGCCGTTTCGCCGGTGACAAGAGATGCAGCATGACCGGAATCTTTCCATCGACGAGACGTGGCGTGTCCTTGCAGCCGAACATTTCTTGCAATCGCACAGCCAGGATGGGTAGATCGGAGGCCTCGTATTCCACGCGAATAGTCGATCCGCTCGGAACTGTCAGATGGGTGGGGGCCCACCGTTCGAGTTGACGTTGTTGTTCCCATGAGAGGAGCGCGTGCAACGGTTGGGTGAGATCGAGCCGTGTGACACGATCGAGCGTCGTCAGCCCGGATACATAGGGGCCAAGCCAGTCGTCGAGTGTCCGCAGTAATGCCTCATCGGACAGATCGGGCCATCGTGACTCTTGTCCTTCTATTCGACGGAGAAATACCAATCGCGCACGCCACTGCCGAAGCTCTGGAGTCCAGGCCAGCTTGTCGAGTCCTGCCTGGCGAATGCCCTGCAATAACGCCGTCGCGATCGCCGAAGGGTCCGGCTTTGAGAGTCCATGTTCAGAAAGAATGAGCTGCCCAAATCGGCGTTGTCGCGTGGCCCGAACCATCTGAGTCGTGTCATCCCACACGACTGCATCTATGACTCGAATCTGCTCTGCATAGAGAGTCTCAAGATCTCGAAGGGTAACCGGCGCGGCTCGATCGATCCTGGCCCATTGTTGACCGTCATCCAGGTCGGCTATGACCAGATAATCTTCCGATGCGAGTGGATCGGGATTCGCAAAGAGGGCGCCACGGCCGTTGGCCATGAGATAGCGGGCGTCATGTCCCTGTTGGCGTTGGGCAATGCGATCAGGATAGGCGAGTGCGAGTAAGTGTCCGACCTCATCGAGGTCTCCTTGTTGGCTTGAACGAGTGGTGTGCAGAAATTGTCGTTGCCAGAGGTCGGCGGTGCGAGTGATTCTCCGACAAGCCGCACGGTCGATGGTTTCATCGGCTGCGTGATCGTGCTGTTCGCGTAAGACATCCAGACGAATCCGCAAATCGGCATTCCGCTGGCCGAAGGCGCCTCGCAGAATGTCTCGCTCACTGAGCAGTGCTGCAAGTGTGCAGGCCAGGTGGCCAAATTGTAACGGCACAGCCGTGAGCAGCATGTGCGCGAGGCGGGGATGCAACGGCAGTTCAGCCATCTGTCTTCCATGAGGAGTGATCCGTCCCTCTGGATTGAGTGCGCCAAGGTTGATGAGCAAGTCTCTTGCGTGAGCCACAGCTCCGGGCGGTGGAGGCGTGAGCCAGGAGAATTCGGCTGGATCGGCGGCGCCCCAGAGGGCCAATTCAAGCATCAGCGGCGCCAGGTCGGCATCGAGGATTTCCGGCGCGCGGCGAGGGACCAACGATTGGTGCTCTGCCGAGGTCCAGAGGCGAACACAGACGCCCGGCTCCACCCGCCCGGCTCGGCCACATCGTTGCTCTGCGGAGTCTTGGGTCACGCGCATGGTCTCCAGTCTTGTGAGTCCCGACCGCGGATCGAAACGAGGTACGCGCAGCAAGCCAGCGTCGATGACGACGCGGACTCCGTCGATCGTCAAACTCGTCTCGGCAATCGAAGTGGCCAACACGATTTTTCTCACGCCCGGTTGAGTGGGAGCAATCGCACGGTCCTGCACCTCTTGCGGCAGGTCGCCGTGAAGCGGCGCGATGAGGATGTGCGAGCCCAAGTTCAAATCGAGGAGTGCTCGTTCAACCCGGCGGATCTCTGCCATGCCAGGCAGAAAGACCAGGAGGCTGCCGTGGTCCTGCGCGAGCGAGCGTGTGATCGTTTGTATGACAGCCCTATCGAGCCGGCCTGAGAGAGGCTGTTCCAAATAACGGGTCTCCACCGGAAACATCCGTCCTTCGCAAGTAATGACGGGCGCATCGCCCAAGAGCTTCGAGATCGGGTCACAATCTAATGTGGCCGACATGACGAGCAGACGGAGATCCGGGCGGAAAAGCCGTTGCACTTCGAGGCAGAGGGCTAAACCTATGTCGGCTTGCAGGCTTCGTTCGTGGAATTCGTCGAAGAGGACGAGGGCATATCCGCTGAGCGCAGGATCGTGCTGAAGTAGGCGACTGAGGATGCCTTCCGTGACGACCTCGATTCTGGTTTTGGGGCTCACCTTCGTATCGAGTCTCATACGATAGCCGACCGTTTCACCGATTGATTCACCCAGCGAGCCGGCCATTCGATAAGCCGCCGCTCGTGTAGCGAGGCGCCGCGGTTCCAACATGAGCAGCTTCTTCCCTTCGAGCCATGGCGCGTCGAGGAGAGCTAGCGGAACCCGCGTCGTCTTTCCGGCGCCAGGGGCAGCAGTCAGCACGGCATTTCGATCCTCTGTCAGCGTATGACGGAGGGCTGGTAGCACATCTTCTATTGGGAGTGTAGACATGATAGGGTCGACCTACTGACAGGCTGTTGAAAAAGTCCGCCAGCGGCGTTCTCGCATCGTTTAGACCTTCAACGTACCCCAGAGGGTACGCCTCAGGCCTGCACTCGCTGCGGCCTTGCTGGACGGCCATTTTGAGCAGCCTGCTGTGCTGCTGGCCCGTTCGAGGTCTCTTCAGCGCAATGAAATTTCACTACCTGCTCGACTGTATCAGAATTGCGACAGACGAGAAAAGGAAACGGACGGATGGCCGAATATCGATGGAGCAAGGATAAACCCACTGCCGCCGGCTGGTATTGGTTCCGGGGCCCAGCGCACGAGGCGGATTCCTTTATCGTGCAAGTCGATGAGGTCGGCCAGTTTCAATGGCCGGACGGCGGGTTTCAAGAAGTGACGTTGGCCAAAGGGGAGTGGGCGGGGCCGATCCAACAGCCGGAAGAATAAGATAGCGCATAGATCGCTTGGGAGATTTCCCTGCTCCCGGAACGCGCACGATAAGAATGTGCTCGCTCGACGGCCGCAGTGGGACCTACATGGGTGCCATTCCTGGAGAGAGAAACAAGCGAGCTTGGAAGGATTATTGACAGCAACGCGAACATGGTTCGATAAACAACTGCCTGGCATCCAGAGTAGAAAGGCTATTGCAACATTCTATGAAGCATGACACCACGCACCCATCGGCAGACACGTCAGCGAAAGGTTTTTCTCCGGGCTTTGCGGTACTTGGCTTGGAAGCCGCGTTGCTGACTACGCTCGACACGCTAGGCTATGAAGAACCTACGCCGATTCAACGAGAGGCGATCCCACCGTTACTAGCAGGCCGCGATCTCTTGGGCCAAGCGGCAACCGGAACCGGCAAGACCGCCGCGTTCACGCTGCCGTTGCTTCAGCGCATTGCGCATTCGTCGCGTCGCTGTCCCTCCGCCCTGATCCTGCTGCCGACCAGAGAGTTGGCCATACAGGTCGGCGAAGCCGTCACACGGTATGGCAAAGAATTAAAAATCTCCGTGCTTCCCGTGTATGGCGGACAGGCCATGGGTCTTCAACTTCACGCGCTGCGGCGCGGTGTCGATGTCATTGTGGCGACACCAGGACGGGCATTGGACCATATCCGCCGGAAAACCTTGCAGCTCAAGACGGTTCAAATCGTCGTGCTGGACGAGGCCGATGAGATGCTTGATATGGGCTTTGCCGAGGATCTGGATGCCATTTTGGAACAGACACCCAAAGAACGCCAGACGGCGTTATTCTCCGCCACGATGCCGGCGAGGATCGCGGCTATTGCCAAACGTCATCTCAAGGACCCGGTCGAAATCAAGATTGCTAAAGAGCCGCTCAAAGCGGGCGTTGCGCCGCGTGTCCATCAGACGGCGTATATCGTCGCCCGGCAACATAAAGAGATGGCATTGGCTCGTATCTTGGATATGGAAGCTCCGAAGTCGGCGCTCGTCTTTTGCCGCACACGTATCGAAGTCGATGAACTGACCGCGATGCTGACTGACCGCGGGCATCGAGCGGAAGCGATCCATGGCGGGATGAATCAGCCCCAGCGCGACCGTGTGATGAATTCATTTCGAGCCGGGCAGACTGAACTGCTCGTCGCCACCGATGTGGCGGCGCGGGGATTGGATATCCCCTCGGTGTCGCATGTGGTGAACTACGACCTGCCCACCTCTCCAGAAGGCTATGTCCATCGGATCGGACGGACCGGGCGGGCAGGGCGCGAAGGGGCGGCCATTACGGTGATCGACCCGCGTGAACAGCGGTTATTGTGGAACATTGAACAGCTCACAAAAGCCAAAATTGTCGTCACGCCGGTCCCGACTGTTGCCGACCTCCGTACGAAACGGCTTGCGCGGACCAAAAGCGCGATTGAGAGCGTGCTTGCAGCCGGCGACCTGGATCTATTCCGGGCGGTGGTTGCATCCTGTGCCGACCAGGGAGATCCCATGGACGTGGCAGCGGCTGCCATGAAACTTGTGTTTCGCATGCAGGGTGGGGAGCGAAAGGAAGTTGACATTCCTTCTGTCTCGAACAGGCCGCAGGAGCGTCCATCGATGGCGCGCCGCCCCATGGGTGATCCTCGCGGGCGGGCAGGTGGCATGATGCCGAGAGATGGACAGAGTAGACCGTTTAGTCAGCCTGGCCGTGGCGGGCGAACGCCAGGGATGGCCAAAGTCTATATCGGTGCAGGCCGGGAGGCAGGGATCCGTCCGGGCGACCTCGTGGGAGCCATTGCCAACGAGGCTGGGCTCAATTCGAATGTGATCGGCGCCGTCGAAGTGATGGATCGATTCTCACTGGTGGAAGTGCCGGAGGTGTTGGCACGAGAGATTATTCAGACGCTGAGTCGGACGAGAATCAAAGGGCAGAAGATCGCAGTGCGATTGTTTTTGGAACAGCCAAGGGGGGGGAGAGGGTAGTTCAGTCGTCCTCCTGCTCGCGGAACGCGCACGATAAGAATGTGCTCGCATGGGAAAAGAGCGCGTCTCGGCGCGCTCGGGGTTGGGTGGGTGAGAATGTCGCGCGCAGTAAAGGGCAGCCTGGCTATGCCCTCGGTAAGTGGAAATAAGAGGGAGGGTAGCCTAGCTAGCGGAGAGCGGTTTGCGTGTGCATGGCATTCATTGGAGGCGAGGTGATGAGCGGCAACCAAACTGATTCCCTGCTACGACTGATGAGCTTGATGTTCAGAGCCCATCCATGGCATGGCGTCTCCATCGGAGCCCAAGCCCCGGAGGTGGTGACGGCGTACATTGAAATTGTGCCGACTGACACGGTGAAGTACGAAGTGGACAAGGTGAGCGGGTTCCTCAAGGTCGATCGCCCCCAGCGATTTTCAAACTATTGTCCCGTCTATTACGGGCTGGTCCCACAAACGTACTGCAGCGACGGCGTCGCGGCATTGTTTGCTGCGCGGACCAATCGAACAGGCATTGTAGGGGATGGCGATCCTCTCGATATCTGCGTCCTCACGGAGAAGACGATTCCGCACAGCGACATTCTTCTCACGGCTCTGCCCATCGGTGGCTTCAGTCTGGCAGATGGTGGCGAAGCCGACGACAAGATCATTGCCGTCATGAAAGACGATGCCACCTATGGAGGCTATACCGATATCAACCAAGTTCCTCTTGCGCTCCTCGATCGGCTGCAGCACTATTTCCTCACGTATAAGAGCGCGCCGGGCAGCATCCACCATAAAGTTGAAATTACCAGCATCTACGATCGCGAGGAAGCGCTCAAAGTGATCGGTGTCAGCCATGCCGACTACAAAGCAAAATATCCCGAACTGGAAATGCGGTGGCAGTAGAGGGCAGGCGGCGGGGTTGCCGATCTATCGACCTCCTGTGCCTGCATGACGTGCGATCTCGGAAACCCTTCGTTCGACGCACCCCTGTCCATCTCACAATGACGCTGAAGAAGAGGCGGCAGTGATGGTGTCTCCTTGGACGGCCAAGCTACGCGACTGGCAAGCTCGCGCCGTGTCCGGAGTGCTCACCCATACACGTCATGATTTTCTTGCAACAGCTACGCCTGCAGCAGGAAAAACCCGCTTCGCGCTGCGAATTGCCCACCAATACTTGGCCGATCGAATGGCCAGCCGTGTGCTGGTGATCTGTCCGACGAATCATCTCCGCGCGCAATGGGCGGCTGCTGCCGGCCTGGTGGGGATTCAGCTGGATCCGGCGCTGACAAACGAACAGGCGATCGAAGCGCGCGATTATCATGGCGCCGTCGTAACCTATCAGCAAGTGTGTCTGGCGCCGAAGGTATTTCAGCGCGCCTGCCGGAGCCGGTCCACTCTGCTGATTTTCGATGAGCTGCACCATGCGGGAGAGGGGAAGGATTGGGGGAACGCGTTACGGGAAGCGTTTGACACATCAGTCTTTCGACTGGCCTTATCAGGCACCCCCTTTCGCTCCGATAATAATCCGATTCCGTATGTGCGGTACGAGCATGGTGAAAGCGTGGCGGACTTCACCTATGGATATGCTGAAGCCATTCGCGAGAGTGTCTGTCGCCCGATTCTCTTTCCCAGTTACGAAGGGGAGCTGGCGTGGCTGTCGGAGGGCCGTGAACATCGGGCGACATTCGAAGATGGGCTCACCTTCGATCTGCAGCGCGAACGACTCAAGACCGCGCTCTTGCAAGATAGCTGGCTGGGTCCTGTTATTACGGATGCCCATGCTGAATTATGCCGACTTCGCAAGCAGGAGCAGCCGGATGCCGGCGGGCTCATCGTTGCGATGAATCAAGACCATGCCAGGCAGGTTGCGGATCTCGTGGGGCGTATCACGGGCACCCGTGCGCAGATCGCCGTGTCAGACGATCCGTCGGCTTCAAAAACGATCAAGACTTTTGCGCAGCATACGAAGCAGCAATGGCTCGTCGCAGTGAATATGGTCAGTGAAGGCGTCGATATCCCGCGGCTTCGTGTCGGTGTCTACGCGACGAACGTCTTGACCGAAATGTATTTCCGCCAAGTCGTCGGGCGGTTTGTCCGAATGCAGGAGGGTATACCGAAGCCACAACGAGCCTGGCTCTATCTTCCGAAGGACGCCATTCTGGTGCATTACGCGAGACACATTAAGGCCGAACGAGACCATGTGCTGGAAGAGATCATGCCCTCAGTGCAGCGGACATTGTTCGGTACGGCCGCCACGTCGCTGAAAGAGTACATGCCGCTGCACGGGGTGGCCCGGATGGATGCCTTGATCGGGGGAGAAGAGGCGGAATCAGACGGGGAAGGCACGGGCGTTGCCGAACCCATCATGCCGCTCCATGACAAAAAGAGCGAATTGCGAGATCAGCATCGGGCGCTCGTCGGCGCCGTGTCGCGAAAGACCGGAGTGGATCATCGCGATCTCAATGCCGAACTCATCAAGCGAACCGGGGGGCGAGTCGATCAGGCGACTGTTTCGCAACTGCTCCGACGCATCGCGTTGCTAGAAAAATGGCGGGATGCGGGGTATGACGGCGGGCGAGCGTGAACCCAACCTGGCTTACTTTTTGAGTGAGCGTAGAAACTCCCCCAGCACTCTCCGAAAGCCTTCGGGATCTTCGGCCATCATGAAGTGGCCTGTCTCGAATGTAACCAGGCGAGACCCGGTAATTTGTGCATGAATACCTGCCGCAATGGCCGGTGTGGCCACGTCGTCTTTGGCTCCCACCATGATGAGCGTGGGGACGGTTATCGCGGAGAGTTGTCCGTGTGTACCGAAGACGGACATCGCGGTCAGCGCCTCACGGAGGACTGAGGCATTCCACGTATGTATACGGTCGAGCAACGGCTGATAGAGCTGTGGGCTCGTGCCTGCGGGAAAGCTTTCCAACAGAATCTTCTTAGATACCTCGGCATTGGTGCGTGGGCTACCGATTGATGGAAGATCCTGATCGAGAATCATCGAGCCATCAGTGGTTGAGACCAGCACGAGAGCCTTCACGCGATCAGGATATTCGAGGGCCAGTTGCTGAAGTATCATGCCCCCCATCGATACCCCGACCCAGATAGGCTTCTCGATCTTCAACCGATCCGCGAGCGCAATCAGGTCCTTCACGAATTGCGAAATGTTGGAGCCGGTGGGGGTCTTCTCGGAATCGCCATAGCCCCGAAGATCGACCGCGATGCCGCGATAGGCAGGGGAGTAGGCGGCCAGATATTTCTGGAAAATGTTGCTGGTGGTCACGACGCCATGGACATAGATCACCGGACCTCCGGTCCCTGCTTCGAGGATGCTCAGTGTCACGTCATTCAATGGAACGAAGCGACGGGCCGGTTGGACTGGTGTCTGCGTCAGTGAAGGGGGGCTGTTCACTCCTTGGCCGGACGGGGGAGCCATCGAGGTCTCGGCGCAGCCGACGAGCAGTATGCATGCCCCCAACATGAAACATTTTGTAGATCGAGTCATGGCGTCCCCCCCTTCATCGTAAATCAAACGGCTAGTTGTCCGGCTTTCCGACTTCTTCCCTCAACTGAAACTTGAGGGAGGCGTATTCCTTCGTGCAATAGGCGAGTAGCCGTTCTGAGCCGAAGAGCATCACCATCCTGCCATCCTTATCTACGAGACGGCGTGTATCTTGCGGCCAGTAGATGCGGGCGATCGCGTCGGGATCGCCCGTCACCCAGCGGGCCAGAACAAAAGGCATCCGCTCAACGGAGGTCTTCACCCCGTATTCGCTTTCGAGGCGCGAGGCGACGACATCGAATTGGAGTTCTCCCACAGCGGCCAGGACCGGTTCCCTGCGCACATGATCGGGTGAATAGAACACCTGCATCACGCCTTCTTCTTCAAGCTGCTGAAGTCCCTTCTGAAACTGCTTCTGCTTTGTGAGGTCCTGGCTGCGAAGCACACCGAAACATTCAGGGGGAAATTGTGGAATCGCATCGAATGAACGGGGACTGCCGGAACAGAGGGTATCGCCAATGGCAAAGAGTCCTGGATTCACCAATCCCACCACATCCCCGGGGTAGGCCTCCTCAATCGTTTCTCGATCACGGCCAAAGAGCCGGTGCGGTCGTGTCATCCTGATTTTCCGATCCAGGCGCGCGTGATGGACCATCATATCCTTCTCAAATCGACCGGAGACAATACGTAAAAATGCCATTCGATCGCGATGTTGCGGATCCATGTTCGCCTGAATCTTGAAGACAAATCCGGAGAACTTCTCCTCTGTCGGCTGTACGGGACCCGCCGAGCTCATGCGCGGTCCTGGCGGGGGTGCGAGTCGGAGAAACCCGTTTAAGAACGGCTCGACTCCGAAGTTTGTCAGCGCGCTCCCGAAGAAGACCGGCGTGAGTTGGCCGGCGAGAAAACGGTTTTGATCGAATGTGGTCCCGGCGCCGGTCAATAGGGCGATCTCTTCTTGGAGCGGACCGTACGCCTCCCCGAGTGTGTCAGCCAGACTGGGATGAGGGAACGTTTCCACTCTCATCGGCGCTCGACGTTGGTTATGCAGCGTCCGTTGGAAGAACAGCACTTGAGGTTCTTGAAGATCGTACAGCCCTTGGAAACTCGCCCCTTCCCCGATGGGCCAATTGAACGGGACGGCTGTCATGCCTAACGTCTGCTCAATTTCCTCGAGCAGTTCGTACGGATGGCGTCCTGGTAGATCCATCTTATTGATGAAGGTCATGATCGGGATATTGCGTTTGCGGCAGACGGCAAAGAGTTTCTTGGTCTGGGGCTCGATACCTTTGGCGCAGTCGAGTACCATCACCGCGCTATCGACTGCCATGAGAGTGCGGTAGGTATCTTCACTGAAGTCTTGGTGTCCCGGCGTGTCGAGCAAGTTCACCCGCACTCCCTGGTAATCGAATTGAAGCGCGGTAGAGGTAATTGAAATTCCTCTTGCCTGCTCCAACTCCATCCAGTCCGACTTCGACGCACGCTGATGTGACCGTGCGTGCACGGCCCCGGCTAGGTGAACTGCGCCGGCGTAGAGGAGAAGTTTCTCGGTCAGTGTGGTCTTTCCCGCATCCGGGTGCGAAATAATGGCAAACGTGCGCCGCCGGGCGACTTCTCTCGCCAATTCATCGGATGATGGCTTCTCAATCGGCACAGACATAGATGTTCTTTCTGTATACGATCCACCGGATGGGCATAGGAGGTATGTTTTAACACCTGGGAGAGGAGAAAACTACGGGTGGCCTGGTTGTCCTCCTGCTCGCGGAACGCGCACGATAGGAATGTGCTCGTTCGACGCGCGCAATTGAGGATCGACCAGGCCACCTTCACGAGAGGTAAACGAGCAAGCTTGGATAGGACAGACGGAATTTCCGAAGGCTTCCGCCTGGCAAAGTCCGATAGGGCCGTTCCGGGAGGCGATGGAGCGAAGAGCTTTGCCATCGCTTCCGTTTCCTCTCTGAGTTTTCCCTCGACGAGTTGACGCCATCTGCAGAACGACGTAGCCTGTCGTTGGCATTGGCACCACACAAGGAGGAATTGTTATGAGACTTCAACCGTTACAGGATTGGGCATTAATTGAACCGTCGGACGCGAAGGATAAGACTGGCGGCGGGTTGTTCATCCCAGACACGGCGAAGGAGAAGCCCATAGAAGGAAAGGTCCTGGCCGTGGGGAAGGGGCGCTGGGAAACGCCAGAAAAGAAATCGGGCAGTAGATCTAAAAAGAAACAGGAAAAAGAGAAAAAAATCTTCAAGCCCACGGTCCTCAAGCCGGGCGATCATGTTCTCTACGAGAAATACGGAACAAACGATGTCGAATTGGACGGTAAGGAACTCGTTCTCGTCCGTGAATCCGACGTCCTTGGCTTGGTGGGGTAGGAGAACACGACAGGGTGGGAGTATGTTTGACAGCCTGCGTGGCGTCTCCTAAGAAAGAATTGATTCCAGAACCGGAAGAATACAGCCAATGCACGTTGTACGGCTTCGATCACCGCTCGTCTTGTGTCCAGAGTTTTTCTGGGGCGAGCCTTCTGTAACTAACTCCTGCTGCTCGACTTGGAAGAATTCCGTGATTGCGATGGATTTCTTCATCGTCGATATGCCCAAGAGCTTGGCCATGAGAATCAAAGGGGTCGGGAGTCTTTGCTTGCGGCAGTATCTGCCGCTTCCTGCTCGGTGTCCCCTCGCCATGGCAATAATGAATGGCTGACGCTGACCAGCTCTCTTTCTACTCGACAATCAATGTGCCGGTCATGTTCGCATGACCTTTGCGGCGGCAGATGTAGAGATAGGTTCCCGCTGGTGGAGCCATGGTGATTTGCAGGGACTGCCCCGGTCGAATCACGATGCCGGGAGTACCGGCCGATTCAGAAGTCTCTTTCGGCAACGAAATCTTGGCGGCATACATGAGTATCGGGCTGTCGAACTCATGCACTTCCCGGCCCGCATTGTACACGGAGAGAGTGAGTGGAGCTGATGCTCGCACCCGCACAAGGTCCGGTGTAAATCGGAAGTCTTCTGCGGTGAGAGACACGGATTGTATTGACCCGTCGCACGCGAGGAGGGCGGAAACCGCCAGGCAGAGGAGAGAGATCCTACTGTTCACCGGAGGAGCCGTGTTGGATCTTGACCAGCGTGGAGATGACCTGCGTAATTCGCTCGGCCACCTTCGGTGTGTGAGTGTCGAAGTCTACTCCGAAATCAGCCCGCTTGACCCATTTAACAGTGGCACGATCGATAAGCAATAGCTCCGCCTCTCCCGGCACAAAAATGTGCAGGGCGAATACCATTCCGACTGAGACCGGTGCATTCCCGGTAATGTAGCTCCCACTCAGGGAAAGGTCTTTAATGATCCCTTCACCGGCGACCCCGTCCCCAAAGTAGCGCAACGTTGCGAATGTCTTGAGTCGTTGACTCTTCCGAACGACAAACCCGGCCATACTGACTCCTTGTTTCTTTCGACCATTCTTGCGTATCGAGAACTTTTCGGATGGTCGTGATCAATATGTTCGGTGGTCCTATCGTTGAGGCTCTAGGAGATGCAACAATTGTACTATTCCACTAAAAGTTTGGACAGTCAATTGTCTGCATGATCCGTTATCTATTGTATTTGCCGGCAAGGTAGGCATCATGACTAGTCGGGGCACATCTTCTCTTGCCTCCGATACCATCACCAACATCCTTATAGTTCTCAGCAGACGTCCTACCGATGCGCAGCACATGCGTGGCCTTGTGCCTGGCTGTGTGATCGCCGGCGATCCTCTCACCGCGATGCATGAGACGGGCAAGAAAAATATTACTTAGATGAAAGAAGTATGTCTTGATTGCCCTTCTTTATTTTTCAGAAACGGAGGAGGCCAAAATTTTCCCTTGAACTGGTTTACGTACCCCGATACACTCGCCCCCGGTCAATGGGAGGAGTCCCGATGAAACTTGCCCCTATCTTCATCGTGCTCGCGCTACTCGTGTCCGTCGGGTGCGCTACACCACCGGAAGTCAAACAGGCATTGGTCGCAAAAGACCAAGCCTATGTCGAGAACGAGCGATTGATGCAGCAATATCGGGAACTGGTCAGTAACGTGACCGCCCGGCATCAGCTGTGGTATCGCTACGTTCAAACCCGCTTGAAACTAAATTTGGCGTTGCAATGGGCAACGACCAACCCCAAACTCACCGGCGTTGCTGACGCTGAGTTGACGAAGGACGATGCTGATCTGCTTGGGCCTGAGATCATTGCCGTCGTCAACGACATGCGGCTCAAGCAACTGCCTGAACGAAAAGATCACACCGGACAGGCCGTCTTCCTCGCAGGCACAGGGGACATGACCAATCTTGTGCAAAAAATTCCAGAGCTCATCGCGCGAATCGAACAACGCGTGGCAAAGGATTCGCAATTGTCGTCCACCTTGGATCTCACGGCATTCGACCAGTATCGAACCAATGTCGAGGCACTCCGGCGCATCAATGGGGTGATCAAACAGTACTTGGATATCGACGTGACTCTTCCCCAAGAGGACGTACAGTCGCTTGCCGATGCCTTGAGAACAATACGCCGATGACATGGGGTGATCCCATGTATAAGGAGACCGGTATGATCGTACGAAGAATCTCACTATGGTGTATGGGACTGATCCTGGTGAGTGCGGTGGGGTGCAACTCGATTCACAGCGGCGCGGTACGTGATCTTATTCAAGTAGAAGGTGCCAAGATCGATGCGGCGCAGACGAACATCGATCTGTTCCAGAAAGAAACGGAAGCCCGCATCAAATTTTTGGAACAAGCGCGGAGCTCGTTGCACGACAGCTTCAAGTCGCTGCAGATACAGGAAGCCAAGCATCAATCTGTCCTCGCCTCTTTCCGCAATATCACCACGAAGAAAGGTGACGCTGCCTTTGCCGCAGCCTATATGGTCGGCCAGATCTACATGGCTGACTTTGGAATGGAAAAAGCGGTGTGGAATCAATTCGAAGAAGACTACTGCGGCTTACGCGATACGGCTAATGCGCTGAACGACTCCTGGAAACGTACGGGGGCGCTCCATGCTCAGATGAACACGTTCGCTCATAAGTCGGCTCTTGGCTCCGTCGACCCGGAGTTCGTCGCTGCCTTGATCGGTCAGGCTCCGAGACATTCCGGCCGCATCATGGAGATCTTGGACCATTCGCGGACTGTCAATGATGCGTTGGAGGAATTAGCGGGAGCGCGCATCCTGCGCGGGAGAGCCCTGGAACGTGCCCATACCTTTACGGACGACTTGGTTGACCTTCTGGACAAACTCAAGAAAGATGACGGGCAATAGGGAGGCGCCATGAACTTCAGCATTGGAGGAGTCGTCAGTTTTTTGCGGGACAATGACACGCTCATCAAACAGCTCATGGAAACCGCGGAAGGCGCGACTCAGGAAATTACTGAATTGGCCGGCCGCGTCGATCAAGCTCGTGGAGAAGCCAAGACGCTGGTCGACCAATTGGGTGCTGTAGAATTCGCTGTTGGGAGACAGGATGAAACGAAAGTTCGTCAGAAGGCGCTCTTGGAAGCGGTCGCGGCCTTGCGAAAGAAGTTCGAAACCTACAAAAATGACCCACTCAGACGCGGCATTTATGCAGCGGAGATTTCGAATCTCTACGTGCAATTGGCCAACACCTTCAACAATGAGACCATCGCGCAGATTGTTCCCTTCAGCAGGGACGAGATCTCTACCTACAAGGATCTCATGAAGCAGGCGATTCTCGATGCGGCCTCCAGAAAAAAACGGGCAGCCGTCATTAAGGCAGCCGCTCAAATCTCCAAATTGGCCATTGGGGTTGCCGCGAAGCTGGCGGTGTGAGCCTGTGAGATACCGAGCGAATTGGCGGACTCTGCTGGTGTTGGTGCTGATCGGTTTCGGGTGTGGCTGCAGCCTCGACGCGAGGTCCCGCGGTCCATTTGGGCCCGAGGATCCGCACACGACCATCCCAAAGGTCCCGCTCCCCAGCCCGATCGCCACCCCTCATGTCCTTGAGTTTACCGGTGACGATGCAGTCGGGCACATCAAACCGAAAATGGCCGGCACCGCCCTCGACGCGTCTGTAAAGCGGTCTCAAAATTCCTCTGCGATCCTCACGGCTGGCGAGATCGCGACTCTGCGGAAGGCGGCGGAAGCCGATGTCCGTGTTGCCGCACTTCTGGGCGGTCGCTGGGGATTCATCGACGCTGACCGGTTACCGCCTGAGGGCAAGATATCGTTCGGCTGTTGTCGTGATGCCGTCCACCTCGTACGGCTCATTTACTATAGTTACAGCAACAACGTCGCCGTGGAAGTGCGTATGAAAGAGGAGAATGTGCTCAGCACGGCCCGCCTCGAGGGGTATCTGCCGCCGGAAGGTCCGCAGGATGTGCAACGGGGAATCGAGTTGGCCAAAGCCGATCCACGTCTTGCCGGGAAGGTGCAGCCACTCGAAGGGCATGGATTGCTGATGCAACCTGATCGGGGTTTCTTCAGGAACGATCCTGGATACGGACATCGCATTATATGGATTACGTTCTCGCACGGGCAGGACGGCGATCCCAAATACTGGGCCGTAGTCGATTTGACGGAGGATACGGTCCTCGATGCTGGAGAGGAACCGCCCCCCTCGTGAGAGGAAGAGAGAGATGAAACGAGTCGTGTGGAGTGGGTTGATCATGCTGGTTGCGTTGATATCGTCTGGGCCCTCGTTTGCAGAAACCCAGTCTGAACATATCAATTGGGGGCGTTGGAGCTTCGATTGGGAAGTTCGGGACAGCACCGGCCTGGCTCTTCGCGATGTCACCTATGCGGATGAGCCGATCCTCGCCAAGGCCAGTATGCCGGTCATCCGAGTGAAATATGCGAGGCAGATGGTCTGGTGGAATCCGTTTACCTGGTTTGGATCGCGGGCGGAAAGCGGGCGTTGCGGCCCTTTTCAGGATCGTGTGCGCTGGCAGGATCTTGTGCCGATCGTGAATTGCGGCAATCAGAAAGTCTGCGTCGAAAGCACGACCCAGAAGAACGTCAAATGGCTGGAACTCGGTGTGTATGCTCGGATCGGTGAGTATCATATTTATCAGTCATGGCATCTGTCTGAAGACGGCGAAATCAGGCCGGTCGTCCAAAGCCGGGGGCTCTCTTGCAATACCGAACATGTCCATCACCCCTATTGGCGATTTGACTTCGATATCAACGGAAACGGCATGGATCAGGTATTCGTCCACGACGACGGAGGACCAGATAGCGGTTGGGGCTCCGGCTGGCGCAAGTATGCGAACGAGCGGAATGATGTCAAAATTCCTGAGACCCACAGAAGCTGGTTTGTTCGCGATCAATTGAATGGGCATGGAGTCTTGATCCTACCTGGCACGGGGTATGCGCCAGTGAAAGATGATGGGGAACGGGACCGGTTTGTCGATCATGACGTGGCGATTCGTCGGGCGAACGCAAGTGAAGATGTTCCCTGGAGCTTCGGAGCGCGAGGCCAGCTCGGGTACGATGAAGATAATCAGGGTGTGCAGGAGCAGGATATCGTATTCTGGTACGTCGCACACCTGCCCCATATGGCCGCAATGGGCCCGACCAAATGGCTGGCTACCGGTCCTATCCTGCGTATACAGCGGTAGTCTGAGCTGCCCGGGACTTGATTGAATATGGCCGCGTCTTTCTCTGTAACGCCGTCAATCTTCTTCATTGAATTGATCCCTCCCCGATGCACTCAGCTCTATCGGTGAGAACTCTGCCAGTTGTATAGGTCAAGGGTTTGCTGCGAGACTGGAAATTCACCGAATCCTCTGATCCGGCCGATCGAGTACTGGGATACCCAAGTTTCCAAAGTCCTGTGACTTCATAGTCTTTGAAGTTCGACGCCGGGTCAACCTGCCATCTACCGCTTCACGCCATGTGAATTGTTATTGCGCGTGCAGCGAAGGTCTCTTGAAGCGGGGGTCTGATCGCAAGATGCCACACGATCGAAAGCCCATTGAGCTAAGCGAGGAGCCGTCCGATAGAGAGTCGTTACGGCTTATTCTGCTGGATGTGGATGCGATAGAACGTAAACTCTCCAGGCGTCACGGGCGCAACCCCAACAAGGCAGATCACACGACCGTGGAGAATGTCATCCGGGGTCATAGTGGATGGATCACAGGTTGCAATAAATGCCTCTCCTGCTTTTTCCCCTTGCAGAGCGCCTGACGCCCATAAGGTACCGAGGTAACCGCGTAGGTGTTGAATAATTTGTGTCCAGACGAGAGGCGTATTGCGTTCATGCACAACCCATTGCAGCTCGTGTGCACACCATGTTTCGAGCAAGACGCTCGTGACATCGACACCGATGGCTGAACTGGAGGGGAGGCCTGCTTCGATATGTTCGACAGATATGTGAGGGGAGCAATATGCGCGCATTTAATTCTCCAGTGCAAAAGCAATTTGATCGCCAAAGATTCTGTGAAGTCGCTGGAGATTCTCCGGCGCGATATATAAGAACTCGACTCCTACCCGATCATCTTCAACCCACTTCACCTTCACCAGGTCACAGACTGGCGTCGACTTCCCCAGCACATGATAGATTTTCAGCCAGAGGTACTGTCCTCGCACGAGACGTTTGTGCAGGCGCATCCCGCATCCGCGAAGAGAGAGGTCAAGGACTTCGCCCTCCGCCATTCCTGACTTGTCTGCCGCCGCGACGCGGAGGCAGACCGGCTTTCGATCGTGCAGCCGTGGATCCTTCTGTGGTGCGTCACTGTCGGTTCCGAATATCGTGTGAAGCACATTCTCCATGAGTACCTCTACTTCACGGAAGTGAATTGATATCCACGTGGAAAAGCAACTATCATGCCGGATGTTCTGCGATGACCAGATGAGAAAAAGCAGGTAATTGCATGCAGAGCAGAGCTCTTGGCATGAAAATATGTATCAGTATAGATACATATTAGCAGGCGAAAGGATACAGCCTGGGGCTTGCTCATGGGATTCGTGAGCACTTCTTCGCACCTCTCTTCTGCCGGTAGCGAATCACTGCCACAGCAAGCGCATGTAACGGACTCATCGCTCACACATCGATATGATGTTGGTGCCATGGGTGTTTGCTATTGGCAGCTATATGTCTGAGTAGCAGGGGGAACAGCATCACGGACAAAGTCGAGCTAACCTTTGCGTTCCAAAATAATTTGTGTCCCGCAATGCAGTTATGTCGTGAAAAACCTTCATGGAGGCAGTGGTCCGAAAGTCTGGAGGTGTATTTGATGGAATACATCGAATACAGTCAGAACTGCTTCGAGACGAGTGTGATGGAACCGGTCAAAGTTTGTGTATCGTAGGAGAAACGTTACTTGAGGCAGAGAGTGGTCGGGTCATATGGAATCGAGTCGCGTCTGGTTGTGGCTCATCCAATTATTCTCGGAGGAGGAGTTGACTGACCTTGTCGCTTTTGATACAAGCAGCTTCGCTATTACGACACACTGCATCGCATATTCTTCTGGAGCAGTTCTTTGCAGCATTCAGATTCTTGGTCTTGGACTCGCCGAACATTCTTGAAAACGTCTGTTGCCGGGCTGCTGTTGCTCGGGAGCAAGCTGTTGCTGCCGTCAGCCGTGCGTGCACATGAGCTTCCTGACGGCGAACTCACCTTGTTCAACGTGCATACGAACGAGCGATTACAAGTTCGCTATCGCGATGATGAGGGGCACTATGACCTGACGGCACTGGACGAAGTGAATCATGTGTTGCGTTGCCATCACACAGGAGAAGTCGCCGCCATCGATGTGCAATTGTTGGAACACGTCAATCTCGTGCACAAAATGGTCGCCGGAGGCGGCGAGATCCACGTGATTTCAGGCTATCGGTCGCCGGAGTATAATGCACAACTTCTGAAGCGGAGCCGGCGAGTCGCACAGCACAGCCTGCATGTTCAGGGGCAGGCGGTCGATTTCTATATTCCCGGTGTCAAGCTTCGCGAGATTCGACGTGCCGCATTGAAACTCCAGTATGGCGGGGTAGGGTTTTATCCGCGTGCGAAGTTCATCCATCTCGATTCTGGTCCTTTCAGGACCTGGTAATCCCCTCCTAGCAGGCCGCTGAAAAAGCCCGTCAGCTTCGTTCTCGCCTCGAAAGCATCCTCAACGTAGCCCAGAGGCTACGCCTCCGGTGCTTCCATCGGCTGCGGCCTTGCTGGCCGGCCTTTTTGAACGGCCTGCGTGAGCGTTTTCTGTTATGCCGTATGTGCGACTAGTGAAGTTCAGACGTATCAAACCGTTTTTCTATCCTGCGAAATCAGGTTCGCTTGAGGAAAAGTACCGACAAGGGTGGGAGTGTGACTGCGAGGGAATGGGGCATCCCGTGAGAAGGTATCGCATGTGTATACAGGCCGCCCGCATTCCCCATGTTACTTCCTCCATACGCTGAGGCGTCGCTGTTCAAGAGCTCACGATAGTAGCCTTCATATGGCACGCCGACTCGATAGTGTTCGCGAGGAACAGGGGTGAAGTTGCATACGCATACAATTTGATTATCCTGATCCTTGGCTTTTCGAATGAAGGCAATGATGGATTGTGCGGCGTCAGAAAAGTCGATCCACTGGAAACCGGTCCAATTGTGATCGAGTTCGTGCAGCGCCGGCTCTTGACGATAGAGACGGTTCAGGTTTTGTATAAGATGCTGGAGTCCTCGGTGCCGCTCGAAATCGCAGAGACCCCATTCCAGACTTGTGTCATGGTTCCACTCACGCCACTGTCCAAATTCTCCCCCCATAAAGAGCATTTTCTTGCCAGGGTGTCCGTACATGAAGCTATACAGGGCACGGAGGTTGGCAAACCGTTGCCACTCATCGCCTGGCATTTTGTCGATCAGCGCCCGCTTTCCATGCACGACTTCATCGTGTGACAGTACCAGGACGAAGTTTTCATTGAAGGCATAGAGAAGCCCAAATGTAATCCGATCCTGGTGAAAGCGGCGGTGGATGGGATCGTGGCGGAAGTAGTCCAGCATGTCGTGCATCCAGCCCATATTCCACTTAAATGTGAACCCGAGCCCTCCGGCATAGGTGGGGCGTGAGACTCCCGGCCAGGATGTGGACTCTTCGGCAATGGTCAGCGCGCCGGGGAAGTCACGGTGGACCAGAATATTCAAGTCTTTCAATAGCGTGACGGCCCCGATGTTTTCATGTCCTCCGAACCGATTGGGGATCCATTCTCCTTCTTTTCGTCCATAGTCGAGATAGAGCATCGATGCGACGGCATCTACGCGCAGGCCGTCGATATGGTATCGATCCAGCCAAAACAGCCCGCTGTTCAGCAGAAAATTCCGAACTTCGGGGCGATCGTAATTGAAGATACGGCTGTGCCAGTCAGGATGGTAGCCAAGCCGTGGGTCGGCATGGTCGTAGAGATGCGTGCCATCGAACTGGGAGAGCCCATGCGGATCGTCTGGAAAGTGCGCAGGGGTCCAGTCCATCAGCACACCGACTCCAGCCTGATGAGCGATGTCAACGAAGGTCATAAAGTCATGAGGATGTCCGTGGCGGCTGGTGACGGCGAAATAGCCGGTGGTTTGATAACCCCATGATCCGTCGAATGGGTGTTCAGTAATGGGCAAGAGTTCCACGTGTGTATAGCCCATATTTTTCACGTATGGGATGAGCTTTTCAGCAAGTTCCGAATAGGTCAACCAACGATTTTCCTCCTCAGGGATGCGCATCCAGGAGCCAAGGTGGACCTCGTAAATTGAGAGAGGCGTTGCGAGCGGATCTTGCTTGGTTCGCGCGGTCATCCAGGACTGATCGTTCCAGTGATAGGAAGAGAGTTCACGAACAATCGAGGCGGTTTTGGGGCGCAACTCCGATGCGAAGGCATAGGGATCGGCTTTCAGGAGCGGGGCGTCATGATGACGTGAGCGAATCTCATATTTATAGAGGGCGCCGTCTTCGAGGTCGGGAATGAAGAGTTCCCACAGACCAGTTGTTCCGCGGTTCGTCATGGGGTAGCGGCGTCCATCCCATTCGTTGAAGGCACCCACGATACTCACTCGCGCAGCATTCGGTGCCCAGACAACAAAATGGACTCCAGCAATACCTTGCACCATCCGGAGATGGGCGCCCATCGTCTCATAGGCTTTGAAGAAGGTTCCCTCGGCAAAGAGATGCAACTCAAAGTCGGTGAGGAGTGGTGGAAACGCATAGGGATCATGCCGCTCCGAGACATGCCCTGCATGGTCGGTGATGCGAAGACGATAGGGAGTGGTTCCGAGCGGTTCCTGGACAGTGACCTCAAATACACCGGCCTTATGGAGACGTCTCATGGGAATGGGATGGCGTGTATGCTCACCGAGGAGTAGGGCCACATTGGTAGCCTCCGGCAAGAAACACCGAATCACAACAGATGTGGAATTGTCTTGGGTGATTGGGTGGGCGCCAAGAATTGCCAGGGGATCCCAGTGATGACCTTGAACAAGTTGTTCGAGTTGATCACGCGACAAATCTGACATAAGAGGGGACTCCTCGGTTGGGCATAAGACCTATCGTAAGAGGGCCGAGCTTGGAATGGAAGAGGAAAATGCAGTGAAGTTGTAGTCTGCCTCACTCAGAGACTCGTGTCTCAATCTGTCGGATGTGATATTCGTCAAGTCTTACAAAATGTTTCTTGACCTTGGTTTCAAGGCAGGGCATTCTAGCCCGCGCACTGCAGTTTTTCTGGTTGGGGCAGTCATGGACCCAGTCGAGGCTCAGCGGGAGAATGGACGAGATCCGTCTCCCAGCAAGTACTTTATCTCTGCCCTCGCGATTTCTCTTCCCAAATACGGTGACTTGACCCAAAGGATTCGTGAAACGCTCGCTGCCAATTCAGTCAGCACAGCTAGTTTTAGTACATCACATATTGAAGAGCCCTACGCCTATGGAAATCATCGGGCAGCTCTCATCTGAATCCGTCAGGCAACGGAGCTCTCTATGCCGGTAACCGTAACCGGACGTGTGACTGACGAGACCGGCGCCGTGCTGCCAAAACTTACGGCTGAGGCGCGCGGGGATTGGCGGCTCACGACGGAGCAGCTCGCCCGAGATGAGACCAACGAACAAAGCCGCTTCACCCTCAACGTTCCCGACTTACTTGACCTATCCGATGTGCCCTGTTCGTTCAGAGTTCGCGTGCTTGATTTCACCAAACGTCCGGTGATCAAGGATCGCGAGCGTATCGGCACTGTTGAGACCCATGACCTTGGAAATAGTACGTGTCACTAACAATCTAATACGTGACGTAAATATGTCCGCCGTCGCATTGAAATATCAATCGCGTATGTTGCCCATTCTTACTTCTGGCGCGAGAGGTTGTGGGTGAGGAGGTCGCGATGAACAAGAAGCTGGCTCCCGAACTCCGGTCAAAGGTGCGCTCTGTGCAAAGCCGCAGTAGAGCCGCTGCAGCACGATTTGGACGTCTGGACCGTGCGGCGAGTGAACAAGTCGGGATCATTGTCGAATGCACCGGAAACCTAGACGATCTTACCGCTGTCGGGTTTGAACAACACAGCCTGGTGCAGCATCCAACGCAAGGATACAAGATTGCCACAGGAACCATCCCCGTCGGCCGGCTCGAAGATCTCGTCGCCATCGATCATGTGGTGGAAGTCGAAGGCCCTCGACGCATGTACCCGGAATTGAACTATAGCTTGCCCGAGATTCACGGGACCACTGTGCATGCAGGGACCTTACCGCGCAAAGGGAACGGCATCGTCGTTGGGATCATCGACAGCGGCATTGATTGGCGACATGGCTCATTTGTTAAAGAAGATGGGACATCCAGAATTCTCGCGATCTGGGATCAGATGTTGACCGCCCAACCTGCAGAGACACCAGGCCCAGGTCCAGCCCCAGCCGCAGGCCGGCGTGATACTCGTGGCGTCGTCTATTTACAAGGGCAGATCTCAGATGCCCTCAAGGGTCTTGCGACAGTCCGGACCAAAGATGTCGATGCGAGGAATGAACGGAATGGGCACGGGACTCACGTTGCCGGAATTGCCGCAGGGAACGGCAGACCTGCCACCTGCTGCCGTGTCGGCTCAACCTATGTGGGGGTCGCACCGAATGCCGAAATCATCGTCGTCCGCTACGACTATCGGAACGAGGACGAGATTGGAGAGAGTCAACGGCTTGTTCAGGCCTTGGATTTCGTCTTTGGTTTTCTGGGCGCCATCGATAGGCCCAAGGTCATCAACATCAGTATGGGAGATAATCTCGGCCCCCACGACGGGACCAGTCAGGTAGAACGCGCAATCAACGCCCACGTCGAAACCGGTGATTTCCTTCACCTCCCACATATTGTCGTGAAGTCTGCTGGAAATGAGGGCGGGACGTTGCGTCACGTGCATGGCACGGTTCCGGGGAATGCGTCCGTAGATATCGAGTTTACGGTCCCGAAAGGAATAACATCTGATGCCTCGCTCGATCTTTGGTATGACCGCGCCGGCACACTCAACCTCACAGTGACCGCACAAGGCGGAGCCAGTAGTGGGGTGGTGGGCCATGGCATTGATCTTCCAGCGAATGCGGCGGCTGCACCATTTATCGCCAATCCCACCGCTACTGCCAACCGACAATCGCAGGTCACGATTGATGGAACCGTCAATGGTGAGCATAATCGTGACAACAACTTTCGGATTACCATTCACTCTCCCACTCATAGGCATGGCACCCTACCCGACGGTGGCTGGAAACTGAACCTTGCCAATCCGAATGCCGGGGCAGTGAATTTCCATTGTTGGATCGAGCGTGGATCAAACACGCCTAGGTTTCTCCCACCTCTATCTCCTGCTGACGGAAAGATTCGCGCGACATTGAACTCCACGCTCAGCATCCCGGGCACGGCCGCACAAGTCATTGCTGTAGCCAATCATGAAGCGCGCACTGATTGTTGTGATTGCCGGCCCTCGACGGGAATTGTGTCATCCTCAAGCCGAGGGCCGGTCGCCAAGGGCCAACCGAACAATCAAAAGCCTGAGATTGCTGCGCCTGGCTTGGAGATCACATCAGCCAAAGATGATGTGGCCAACTTTCGCGGCAACTGTTGTTCTTGCTGTCCCGATGCCTGCTGTTGTTTGTACACCAGCACAGCACCGGAAGGTGGCGACTTCACCGGCACCAGCATGGCGGCGCCGCATGTGACCGGGGCCATTGCCTTGCTGCTCGAAGAGAATGCCCGATTGACCAGGGCTGACATAGTCCGGCATCTGCAAGCCACGGCACGGGATAAACCGGCTGGTGGATGGGACACGACGTGGGGTGGGGGCAAGCTCAACGTTGAAGCGGCGCTCGCTGCGGTTCGTGCGGAAATGGGTGGCGGCGGAGGTGGTGGCGGCGGGCCTCGCATGCATCCGCCCTTCATCCTTCAGGAATCAGCCTTCAGTGGGCGCAAGGCCTCCGACTTCAGCCCTCTTGGTTCATCGATCAATTCCTTTCGTCACGATCATCTCAACGGTTTAGAAATGGCAGCGCAGCCGTTCGCCTCCTGGCTTCAGATTCTTAGAGCCAGACTCAAGGGCTTTCCAGAAGGTGAGCATGTGGCTGCCGCGATCAGCCGACATTTTAGCGAAGTCCGTCGTCTCATCAACAGCAATCGACGGATCGCCACCATGTGGCATCGCGCGCACGGCCCACTCCTTCTGCGCCGGCTTTTACACGGCGCCAGAGTGGGCGATTCGCCCTTGTTAACTGAGGAAGAATCGGTGTATCGATATCTTTATCGCTGCTTTGATTTACTGGCACGTGACGGCAGCCCGCGACTTCGCGGCAGTCTCGAACGATATCGAGCGCTCGTTGCCACGCTGCTGATGGTCTCCATCGCAGCCCCGATCTAGTCCAGCAGGCTGCGGAAAAACTCTGTTTATACATAAAGCGCAACCGGAATCTTACATATGACGGGGGATAGCAAAATAATCGCAGGATGCTCAAAATGGCCGTCCAGCAAGGCCGCAGCGAGAGAAGAGGCGAGGCGTACGTTTCGTACGTTGAGCCTCTGAGCGAAGCGAGAACGACGCTGGCGGACTTTTTCAGCATCCTGCCAGAACGACGGAGTGAATATGGGCGCTACAGTCGGCACGTTAGAACAACTGGCTGGGGAGCTCGCCCGAGTGTTCGAACCACTCGGGCGGCGAATCGAGGAGGAGTCGGTTGACGAACTACTCCCCTGGCTCGGTCTGCGTATGGCCGAGATTGATGTAGGCTCGACCGACCTCAATGAAGCCTTGACCACCAGTGCGACGGTCGCCGCTACACTTGAGCCAGTCATCGCGCAGCTTGCTCAGGCCGTCGACCAGGATGATCGTGTGACCATCGCCACGAGCACTGCTGCATTGCTCCAACATTTCCGTGCCCTCCTCCAAGCCGTTGAACAGATCATGCGGGCGCTGCAGTCGCTAGGGACCAATCCCTCGCTCACATCCCAACAGCAAGCCGAACTTACCACATTCGCCACCGTTTTTTCGGAACGCCTCCTGCATCGACTGTTCGTCGACTACCTCGAAGCCCGCTTTCCTCAGATTGCCCTCTTGCTGATCGCGATGGGCGCAATCGAGATTGTCAGGGAACCAGGTTTGCCGGGGGGATCATTGCATGGTCCCTATACCCGCAAGACGTTTCATCTAGGGCGAATCGCGAAGCTGTTGACTGACCCGACAGGTCTTTTGCGTGAGGTCTATCGATGGGGAGATCCGGCATTCGACGGCCAGGCCCTCTTCACGATGTTCCAAACCCTGCTGCGGGAAAAATTCGGCATCCCCGCCGAGATCTTGCGCCCCCAGGGAGAACCGGCCTTATTAGAAGCCTTCGGATTCAATGCGGAAGTCAACCCCGGTCTCTCTCCCCCCGGCCTGGAAGTGACGCTACGAATGCCTACATCCATCGATCGCACAGAAACTGCCGAGGAAGGAGACTGGCTCGCGACGTTTGACATGCGTCTTCACGCCAGCGGGGATCTCGCAGCCACCATTCGGCCGCTTTTCGATCTTGAGTTGCATCTTCCAAGAGAGACCACCGCAGACCTCCGCCTGGGAGCAGCCTTCTCTCGCACGAACAGCGCCGCCTCCTTTGTGATGCTCGGGGCTGCAGGAGGCTCTCGTCTGGAAATGCAGGGGCTCAGTGCGAGTGTGCGCATAGACATGCAGTTCAGTTCTAGTGGGCAGACTCGCATCGCCGTAGACCCTGCCGTTGAGTTTGCAGTGACCGGCGGGAAGGCCGTGCTCGATTTTTCTCAGGCAGATGGATTTCTTGCGCGAATCTTTCAGGACAAAGGGTTCACGGTCTCCTTCGATCTTACGGGCGGTTGGTCCATGAGCCGCGGAGGCTATCTCCGCGGTGGGGCCGGACTAGAAGCGACCATACCAGTGCACCTCGATCTTCTCGGCACGCTGTCCATCGAAACGATCTATCTTTCACTACAGTCCATCTCTCACGGTACCCGCGACGGGCTGGAACTTGTTGCTGCCACCACTGCGACCATCAAGCTTGGCCCTATTACGGCAACCGTAGAGCGTGTGGGATTCACAGCCGCGCTGCGTTTCCCTTCAGGAGGGGGCAACCTCGGTGTAGCTAACCTCGACCTCGGTTTCAAGCCCCCGACCGGGCTGGGAGTGGTGATCGATACGCCGGTGGTGGTCGGGGGCGGGTATTTGCGGTTTGATTCGCAGGCCGCCGAATACAGCGGGATCATACAGTTGGAGGTAGCAGAGACGATTGCGGTCAAGGCGATCGGACTGCTGACCACGCGCCTGCCGGGTGGCGCGAAGGGCTACTCGCTGCTGGTGTTGATTTCGGCTGAAGGCTTTGCGCCCATTCAGTTGGGACTCGGCTTCACGTTGACCGGCATCGGGGGGTTGCTGGGCGTGAACCGGACCGCGCGGGTGGATGTATTGCGGAACGGGCTGAAGCAAGGGACGTTAGGTTCGGTACTCTTTCCGCAGGACCCCATCCGCAACGCCCCGCAGATTGTGAGCGACCTGCGCGCGGTGTTTCCTCCCGCGCCGAACCGGTTCCTGTTTGGTCCGATGGCCATCATCGGGTGGGGCACCCCCACGATCTTGACCCTCGAACTCGCGCTCATTCTGGAACTCCCCGCCCCGGTGCGGTTGATCATTCTGGGGCGCCTGCTGGCCATGCTGCCCGATGCAGCCCATGCCGTGGTCCGGGTGCGGATGGATGCCATCGGCGTGATTGACTTCAATCGCGGGGAGGTGTCGCTCGACGCCGTCCTCTACGACTCGCGGATTCTGGCTTTTGCCCTCACCGGCGAGATGGCCTTGCGGGCGAACTGGGGCAAGCAACCCCGATTTGTGCTGGCCATCGGCGGGTTTCATCCGCGGTTTGCTGCGCCCGCAGATTTTCCCAAGCTCAAGCGGCTCGCGCTGAGTATTTCGGATAGTGACAATTTGCGGCTCCGGTGCGATGCCTATCTGGCCCTCACCTCGAACACGGTGCAGTTTGGGGCGCGGGTGGAGTTACACGCCGCCGGGGGCGGGTTCAGCTTTGACGGCTACCTGGGGTTCGATGCGCTGTTTCAATTGGCGCCCTTCGCCTTCGTCGTCGATCTCGCCGCGGGCATTGCGCTGCGGTATCACGGGCGGCTGTTGATGGGGATCCATTTCGAGGGGCGGCTCTCCGGGCCCACGCCCTGGCATATCCAGGGCAAAGCGACCATCAAGATCTGGTTCTTCAAAGTCACCGTGGATTTCAAGCGGCAGTTTGGGCCGGATGTCCCGCCGCCGGTACCCGCGCCGCTCGAGGTGCGGGCCTTAGTCGTGGCGGCGGTGCAGGATGCGCGCAGCTGGAGTGGGGCGCTCCCGCGCGGGGAGCATCCGTTGGTGTCGCTCCGGGATCGAGCGGGGAGCGGGGCGATCCTGTTCGTGCATCCGTTGGCGGAGGTGACGGTGCGGCAGCGCGTGGTGCCGCTCAATCGCGTCATCGACAAAGTGGGGAGTGCGCCGGTGCGGGGCGAGCGGCAGTTTACGCTGCAGGCGATCCGTGCAGACCAGGCGACGGGAAATCTACCGTTGGCTACCACGCCGGTGCACGAAGCGTTTGCGGTGGCGCAGTATCAGGAGATGCGAGATGAGGAGAAGTTGGCGCGGCCCTCGTTTGAGTCCCAGGAGGCGGGGTTGCGCTTGGGGAGCGAGACCGTGGCCTATGCCTACGATCCGGTGGTCGATGACGCCATCGCCTATGAGACCGAGCTGCTGGTGCCGGGGCAGGCCCCGGAACCGCCGGCCCCCGCACGCCCGCGCTATACGATGACGGCCACGGTGCTGGAGGCGGTGGTCATCACCGGCGCGGCCGGTCAAGCCGCTATCCGCCGAAGAGGCCGGACTCGACAGACTACCGGAGAGCTCGTCGTCTAAGAGATAAGAGAAGGAGACTCTGTGCCAGAATCCACATCGACTCATGCCGTTGCACGGCTCTTTTCATGGCTGCGTCAAGGTTTGCACGCGGGGTGGACCACCGCATCGAGTGGAATGACGCCCCAAGATGGACATTTGGCCGTGCCGATCCGAATTCGAGTGAACAGTAGCAACGCCATTGATGTCCCCGTGCGGCTTTACGGGCCAGGGGATGTTGTGGGAATCGATCAGCGTGAAGTGATACGGACAGAACCACATCATTTCTCGACGGACTTTGAACCCAATTACTTTCCGCTGATTGAATGCGATCGACCTGACTTTCCCTGGCTATTTACCCCGGCTGCTGCCGATGCAGCTGGACATCTTCAACCCTGGCTCTGTCTGGTCGTGGTACGGAAAGAAGGGGCATCCATTGCCACGAATCCCGCGCAACCTTTGCCGGTATTGACCTGTCCACGACAGGAGCTCCCAAATCTGACGGAAGCATGGGCTTGGGCCCACGCACAGATTGTTGAAGGCAGTACACGAATAATGGATCCAACTCTGAATGAGAAGGCCCAGAAGCAGAGGGTGCAAGAGTTTCTCAAGAAGAGTCCGGAACGGACCCTGTCCAGATTACTCTGTCCGCGCCGTCTCGATCCGAATACGGCCTACCATGCCTGCCTCGTCCCAACGTTCGATGTGGGCAGGAAGGCCGGGTTGGGAGAACCGGTAACAGTTGAAGACGAGCGAGCGTCGCGTCCAGCCTGGGTATCTGGATCAGGTACTTTAGGAAATGATCCCGTCCAGCTTCCGGTCTATTATTTTTGGGAATTTAGTACGGGAGTGGGTGGGGATTTTGAAGCCTTGGCTCGCCGGCTTGAGCCACGAATTCTTCCATCCACCATTGGCCTTCGTCCCATGCATATCGGTGTCCCTGGCTGGGGGATGCCGGCACTGTTGGCGAATGCATCAGGTTCGGAGCTTGGACTTGAAGGCGCGCTTCGCACACCTGACACTGAGCCAACCGTCTGGCCGAATGAGGCACGCGTCGCATTTCAAACTGCGCTTCGGAACATATTGAATGCGCCGGCTGAACAGGCGCTATCGGGCGGTGAGAGTGGTCTTGTTGGCCCGCCACTCTATGGGCAATGGTATGCCAAACAGCGAGTGGTTCCGGCCGGAAGCGATCCCCCTCAGTGGTTTCGCGAACTGAATATGGATCCACGTTCCAGGGTCGCGGCTGGGCTTGGCACACAGGTGATTCGTTTCGAACAAGAACAACTCATGGCCTCGGCCTGGGAGCAACTGGCTCGGCATGAGCAGGATAATCAGCGACTGAAGCGAGCGCAGTTGTCCGAAGCCGTCGGCCAAGTGCTGAGCAAAAAACATTTCGAACCGTTGCCGTTCAGCCGGTTTCTGCAGATGACGGGACCGATCCATCGCAAGAGCCTGGTGAACGATGCTCTGCCGCTTCGTGCATCAGGAGCCTCTAGTTCTCCTCTAGTCTCGGCGGCATTTCGTCGAGTCACCCGTTCTCGTCGTCCAGTCGCACGGCGATTGCCCAAGACTGTGGAGCCGATCGTGATTGAGAGGGGTGGGACTCCGTCTTCCGGACGATCTCTGCATCGCGAGCTTCATCAGCTCGCCACCTTGGCCAAGGCGTTCGGCGCACCAGCAGAACGGCAGACCTTACATCTGGCAAGTATCTCGGCTACGCTGCCGGCATCGGACGGAAAACATCTGATGCGCGCAGCAATCGTCAGGCTTCAGACCGTGAAGGAGCGGGTGCTGCACGAGCTCGATTCTCGCGGCACGGTGCTGTCGGCAGTTCAGCGAGACATTCCCAACGCTGAAAGTACAGACCTCATCCGGTTTGCTCCTGAGTTTCCTCAACCGATGTATGAGCCGTTACGAGATTATTTTCAAGACCAGCTTCTGCCGGGGATGGAACAGGTTCCTCCAAATACGATTACACTCTTGGAAACCAATCCGCGCTTTATCGAAGCCTATCTGGTGGGGCTGAATCACGAGATGGGGCGAGAACTTCTCTGGCGTGGTTTTCCCACCGATCAACGAGGCACCTATTTCCGACAGTTCTGGGATATCCAAGGGCGTGTGCCCGTTCCAACGCCGGAAGAGCGGGAAGGGCTCAAGGATATCGCGCCAATTACTGCATGGGCAGAGACCGCGCACTTGGGCGAGCAAGCAGGGACGGGCAGTGCCGAGGGCCAGATGGTATTGCTGATTCGTGGCGATTTATTGCGTCGCTATCCACGCGCGATTGTCTATGCCGCGGAGGCCGTCTGGTCTGCCAACGGGACGCGACGAGAGCTGGGAACAGAGGAGCGCTATCCCATGTTTCGAGCGACCTGCGCGCCTGACGTCACCATGCTGGGGTTTCCTCTCACGGATACACAAGTGCGTGGCGCCGACAGTCGAGCCAACGGGCATGCGGGCTGGTTCTTCGTGCTCCAGCAGCAACCAACCGAATCTCGTTTTGGTTTGGATGTGGCGACGGCGTTCGGCGGCGCGCCTGAACGTTGGAGCGATCTATCGTGGGGCCACTTGGTCACGGATGAACAGGCGTTGAAGCAATTGGTCCATGTTCCCCTCGACGGCCTGTTGCGATCCAAGACTCTCGATCACGTTCTTTGGGGGAAAAACTCGGCTCACATGGCGAGTATTACCAGGCAGCGACCGTTCAGAGTTGCAGTCCATGCACGAACGTGGTTGAAGGGTTCATAGGAAGAGCCATGCCGTACTTACAACAGGAACAGATACGCGCACAGGCCGAAATCCAAGCTGCGGATGCAGCGGTCACGAGTCTTAAGACCCAAGTCGACATTCAGCGGCAGGCGCTGGTCACGGCACAAGCGCAAGCGGAAGCTGCTCGGAATGCGGTGACGACACTTCAATCTCAGCGCCCTGCGATCGATGCGGCAGTGGCGGCGGCTGATCGGGCCGTGATCGATCTCGATCGGCGGATCTCAGAACATGAGGCCCATGAGCCACCGCAAGTCATTGGAGGAGTTGAACCAATTGTCCGGCCAGACGTCGAGGGACCGCTGACTCGTCCCGTTCGCCCCAATCCAGCATGGAAAGTTTGGAAACGGCAACATGGTGTGTTGATTCAACAAAGGACTCAAGCCCAAGAGGAGGCGAATGGGGCGCATGCTCGTCTGAACGAGTTGAATGCCCGCGTGGCTCAAGGGCAAGCCGGCGTACAGGTAGCCGAGGCTCAAGTGGCTCAAGGGGAGGCGAGCCTGGAGCAAGTGAATCAATCCCTTGTTGCGGCCCATGATCGAGCGTCCCTTGCTCGCCAGAAACTCAATGACCTTGTGCGTTTCAGCGAGGAGATCGATCGAGAGCCCATGGACCGCAAGGCTTTGGAACAGGTCGCAGCCACATTGTCCACGCGTGTGATGGAGTTGGAAGATGCATTAGCCATCGCGCAAGCTGTGTCCGCACAGGCAGATGCGACTCTCTCGTCATTGCTGAGACGTCGCGATGAGCTTGTGACCGGATTGGCTACGGTGACGAGCCAGCTTCCTGCCGCGGAAACTGCGGTTCAGGCTGCAGATGCGGTAGCTGTCGATCGATTGAGCGAGCTGAAGGCGCAGATTGAAGGAGGACTGTAAGGTGAAGATCGTTACAGACTTTGGGAACGATCCTGGTTCTCCTCCTCCGAAGCCCGCTGTCATTGCCGGATGGAGGCGAAGGATTCAAGCGCTTCAAACGGTCTATGATCAGGCCCTCGACCGCGCTCAGGATGCTCGTCATAAGAGGGATGAGCTCATACGAGAGCGGGACCGACTACAAGCAGAGCTGACGACGGTCAATAGTCAAATCCCCGGCGCTCAGGCAGCAGCGGAGAGGGCACAGAAACAGGTCTCTGATCTTGCCAGTCGAGTCGAAGAACATCGCACGGCGCGTGATGCCGCAACAGCCTGCCTTCTTGGTATGGTGCAGACGACTCACCCGTTGGTTTTACTCCCGGTTCGTTTAGAAACCCGGTTCGTATCGAAGCAAGGTGAGAATGGGAACGGAGAATTGCTCATTCGCATCTATCCCGATGACATCCATATCGATGCCCACGAACCTGGCCTGACAGAAGGGGAAGAACGCTGGGGCAGGCAATTCTGGCAACACACGACCTCTGCCGGCAACGACATCCCGAAAAAAAAGGCGGCGTGGCAACAGCTGGCTGATCGGTTCGGGGCGAAGCGGGCTGCCTGGATCGCCCATGCCCTCGACCCTTCCCAGACTAAGCCCATCGGCCATCGCAATGACACGTGGACTCGCGCTCCACAGACAACGGTGCTTCCGGATCGCTGGGTCGTCACGGGCTATCGGAGCGATCGCCCGGTTTTTACGTTCTGGGGCGATCCGATTCCCGATTCCTTGCCGGTTGGACCGGCGCCGCAAGCCGACGCAACGATCATGGGTGATGGATTGCCTCCTGTGGATGAGGGTATGCGGTGGATGATCGATTTTCAGGCCGCAGTTGCCGTCGGTATGGGACTTCGGATTCCTCTTGCCGGCGATCTCTTTCAAGGCGGTTTTGAGCGGGTGGTTGCGGTCGGTGTCAAGTCATCACTCGATTCCACGGTGTCGGGAGGCCGGTTGGCCGACCTCCTCGATGCGCAGCATTACACTCAGGGTTTGGCGTTCGTCCCGCAGTACACGGCTACCAACAATACGACCGAAGTATCCTCGGGGTTGGCATCCGGGGACGGACCGGAGAACCTGAGCTACGAAGTCGAAAGAGATGAGTCTCTCGCTCAAGCTGACGCCGATTCAAATGGCCAGGTGGTGGCCTCTGCGCTGGGGGTCTCCCGACAGGTCTTCGCGCATCTGCACTGTGCCGATGAAACGGAACAGTCTGTCGCCCAAGCGATGCACCAAGCACTCTGGCCCATTTTGGATAGTCCATTCCTTCGACAGCTGGCCGGCCAGCCGGATACTGCGCTCGTGCATGAGCACATGATGCAATACGTCTACGCTCGTGGCCCTTATCCGTCGATCCGCGTCGGCAATCAACCCTATGGGCTGCTGCCGGCTGCTTCTCTGACTCGCTGGAGGTCGGTGGATGGGGCTGCTGTCGATCTTCCTCTTGTAAGGGGGCTTCGCGCCTTGTGGAGAATCTGGACTCTCTATGCCAAGAGCGCGCCTCATATCGCACAGGGGATCGATATGCCGACGCTGCTTCGTCAGGAGGCGAGTTCCTGTCATTATGTGTTGACACCACAGATCGACATCCGTCCATCATCATCCACCGGCACATTACTCGGATTGTTTCGTTCGTCCATGGCGTCCGATGACCCTGCGCTGACCGTGCCGCCGGTTCCTCAGTATCTTGATTTGCTTCGACAGAGTAACGCAGACACGATTCGTGAAGAGCGGTATCAGAACTGGGACGCGAGGAACGCTCCGCGGCCGCATCCACTGCTGTATCTCTTTCTTCGCCAAGTTGCCCTGTTGATGGCGACTCGCTCAGCGACTGAGCGCACGGCTTTTCAGCAAAGCCTCATGCAGCTTGAGGGGCAAACGGTGGCGGTGCTCCAATCGCTGATGGCTGAAACATTGGATCTCTGTACCCATCGGATCGATGCGTGGACGACTTCCTTGGCCACAAAACGACTGACGACCATGCGTCAACAACGCCCCCAAGGCCTTCGCCTCGGTGGGTATGGCTGGGTGGTCGATCTTCACCCAGGGCCGGCCCTTCGAGAGGTGCCTGCTCCACCGGGAGATACGAAAGGGCCACTCACTGTTTCAGAGAGTAACAAGGGTTTCCTCCAGACCCCGTCACTGACCCATGCGGCCACTGCGGCGGTGCTCCGCAGTGGCTATTTGTCGCATAAGGATCAAGGGGATGGTGAACCACTCGCTGTGGACCTTTCATCTGAACGAGTCCACCGAGCTCAATGGATCTTGGATGGTGTGCGGCAGGGACAGTCAGTAGGCGCATTGTTGGGCTATCGATTTGAACGGGGTCTGCACGACAAGGGATTGGACCGGTACCTCTTTCCCTTCCGAGCCTTAGCCGGTTTACAGAGTGATGACGCGCTGGCGATAGCCACTGACAAGGTGAGACAGGCAGAAGCGCTGTTCAAGGAAGTCAGTGCGTTGTACGAGCAAAGCCGAGAAGCAGCCGCGCGAGCGCAAGAAGCTCGGATTCTCAAAGCACAGCGGGAGAGCGAGCGGCAACGCTATCAAGTCGAGATCGATGCGATCACATCTTTTGAGAACGAGGCGAATGCGGCGGATGGTGCGGCTGCTGGGCTGAGTCAACGTATCGCCGATTTGATGGTTGCCAAGCCTCGGAGCGGTGTCCATCCCAAATCAGGCTCCTCGATTAATTTCAACGTGATCGTCGTCGAGCAAGGAGAAATTCGAGAATGGAACAGTCAGCTCCGTGATACGCAGCGGCAACAGCAACAGGCATCCCGTGACGCTGTGCTCGCTCGGAGTAAATTCACAGAACGGGTTGGGGTTCGCAACGCGGCTCAGGCCAGAGTCAATGCACTCAATGATCGAAATAATCAGGCCTCTATCTCGGCGGCTCAGGCAGAAGCTGACACACATGATGCTGCCGCGAAAGAGTTCGATCGTCTGGCTGTGAATAGAGAAGGGACACGTGGAAAGGCTGAGGGTGACCTGACCGCCGCTCGTGCGGCGTTCGGTGAGTTGTTGAGCAGAGAATGGGAACACGCGCTCGAATCGTTGTCTGCCAACAATGTCGTGGACGGGTTGGAGTTGCAGCGGCGGTGGAAAGCTGGCAAGCAGCGCAAACCTCCGGCACAGTCGTGGGATGCGACGACGATCCCATTCGGACATGCCTCCCTAGGTTTTCCCGCCCCAAACAGTGAGGAGTTCACGCACCTCGATGCACAGTTGCAGGCACTGGATGAGATGGTGGATGCAGTGAGTGACGTCATAGTCGCAGAAAGCGTCTACCACGTCGTACAGGGAAACCCGCTTCGTGCGGGCGCGACGCTGGATGCGATTGCAACCGGCGAAATGCCTCCGCCGGAACTGGAAGTTGTACGGACACCGCGTACTGGGATCGGTCTGACTCATCGGGTACTAGTCCTGTTTTCGATGAGCCCGGATATTGCTGCATCAGGAGTGTTGGCAAAATGGAACACGAATGAGATGCCTGTGCGCGCACAGGCGGAACCGCTCTTGAATGGCTGGGTCGCCACACTTCTGGGAGATCCAGAGCAGATTCGTTGTCGAGCAGCCTATGTGGAGCAGAAGACGGATAGGGTGTTGCATTCCACTGAACTTTCACTGAACCGGTTGCAACTCTCTCCACTCGACGTCGTATTCATGGTCGAAGGCAATGAAGAGGCACAACGTTCTGAACTTGAACAACGATTGCTCGCTCAGCTGTCGCTCACACGACCTGATGGCATTTCACATGAGGCTGAAGCGCGTGTCAGTTTCGATCGTGATCCGGCTTGGCCTGCGGATATTCTCAGCCTTGGTGAACTGGTCGAGGTTGCGAGGACTATTCGAAAGCTGATAGCTGGTGCTCGAGCAATCGATGGGCGAGACCTGTCATTACCGGAAGCGCCCGCCCTGTCCCAGGTCGACGCAAGTGAGTTCACCGTTCGAGTGGATCGTCTCGTTGCTGCGTTGCGCCAGGCCCAGGCAATTCTGCAGGCCTTGTTGCCTCGAGATGGAGGGGAAGACGTTCCGAACCAAGATGCCCTTCGCTCATCCCTCGTTCGGATGGCGTCCTTTGGGATTCAGGGCGCCTTCCCGCTTTCGGCCACGGAGGATATTCCTGAAACGCAAAGGGCCTTGCTGATCCAAGCACAATCGGTTGAAAAGGAAGTGCGCCAGCGACTGGACCGGATCGAGAAGCTGCCGGCTGCGGCTGATGCGGCAAGTGAGGCTCAGCGAGAATATGATGAGAAGCGCGTCAAAGAGATCTTAGGGGCCGATTTCCGTATGGTGCCTCGGATCACTCCAGTGAATAGTCAGGATCTGACTCAGACGTTTGGTGACAGCCTCGCCCTTCAGGGTAACGACCCGTTTGCCGCGATGACCTGGTTCCAACGCTCCGCGCGGGTGCGCGAAGGAGTGGGGCGACTGGATACCGCCATGATGTATGCTGACGCGCTGGGTCATGGAACAGGGTTGACTCTGCAGATCGGGCAGCTTCCCTATCAACCGCACGATCGCTGGATCGCACTCCCGACAGCGCCGGATCAACGCATTCCTGGTGGCCGTCTCTCACTGGTCGCTCATCTCCCTTTGGAGCCCACGATCCGCTTCGACCAGCCGTTGGCCGGGCTCCTCATTGACGAATGGGTTGAAGTGGTGCCGAGCCAAAGTGAAATCACCGGCCTGACTTTCCATTATGATCAGCCGAGTGCCTGCGCGCCTCAGGCGGTTCTCATCGCCGTCCCCTCTGATGACACTCGCGCCGTCTGGGACCTCGACATGCTTTCGTCAACCCTCAACGAAACGCTGGATCTTGCGAAGGCCCGTGCGGTGTCTCTTGACGGATGGACCGAAGGGGTATGGATTGAAGATCGGTTGCCGGAAGGAGCGACACCATTCAGCGATGGAGAACCGTGGAACTGGGTGAACACCGATCCGCTTCCTTTCTTTGGGGCCGTTGCGCATCAGTCTGCGCTCGTTCGAGGGATGCATCAACATTTCTTTCAGGGCTCCGGCTCTCCAATGCCGGTGAGCGCAGGAGAAATTCTTTTTGCATATGTCTATATAGACCCTCAGAACCTGCCGAGCGAAGTGATGCTGCAGTGGAACGACGGAACCTGGGAGCATCGCGCGTATTGGGGAGCAAACCGTATTGCTTGGGGCGCTGATGGAACAACAAGCCGTCGCTGTATGGGACCGTTACCGCCTGCCGGACAATGGCTGCGATTAGAGGTGCCGGTGGAGCTCGTAGGTTTGGAAGGTCGGGAGATCAATGGCATGGCGTTTACCCTGTTCGATGGGCGCGCGACATGGGATCGCGCAGGGAAGGTCTGCCGGCCAGTACTGTTCTTCGATGCCGATGCCATCGACTTCACACGCGCCGCGATGATCTAAAGAGGCTGCGGAAAAACTCTGTTTATACATAAAGCGCAACCGGAATTTTACATATGACGGTGATAGCAAAATAATCGCAGGATGCTCAAAAAGGCCACGGTTCTCACCCGCCCAACCCCGGCGCGCCAAGACGTGCCGTTCCGCGGGCAAGGCCGTAGCGAGCGAAGAGGCGAGGAGGTACCATCCACACTTTGTGTGGCCGTTCGCCCGTAGAAATGGATCTTGGCGAACGGAAATACCCTCCAGTGCTTTCGAGCCTCTGAGCGACACGAGAACGCCGCATGGGAAAAGGCGCGTCTCGGCGCGCCGGGGTTGGGCGGGTAAGAAGAGCGACTTTTTCAGCATCCTGCTAAAGAGGAGAATACCGATGCCTTCGATTGTGCAATGGGAACCCCGAACACAGTATCCAGAGGAGCAAGGGGAGAAGCATGGAGAGATGCAAGATGGGTTGCAGGCCCGTCTCCATGATCCCTTATGGCTGTTAGCTCGGCAGTGGCAGTTTGGAGAATTTGCAGGCGATGACGCAGGCTCGCCGGCAGCCGCCCATGTCGTCATGGAACATGCGCCCATCAGCCGGTATCTTCCTGGCCCGTTGCCTGCGAATCCCACGCACGCCAAAAACAACGCCCTCGATTATTCTCCGATGACGCTTCCACTCGAGGCTCTGGTTGAGCGGGAACCTATCTCACGTGGGGACCGACTGAACTTCCGCCTTTCAGCTGAAGCTGGGCTGCACTTCTTGCGGCTTCTTGATGCCCAGGGTTTGGAGTCACAAGCCAAGATCGCATGCCGCAACATATTTCTGACTGCCTATGGGCTGCAATCACCGACTGCGGATGAGCGGCGAAATATCGACGGGGAGAGTCTTCGCTTTGTAAATATCATGGCGACTCGCGTGGTGGATGGCGCGAAACTTTACGCCAAACTGGCTCCACTCCGCCAGAACAGGAGACTCGAAGCCCTGTTCGAAGAAGCACCGACTACCGGCATTCCGGCGAATGTCCGGGCACGAGTCGTTCAGGTCATGGCAACGTGGTTGGATTGGTCTGACGGACTTTTTAGTCAAACCAATCAGCAGACGTCTTGGGTCAAAGAGCGACTTGAGTATGCCTTCGCGGTTTCGGGCAACATGTCTGGAGGTGAAGTGTCGCTCTGTGCGCCGGAATATCTCGAAGGCCGTTTGGACTGGTTTTCCTTCGTGGTGAATCCATCAGTGTCTCTCGGAGCGGCACATGAAGTGAGATCGCAGACATCCGTCTTTCTTCCCACACCGGTGACCTTTCGAGGCATGCCTGCTTCTCGTTTGTGGGAGTTTGAAGATGCGTCAGTCAACTTTGCTAAGGTGGACGCGAATCCTCATGATCTTGCCCGGCTGCTTCTTGTTGAATTTGCTTTAGTCTATGGCAACGATTGGTTTGTGGTGCCGGTGGAGATCCCTGTGGGATCTCTCTGTCGTGTGTCATCGTTGATTGTGACCAACACGTTTGGTGAGCGAATGCTCATTCCTCATACCACGAAGGTGGATGGAGCCGCATCACCGTGGCGCATGTTTTGTTTGTCTCGTGATCCAAACAGCACCGAGAGTAGTTCGGTTGACTTGGCATCGCAAGACCTATTCTTTTTGCCGCCGGTTCTCGGTGTCAGTCTTGAAAGTGCGGCGGTCGAAGAGGTTCTTTTTCTCCGTGATGAAATGGCCAATATGGCCTGGGCCGTTGAACGTGTGGTGGAAAGTCAGACCGGGAGGCCGCTTGACCAGTTCGAAACGTTTCAAGAGACGCGACGGCGGCAAGAACAGGCCACTCCCAACGGTCAATCGCAGACGGCTACTTCTCTGACCTATCGTCTCGGCACAAGCGTCCCTGACTACTGGGTCCCGCTGCTTCCCGTACAAGATGGCGCATCGATTCGGTTGAAATGTGGCGCGCTTCCGCGTATTCAGGATGGCATAGTTGAAGGGATACTTAAACCTCAAGGTCTTATTTTGGATCCAGGCCATGAGCTGTTCTTGCAGGATGAGGAAGTCCCCCGCGAGGGAGCACGCGTGACGCGGTCGTATCAATACAGTCGTTGGGTCGATGGCTCCACCCATCTCTGGATTGGACGGCGTAAGCGGCCTGGTCGTGGTGAAGGCTCGAGTGGGTTGCGCTTCGACGTTGTGGAACCGAAGTGACAAGGATGAAATCTATTTCCTCTCAGGGGAGATGTCACTTTTTATGCCGCTCTGCGCCCGTTCGATTTTACACTCACCAGTATCGCAACTCTTCACTCGTGTGTCCTTCTTCTCCAGGCAAGACTTTTTGTCCTCCTGACTAATGGCCGCAGCAAGGCACTTTTTCGACTCTTCCTGAGCCGCCTCAAGACATTGCACACATAGGCTGGGGACGGTGGATCCCGCATTTTTGGCATCCGGGATTGCATTGGTTGAGTAGGCTGGGTCCGCAGCTTCATCTTTCGCCTTCTGTGCCGGATCAAGCGGACTCAACGATTCATTGTATTTTTTCCGAGCCTCATCGCGTGCAATCTCCGCTTCTATAGCCGCTTTCTCTGCCTCGGCCATCGATTTTCTCTTCTGCAAGTTTTCAAGACTGTCTTGCGCCTGCGCCACCGCTACCCCACAGAGCAATAGGATCAATACAATCAGATTCCCTCGTCTGAATATGCCATTCAGGAGGCGAGGCGTACGGTCCCCTTCATTGGAGGTGGTGATAGATTCAGCATCGGAACATGATGTGATGTTAAACATGACATTCCTCTCTTCAAGATTTCCGTGATGCCTTCACGCAGACATAATCTCGCATGAAGCTGGCAAAGATCGCCTTGCACCTTGAAGTCATGTTACATGAGACAGGTAAAACGTGATAGCTCGATACGCCTCCGGTCCGACGTGACTGTGACCGAGCCAGTCGTTCCGTTCCTCCCTCTGGAGGGGCGCCGCACAGTCCTCATCTCATTGATCTTCTGGACACAGAGCCGACATGGATCAGCCTACAAACTTTCTGCTTCGACGAACGGTTTGAGTTTGACGGACTGTGTAGAGATTGATCCACGTTCAGTGGTCTCGAATGTGTTGCAACACCGCTTCCTTACCATCAGTCTTCTTGATGAAGTAGGGGAGCCCAAGAACACGTATCTTTATACCTATGCGCTTCCAGGAGCATTTCCGGGCCTAGGAACTTACCTAGCTTTGATGATCGAGAAAGTGAGGTACATATGACATTCGTCGCCCCCAGTTTCCTTGGAGATGCGATGAATCAAGGAAGTCGAGTGTGGAAGGGGGCTGTTCAGCTTATCCAGACCTCGCTGGGCAGACACTGGGGAAACGATACAATTGGTGCTCGTTGAGGCGATCGAATTCTACCAATCACTACTAGAGGAGGGTAGCCATGGCGACGTTAGTGAGACCGGGTGTTCCCGATGGAGGATTCAAGACTGTCGGACAGATTCATGCGACAAACAATCTTGTTTTTCGCCGAGAGAAGAATGCGATGGGAGTCGCCGTCGAATTACTGGCTACGCACACGCCGGGGGCTCCGGTCGTGGATGACCAGGACGAATTCATCGGGTTCGTCAGCGAGTTTGATCTTCTTCGCGTACTTGAAGCGAAGAAGGACTTGAATCAGTTGACGGCAGAGGATGTCATGGCCAAGGAGCATATCTCAGTGACCACTGACACGAGCATCGATGAAGCTGTGAAGATCATGGAAGAGAAACGACTCCTCAACCTGCCGGTCATAATGAAAGGGAAGGTGGCCTATTCGATCACGCGACACGATCTGTTGCGGGCTTGGATAGGGCTGGGAATGGACATCGAAACCAATACGGCCTAGTCAAAACAATCCTGGCTGAATGTACCGTAGGACCACGTCCTACCCTCTCACTGGCGTGATAAGTTTTCGAGAATGCTCGAACTGTTCAAGGAGATCTCTCCTCTCCTTTGAACAGGTTCGGCAACTCGACGCGGATCTATAAAAGCTGGCACGGCAGGTCTACAAACGGCAATACGCCAAGTGTCCGTTTACTAGAGAATGCAACCAACACCTGATTTCAACGTACCATGGAAGGGCGTGTGGTAAAAGCCAGTCCGCGATGGACCGCTCACCTGTCCTCGCCTCACACGCATTGCTCTCTGATCCTTCTAGCATCGTATTCCGGCGCATTTTTCCCCACGTCACCAACACCATGCGAGGATAGAGTGTCCATCAGTGGACAACATGTTCCTCTGACAGGAGACGACCACATTCTGTCTCCTGTCGGAATATCTCTCTAACTGCCTGACAGTTTAGCGAATCTCCTGCTTGCGCTATGGCCTCATCGATGGCAGGCGATTTGCGGGTAACCAAACTCTAGGATTGAACGATGGGTTCTTACTGATTCATAGGAAAGGAGGACCACATGCTTTCCATACGATACCTCCTCATCAGTGTGATTGGATTCATCCTGTTCTTAGGGGCAGGATTCTTTGTCAATCGTCTGCAGGCATTTTCCCCTCTCACAAGTGAGAAGGCAGTGCAAAACGGAGCGAAGGTGACAGTGTGGTTTCAAATCACACCTGGGGATAGTCCCACCACGACCTACAGCGATATCGAGCAGTTCGTCCAAGGCCAGCATACGATCCCGCCCGGGATAGAGCAGCGGATCGCGGGCATGCATCCAGGAGAGGTCACATCGTTTCCTCTGTCGGCGGAAGAAGGTTTTGGCCCGTACGATGAAACCAAAATTCAAACCATTCCGCCAGCCGAGTTACCCCTTGAAGCTCGGGAAGGCGACACCGTAGCGAATCCCGCAGGCACCACTGCGAAGGTTATCAGGATCTTGCCGGAGAAGGCCCTGCTCGATCTCAATCATCCACTGGCAGGCAAACCGATCTTGGTCTCGCTACAGATCGTGACCATTGAGGATTCAGATGAAGAAACAACACTCCCGTAACCGCTGGTGGCGATTGTCTCTTTCCCCCCGAGAGGTATTACCGTGGTTGGGGAGAAGGGGGGAGGACGGAGCGATGACATAGATACGGGGAAGCGGGAAAGAGATCTTAAATCTAGGAGGTCCCGATGGTATCTATTCCAAAAATCATCGGTGTCGTATCGTGTGATCTCGTGTTGTGCCTGAGTCTGTCCGATGGCACCCAGGCGGATGAGTATAGGATGTTTGACCCATGTGCTGAGATACCGGGGCGGCAACCCGATCCCGTGAAATGCGGCGAAAAACCCCAGCAGGGTCTCCACACTGTCACGGGAGAAATATTGCACATAAATGGCGCAAACCTCCTTCTCAAAAAGACCAACGGTGAGGAAGTGCTTCTCCATATCGATTTAAGTACTCAGATGAAAGGACAGATCAGTCCAGGAAATCGTATTGAGGCGAGCGTAAACGAGGTGGAAGGTGAAAAACACGTCCTGTCGCTTAACAAGACGAAATAAAATCTCTGTGCCCGTTTGATTTCACCATCAGACAGATCATTGAGACTGATGTATCGCGCTGATGTCCACGGAGTGGAAGGTATCTGGCCCACAGCCGATGCTGGGTATGCGATCGAGGTCGTCCATCGCCAGCCGAATGGTACGTGGCGGCTATTTGGATCTCGTATTCATAGAAAGGAGAAATGTTCATGTCCACCACAAACACTGTTCGCCTGCATAGAGTCTTGGCCGCGAAGCCCGAGAAGATCTATAGAGCTTTTACTGAACCGGATGCCATGGCGCGATGGTTGCCGCCCAATGGCTTCACGGGAAAGGTGCGCGAAATGGACTTCAGAGTTGGAGGTGCCTATAGGATGTCGTTCACGAACTTCACCACGGGAACGGTTGTCGGATTCGGCGGTAAATATCGCGAGCTCGTTCCGAACGAACGGCTGCGCTACACGGATGTCTTCGATGATCCGAACCTCCCAGGCGAGATTTTGGTCACGGTGACACTGAAAAAAGTGTCCGTTGGAACCGAGTTGCACATCGTTCAAGAGAACCTACCCGATGCCATTCCTCTGGAGGCGTGCTATCTCGGATGGCAGGAATCGTTACTAAACTTGGCGAGGCTTGTCGAGCCAGAGATTCCGAATTAATCAGCAGCCGCAACCCAAGAACGGAAGAGATAGATGATACGCACCGCCCTTACTTCTGCAGCCAGAGGGACACTCCGAGTGCCAGTCCTTTATCTTGAAACCCTATCGGCTACGCATCCGTCGGGAATCCCTAGATGACAATCGATTCATCTCGGCAGCGGTTGGACAAGATCAGTTTCGTGACTTCCGTAGTGTAGTACTCGATGCTCCCGCATTCTTCCGCGGAGAACGGTACAGCGGCCGGGAGAGCCGCATCAGATAACAGGTGTTCACACGAGCGAACGTAATCTTTCACCTCTTTGCGTAGCGACATAGCGTGACCTGCCTTTCTTTTAATGTGGCGATCAGCTTATACGAAGCATGAGATAGCAGAAATCATAAAATTCAAAAAGTAATCTGTCAAGACGGTGTCCTTCTACCTGGCTGATATGCAGCGATGACAATAGCCAGCAGCCGGCCTTCAGAAACGATGGTTCACTGAACAGATCAACGGGGTGAACGGGCGTGTTAGTTGTTTCGATAGCCTAATTGACCTATGGTGAGAACCACACTCCACAGCAAAATACACCTTACATCGGCCCGTCCTAGGGAAAGCTCTAGTCTCTCAACAATTATTCACGGAGGTACGATGTTGAAGAGGGTTGAGGAGATTCAGGGGCTCGGACTCTGGCTGCGTATACGGTTGGGTCAGCCAATATATTAAAAATTGGCCGGTGGATCGAAGACTGGAAGCGGCGGCTCAGAACCCCGAAAGCCCGATACGGGAGTCATTAAAGAGATGACAAACCTTTTTCAAGGCGATATTTGCAGACAGGGCCGTCTCCCTTGCTTTGTTTCGCGTGTCATAACAGTCATGAGCTGGGAGGGATTATCATTTCGTTTCCGATCCAATGAGCCACAATCCTCTTCATGCACGATCGGCAGACCGTGACCTTGTTATTGCCTGTCCATTTGAGTCCGAAGCATGACTCATAAGAGCGCTGAAGGGGCGGCCTTCTCCATCTGATATACAGCGTTCAGGCGCGCCGGAATAAACTAACCAGGGAGAGGTGTTCACCGGCACGATGAGATTTTTTACCGATATCATGCACCTGCCGTTGATGCGACACCAATAGGAAGCACATGCGAGTTTCCATCATCGGCGGAGGGTTCGGAGGAGTGACGGCGGCCCAGTCGTTGAGGAAGGCTGATGTCGAGATCACGCTCATTGACAGGACGAATCATCATCTCTTTCAGCCACTACTCTATCAGGTGGCGACGGCAGCACTATCACCGGGCGACATCGCATGGCCGTTACGGACCGTTTTCCGATCCCAACGAAATGTTCGTGTGGTCATGGATGATGTGCAGCGCATCGACCGTGATGCTCGACTGCTGCATATGGCGAAACAGAGCCCCATTCCCTTCGATTGTCTGATCGTCGCGCCCGGATCTCATCAGTCCTACTTCGGTCATCACGAGTGGGAGCGGTCCGCGCCGGGTCTCAAGACGCTCACGGATGCGCTGAATCTGCGTACCCGTATGTTGCTCGCCTTTGAGACCGCCGAACGCCTCAAGAACATGGCGCTCGCTCAGTCGCAACTGACATTCGTCATCGTCGGGGGCGGACCGACTGGTGTGGAGTTGGCCGGAGCTTTGGCGGAGATCGGTTGTCACGCCATGTTGCCGGACTTTCCCTTGTTGCAGCGCATGGCAGTCCGTATTTTTCTCATAGAAGCCGGCGAAAGAATTCTCCCCGGATTTTCCAGACCCCTATCAGCACAAGCGCAGGCCACGCTCGAATCAATGGGTGTCACGATCCTGCTCAAGACTGCTGTGCAAGATGTCCGTCCCACGGGAGTATTGATCGGGGGGCAATTCATTGAGACAGCCAATGTCATTTGGGCTGCAGGGAATCGGGCGTCGGCGCTCCTTGAGTCGCTCAAGGTCCCGTTGGATCCTGCCGGCCGCGTCATCGTGCGATCAGACTTGACGAGTCCTGACGACCCTTGGATCTTCGTGATCGGGGATGCCGCCTCAGTCCGGGATCGGCAAGGTCGTACCCTTCCCGGCCTCGCTCCCGTCGCCATGCAGGAAGCCCGCTATGTCGCAACGGTGATCGCACGGCGAACCCAACCATCGGAACGAGCGATTTTTCACTATGCCAATCGAGGCATCCTCACGACGATTGGGCGAGCCAAGGCTGTGGCTGAATTGGGGTCGCTGCGCCTGTCAGGCACATGGGCCTGGTTGTTGTGGTGCTTCGTCCATATCTTCTTTCTAATTGGATTCCGCAATCGATTCCGTGTGATGTCTGAATGGATCTGGTACTACCTCACCTTCAAGGCAGGCGCACGCCTGATTTACTCGGGTCAACGTGACTCCGTCGATCACAAGATGTCTACAATCCTAGACGAGGAGAGTATGGCTCATGATCAATTTACGTCTGAGAAGCGGTCACAGAGGAGATGAGCGGCTCCATAATGTAGCTTGGTACCGGCCTGAACGCATTGGTTCGCTTGCGGCGAGACCCAGTCATTGGAGTGGCTTCTTCTGTTCGTGAAATGTGTGTGGTTGCTGAATCTGCTTGGCGTCTCGCTCGGCCATTTCGAGATCTGTCGTTCCAGCTCCAAGGCCGAAGATGGTCGGTACGCAGCCTTCGAGGTCTTCCTTGACGGTGAGATCGTCCGGCTGAAACCTCCCGGCGATGTTCCGGCGCGTGTCAGAGTCCTCTCGTCATTGTACGCCCATTGGTTGGGGCGGCTGTGCTTTTGAAAGAATCACATGCACGAACATAGCTTGTTGGGGAGGAGGGGCTACTCTTGCGTCATGCATAGCCCATAATGCTTCAGTGACGTTTCCGCTCTGATGCGACTTCTATGGTCCGAATGAGTTTCGCCTGTGTTTTCGCTCGTCTGAGGTCAGCCAACTTCCCTTTGGTTCGAGCTTGTTCGTGTCGAAGTCGATCGACCTGCGACTTTAAATACAGCTTTTCCTCCTTATGATGTCCAGCACATTCTTTTTGAGAAAGATGGTTCCATTCTCCATGGTCCCGCGCGCGCCTCATGCGCGCTTCCAATGACTCACGTAATAGCTTAGAACGCATGCGCACAAGCGAGTCTAAAGCCTCCTTATGACGCTGAACTTGTGCTTCTTCTTCGATGATCTCCCGAATATTTGTACCTGTCATGATCCACTCCTTTGCTGGATCCCCCCTTCACGTTAAAAAGAGGTATGGCATTTGGGGAACCGATGCCCAAAGAAGTTGGTACCGGCCTATCTCGTTCGAGGCGAGGCGTCGTCGGTACACACAGCTAGGGGTCGTTGGGCTACAAGTTCCCCACACACAATGCAAACATAGTTGCCTGTCGATTCACCTTGGTCATTAAATTCTAACTCCAGCGACAGATGTCTGCATGTTTCCACTGATTGCCCTCTCCATCTCGCTCGTGTGAACGCTATTTGTTTGGGCGTCATGCAATGGCCTCCTTATAAATCCTCCTGTTCTGTTTTAAGAATATTAATAACAATAAATTAGCAAGGCATTAAGCCTACATTAGAACCAGCCGATGCGGGCGGGGTAGACGATTTTATTGTCTAGACTCGGTATCTGTCGATGAACAATCAGACTGAAGGAATGCCCGTTGACCGTGAGGCATTCAACTGAGAGGTTGTCAAAAGAGTACAGCCCGACCCCTTTCGGAGCCGGGCTTGCACGATTAGTCCCTCAGAATTCCCATGGCGTTCACGGCTTGTTCACAACGCGTCCGTTGAGGCCGTGTTCCCATCGCGTCTTCTGACGTTCCTCATGGTACCGCATCTGAGATTAAGGCATACTAGGAAACCCCCTAGTTTCGCACCCGCCACAAAAAGATTCGCCACTGATCGCCCTGCAAAGGTAAACACATTGCTTTGATCGAAACTTGCCTCACCGATTTTCGACCTTGAGGATCTTAATCTGCACCACGATCGGCTTACCCGCGAGCGGATGGTTATAATCCAACTCAGCCATCTCGTCCCCTACTTCCGCCACAGTGGCGAGTTCTCCTGCATCATTCCGCAAGACATCTCCTGCTTTCGCTCTCAACGGCAATAGTGTTTTGGAGACAGTCATCTTTTTACTGTCATCATGAGGACCAAAGCTTTCCCTTGGACTCAGTTCAACTTTCTTTTCCTCCCCGGGTTTCATTCCAATTACTTCCCGCTCCAATGCTGGAAAGATCTCGTGCCGACCCTGAATAAACTCACTGACATTGCCGTAGTCGGTCACGGTCGAGCTGAGAGCGGTCGCCACATATTGGAGAGTAACTTTCGAGCCTTCCACAATCTGATCAGATCCAAAGCCCATCCTGTTTGTCGACTGCTCCATTAATGGATCCCGCGCAGATTGAGATTCCACTCCGTATGCTCCAAGTGCGGTGGGAACTATGCCGAGGCTAAACACCACTGCCGCTGTACGAAGAGATGTGTGTTTCATAATCGGTCTCCTTCAATAATCAGATTCGATTCATCAACTTCCCTCCGTTCTTTCGTGAATCTTGATGACTTTGGTGATTCTCTGGCTCAAGTCGCTATCGCTCACCTCCACATCGATCTTGACCTGATCGCCTTTGGCGATCTGCTGTTTCATGATTTTGGAATCGGCTACTGGCATCGTCCATGTTTGTCCGGTGCTCGTCTGGAATGTGATCGTATGCTGGGCTTGATCGATGTCTACGATCGCACCGGCAAAGGTGGTGGCGGCTTCGGTGATCAGCACAGTTGCGACGGCGGTCCAAAGCAGACAGATTATCGTGATTGCAATTTTTGCTTTCTTCATGAAGCACCTCCGAGCTGAAACAATATGATCAAAATTGTGCCATAAGATACCGACGAAATTGCTTTCCGTCGCACTGCAGGCAACTTTCAATGGATATCTACTGCCATTCTCATGCGCAAATCGTTGCCAAAGGTGTGGAGAAAATAGAACGTTCAATATTATAAGGGCTTAGAGTTTCTTAACTCGCGGCGGATGGTGACAAGGAATTATGGAATCAGAGAACATATTGTCCCTTGCGCTCTCCGAAAGAGCTGAATTTCCGCGAAAATATGGTCGCTGACATTTTGTCTGATGCGGAGCATTCTTCTCCCAAAGACGGGGACAAGTCGAAGGCATAGATAACCTCGCGAACCTCGGCGTCCTTGCTTCAATTCCAAAGCTTGACGCTTTGATTTCTGAAATCAGGGCAAGGGAAGTCGCTCGAGCATCTGATCCTGAATCAGCAGCGAATATTTTTAGCAGGTATTTACCTCAATGAATGCCCGAGCTTACTTGCGTTTACCTTAATAACAAGAACCTTCTCTGCCCCACATTCGTCACATATCATTCTCATGCTCGGAAATGGAGGACTCTCACCTGGTTTTGCGACCATTCTCTTCCAGCATTCTAAGCAGAGCCATTTTTCCTGTTCAGCTTCCATCATTGTCCCTCCCGTTAATGATTGAGGTAGGCCGCTCAATTGCAAAATAAATTTTTTCTCATGGAAGTCAAGCCGCCTCTACCCCTAAACTTCTGGCTCGCGAAGAAACGCGGTGACAATTTTGTAGAGGAAGCCACGAGAATCGCCCCCCTTCAGGCCTATGGCCCCATTGTCTAATTCTTCATCCTGGCCTCCCGTCGGGACCGGCATGAAGATTTACCTTTTTGCGTTAAGCCATCAACGAAGGTTTGAAATCGTTCCATGGTCCCGTAGTGGCCAATCTGGTCTCGGATTTGAGCGGCACGGGTCGCATATTGCGCCGATTCGACCATGCGGCGAACCATGCGTGTAATCAATTCATTCGTGGCCACACCAGCCCGTATCATCTCTCCCGCTCCAAAGCGTCGGACATAGTCCATCATGAGATATTGATCAAGGTTCATCGGAATGCCTAACACCGGTGTGCCCGCCGCCAGAGCTTGATAGACCGTTGCGCTGCCTCCGTTGCACACGACGAGGTCGGCCCTTCTTGCCGCCGCCATGCCGGGCAGATAATTCGCTACGTACACTTGATCCGTCACGCTGGCGATGGTTCTGCAGTTGGTTGTGGCCATCAGAACTTGCCATCCCATGCCAGCCAGTGCGTTCGCCACGATCCGAGCCACAGCTGTTCTTCCGGACGTTCCCATGGTGACATATGCCGTCCGTGCCTTCTCTCGTAGTAATGACCACCAATAGGGCCTGGTACCGAAAGACCACACCACTGGCCCAATATACCGGTGATGAGATGGTAGATTTCCTGTCGGAATCAATTGAGGCAAGTCCGCGTACAGGGTGTAATCTGCCTCTGAAAAGATCTGAGGGAGGTCATATCCCACGGCAGGCAGGCTATAATCGCGACGTACCCTATTCAGTGCATAGGCATGCTGGGCGAACACGACTGGACGTATGAGATTGAACAGACCCTGGGCGAGGCGAGGACCGAACCGCTTAGTAATCGGTACGTCGGGAACGAGAAAGCGCGGTCGGGCATAGGGACTCCAATGCGCATTGGTCACGGTCACATAGGGGACGCCAGCCAGCCTGGCACTCACGGACAATGAGAGACGGAAATCTCCGACAACCAGGTCTGGCGTCCATTCATTCAGTATCCGAAGATCCTCTTCTACGTACTGGCGAAGCTCCGCAGTCGTATAGAGAGGATCGCCGTTTGCCAGGCGATCCTGAAACACATTGCTCTTGATAGAGCAAATAGGCCAGACAGGGAATCCCAGTTCACCAAATAGCAGCAGATATCTAGGGTCGCAGACGAGAAGGACTTCGTACAGCACGGGGTCTAGAGATTGTGCCAGCGTAACGGCCCTGGCCAGGTGTGCCAATGTGACAGATTCGACGATGAAGAGCACGCGAGGACGAGAGAAATTCTGATCGATCGACCTAGTCAACGCGTGCACAGGTTTCTCGTGGGGGTGGATACTTTATTTTGCTTCGGTCAGATGCGCTAAACCAGTTTCGGCATGCGTCGTGGCATTCGCGGGATCGCCCGCTTTACCAAGTTCAATGGCTTCTTCCAGATGCTTAATCCCTTCGACTACATGCCTATTTTTTCCTCCCATCTCAGCATATTTCACCGACTTTTCCGCATGGGTCACGAGTGCCTCAGCATCACCCTGTTTGCCATGGTCCACGGCTTCCTTCGCATGTTTGATGGCGTCTCGGACATTACCTAGGGAGGACGGCTCGGCATTCAGCATGGGCACACTCATCAATGCTTCAAGGGCAACCAGAATGAGGGCACTCAAGTAGAATTTTCTGGTCATCTTTGTCTCCTATTCCTCCCTGTCTAGGCGTGATGTCTGACTTTATTTTTCCGTACTTGGTTCAGAAGATTAAACTACAGATAACTGTATGTTCACCGGAGAGTCAGCGGAGCTAGGAAGGTGCCTAGTTTTCTAATATGGCGCAGGGAAGGCGGTCATGCTTGGGACGGTCGTCGCTGACGGAATGCTTTCAACCCATCCCTGTGCCAGCGCCGGAGAACCGCCAGGCATTTCTCGACAGATTACAGACATGCCCATGACGTTCACGCAACCACGTATGAGAGGTCACAGGGCAACAGATTGGGAAGCGATGATCGGGACGAATCGAGAAGGACATCAGCAGCTCGTGGAATGGTCTACGATTGTAGGAGGGGGGATAAATTATGACGCAATTAGCCAGAATAGGGGGCCGCGCCTTTGCTTTCCTGGCTTGTTGAAAGTGGGTTGCGGGTGGTGGTGCGGGAAGAGTCTACAAGGCGGGATGCACTTTCGTATGGGTGTGCACACCTGAAGAAATGAGAGGTTGTCCGTCTGATCCTGAAGGCCCGACATCGGATACCCACACAATAAGGAGAAGTATGGCGAGAGGCCAATTCATTCCACAATTCTTCCAGACGAATGGTCGCGCGGGTCTTCCCTTCCGCCCACAGTACGGTGACCATTTCAGCAAAAATGCGAACCGGACTTCTTACGGCGGCCCGTTCGACTATGCCCCCGAGCGTCAGGTGAATAGGGCCTGATTCGGCCACCCATCCATCATGAACGCTGATAACAGTTCAACAGCGTCGAAGTAGACCCACCTTGGCCTCACCCACGGAGTTGGTACCCTGCAAGGCGTGACGAAGTTCCTCACAATGTTTCTCCGTTGCCACTACCATGGTTGTGGCATTGTCCTGAGAGCCCGCCGTAATAAACGCAGCCACAGCGTCAATCAGGAACACGACATCGTTGGAAAACTGTACTGCATGCTCGCGATAATTCTGTCATCCAAAAGACAAAAGAGTAGAAGAAGTCTAAGAAGGCGAATCTGCCTACTTCAATTAACCGGTAGGCTCAAGGCGCGGTATACGCCAACCACCGGCTTCATAGAGTGCATCCGCCCTCTGGGCAATTGACCTCATGGTCCATCACACGTTCACACGCATTCACCCGACAAGTCTATGCGAAGACACGACTTGATCGAGGATTGGAGCTCACCAAGCTCGAATCGCCCCTGAATCTGGGCGGGGACTGTTACGATCCGGTCGATTCCACTCGCGTATGCCTCTTTAAGCACGGACGTCATGGATGGCGACGATAACACGATGATTTTCCCCCGGTAGCCGTGCTCACGTAGGATCTTCAGGTCTTCAGCACCACTGGGGTGAGAGAGAGACAAATCCACGATGATGAGATCGGGTTGAGCGTCCTTGAGCACAGTGAGCATGTCGCCTCGGTGCGGGGGGGTAATCATCGTGTCGCCACTGTGTTGGAGGGCCTCACTTATTTGTGCCCTAAGCTCGTTATGGTGGGTGAGCAGCATAATCATGATGAGCGTCCTTTCGGGCCATGTGGAACAGGTTGTATTCTTATGCTGCATCAACAGACACAGCTCGTTCAATCAGCTGGGGACCGCTTGTCTGAATCGCCGTACCCACCTCCAAAAAATCTGATCTCAAATTGTAACGGGCTCCTACGTATCCCGCTACTAGGAAAGCCGCTAGGTCCTATCACTTCTGGCTGGTTGGCGAGGAAAGAATGATCCGAGTTAAAATCTTCTACCGATGCCGACACCGCCGAATCTTCCGCTTCCAACACCGAAGCCCTCCCGCTGAAAATCCCGAACCGCGGAGAGGCATACGGCGCTGCTCATTGGTGTCTTGCGCCCAGAAATACCCACCTGCCCCATGGATCTGCTTCTAGACGTGACGGTATTGCTGAGGACATGAGAAATCCGTATCGCTTGATGGGGGAATAATATGCTCGAAGAAGTCAGGCAGACGCTTGCACGTCAGGGGCATCCCCCTTTGCTGCCCAATGGCTTTATCAGGCCGCTTGTCTGATGATGGACTCTGCTCCAAGGTGGATTTCCTCATCCCAGTAGTCCGGCTCATTACATGAAAGAACCAAGGCCTTCTCCTGCGGGGCCTTGCGATGCTGCTCGATGACGGAGTCGTGAATACGGCCACAATTCACACAACGCCAACTGGTGGTCCACATCTGTCCAAATCCGCCCTGAAGATCGAGAAATTGGTCTTCAACCATTAAACCCCGACAGCGTGAACAGGTCATGATCGTCCTCCTTGGTTTGGGCCGTGCCACTCGTGTCCTGATGGTTAAAAGATAGCGCACAGCACGGCCAGCAACAGACCCAATGGAGGTACCTCGGACGTAGGTCACTGGTCTTTAAAAATCGGTTGGCGCAATTATGGAGATGTAGGCTAGTGCAAGCGCAACGCGACGCCAGGGGCAGACGTGACAAGGAAGACGGAAGACGCTGTCGGAAGGTTCATGCACGTTGGGGATGGGGATCTCTCCCACGGCAACACCATCTCACCCTCTCCGTGCGACTCGATAGCCACCGATTCCTCTTCTGCCGCGCTATGAAACGGCGCCACCTGGCTGCATTTTTGGCACGCAGGCTGGAGTGGATGTGACGATAGCGTGCTTCCGTAGGGTCTCCTACAGGACTTCCGTAGGGTGGACGCATTCGTGATGGAGTGTTGTACTGAAAATACCGTGACGGGACGTCAAACAAAAGCGGAAGGCAAGAGCGGAAAGGCGTCTGACACAATTTTTAAGGGAGACACTCCATGCTCTACGAACTATTCATGTACTGGGTGGTTGGTAGCATTGGTATGGTTGTCGCCAGCATGGTGTTCAGCGGTTTGTTGTGCGTGTGGTGTGCCTCTAAACGTAGTAAGCGCAACCGCCGAGTCTTGAACAACTCCCCGCATCAATTCAGGCACACATAACTCCTTCCGAACTTACTTCTCTTGCTTGCCGTAGGCTTGGCCCTTCTCGAGGCAGTCGCGGCTGCGATTCAGGGTATTGGTGGTGGACTTCGAGGATGTCGCCGTCGAGGAAATTCACGTACAGCCCCCAGTGGTGAACTCGGGAGGGCTTCCTAGTATCAGGAATCTCTGAGGGGAGTACTTCATTTAATCGCGTTGTTTAGTTCTGACGATATTGTGGAATGAAGGGAGTGACGTATGGGTCATCTGGGGGTAGAAACTTCGTTGGACACTATTCGTGAGGTGGGTGATGCCAAGGGAGGAGTTCAAACGGACAATACCCTTAGTGAATTTGGGAAATCAGCCGTGGCCCTGCGCACTGTGCTTCATCAAGACAGGCCTTTGAGTCTGGAGGAATGCCTTTTCATCGAGAACCATTTCAGGGTCCTAGAGATGGCCTATCTTCGGTGGAGAAGAATGCACGGAAAGATGGCGATTAACGACAGGGTCGGTGTGGAGATCCGCTGATCATAGGATACGGCACGTCCCGATCTCCCGCGATGAGGATCGGGACCGGATTAGCACACAAGCCTTTTCGCCCCTCTCGTGTTCTATCTCTAGGCCTTCAAACGACATCCCCCGACGCACTCTTCCGATACCACCACCACGCTTGGGACGGTTGCTCGCGGGGTGCTCTCACTAGATTCCTGTACCAGCCGTGTCACCCAATGCACTGGATGATGGCCCCCTTCTAATCTCTTCTTGGAGCACCCCGCAAAGCACCGCAGACTTCATCCATCACCACGCGCAACTCCAGCCTAGCATACCGTACCGGCAAACCGGCAAAACGTTCCGACATGGATGGATAGCTCCGTGCCACGAACACAATGACCCCTATACGGTATAGCCATGGAAGAACTAAAAACTAGAATACTGTTTTCCCTTGAGTGAGCTGCGTGGCAGAAACCAGCGCCACGGCAATCAATCTCTTGCGGAGTAGGTGTTTGCAGCATGGCAAGCGCTTTATCATTCACAAGGGTTATTCCCAGTCATGTATCTGGTCAATCTACGATAAAGAAGACTTAGATACTGGATTTCAGCAACCGGTCAGAGCAATTAGTCGATGCCAAATGACAGAGAGGAGTAAATCATGCTGAGGATATATGGGATTCTCTTCAATAATATCGTGCTTGGTGTGGCACTCATGATTCTGCTTTTTGCACCCATGTCGAATGCGGAGATGAGTTCGTCGAAGGCAGACAGTGAGTTGCAGTCGGACAGGTCAAAGACGGCGACCCAACCTGGTCACACGGACATTACAAATTCCCCGGGTCCCTCTAGCGATCTTCCATCCCACTATACGGTCATGCCGGTCGCGAGAGGAAAAAAAATAGATGTAGACAACTCATTGTTAGGCGATGCGGTAGTCAATCCAAAAGGAGAGCAGCTTGGGAGATTAGAGCGATTGATCAAGGATTCAGAAACACAGAAGATCGAATATGCCATGATCTCCATCGGCGATACCGGTGAATACAAGGCGTTCCCATGGAGTAATTTCAAAGTGAACAAGGAAAAGGGCAACGTCGTGCTCAACGTAACCATGGAGCAGTTGCAGCCGGGGCTCGCCCAAACTGATCTCTCGCCGGATGTCACAAAAGTGGTGGAAGACCAACTGAAGACACTCCGAACATCAGAACCGCGTAGAGCTAAAAAGCGAGACGAGCCAAGCGGAGGACCGAGTGCCATGTCACCTGAGCGCAAATAAATTATGACGATGGCTCGATTCACTGTCTGAAATGCTTGGTGCTCTCCTGCTGAGAGCGAACTGCCGCTTTCGCCCAGGATGGATAAAATGATTCCAGAACCTACGCCAATAGGGTGTTCGCTCTCACAAAACAGCGACCTACTAAGTTCTCTACTTACCCCTGAAGCTCCTAACAGATAAAACAAGAGGCGCGGCACCTTTCGATGTCGACGTTTGATCGATCTGACGGGACCGCGTTGACCGCTTTCGTGAATTCGGGAATTCTTCAAACTACGAGTTGTCGCTCGCTCCTTCAATTAAGTTGAGTGACCCGGCGTTTCAATCATGAAGGGAGGAGCGGGGCGCAGAAGCTGCTTGTTATACCTGTGAGAGCGGATCTCTTAGACCACTCCTCGGGGTGAATTCTAATTCGAAGATTCTTCAATCCATGCGGCGCGTGGAAGGCGTCAAACCGTCGGGCTGGGCGTGAGCTCTCGGTGGGTCGCTCAAAGATAGCGCTTGGCGGGCAAGTTGATGGTTGCCTCTCTGCCCTGTACGAGCATGCTGGCATAGGTATTAGGGTGAAGCTGAAGGAAAATGACTGAAGTCCTCTGTATCAGCACCACGGACTTGAAACAGGTCGTGGACCTGACCGCTCGTATCAATACGATTATTCGGCACGCGAAAATCCAGCAGGGCCTTTGCTTCCTCTGTGTCACTCATACGACCGCGGCCTTGACGACTGGGGAGATAGGCGAAGGAACCGAGGAGGATTTTCTTCAAATCATAGAGCAAATGATCCCTCAGATTGCCTTCCGCCATGCTCACGACCCCTCACATGCATGGTCCCACATGGCCTCGTCAATCCTGGGTCCTTCTCTCACCCTCCCCCTATCGGCCGGTAAATTGCTTCTCGGAACTTGGCAATCTGTGATGTTGGTTGAGTTGGATGGCCCACGCGAACGAGAGATCCACGTGACCGTGATTAAATCCTGATGTCATCTGCCCGTAGAGCTAGGTCATTAAGAAGGGACGGGTCTGTAAGGTTCTCGGGGGTGGTGGCCCTGGCCCTGGAAAGACGCAGGGTCCAGTTGAGGGAGACGATTGACAAAAGGGTGGCAGAAGAGGATTGCTTGATCCAACCGACTAGGCGTCTCCCTAGCTCCACTGACTATCAAAAAAGTACATAAGATACCCAAGGTCGAGATCTCTCCCTCTCGTATGTTGCCTCACGCCGTGGTGTGACCTCATTGGGACAAAACATGAAGTTCCAGAACGTGAGCGCGCCACTCGTGATTGGGATGTCGGTGCTCCTTGTGGCCTGTGGCAATGATAACGGGGATAAAGAGATGCGTAGGGGGATCTTCGTCGATAGTCCGGTGGATGGCGTACATTTCACGACCTCGTCGAATCCGACGGGCGGGTTTACGAGCGGGGGAGGCCATTTTGAGTGTCAAGCTGGGGATGTGGTGATGTTCTTCCTGGGCACACGTCAAATCGGCAATCCTCAACCCTGTCCGTCCGAGATTGTGACGGCCGTGTCTGTCCTCGGCGCGGCGAGTGTGACGGCTCCTGAAGTGGTGAACTTGGCACAATTGCTGATGACACTTGCCACCAGTGTCACTTCGGCCCTGATGACGCTTCCTCAGCCACTCCCCCCGGGGTTCACTAGTCCCCTCGTGCCGGCATTTACAGACCCTAATTTCGACACCGCTGTGATCGCGGCTCTTCCCACCGGAACCTCCCTGGTCCCAAACGCAACGGCGGCTACGCAACTTCAGACGTCATTGAAGATGCTGACCGTGATCGACAATGGCGGCACCGTGACGTCGACTCCCCAGGGAATCAACTGTAACGCCGGAGTGGGAACCTGTTCCTTTGTCGTTCCAACGAATACCGTGATGACGCTGACAGCGACCGGACCCGGCTTTACCGGTTTCAGTGGTGGCGGCTGTTCGGGAACTGGGCCATGTGCCGTGGCGATGGACGCGGATACGACAGTGACGGCCCTATTCCCTGGCTCTCCCTTCTCACTGCCACTGTCGATCTTGACGACGGGCAGTGGAATCGGAATAGTTACGTGCAGCACCAATGGAGGGGTACACTTTAGCGGCTGTGCCGGTCAGTATCCAACTGGAACCCCCCTAGTCCTCCACGCACTGGGCGGCAGTGGCGGCTCAACCTTTATCGGTTGGACCAACGGTACCGGGAACGCCATTGGATGCTCCAACACGCTGGCCGATTGTTCGATGCTGCTCACCGTGCCGACGACGGTCACCGCTACTTTCGTCCTGAATACGGTGATACAGCCCCCCACTCCAATCTCACCGATAGGCATGTGAAAGTTATGGGGTGATTATCGGCTAGTTCTGGGAGGCGAGATATCAGAAAAGGGAATGCGATCGAGCGCTCGCCTACTGGGGTGCCCGTTCGCGAGTAGGATATTTACACCACCACTAGGGGAGCTCCTGCGGAATGAGGGCAGGTGGGTCAATCACAATCGGGTGGAACGGATCTGGCGGCAAGGAACTGTTTGATTCACTCTGGGAAGTGAACGTGCTCGTGGAGTTGTTTGCGGTGGACCAACTCATCGGCGATACATCATCAGAAGCTGCCACGTCCCAAGGAACCCTACTCCCTCACTTAGCCACCAATGCGTTGCACCGTGCAATTTCCTATACTTCCGTAGGGCCACAACCTTGGCCTCAATCGCAGCACTCACGCGAGGGCGATCCAAGACTTTGCCTGCAGCCTTCTCTCGCTTCAGACCAGCCTTGACGTGCTCCACGATCATGCTCCTCTCAAACTCTGCAAAGACTCCAAGCATCTGGAAAAGCAACTTACCGCCTGGGGTAGTGGTATCGATGCTCCGCCTGTGCAAGGAGAGGTTTGCATTCTTACTGTGAAGTTCGTTCAGAAAGGCGACGAGGTCTTGGAGGCTGCGACCGAGCCGATCAACAGACCACGCGGCAACCATTTCGAACTCGCGGCAGACAACCCCCTTGCAGAGTTTATCGAATGCCGACCGACCCTCTCGACCCTTCGCACCGCTGATCCCGGGAGGGGAATTTAGGACGGCCTCGCTCACGGGAATTCGACAGGTTCCATGCGTCCTTGTTAGTGTAGTGGAGAAGGTAGGAATGTGATGTGGGTAGCTCTTCTGCTAATTCTTATCGTCATTGTCATTTTTGGCCCGCAACTCTGGACCAGGCGGGTATTTGCGCAATATAGCGAACCGCGTGCTGACTATCCGGGAACGGGGGGAGAGTTGGCACGCCACCTACTCAAGCGGCTCGACATGACACATATCACGGTGGATGAAACCGACAAGGGTGACCATTATGATCCGGAGACCAAAACGGTTCGCCTGACTGCCGAGCACTTCAATGGGAAATCCCTCACGGCGATCACGATTGCCGCCCACGAGGTGGGGCATGCGATTCAAGACCACATAGGCTATCCAGCGCTCGCGGAACGCACACGGCTTGTGCGATTCGCACATGGGGCAGAAAAACTCGGAGCGGTCGTGATGATGGGCATTCCCATCGCCACCGCATTAGCGCGGACGCCGCTGGCAGGGATTCTCGTCCTCATGGCCGGGATCGCCATGATGGGAATCTCCACGCTCGTGCATCTTCTCACCCTTCCCGTCGAGTGGGACGCCAGCTTCCGGCGTGCACTGCCGGTACTCCAGCAAGGCAATTACCTCTCGTCGGACGACATGCGTGGGGCCCGCCGCATCCTCACGGCAGCCGCGTTGACCTATGTCGCGGCGTCTCTTGCGAGTTTGCTCAATCTTTGGCGGTGGGTCGCCTTCTTGCGCCGATAGGGCACAATTTCAGGGTGGCAACGAGATTACGAAATCTAATAGGAGGCAATCCATGACAACGAGAAAAGATCCATTCCGCAAGTTCCGCTTTCGCTTGGAGATCGATGGGATTCAAAAGGCCGCTTTCAGCGAGGTCACCGGCATCAAATCTGCGGTTGAACCGATCGATTACAAAGTCGGCAACGAACAGAACAGCCGCAGGCTGCCTGGCCAGAAGTTTTCAAACATCACGCTTAAACAAGGCGTCACCGATTCTTCCGAATTGCATGACTGGCACAAAGAGATTATGCAGGGTGTCACCAGACGCAAGAGCGTCTCGATCACGGCAGTCAACGAGGATGGAAAGAATGGGGCGCGCTGGGAAATCCGTGATGCTTGGCCAACCAAATATCACGGTGCTGACTTGAACGCTAAGGGGAATGATGTGGTGATTGAAACATTAGAGCTGGCCAACGAGGGAATTGTCCGGAAGGAACCATGAGCGAATGGGGCCGTGGTCGCAAGGGGGGAGATCATCAGAAAGTGAGCCCCGCGGCCATGCAAAAGCTGTAGCCGGGGCTTCTCTCCAGTCCTTTGCGCCTTCATCTGCGTTAAACTGAATATCTGCACTTTCCCAGCAATTCTGCTTTTGCAGCATCGTGGCCAAGCCGGCTCAAAAAATGGATGGAAAGGACGGAAGAATGAAACGAAAGGGAGACCATGATGTAATGAAGGCATTTCAACAGCTCACTAGCGCCGCTGAGGAATTCGTCAATCGTGCGCCAAGGATGAAACGCATTCAAGCCTCGCGGTCTTCATTATTGGAAGCGATCACCGATGCGCAACTGGTGCTCTCGGTTCATCGATTGCCTAAAGACAAAGAACCAGAACCGAAATCAGCCATCAAATCGAAGAGCACATCGATGCTGGAAGAACAAATACAGCGATCCAAGGCGACGCTCACGGAACTTGGACGACGGTTGCGGCCGCTTAGGGTTGAGCTAGAGGGACTCCAGTCTCGTGTGCAACACGCACAAGCGTTGCTCGAAAAGGCCTTGCGACTGGAGAGTTAGAGCCACCTAGATAAACGTCCTACGGATACGCTCCAGCACGAAGCCGGCGGTACAACCACGGCGGGACCGGATGTGGCTCAGACCATAATCCCTTCTGGTGTTCTCTTGCCTCTTGCTCCAACTGCCGTAACACCAGATCCTTCGGCGCATACTTTTGATACCCCCAGCACCACCCGTCTTTGACCAGTCCATCGAACATGGAAGAACACAAACGGTTGCACGGGTCAGACACGGACATCGAAGGACTACCCGTCCGCCGCCAAAAGACTGCCGGCCCTAGGGCTATTTGGACGCATTGCGATTCTGGGAACGGCGGGAGTACATTCTCATTTTCTTCCTACATTCTAGTGCGCACTGCCGACGGCCTCGATCCGTAGGCCTGACCGCCGACTCTGTGCAGAGAGGCGGGTGGCACGATGAGTTCCTACAGTCGAGACATCAACCTATTCATGGTTGCATGTGACGCGCTCCTTGCGCTGTATCGGTCCCAGCGAATTGAATGTGTCATTCTCGAACTGAATTTCCCCGATCGATCAGGCTTCGAGATTTTAGTACATTTGGTTCCGGTAGTTCGCAGGCCACACGTCGCCGTTATTGTTCTTACGAAGAACGCCTATCGAGTTGTTCTGCAAACATTCGATGAAGTCCTTTCGGACGAGACATGCCAGATTCGTGAAAAGTATTCGAATTAGGATTTCGCCCTGAGCTGCTCCTTGCGCTCGATGACTTCCACCTCGAGCGCCTCCCAATCGATCTTCGCGTTCTGAGCTTGGAGAAACATCTCGCCCTCTTCTTCCTTCACATGATGCTTGACCAACTCGCCTAGAACTGTGAATTTTGCTTTGAATCTCCCATCGCTCGGTTCAAGTTTTCTTATTTCAGCAATAAGCACATGCATGAGATGGTGCTCTTCAATGGCGAAATTCATCAGCTTGTCGTCCTTGGTACCCTTTCGAATCGCGGGGTAAATGAGCTCTTCTTCTATCCCGGCATGGATCTCCAATTCTTTCATGGTTGTTTGTGCAAGCTCTTTTTGGGTACCTGGCGTCGCCTGGTGGTACTCGGTGAAGAGGGCTTTCACTTTCTTATGATCGGCTTTCAGCATCGTGAGCACTGGATTCGATGAAGTCGGCACGGTCTCCTCCTCTATAAGCAGTAAGCGAACACTTGCTCATTCTGTAAGGGAGCGACGTCATCTGTAGCTGGGATATCCCCTAGATTCATCACAGTAGACAAGTCTGGTGCGGACGGAGCGGTGACCCAATTAGCGTCCTTGCCGATATGGGTTTTACATCCAGCTATGCAGGAATGAGTAATACGGCTGATGTGCAATGACCGGACGGTCGTTGCACAAGAGTCGGTCGCCAAGCAGAAGGATGTCCTCTAGCCTCGGAGCATCCGCGGAATGATCAGGAGCTCGTAGCGGACTCCAGCTGTATACGACGGTCTGGAGGATCTGTCCGAACTTGGTGAAGTTTTGCTTTGCGAGTGTTTTTAGGAATTTGGGATCGGCAATGGCATCCCGGTAAAGTCGGCAGTATCTCCTCACGCACGTCAATCCCATCGACTCATTTGGACGTCCGTAGCTCAGATGGATCGGTTATCAGGAGTGTTTCCCCGGTGGCTATTTCCTTCGGGTCAGCAAGGTTGTACCTTCATCGTGTTATGTTCTCATCGGGCTCGATACCTGTTCAAGCACCTCGGAACTAGAGCGCCCTTCGCTGACGCGCGTGGCTAAGTCCGCTAATGCGATAATGCCTACCAGCTTTTCTTCAAATGAAAGGACCGGCAGACGTCGAATCTGTCGATCGGCCATAATTTGTGAAGCCTTTGCGGTATCATCATCTTCTAAGCAATAGACGATATCGGAAGTCATGGCCTCACTTACAGCCACTTCTTTATGATCGCGGCCTTCCGCCAGGACGCGCACAACCAGGTCGCGGTCCGTTATCATTCCTACTAGCGTACCTCCATCGCAAACAGGTATGGATCCGACGTTCATGTCCTTCATCTTCATTGCGGCATCTTGAACGGTTGCCTCCGGTGTGATTGATTCCACATATGGCGTCATGATTTCTTTGATCTTTTGCATCTGTTTCTCCTATATCGAACGATGCGCACTATGGCTCCTACATGATGACAATCGATTCATCTCGGTATCGATCTGACGAGATAAGTTTCTTGACTTCTGTCGTGTCGCACTCAATGCTCTCCATTCTGTCGGCGAGAATGGTACAGCGATCTCACCCGTTCACGATGGTCCCACCATTCGGATGCAGCACCTGACCGGTCATATACGATGAGTCGCTGGAGGCCAGGAACAAATAGCAGGGTGCCACCTCTTCCGGCTGGCCGACCCGTTTCATCGGTACGTGCGACCCAAATTGCTGCACCTCGTCAGGAGAAAAGGTCGACGGAATGAGCGGTGTCCAAATTGGGCCTGGCGCGACCGCGTTGACGCGAATGCCTTGTTCGGCCAGGGCCTGGGACAGGGACCGGGTGAAGGAAATAATGGCGCCCTTCGTCGCCGCATAATCGAGCAGGTGCCAACTGCCCTTGTAGGCCGTTACCGAGGCTGAGTTGATGATCGTGCTCCCCTCCTGCAAGTGCGGAAGCGCCGCCTGGGTCATATAAAAGAATGAGAAGATATTCGTGCGAAAGGTCCGTTCAAGTTGCTCGGGGGAAATCTTCGTAATGCAGTCCTGTGGATGTTGCTCCGCCGCATTGTTCACGAGAATATCGAGCTGACCGAACTCGTCGAGTACCTGCGCCACACTGGCCATGCAGACGGTCTTGGTCCCCACATCGCCGGCACGCGTCACGCATCGGCGGCCCTCTTGTTCCACGAGTCTCAGCGTTTCTTTAGCATCCTGATGCTCATCAAGATACAGGATCATGACATCCGCTCCCTCTCGGGCGAAGGAGACGGCGACCGCGCGTCCGATGCCGCTGTCTCCCTCCCGTGATGAGCGCGACCTTGCCACGGAGTTTCCCCGTGCCCTGGTGGGTGACAGCTTCGGATTTTGGACGGGGAGTCATCTCTGCTTCTAGGCCAGGCTGCCGATCCTGATGTTGCGGTGGTGGCTGCGAGTCATGCATATTCAGACGACTCCTCTTCGTCGCGTTCTCTAAGACTGCTTAACCGTGCCCCGCCACGCTCCCGTCTCGCGTCCACGGCTTTCGATGTAGGCTTTGAATTTCTCCAGATCTCTCTTCACCCGTAACGTGACGGCCCCCGTTTCGTCACCCACCGTTTCGACCACGCCCTCCGGCTCATACGCGATATTGAGCTGGACCCGTGAGGTCTTGTCGGACACCGACTCAAAGGTGACCGTG
>CBDDRW010000123.1:0-41349 GCA_965233175.1 uncultured bacterium
AGCAACTCGCGGTTGATCTTGATGGGAATGGTCGTTTTGAGGGATTGAGTGTAGGCCATCAGCGCACGTTGCTGCTTTTGAAAGAGGACGTCCTGTATGGCCCGATCCTTCTCTGCGGCAGCTTTTGCAGGGTCTGATTCCGTTTGCCGCAATGTGAGGGCTTGTGCTTCGGCAAGTTCGGCGGGAGTAAGGGCTACAGCGTCACGAATGATCATCCGGGCTTTATTACTCAGCACTTCCTTGGCTTCCATTGTTTCGAATATCGCGGGCGTCAAATGATTCGCTGCCAGGAGCTGTTTGTAGACTTCTGGATCGAAGGTGCCGTTCTTTTGAAAATCAGGAATCTGCATGATGATGTCGCGCAAGTCGTCGTTAGTCACACTGAGGCCCATGTTTTTTGCCGCGATGAGCCAGGTTCGATTATCGACCAGTTGATCCACCACTAATTGCTTGATCGTTTCGTCTTTGAATTCTCCAGGAACTTTGTCTTTATAGAAGCGGTACGTATTTTCATAGGCGCGCCGGAATTCATCGCGGGATACCGTGAGATCTCCGACTGAGGCGACGGCGGTGCCGGTCTGCTGCTCGCCGAATCCCCACCAACCCATCGTGATGACAAACGTGAGGGCGATGATTCCCATGACGGATTTGAGGAGCCAGGGATAGCTGTGCGACGATTCTCGCATCAATTTGAGCATGACAACCTCTGGAAGTAATCGCCTGTATGGATTCTACTCAGGAGGCTGCGCAAAGGCAAGAGACGACCGAGTTACGCGATCGGGTAGAGTCGTCCGTTCATCATGACAAGAAAAGATCGCCAATAATTTCTGATCTGCAGAAGAATGCTCTTTGTTTGTGCTAGGTAGTTTGATTTGTTATACTTTGCCTCTAATTGTAAGGAGATCCCTTGACAGAGGAGGTCAGAGGGGTTCAGTCAATCAGCGCCGAGGTGTATCCCAAGGCGCAGATTTTGAACCGTGGTATCGCCAAACTCATCGATTTGTTTATTGTCGCCGCGGCCAGTCATATGCTCGTGCCGGTAGGTTTTCTTGGCGGATTGGCGTATATACTGGTCGCTGATGGATTTTCCGGCGGGCGCAGCATCGGTAAACGGTTGATAGGTCTTCAGACCGTGCTTCCAGGCCAGCGTGAGGCGGCGGGCTTTCGGGAATCTATCATCCGCAATCTTCCCTTTGCGGTGGCTCAAGTGGTCTTCGCTGTTCCGTATGTGGGATGGCTTATATCGGTAGCAATTATTGCATTCGAAGCGGTATTGATTCTTGGGAACGAACAGGGGCGGCGGTTTGGTGATGAGGTTGCCGGTACCCAGGTGTTGGATGTTGGTCGTCTGGTATCGCCTGACTAAGATGCTGGCGTAGTGTGAGGGGAAGGGAGAACAATCGTGGGCTTTGGGAGCGATATTTTCGGATGGTTCTCGAACGACCTGGCCATCGATCTCGGAACGGCCTCGACCCTCGTGTATGTGCATGGGAAAGGGATCGTACTGAACGAGCCCTCGGTTGTGGCGGTTGAGAAAAAGACAGAACGAGTCCTTGCGGTCGGCATAGAGGCGAAGAAGATGTTGGGCCGCACGCCAGGCAACATCATCGCGGTGCGACCGATGAAGGAAGGCGTGATCGCGGACTTCGAGATGGCAGAACAGATGTTGAAGCGGTTCATTCAGAAAGCGCATAACCGCAGCGCGTTTGTGCGTCCACGTATCATCATTGGTGTGCCGTCACGCATTACGCAAGTGGAGCAGAGGGCCGTTCGAGACTCAGCTGAATTAGCCGGGGCTCGGGAAGTCTATCTGATCGAAGAGCCTGTGGCTGCAGCCATTGGTGCGGGTCTTCCGATCACCGAACCCTCCGGCAACATGGTGGTCGATATCGGCGGCGGTACGACTGATATCGCTGTCATTTCGCTCGGTGGGATCGTCTATAGCGAATCTGTCAAAGTTGCGGGCGATCGCATGGACGATGCCATTATGAATTACATTAAGAAGAAGTATAACCTTCTCATCGGTGAACATATGGCGGAGCGGATCAAGTTTGAAATCGGATCCGCCTATCCCTTTGAGGAACGCAAAACCATGATGATCAAGGGGCGCGACTTGATTTCTGGGATTCCCCGCACGTTGGTGGTGGATGACGCAGAAGTCCGGGAAGCCTTGCAGGAACCGATCGGAACAATCGTCAACGCGATTAAAGTGGCCCTGGAGAATACCCCGCCTGAACTGGCGGGTGACATTATCGATCGTGGCGTCGTCCTCACGGGTGGAGGATCTTTGCTGAAGGGCATGGATACGCGCTTTCGAGAAGAAACAAATCTGCCGATCATCACCGTGGACGATCCCTTGACTTCCGTTGTCTTGGGGGTCGGGAAAATCCTCGATGAATTGGATCTGCTTGCTAAAGTGTCGGTGATGTCCCAGGCTAATACCTACCGATAAGGTTCCATCCCGAACTCCCTTATGTGGATGGCTCATTCTAGTTCTCCCTACGGCACCAGACGTATTGCGCTTGCCTGCTTTGCTCTTTTGCTGGTAGCGCTGTTTCTATTCCCCAATCAAATCCAAGGACTCTTGCAATATCTGGGTGAGCCGTTCGGATACGCCGTGCGTATACCGCTCGAAGCGATTGCGTCCGTCGATGCCGGCATTGCCGATCGTTGGGAACAGTATGTGGCATTGCAAGGGGTCCGAGAGGAGAACCAACATCTGCGGAAAGAAATCGAGTGGCTGCGCGGGCAGCACAGCCAATTGCGAGAGTCCGCCGCTGCGACAGAACGATTGACGGCGTTGCTGCGTTTTAAGGAGCAGGCGCTTCCTGCAATGGTCGCTGCGCAAGTCATCGGGCGTGATGCCACAAATCGGTATCGTACTATTATCCTGAATAAGGGTGAAAGCGATGGGATTGAGCCGGACATGGGAGTTGTGACGCCTGCCGGTGTCGTCGGGCGGGTGGTGAAAACGACGGGGGTGTCTTCGGTCGTCCTCTTGGTGACTGATCCGAACAACGCCATCGCTGGTCTTATTCAGCGGACGAGAGATGAAGGCATTGTGGAAGGAACTCAGCAAGGACTGGCCCAGCTGAAGTATATTCCGCTGTTGTCGACACTTCGAGATGGTGATCGGGTCGTGACCTCCGGCCTCATCGGAGATTTTCCTCGCGGACTCATGATCGGGACGATTACGCATATCGATAAACAGGAAGGCGAGCTCTTTCAGTCTGCTGAATTGATGCCGGAAGTCGATGTCGGCCGTGTGGAAGAAGTGTTAGTCATTCAGACATCGTACGGGCAATCGTCCAAGGCCGGCGCCGGTCTGCTTGAGAAGCCCTTGCCATGAAATTCCTCTTCTACTTCGTTCTCGTCCTACTACTTGTTCCGATGCAGACGACGCTATTGCCACACCTGAGTGTGTGGAATATCAAGCCGGATTTGGGACTCGTGGCCGCTGCGCTTATTGGGCTTTTTGCCGGGGAATTGGAAGGTCTTCTCGTTGGACTGACGATCGGATGGGTGCTCAATCTATTCTCAGCCGGCGAACTATGGTTGAGTTTGCTCACGAACGGGGGCGTCGGTCTCTTGGCGGGATTCCTAGGGCGGCAAGTTTCGCAGGTCACGCCGTTCTCGCTGGGAGGGATGTTGTTGCTGGTCTCGTTAGTGAGCGGGCTGCTTGCCGCGATAAATTTCAAAGGTCTCGACATATCTCAGATGTGGTGGATGGTCGAGTCCGTCGTCGTTCCGCAGGCGTGTTTCGATGGGGCGGTGGGGGCAGGATTCTATTGGTTACTCTCTCGACGGTTTGATCTCACCCGCCTGAGGAACGATCGAATGGCCGGTCTATTTTAATGGACGTGGTGGAATGCCACTTGTGACGCATGGCAACAGCTGGTCTGCACGATTCTGAGTTAGGAGAACTCCAGCGACGACTGATCATTCTCCGCGTCGGCTTGTTGCTGGTTGTGGCGTTGCTTGGGCTGCAACTCTGGAACTTGCAGATTCGTGAGGGGCCCTACTACCGCGACCTCTCGGAGAACAATCGAACACGGTCGGTCATCATGGAGCCGGCCCGAGGGCTCATTTATGATCGGAACGGGGTATTATTGGCGAATAATGTCCCCAGCTTCACGCTGTATGTTTCGCTTGAAGATGTGAAAGATCGTGATCTGCTCATTCATCAACTCAGCACCCTCCTGGGGCTAGATGAAGCGCTCATTAGGAAGAAGCTCACGGCGCGTGGCAGTAAACAACTTCCACGGAAAGTGAAAGATCGCTTAACCCTACGAGAAGCGACATTAATCGAGTCTCACCGTCTGGATTTGCCCGGGGTGATGGTGCAAGTCGAATCGCAACGGAACTATCCTGGCGGGACGACAGCATCGCATCTTTTGGGCTACGTTGGGGAAGTATCGCCCGAGCAATTGGAGAAACCTGAATTCGCCGAGCTGCACCAGGGCAGCGTGGTTGGACAATATGGTGTGGAGAAGTTTTTTGATCGGCTCATGCGCGGTCAAGCTGGGCAAAAAAGCATAGAAGTCGATGCCATAGGTCATGAGAAACGAACCGTGACGGTGGAGCAACCCCACGCCGGAGACGATTTGTATCTCACGATCGATGTCCGGCTGCAGAAGGTGGCCGAACATCTGTTAGGAGAAGAGGTGGGCGCGATTGTCGCGCTGGATCCGAGGACCGGTGATGTGTTGGCGATGGCGAGCCGGCCGGGTTTCGATCCGAATGTTCTCTCGCGAGAGCTCACCCCGAAACAATGGGCTGAAATTGTGCAAGATGAGGGGCGCCCATTGAATAATCGAGCCTCGCAAGGGCAGTACCCGCCTGGTTCTGTCTTCAAAGTGATGATGGCCGCCGCAGCCTTGGAGACCAAGACGGTGACGCCATCGACAACCATTTTCTGCAATGGAGGGTATCAGTTCGGTCGCCGGCTGTATCATGACTGGAAAGCCGGGGGGCATGGTTCGGTGGATCTCCGTCACGCGCTTGTGCAATCGTGCGACGTGTATTTCTATACCGTTGGTCAGCGGATGGGGATCGAGACCATGGCTTCCTTTGCCCATCAGTTTGGGTTGGGAGAAGAGACGGGGATTGAGCTGCCGTCTGAACGGATTGGGATCGTGCCTTCCGAGGCATGGAAACGGAAGGCCAAGAATGAGTCTTGGCTGCCAGGCGAAACGATTTCGGCATCGATCGGGCAAGGCTACGTGAACGTCACTCCGTTGCAGATGGCGAGTTTGATCGGCACCGTTGCAAATGACGGCGCGATGTTTCGTCCGCGATTGGTCCAGGCTGTAATGGATCGAGCGACGGGGGAGCTCCAACGCCGGCCTGCAGTTCTCAAGCGCACGTTGAAGTTGCGGCCAGGAGTTTTGCCGGTGATTAAAGACGCGCTGGCGGGGGTTGTCAAAGAGGGGACGGCCACGAAGGCGCAGTCGGCGCTGGTGACGATTGCCGGGAAGACTGGGACGGCCCAGATGACGGCGTTACGGACCGGTCCGGAGAAAGATATCCCGAAGAAATTCCGCGATCATGCGTGGTTTGTGGCCTTCGCTCCAGTTGAAGCGCCCACCATCGCCGTGGCGGTGTTGGGTGAGCATATGGGCCATGGAGGTTCTGCATCGGCCCCTCTCGCTAAAGAGCTGATCGAGACCTATGTGAAATTAAATATTCATGCACCCTCTAATGCGAAAGATGGCGCTGTCGTGCGGGTTGGGGATACCGGAGGACAGCGAACGCAATGATCGACCGGGTATCCATGAGCCGAGGCTTCGACAATTTTGATGTTCGTTTTATTGGACTGGTCTTTGCCATCCTCGGAATCGGTGTGCTGTCGATTTACAGTGTCACCCATGACCAAGGGGTCGCGTTCCCGTTTTATGCCAAACAGGTCGTCTGGATTCTCCTTGGCACGGTCGCGTTTCTTGTGATGTGGCTCTCGGACTATCATCGGATCGCTCGGTTAGCGTATCCTGCTTATGCGATTATCCTGATTTTACTGACCGTCGTGCTGTTTGAAGGCAAGAGCAGCCGTGGGGCGCAACGATGGATTCCCATGGGTCCTTTTGCGTTCCAGCCTTCGGAATTTGCAAAGCTGGTTCTCATTTTGACCTTGGCGCACTACTATTCACAGGCGCCTCGGGTGGGCTGGCTCCAACGAGTGGTGCTCCCGGGACTTTTGGTATTGCCAGGACTACTCCTGATCCTGAAGCAACCGGACCTTGGGAGTGGATTGAGCTTTTTGGCGATTTATGCAGCGATGCTGCTGATGGTGGGCATGCGGTCGAAGGCGGTGGGTGTCATCCTTTTATTTTCATTGATGCTGTTTCCCTTCGCCTGGGAAATCATGTGGGGGTCATTGCATGATTATCAACGGCAGCGCATTATGACGTTTGTCGACCCGGTCTACGATCCTGGAGGCAAGGGATACCATGCGCTCCAATCACGGATTGCCATCGGCGCAGGAGAGTTGACGGGGAAGGGGCTTTACGGAGGGACCCAGAGCCAATTGAAGTTTTTGCCTGAGGGGCATACCGACTTTGTCTTTTCAGTGTTTGCGGAGGAATGGGGATTTCTCGGAGTGCTGGTGCTCCTCTTGTTGTTCGTCGGGTTGATTTGGCTGTCGCTGGAAGTTGTGGCGCGCGCGAAGGATCAACTCGGGGCGCTGTTGGCGGTCGGCATTCTCTGCATGCTGTGTTTTTGCGTGGTGATCAATATCGGCATGACGGCGGGCATGTTTCCCATCGTCGGAATTCCCCTTCCGCTGATGAGTTACGGTGGGAGTGCGACGATTATGACGATGGCGTCATTGGGCCTGCTGTTGAATGTCAAACGCCGTCGATTGAGTTTCTTTTAAGGACACGATGATGACACGGTCTCGAACGTATCGAGATCGGATCAAGCTGCGAGATGTTGGGTGCGATCCGTTGAGTCGGCGCGCTAACGAATGGAGGTCGACCCTGGGGATTTCCCGCGTTCGTCCTGCATGCCGATGCGACGGCTCTATGGAATGGAAGGAGTTGGTATGGGAGTAGAAATTGCGATTACAGTCGCACGCGAGGAAACTCGCGTTGCGGTGTTGGACGGCGGAGTCGTCACGGATCTCTTCGGGGATCGGGCGAAACACAAGGACTTCGTCGGAAACATTTATAAAGGAAAAGTTGCGAAAGTGCTGCCCGGTATGCAAGCGGCATTTGTCGATATCGGTCTCGCGAAGGCGGCGTTCATGCATGTGTCGGATTTGTCCTTGGACTCCGAACCCGGAGACACACTCGTCGATGCGGATGAGGAAGACAAGGATTCCGAAAAAGACGGGGATATGCTGGGTCCTCGGCGCCAAAGCTCCAAACCGATCGAGCAGTTGCTGAGCGAAGGGCAGGAGCTGATGGTGCAGATTTCCAAGGGGCCGATCGGCACAAAAGGCTCGCGGGTGACCACCTACGTGTCGCTGCCAGGCCGGTATCTTGTGTTTATGCCTAACGTGGAACATATCGGCGTATCTCGCCGGATCGCCCGAGACGAGGAACGGGCTCGACTCAAGGACATTATGAAGCGCGTGCGGCAGCCAGGCTGCGGATACATTGTCCGCACAGTCAGTGAAGGGGTCAAAGAAGACGAGTTGCGTTCCGATGTCGACTTTTTGCACGTGCTCTGGCAGGACATCCTGGCGAAACGTGAGCAGAAAGCCGCGCCGGCATTGCTCCATGCCGACCTCAGTCTGAGTTTCCGTGTTGTGCGAGATCTCTTCGGGAAGAAAGTCGATCGGTTATGGATTGATTCGCGTGAGGAATATCAGGCGGTCCGCGATTTCGTGCAGCGATTCTCGCCGGAACAAACGTCACGCATTCATTTGTACGACAAAGATGAACGTCTCTTTGATCATCTAGGCGTCGAGCAGGAGATGGTGCGGGCTCTCAGCCGCAAGGTCTGGCTCAAGTCAGGCGGGCATCTTGTCATCGATCATACGGAAGCGATGACCGTTATCGACGTCAACACCGGACGGTTTGTGGGGAAGCGCGATCAGGAGGAGACCATTCTTCGGAACAATTTGGAAGCGGCAAAAGAAGTAGCCTATCAGATGAAGTTGCGCGGGATCGGTGGCATCATTATCGTCGACTTTATCGACATGGAACGAGAGAAGAATCGTGACAAAGTGTATCATGCATTGCTCGATGCGATGTCGACTGACAAGGCTCGCACCAGAGTGTCTCGCATCTCCGACTTGGGATTGATCGAAATCTCTCGTGAGCGAGTGAGAGAGGATCTTCTGCGTTCCCTCTCTGAGCCCTGTCACTATTGTGAAGGACGAGGCTATACGAAGTCTCCGACCACAGTCGCCTATGAGATATTCCGTGATGTCCGTCGGATCGGCAGCAGCCCTGAACCTCAGCGGATCGTCATTGGCGCCCACCCTTCGGTTGTCGGATTGTTGCAGGATGAAGAGCGGCAGGGGCTTGAGGCTGTGGAACGCGAGTGTGCGGCGAAAATCATCGTGATGCCGGACGAACATTTGCACCTGGAGCAGTACGATCTCGCAGTGCTCTAAAGATTGTGTCTCTCGTGTGGCAAACCTCTTGTCATCTTCTTGTGGCCAGACTGCGGGCGTGGAGTCCTTCGCTAAGGATCCGGGTACGGTTTCTGTTCAGCCCATGACAAAACCGATGCTAGAGTCTTGGCTCCGCTTGCGGGCGATTGATGGAGTGGGAGACCAGACGATATTTCGGTTGGTCCGCGCCTGGGGCTCTCCTGATGCTGTCCTGCATGCGTCTCGCGATGAATTGATTCAGAGTGGATGTAGCCCTCTATTGGCAAATGCAATACGGCGTGGGCCTGATCATTCCACCAACCGAAGCATTGACCGTGAGATCAAGGCTATTGAGCGAGAGCGCGTTGAAGTTCGAAGCCTGCTGGACTCTCAATATCCTGCACGGCTAAAGATGATTGCAGACCCTCCGCCGCTCCTGTACATCACAGGCACATTAACTGAGCAGGACGAGTTGGCAGTGGCCATCGTGGGTGCGCGGCGTGCGACCGCGGCCGGACGTGCTATAACCGAAGAGTTGGGCCACGACTTGGCAGCGGCTGGTATCACGGTGGTAAGTGGGTTGGCGCGCGGAATTGATGCGGCGGCTCATCGAGGCGCGCTTGCGGTGGAAGGGCGCACCATTGCGGTGCTGGGATGTGGGATCGATCGAACGTATCCACCGGAACATGAGCGGTTGCGCCGACAGATTGAGGAACGGGGAGCGATTGTCTCTGAGGTGGCGATGGGTGTGCCGCCTCACAGTCATCACTTTCCTCGACGGAATCGCATCATCAGCGGGTTGTCCCTCGGGGTCATTGTGACGGAGGCGGCTGTCGGCAGCGGATCGTTGATTACCGCGAGATTGGCTGCTGAGCAAGGCCGAGAGGTGTTCGCCGTCCCTGGCTTTGTGAAGCACGATACCAGTCGTGGGACGAACGCATTGCTCAAAGAGGGGGCGGCGTTGATCGAACGCGCACAGGATGTCATCGACGCGTTGTTGCCGCAGTTGGAGCCAACACTGCGAGTACGCGTGCGACCTTCTCGTGAGAAGAAAGCCTCTGGCGATTATTTGGGCAAAGAGGAACAGCTGGTGTATGATGTCTTGTCGTATGATCCAAGCACTGTAGATGATGTGATTGTCTCCACACGGTTGCCCGTATCTACCGTGATGGCGTCGCTCTTGTCTTTGGAGCTTCAACAGCGCGTCATGCAACTGCCGGGACAGCGGTATCTTCGAACATAATCGACGAACAGTTGCACAGACTTCTATTATTTGATACGGATGAGTGGGCAATTCTAATTAGCGAACCGGGGTGTTCATGGCCAAAGCACTCATCATTGTCGAGTCCCCGACGAAAGCGCGCACCATCACCAAGTATCTGGGGCGTGGTTATACCGTTATGGCTTCGGTCGGCCATATTAAGGATCTTCCCACCAGCAAGCTCGGTGTCGATTTGGAGCACGATTTCGAACCGCAGTATGTGACGATCAAAGGGAAATCCAAGGTCTTGGCGGAGATTAAGAAAAAGGCAGAAGCCGTTGACAAGGTGTTCCTTGCGCCGGACCCAGACCGAGAAGGTGAGGCCATCGCGTGGCATCTTGAGCAGGAATTGCTGGGCAAATCCAAATCAAAGTCCAAGAAAAAGACCGAGGGTAAGGTGTTCCGAGTGCTCTTTAACGAAATCACGGAATCGGCCATCAAACGCGCACTGCAGTCGCCTGGTCAGGTCGATATGAAGCTGGTGAATGCGCAGCAGGCTCGTCGGGTGCTTGATCGGATTGTGGGCTATCAAGGCAGCCAGCTGTTGTGGACTAAGGTGCGTCGTGGACTGAGTATGGGCCGGGTGCAATCCGTAGCAATGCGACTGATTTGCGAACGTGAACAGGAGCGGGAAGCCTTTCGCGCGGAGGAGTATTGGTCGATTGCGGTGACGTTAGCTGGCGCCAACCCCCCTCCATTCGAAGCCAAGCTGCACAGCATCAATGGGCAGGACGCGGCGCTTGCGACAGAGACCGATGCCCAGCGCATCGTCTCGGCTATTCAGGGGAAAGAGTTTGCCGTTGACTCGATCGAACGAAAAGAAAAGAAACGGAATCCTGTCGCGCCCTTCATCACCAGCCGGCTCCAGCAGGAAGCTGCACGCAAGCTGCATTTCTCATCGAAGAAGACGATGACCTTGGCGCAGAAGCTGTACGAAGGGATCGAAATCGGAAGCGAAGGTCCAACTGGCCTCATTACATATATGCGGACAGATTCCCCGCGCATTTCGAACGAAGCGATGACAGAAGCGCGTCAGGTGATTCAGGAGCGGTTTGGTACAGAATATTTGCCTGCGACGCCGAATGTGTATAAAACCCAGAAAGCGGCGCAAGAAGCACACGAAGCGATTCGCCCTACCTTGGCGGCGCGCGACCCTGAGTCGATCAGACAGTACCTGGAGCCCGATGTCCATAAGCTGTATCAGTTGATCTGGAACCGATTTATCGCCTCACAGATGGTTCCTGCGGTCCTTGATGTGACTCGAGTAGAGTCGAGCCCCGTCAAGACGAGTGAAAAATTTCTGTTTCGCTCAACCGGCACCGTGGTGAAGTTTCCTGGCCATACGATCGTCTACATGGAAGGGATTGACAAGGAGCTTTTCGCGCAGAAGCAGAAAAGCGAGCAGGAAGTTGAGGATGAGGCTGAGCGCCATCTTCCATTGCTCAGCGAAGGCGAACGGCTGCAGCTTGTATCCCAGGAGGGGCAGACGGTTCCCGGCGTGCTTTCGAAGCAACACTTCACCCAGCCGCCGCCTCGGTACAATGAAGCCTTATTGATCAAGGAATTGGAAGAAAAAGGCATCGGCCGTCCTTCCACCTATGCAAGTATCATCTCGACGATTCAGGATCGCAAATACGCAGAAAAAGCAGAGGGGCGCTTCACTCCAACAGAAACAGGGCGCACGGTGAATGATTTCCTGATGAAGGGATTTCCTGATCTCATCAACGTCGACTTCACTTCGCATATGGAGGAGGAGTTAGACGAAGTTGAGGAAGGCACTAAGCCGTGGGTAAGCGCGGTGCGCGAATTTTATGGGACGTTTACGACAGATCTGGAGAAGGCGAAGGCGATTCCAGGGCCCAAGGATATAGTGGAACCCCCAACGGATATTCCCTGCGAGAAATGCGGCCGAATGATGGAAATCAAATGGGGGCGTAACGGAAAATTTCTTGCCTGCCCGGCGTACAAGGATAAGCCGCCCTGCAAGAATACGCAGAATTTTGAGAAGCTTGAAGATGGCACCATTAAAATCGTTCCGAAGATTGAGTTGACCACGGATGAGAAGTGCGAGAAATGCAGCAGCCCAATGGTGGTGAAGACCGGGCGGTTTGGAAAGTTCATCGCCTGCTCCGCCTACCCGGAGTGTAAAACTACTAAGGCGCTCTCATTGGGGGTCAAGTGCCCCCAGCCGGATTGTGGCGGCGACCTTGTCCAGAAGCGCACGAAAAAAGGGCGTTCGTTCTTTGCGTGCAGTAAGTATCCAGCGTGCGAATATGCCTTGTGGGATCGTCCGATCAACAAAACCTGCCCGACCTGCAGCGCTCCATTTCTGATTGAAAAAGTCAGTAAACTAGTCGGCCGCAGCGTCCAATGCCGTAGCGAAGAATGCGGCTACAAGGAAGCCGGCTGAATCTTGCTTCCATCCGCTCAGAACGCTCCGGTCCTCTCCCTGTAATGACTGAGTTCGAAACAAATCATTGAAGCTGAGAACGGTTTTCATTATCTAAGTAAAAACACCTTGACAGATTACCGGTGGAGAGTTGACAATGTGTCTGCTGACTGACACGCTTTCGTTGTCAGTGAGCGCCAGTGAGCGCCCCGTCGCTCTCAACACTTTCTGATTGATAAGGAGGGACTTGCCATGAAAGCTAAAGAGGGCGTCATCAACATTCTGAATAAGATCCTGACAGCGGATCTCACCGCCATCAATCAATACTTCGTCCATGCCAAGATGTGTGAGAACTGGGGCTATGAACGGCTCCATCACAAAGTGCGAGAGCGGAGCATCGCTGAGATGAAAGACGCCGACGAACTCATTGGCCACATTCTCTATCTGGATGGTGTGCCGAACGTGCAACGCATGAATACGGTGCAGGTAGGAGAAACAGTTCCTGAGCAGCTCAAACTCGATTTAAAAGCCGAACAAGAAATGCTCGCCTTGTTAAACGACGGCGTGGTGCATTGCACGAAGGTGACCGACTTCACTACGCGGCACATGCTGGAGGATATGGCCAAAGATGTGGATCAACATATCGATTGGATCGAAACGCAGATGGAAACGATCAAACAGGTCGGCTTGGAGAACTATCTTTCTGAACAGATTAAGAAAGAAAGCTGATCGTATCACGGCTAAGGGTTGTGGTAAAAATAGCGACAGAACCGAGGGAGAACTCTCGATCCTACCTCCCTCCCCACAGTTTCAATGCGAAATCCGTCTGGAGCTACTCTGACCAGGACAGGGCCTTAAGTCCATCGCCTGACTCTGAACTTCGGCTGTCATGGTTGGGAATCTTGTCAAACAGAGCACCAGTAGCGAGATATGATGCTAAATCGTGATCTCCTTCATCCCTACCCCAGTCAGCTCACGGAATGCGTGTATTTGTACGACATGCGTGGGTATAGGCAGCAGTCATTTCAACTTGTGATACCCCGCAGCTTGCTGCGGGGGAGCTTCATTCGCTCTAGGCATGCGTCCCACCCCCTCCCACTCCAGAGCCGGTGAAACGTGCACCGGCTGTGTGCTCCTTTGTTCATTGATGACGCCTATTGATAGTCCTCATCCAGTGATTTGAGGAATGCGGCAAGCGATCCGACATCGCCGGTTGTGAGGGCGATCCCTTGAAGTTGCACAGCGCCATTGCGTAGGCTGCCTGCTCGGACTTTACTTGAAACTTCAATGTAAAAATTTACGATGTCGTTCAGGGTGGCAAATTGGCCATTGTGCATAAAGGGAGCGGAATGACTGAGATCACGAAGGCCTGGTGTTTTGAATCTGGCGATGGCTCGACCCAGTAACGTCGTATCGGAAACGGGACAAGGCACTTGGTCGTCGCACAAAATGGCTCGAATCTTTTCTTGCGGGTTCGGCATATCCGGGTTAGCAAAGACGTTCCACGCTCCAAGATCGGTCAAGGCAGGATCAGCGAGAATAGGGATGGCTCGGAAACGTTCCGAGGCGTTGGGATGGACCTCGGTTGCGGGAAGGAACCCATTGTAATTTCCGTTACGAGCGGCAAGGGATGGAATCGTGAGAGCCGCGAATGAGTTGACACCGTGAATGCTGTCGTACTCTCGTTGTGTAGTCCCAGTGTTATGTAATTTGAAATCTGTGAAATTCGGGGCGGCATGGCAAGCGATGCAGTTGCCGATTTTGCCTGCAGCGACTTCTGCCGGTGAGGCGGTAGGAGGAGTCGCCGGTTCTCGGAGAAATATTTTGAGACCTGCCAATTCCGTCGCACCAAATGCGAACGGTTGAGTATGGAATTGAAATTGGCCGTCAGCTCGATGTGGATTAGAGGTCACGAATTGAGGACTTGCCAGTGCGTTCACGAGTGTCAAAAGTCGGCGGCTATAGTCGAGCGGCGTCTCGCCACTGTTCGGTTGTTGCGGGAGGCTATTGCGACTCAAAAACACGTCGAACGGTGAGCGAATAAGCGCACCACTTTCCTCCTCTTGCGAGAATTGAAGCGATTTCACGTAGGCAGCGACGACCTTGACCATCGCATCAAAAATTTCCTGATCAGACCCAGACTCAATATTGGCTCGAAAGGCCAGAGGAAGGCGAAATTCGTCCGGTATGGCAGGATCGATTCCAGTGAGCAACTTGCGATAGGAAAGTCCGTCGAATTGCTGTGCAACGACCCCGCTTCCATCGTCGCCTCGCATAATCCGCGCGATGTGCGCGATCGCTTCCGCCTTTTGTCCAGCGAGCCAGCCTAAGTTCCGACCGGTAAAGGTGCCTGCGATCAATTCTTCCACCGTTGAGAATTCGCCATCAAAGTGGAATAGCGCTCCGCCTGGGGGATCAAGCGATGCATTGACCAGAGGCGGAGAGTTCCTGGGTGCGGTTCTCTTGCCGTCGTTACGGTTTGGTAAGGGGCTCCGTTGAGCGAAATCGGCATAGGTCCGCATTCCTCCCCCTGGTGCACCAACATGTTCGTCGACAAGGTGGCAGGCTCGGCAATTCATCGTAAGCCCTGCGAAGGGCCCAGGGAGGCCCACTCCTGGCCTTGTTGTTTCAGAGAGATCCATGACTGGATCGCCGACAGGAAGGACGTCATTCACCTTCCCACCAGAATCCAGATATACCTTAAAAGCCTGAGCAAAACGGGTTTCAACAAACAGTCGTTCTCCGACTGAGGTTTCGGCTCCGGGTGTTCCGATAGGTGCGACTGAGGCCGGTGGAGGGCTACCGCTGTCTCCACTGCATCCGACAAGGAGAAGAGGGAACAAGATCCAAGAGGTTATTCCAATGACATGAGAACGCGCGTTGTGAGGACGAGCAAACAGAACCATGGTGGAGTCTCCAATATGTTTAACGTGAATCGGAATAGCCTCGTATCGTTGGCTCGACAAGCTCTGAGTCTGGGATAGAATCTTGGAACAGGCTCAAAGCCGCCACTAACTCCGGGTCAAATTGCGTTCCGGCTGCGACTTGGATGATTCTGAGCGCGATCGTATTTCGCCTGGCGCGGCTTGAGGCTTCGGGGATGCGAATGGCATCGAAGGCGTCGGCTATCGAAAGGATTCTCGCCCCCATCGGGATGAAGCACCCTCTGATACCGTAGGGATAGCCCGATCCGTCCCATCGTTCGTGGTGATGGGCCACGAGGATGGACGCCTGCCGAAGAAAGAAGAACGGTTCAAGCAGCAAGGCGCCAAGCCGAGGATGATTCTGAATGGCGACGTAGGACTCAGGCTCAAGACCGTCGCTGCGTGCCATGAGGTGAGGCGGGAGCGTCAAGAGCCCGATATCGTGGAGGAGTGCCGCGAGCGTGAGATCATGCAACTGGACCGAATCCAGGCCGACTGCTTGTCCGATGACGATCGAGATCACAGCTGTGCGGCGGCCGTGACCAGCCTGCCATGGGAGCGCCCGATCAATTTCCTTGCCGACCTGTCGAACGAGTATGCGTTCGATGTCGTGGCGTGATGCCAACGGAAGTTGAAGACGATCGATCTTCCTCAGCATTCCTTGGATGGTGATGATCCCAGGATGAATATATTCAGAAAGGTATTGTTGCATTGCCATGTCTCCGAAAAAACGCAGAGCCCAAGATCGTAGTGCATGATCTTGGGCTCTGGGTGAAAAACCTCTGGCCGAATCTCTATTGAGTGTCGGGCTGCCTTAGGTCATTCTTCTTTTTCGTGTTTTCCAGCCAACAGCGGCTGGTTCAAGATCCACATCTCGTAGAGAGGGATCACCATCATGATGAGAAATCCCACGGTCATGAGGGTATCTCCCGTCAACATGGTGATGACGAATAGGGGAGAAATATAGCTGATGAGCCATGGAGAAACCAGATCCAGCGTCACTCCGCCGAATGCGATCCAGGTTGTGATGACTTTGAACCGGCTGCCGGCGCTGGTGAGATACAGCACATGCACGAGAATCATGAATACGACTGGCATGGTAAAGAGATGGAAGTGAGTGATTTCTGCCAGTTCTCTGAACGACATCGGCTCGCCGAAGGTAGCATCCGACCCTCGGTAGTGATTGGCGATTCCTTGCGGAGACAGCCCGGTCATACTGTGGGCCCAGAAAAACGAAAAGGTAAAACCAGCCAGCATCAAGACCAGAAAGAATGTATAGACAAGCCGGATATGCCGATCTGAGTCGCGGAGGCGGAAGCGAGTGTTGAAGTTGCGCATGGATGAAAATGTCAGTCTGCCCCTTGTTAGTTTCCGAAGATAGAGCCGAAGATCCCTTGCTCAGATCTCTTTGCCGCCACAGTATCGCTGCCTCTCCCCGCCGGTTTCAAATAGAATTCATCGATGAGGACGAGCACGCGCTTGACGCCGGCATTAATCGAACGAACTGACATCGTGGCGCCGCTGATGTTGATAATGTCCTTATGGATGCGTATAGGATCAGATACCGTCTTACCCTCATACTGCGCATTGAATCGTTTCTTCCCAACGTCGCTCCCTCTGGCCTCTCGGTACACCAGAAGTTCCACGTTGGAACAGGCGCCTTTTGCATCCACGCCGACCATGTAGGTCATGTGTTTATGCTTGCCGATGGTGTTATGGACCATGGCATAGCCGTCGACGTTGCCGTTGGTTTCACCGATGTACAGCTCGAACGCAGTCTCCGGGAATTTCCACCCGATCTGCTGTTCGATCAGTTCTTTCTTTTCTTGTGTCAGTCGAATGAGGTCTTTGCGAATCCGCTGGGACTTCGGCAGGATCGTCTTCACGGCCTCCTCTTCCGACATGAAGACCTCGGCGTGATTGGTCTCTTCCTCTGTGAGGTAGCGTTTGAGGTCGCTATCCCAGATGCGCTCGGCGGCGAACAAGTCGGTGGCCGATACAAGCCCGATCAATATCAGAAGAGCACTGAATCTTACGTGAGCGAACATCCGTGCTCCTTCAATTTGCTATCGAGGCGGCGTTGAATGTCGTCCGTGACTTCTTCTGAAGGATCAGCCGAGGCCCAGCCAAACATGCGCGATCCGCCTCGGAACACCCAGCTTTCCCGCACTTCGATAAAGCTGATCTTGGTTACGTCGTCGAGTCGTTTCACGGTGAGGGTAAGGCGGGACCGATCTTTGCTGTCCCCCAAGTCGCGTTGAAGGGCGCCAAAGGTCCGTCCTGCCATCGGGACTTCCAGCCAGCCGGTTTCGATGAGACCGGCGTCTTTATTCTTTGTAGTGACGGGGCGGTCTTTCACCGCCGCAAGGGCCGCCTCCCAGGCATGGTCGTAGCTGCACACGGCAAATCGTTGTTGCATGCCGCTTGTGGTGGCACAGGCGGTCAGCAGGCCGATGAAGAGGATGATGCTGAGAAGCTGAGCATACATCGAAGCGACCGGTATCCTTAATTGGCGACTCCCCCCAGATTGGCGGGGAGCCGCCATGCAATATTAGAAGTACGTGGCCATCTGAACCAAAAAGCCGTTCCCATTTATAGGATTATTGGCGCCGGCAAAGTCTCCGCCGTTAAGCGCGAGGCCCTGGGCGTTCTTTTGAGAATTGAATTGCCAGTCGAACTTGAACACCGTATCTGGAATCGGTCGGTAATTCAACCCGAGTGTCAACCGCTCTAACTCTCGACGATTCCCTCCGGCGTTCCCCGCGACTCGAGTCCGATCGTCAGTGTCGGTGTCCACCTGTTCCCAGCGTACGACTGCCGTGAAGGTTGAGGCATCCGTGAAGTGGCTTGGCGCCCATCTTTTTAGAAACTCCGGCATAAAGTGATAATTTCCCTGAATGTAATAACCCTGCATGCCGGCTGGGCCGATCCCGCTTCCCGCCACGCCGGTTGCATTGTTGTTGCTGATTCGAGCCCAAGCAGACTCTCCGATAATTTCGAATGGACCCCGCTGGAGAGTCCAATCGAGTGCGAATATGCTGATGCGTCCTGCTCCGACTGCCGCTGCTGAGGGTTTGTATTGACCATGATAACCGGATCCGGCGACTTCAATGCCGAGGATCGGACTGAATGCGAGACGTCCCACGACATTCTTGCTGTCGTCACGGTCTCGGGACACGCTACCCCTGGCGTTTCGCACGCCGAGATCGGTAATTCCCCCCGCAGTTTGGCTCATGCCGTTCACCGCATAGACTTCATAGTTTAATTTAGACTGAGTGGAAGGGTAGAGAGAGCCGTAGATTCCCGCGCCTGCTTCGAACCAGGTGCTGGGAATAATAATCCTGGACACCATCGGTCGATCGACGAGGTCGTTCAAGGGAGAATCGTGCAGCAAGTTGAATTTGCCGACCGGCATCAACAGAAGACCGGCGCGTGTGTTGATGGCCTCATTCACCAAGTAGTCTAATTGAGCGAATTCCACTGACATGGAGCCATCAGTTCCCTGTGGAGCATTTGGCCCGCCTCGCTCGAACTCGAGTTCCGCTGCAAACTTGATATGGTCTGTGATGTCCGCGAAAATAAACGGCACCAACCGTTGCTGACCAAAGGAGTGACGGCTTGGGTTGTCCAAGTTCTGGCGAGAGAGATTGTTATACATCACATCGACATAGCCGCCGATGATGGCCTTCGGGGCGCTCAAGAACGGCTTGGCGTAAATCAGCTTCCCTGACCCGGTTGACCCGAATCCTAACGGGATGCCTTCCTCTCCCTTTCGTTCGACTCGGACGTCATTGATTGGGCCTGCCGGCACTGGATATTGTCTTGCCGAAGGAGTCGTCGCTCCTTCGCGTTGCTCCATCGCCCCTTCGCGCCGTTCGTGCTCCTGCATCCGCTTGTTGACAGCTTCATCGACCAATTTCTGTATGTCCTCCGGGGTCATGTTTTCAGCCAAAACCGACGTAAATGGCATAGCTGCAATCACGAGAGCCCCGAGGATTGACCGGATCTTCATCGGTATCCTCCAAGTTGAGTGAGGTTATGGTCTGACTCGGGACTCAATGGTCTCTGGCCTTCTTGAGGAAATGAAAAGTCTCTACAACGGAACTGCATGTCGATGTTGTGAGTGCCTCCTTTCATATAACCAGTCATGATGCAACGGTGCCCCATCCTTCGATTGAAGAGAAGGGGATGACAACAATGCGTTTGCAGCGCTTGCACTTGAGTTCTAATCCTTGTCCGCGCACTTTAGCGATCAGTTGCCCGCATTCACAGCGGGTTTCACCACAGTCGGCAGAGTGGTTCCTTGGAGATGTCGTGCCGATCATTACGAGAGGGGCCTCTATTTAAATGAAATTGAGAACGATTATTGATATCTCAGTCAATATTCGGAAGTCAAGTCTTGTCATCGCACTCAACGTATCAAGGAACGGATGTATTCGGTCAGGTCTTATCCTATAATTCGTCGTCGCATTCGCATGAAGGAGAATGAGAGGAACGCGTGTATTCTCATCTGTTCAATCAGTCGGTTCGTATTCGGATGTGCCTCCTGACATTGCTCTGTGGCGTCTTCGCTGGTTGCGTGGGGGTACCCTCTGGTCCGGAGTCAGTCGCTGTGACTAGGACTCAGATGCAGATGGGCACATTGGTGAAGATTACGGCGGTGGCCCGGAGTGAGTCGATCGCGCAAGCTGCGGCCAGCACAGCGTTTGCCGAGATCCATCGGCTAGAAGCCCTTCTGAGTACCTGGATTTCTACGAGTGAACTGTCTCGTGTAAATGCCTCTGCGGGTGTGAGGCCAATCCCGGTGAGTCCTGACACGATGACGGTCGTCCGGGGTGCGATTCAGGTTGCGGAGATGACCGATGGGGGATTTAATATCACCATTGGCCCAGCAGTGAGTGTCTGGAATGTGATTGAAGACCGACGAGTACCGACAGAATCTGAACTGGAGATTCTCCGCGCATTGGTTGATCTGCACTCGGTTGATCTCGACTTGCAGGCCCAGACGATTTTTCTTGAAAAAACCGGGATGCAAATCGATGTAGGAGGAATCGGTAAAGGCTACGCAGCCGATCAAGCAGTGATGGCGATGAAGAAGGCCGGGGCGTCGGCTGGAGTTGTGGCTCTCTCCGGGGATATTAAAACGTTCGGACAGTTGCCTGGAGGGGGAAAGTTTTCCGTCGGTATCCAGCATCCACGCAAAGAGGGAGAGGTGCTTGCCTTTATCGACTTGGAAAATGAAGCAATCTCAACGGCCGGCGACTACGAACGATTTTTCGAACGTGATGGTGTTCGGTATCACCATATTCTCAATCCGCGCACGCTTCAGCCAGCGCGTGGGTGTCAGAGTGTCACGGTGATAGCCCGTGAAGGCATCTGGGCAGATGGGTTAGACACAGGAATTTTTGTCATGGGGGCTGAATTGGGATTGCAGCTTGTCGAAGCCTTACCGGATGTGGAGGCCATTATTGTTGATCATGAAGGCGCTGTTCATGTGTCATCAGGGTTACGGGATCGGATCCGTAAACCGTGAAACAGGCGGTTATTAGGACTTTCAGCCTGTCGATCGGGGAGGAAGGGGCCAACGTATGCAACGGTCTGCGAGCGTGGGATGGGTGGCTGCCGTGCTGATAGGGGCTGTAGCTTGTGCTGAATTTGAGACAGGGTATTTCCAAGGCCGTGTCAATGAGGTGACGGCGCAGACAGTCGTCAGCCGCTATGGTCCGCCCCATAAGGTCGAGCAGCGAGAAGGTGATCAGACGGTCTGGACGTACTTTGACCGGGGGAGTGCGACCGTAGGCTATGGTGGCACGGCCCATTCGACTTTTTGCCGCGCATACATGTTGACATTTGATCGAAAGGAAATCTTGCGAGGATGGCAACAACGGGAGTGCTGACACGCACAGGGTATTCCTGCTCTTGTTCCGGATCAGCCTACCGGTCCAACCGATAACTCATGGGAATTTTGATCGTCATGCGTGGCTGTCCTAACGGGTGCGGTAAGTGGAACGGGGCTGCCTGCCGCATGGTTTCAATAGCGGCCTCATCGAGAGCCGGGTATCCCGAACTCTGAAAGACGTTCACTTCACCGATGCGTCCGTCCTCATAGATCACTGCTTTCACCACGACCTTTCCCTCAGCTCGATCAACCCGAGCTGAGGCGGGGTAGTGTTTCAATTCTTCCACACGACGTAAAATTGCTTCAGAGAGCCATCCGTAGTCGCGCTTCGCTGAGGTGTTCGATGGTGTGGGGAAAATGGCTGCCACGTGTGTCTGCGCAGAATCGTGCTCCGATTGTATTGTCTGTTCAAGAATTGCGGATTGCGCGCTTGCCCGCTCCGTCTCAGTAATAGTCGATGTCGAGGCTGCCTTCGGCGTTTCAGCCTGTTTTACACCGGATTCAGTTCCGGAGGCTATTGGGGCGACAGTCTCATGTCTGATTAGCTCGGCTCGTTGTATCGTCTGACTTGTTGGTGGTAAAGGGACTGTGAGTTGCGGGGAAGAAGGTTCAGCCGCTACCCTAGAGGCCGGTTGCTCTGAACTCGTCATAGTTGTCTGTGCAAAGGCCTGGGATGACGAGGACCGTCGCAAGCGGGGTGGAGAAGCTGATGTCGTCGACCGAACTGATTGAACTTGACGTTGGTTCGAGGACGGTGCTGTTGGCTGAGCCGGTGACACCATGGCAACATTCCACATGAACGTGTCGTTCTGTGGCGCGAGCTGAATTTGTTTTACTGTAATGGCTGCAGCGAGCACCACGGTGCCGTGCAACAGGACGGAGATCAGCCATGCCTGGATGTGTGCTGCATTCGGTTCTCCGGCGCGATGTGGCCCAGTATCAATCACAGTCGAACGACCTCCAGACTGACCTGTTGAAATCCCAATCCCCGCACCTCATCAACCACCGATACGAATCGTTCGAGCAAGGTGACTTTATCTGCCCGCACGATAACCGATGATTCTCGAGGTTCTTTAGTCAGCACACTTTTGAGCCCTCCTTCAGGAACGGGGTGGTCGTTGAGAAAGAGTGTGCCGTCGGCAGTCAGGGTGATCACCAGAGGGGCTTCCTTGTGATCACCGACCTCCTTTGCTTTCGCCAAATTGACCGGAATCTGTCCACTGCTGATAAAGGTGGCGGTGGTCAACACAATGACCAACAGGACCAGCATGACGTCTACGAGCGGGATGACGTTGATTTGGTCAATGTCCCTCTGCATGTTGTTCCTTATGTCGCGCGAGGAGCTCGGTCACTTTCCGCCGGAGTACGTTGTTCATCACGACACAGGGAATTGCGACAAGTAGTCCGACTGCCGTAGCTTTCAGTGCAAGGCTAAGGCCGATCATGATGGCATTGACGGCCATGGTCCCGGAGGTCCCCATTGTATGGAATGTGAGCATGATACCAAGCACGGTACCCAGCAAGCCTATATACGGAGCATTCGCTGCCACTGTGCCGATAATGACCAGGTGTTTGGTGAGCGCCATCTCCAATCCCAGACTGTTAGGGTATTGTGTCAGATCGACACGGCGGTAAAAAAGCCATCGTTCCACTGCAATGGCCACTGTCCATACGCTGAGCGCTAACAGGAGGCCAATGACACCATAATCGACGAGGTTTTGCAGGGTATTCATGGACGTGGTCTCACCGTTCCTACTTGTAATCACAGACTGGTAGAACAGGAACCGTTGTGAACATCTATCAATGCCAGATCGTGAAAAAGCCTGTCAATGCTTTCGTGTCGTTGGTCTGGCTGACTTCCATACCTATCCCATGGATTTCTCTTGCCGAAAGAGCACGGTATGGGTCGCCATGACACGAAGTTCCACCGCCGTGCCTGCCTGATAGACACTCGTGGACCCTTGACTGCTATGCACGATTTGACCTGAAGGGAGACTGATGGTGTACAGATTTTCCGATCCGTGGAATTGGCGGGAGAGCACACGTGCCCTGGCGCCTTCCGTAGGGACGAGGTGAATGTCGTCTGGCCGAATCATGACGACCACATTGATGCCGTCCGCGCACTCGATGGTGTCAGGGAACTCTCCCAGTTCGGTGTGGACCATGCCGTTGGACACGGTTCCAGGAATGAAGTCTGCTTGACCGACGAAGTCAGCCACGAAGGGCGTCGCCGGCATGTGGTACATCATTTCCGGTGTATCGAATTGTTCCAATCTGCCCTGGTTGAGTACGGCAATCTGATCGGCCATGGCAAAGGCTTCGTCATGATCGTGTGTGACGAGCACCGTTGTTGTCTTCGTCCGTCGTAACAGATCGTGCAATTCTTGGCGCATACGCCCGGCCATATCAGGGTCCAAATTACTGAAGGGCTCGTCGAGCAACAATACGACAGGATTTTGAGCGAGGGCGCGAGCGAGCGCAACCCGCTGTTGCTGGCCGCCCGAGAGCTCGTGAGGGTAGCGTCGCTCGAATCCTTCCAGTCCTGTGAGGCGCAGCATCTCCTGGACTCGCGAGGTGCGTTCACTTCGGGCGAGGTGATGGAGTCCGAAGGCGATGTTGTCCTGCACACGGAGATGTGGAAACAGCGCGTACTCTTGAAAGACCATCCCGACGTGCCGGGTCTCCGTCGGGATCATGACCTCCGGTGACGAGACGAGTTGCCCGGATAAGAACAGTTGGCCGGAGCGAACCGGTTCAAATCCGGCGATCGCCCGCAAAATGGTCGTCTTCCCACACCCCGAAGGGCCCAGCAGGCAAAGAATTTCCCCTTCTCGAGCCGCAAACGAAATTTCTTGGACCGCAGGGCGTCCAGTGTCATACGCGCAGGAGACATGACGCAACTCTAAGACCGGCGAGGCCGGCGTAAAAAGATTGCCCTGTAGCGTGTGTTTTCCAGAAGGGCGGGGTGCGGTGGAATGGTCTGAGATCACAGAGGCACAATCCTTTTCTACGCTGGGCGCCAATCTTTCGAGACCAACAAGGCAAGTGCCGGGAGACTCAACAAGACGATGAGAAGTGCGGACGGCGCGGCGAGTTGATAATACTCCTCGCTCGCTTCCATCCAGACGCGAATGGCCAGGGTGTCGAACCCCACCGGCCGCAATAAGAGTGTCGCAGGTAACTCCTTCATCGTCTGCAAGAACATCAACACCCAGGCCACGACAAATCCGTTCCGAACAAGTGGAAGCGTGACCCGCCGCCAGGTTTCACGCATTCCAAGGCCCAGTGAACGCGCGACTTCTTCCAAATTCGGCGACATGTGCTGGAGCGCCGGCTCCAGCGACTGAAGTCCCGCTGGGAGAAAGTGGATCACATAGGCCACGATGAGGATCAGCACCGAGCCATAGAACACCGGGGCCAATTTTGTAAACAGGACGAGGACAGCTAATGCTGCTACTGGCCCTGGAAGGACATAGCCTGCATAAGCGGCTTGCAGACACCCCAGGTTCAAGAGGGTTGGACGGCGGCTGGCGAGGTAGGCAAGCGGCAAGCCGATGACCGCGCCACCAGTGGCAGCACAGGTGGCTAGGATGCCGCTGTTCCAGATAAACCCAAGGAACCGGTTGTCGAGCGTCGCCTGCGCCTCAGGCGAGAGACTCCATTGAATCAAGAGCGTGGCTGGCAGTACGAAGGCTGTGCCCACGATCAATCCGAGATACCCGGTGACGGCGACGGTACCGAGCCAGCCAAATCGGCGCCGTTGCGGAGCCCGGTAACGGCCGGTGGTCTGATAAAACCGGCTCCGTTGTCGGAACCACCGTTCCGTGATCAGGAAAATCAGCGCGAGTACTACCAGCAGCAGGCTCAAGATGCTTGCCGCTGTATTGTCGGACCGTCCGGTCATTTGCTGGAAGACGGCGTAGGTGAGTGTCTGGTAGCGAAGCAATGACACCGCACCGAAGTCAGATACGACATACAAGATGACGAGTGCAATCCCAGCGGCAATCGAGGGGCGCATCAGCGGCAGTGTCACACGCCAGAGAGTCGAGAGACGAGAGACGCCGCTGGCCCGTGCCACCTCCTCGAACGACACGTTCATACTGAGGAGGGCGCTACGGCTGAGAAGATAGACAAAGGGAAAGGTATCCAATGCCATCACAAGTGTCGCACCCCAAAAGCTATGGGGTGAAAAGATTCTGGCCTGAGGCCCAGCTATGAGTTGCCAAAGATGCTCAACAGGGCCGCCGAATCCCAGGAGATGGGAGAAGACATAGGCCAGCACGTATGTCGGCATCGCTAAGGGAAGGACCAAGGCGCCTTCCCACAGTCGGCGACCGGGGAACTCCACACGTGTCACCAACCAGGCGGTTGAAACGCCCAGGATCAGTGTGATGACCGATACGCTGCCGGCTAGCGACACGGTGTTGAATAGTAACTCGGGAATGCGAGTCGCCCACAGGCGGCTCCAGATGGCTGGATCGGCTGAGAGGGCTTGTGCGGTGACATAGCCGAGCGGAAGCAGGATAATTCCGGCAGTGGCCAAGGCAACGAGTTGCAGCGGCGAAACAAGTTGGTGGCGAATCGTGCTCACCATTCTACCTTCTCCGTGGTGGTGCTGTTTGACCACCCCCTATGTCCATTGTGCTGTCGATGTACAAGTAGAACGACGCGCTTGCCATAGCCAGGAGCCAGACGAGTGCTATTATCCCGTACTTTGTCCATTTCCACCGGGTCCTGTAGTACGTGTGTAGGTCCGGCTTTTCCATGAGTCCTTCGAGTTACCGGAGACCCACTTGTTCGATCAGTGTGAGAGTCGGCTCGCGCAGTTCGGCGAGTTTGGATAGGGGGACCAGTGCCGCGCGGAAACTCTTCCGTTCCACGAGCGCCGGGTCTGCTTTCACGTCCTGGTGGAGGGGATACTCTTTGTCGAGATCCGCAAATAATTTCTGCCCCGCTTGCGCGACTAAGAATTCTACAAGCAGCTTGGCGCTGTCGAGATGCTTGGTCGACTTGATGATGCCGATGCCGGCGACGTTCATGATTGCCCCCATGCCGCCCTCGTGCTGATCCGGCATCACCACCGCGAGCGGCGCGCCTGGCTGGGTAGCCAGATGGCGGTATACGTAGTAGTGATTCACAATTCCCAGCGCAACTTGTCCCTTGGCAACGGCATCCACAATTTGTGAGCTTTTCTGGTACACCTGGTTGTCAGCATTGGTCTTGAGGCCTTCCAGAAACTGTTTGGTCTTTTCATCTCCGTGCGTGGCGCGAATGACTGACACGCCTGCTTGCAGGTATTCGCTGCCGGAGTTCGGAATCGCAATTTTGTCCTTCCATTTGGGATCGGCGAGGTCGAGGAGCGACGTCACTTGGTCCGGTTTTACCATCGTGGTGTTGTACACCACGATCCAGAATCGACCGGAGAGCCCCACCCACGCATTATCTGGCGCGCGAAACTGCGCTGGGATGGCTCGTTCTACTTCACGCATATTCAATGGGTGGAGGAGGCCTGCTGTTCGGGCCAGTTCTAAACTGCCGGCGTCGTTGGTGATGAGGAGATCTGCCGATGTGCGATCGCCTTCAGCCTTCAGTCGATTGACCAGTTCGGTCGTGCCTGACGACAACAGTTCGATGTGGATGCCAGTGCTAGTCGTGAAGGCATCGAATACCGGTTTGATGAGCCGCTCCGAGCGGCCGGAGTAGATCGTGAGTGTGTCGGCAGCCGAAGCTGAAGGCACAAAGATCCAGGTGGCGCAGAGCACCATGACACCTGAAAGGATTGTGTGGCGCAATGTAGGGAAGCAGCATAGACATGACATGGAGAGGTCCTTGTAAAGTGGATAAGTGTCTCAAAATGATACTAAAAAATCCGCTACGTCAATGACGGCAGCGAGAACAGAGGCCGTAGAGTTCAAGTCGGTGGGTGCTGATGGTAAATCCGTTTCGGGTGGCTACTTCTTCCTGGAGCCGCTCAATTTCTTCATTTTCAAATTCTACGATCTTCTCGCAGCCGGTGCAGATGAGGTGATCGTGGTGGCCCTTGTGCGACACGTTGTCGTATTTCGTCTGAGAACCAAAATGCCGAGCTTGTGCGAGGCCGGCATCGCAGAACAGATTGAGTGTCCGGTAGATGGTCGCGAGCCCCAGGTGAGGATCGGCTTTCGCCAGCTGGTGATACATGGCTTCCGCGGTAATGTGCTCTTGACGGAGGAAGGCATTCAGAATCAACTCACGTTGCCGGGTGAGCTTGAGCTGATGCTTGCCCAGGTGTTCTTTCAACGCCTGCATTTCTTTCACATGTGTAGTCGCCAAGACGGGCCTCCAATAGGGCTCATTAAAGACGAAACGTGCCTGTCTGGTCAAGGGGGTGTTGCGCGAAACGGCATAGATATGAAGGAATTGACGGAGATCTTCGGCGCTGCCTATAGTGCTCCACTCAAAAAAGACGGAAGAATGGAGAAATTCTCTGCATGCGGAAACCCAATCAGATTACGGTCGACCGAGCTCTGTTGCTCTATGTTCTGCATCTCGCCGAGCCTCACGGGTTGCTCAGCGATGTGAAGCTGCAACAACTGTGTTTTCTGTGTGAGCTGCAGATGTTCGGCAAGGGTTTCAAAGGCTTTCACTTTGAGTTTTTCCGGTTTGCCTATGGGGCCTTCAGCAAAGATCTCGATAACGACTTGATGTCGCTACGTCGAAAGGAACGGGTAGAGAATTTCACGCTGTCCGATCATGCCCAGGAAACGGTCATTCCGTTGCTGGAGAAAAGCATTGAGGGAGTGGAGGCGAACGAGAAGATCGCAGAGATTTTGAAGGCCGTGGTGGCAGTGTATGGGCCTCAAGATAGTGGAGCGATCACCCTGTCGGTCGAGTCAGTCGAATTGAGCACCCCCCAACAACCAGAATTCAAGATCCCGATCCGCGATATTGTGTTCCATACGACGATCTTGGTGCCGTCTCGCATCGAGGTACAGGCGGAGTTCACGTTGTCAGCGGCGAGCGCGGCGGAGCTCAATCAGGCGATGGGCTATGCAGGATGCTGAAAAAATCCGCCAGCGGCGTTCTCGCGTCGTTCGGATCCTCAACGTACCCCGGAGGGTACGCCTGCGGTCCTCACTCGCTGCGGCCTTGCTGACGAACTTTTTGAGCATCCTGCGAATATCTTTTCCCTGTTACAGGCATGGTCTCAGAGCGTTTGTACACCGACATTGTTTTTCGCAAGCTGCTAGAGTTTGTACAGCTCGCCATATTTTTTCTCAACATACGTTAAGAACGGTTCAGGGTCGAGGCTCTTGCCTGTCACTCGGCGTGAGAGGTGATCCGGCGTGAACATCCGGCCCCAGCGATGAATCTTTTGTTCGAGCCAACGCCGCAACACCATCAATTGCCCTGCTGCAATTTCATCCTCCAGATGGGGGATCTCTAATTTTGCTTGTTCATAGAATTGAACAGAGTAGAGATTACCGAGCGTGTACGTCGGAAAATAGCCGAAGGCGCCGAACGACCAGTGCACGTCTTGCAGCACGCCTTCCGCATCGTTGGAAGGAACAATGCCCAGGTACTCCTCCATTTTCCGGTTCCAGATCCCCGGCAAGTCCTCCGGCCTCGTCCGCCCTTCGACGAGATCCTGCTCGATTTCGAACCGCAGCATGATGTGGAGATTGTAGGTAAGCTCATCGGCTTCGACTCGAATCAGCGACGGCTTCACACGGTTGATCGCCGCGTAAAATCGTTCCACATCGAGGGTGCGTAGTTGATCATGAAAAGTTTGCTGGAGCATGGGGTAAAAGAAATGCCAAAAGGGTCTCGACCGGCCGACGCAGTTTTCCCACATGCGCGACTGGCTTTCATGAATGCCGAGCGAGACCGAATCGCCTAGCGGCGTACCGAAGTAGCGGGGGTCGAGTCCCTGGTCGTACAACCCATGGCCACCTTCATGGATACAACTGAACAGACAGGATTGGAGGTCATGTTCGTGCACACGGGTGGTGACGCGCACATCCGTTGGATGAAATGAGGTCGTGAAGGGGTGCGCCGACAGATCGAGACGTCCACGTTCAAAGTCGTAGCCCATGGCGGTCAAGACCATTCGGCTGAACTCCAATTGGCGGGCCTGATCGAACGTATGAAATAACATCGTATCGTCGATCTGAACCGAACTCTGTTGAATCTTTTTGAGCAGCGGGACAAGGCGCGCCTTGACTTGTGCGAACAAGGGCCGCAAGGCCGCGATGGTCGAACCCGGTTCGTATACATCGAGCAAGGCATTATATGGCGAATCTTCGTATCCGAGGTATTCGGCTTCTTCCCGCTTGAGTGATAAGACCGTACGGAGATTCGGGAGGAATTGCGAGAAGGCCTGATTTTCTTTAGCCTCCACCCACACTTGCTGCGCCAGCGAACACTCCCGGCTGAGCTTGATGACAAAATCCGAGGGCAGCTTCTTTGCACGGCGATAGTCACGCCACACCTCACGGAGCAACGACCGAGAGGGTTCATCCCAGGTTTCCCCAGGGCTATCACGGATTTCACCGGTCTCTGGATCGACCCACGTGGTAAGCAGTCGGTCAACCTCCGGCGAAACAAATTTCTGGTGTGCGATGCCCTGGAGCGTTGAAATCTGTTCGGCGCGGGCTTCGCCCCCTCCGGCCGGCATGTAGGTTTCTTGGTCCCACGAGAGAAGCGAGGCTGCGCTGTTGATGCGCTGGATCTCTAAGAGTTTGGTTGTCAAGGCATCAACAGTCTTCAAGGTTTTCACAGTCGAGTATCTCCTCTATGCTATGATCGGCCGGTGTGCATGGTGTGGCGTAGTGTACGCAAGGAACTATTCGTTTTCAAATCGATGGTCTGACAGCGATGAATACACTCATATCCGACGACATCGAAGCCTATGCCCAGGCCCACTCCATACCGGAGTCGGACCTCTGCCGCGCCTTGCGGGAGGAGACTCAGCGGCGCATGGAGGCGCCGCAGATGATCGTCGGGCCGCTTGAGGGAGCCTTTCTGAAAATGATGACGCAACTGGTGCAGGCCACCAGCGTGTTGGAGATTGGCATGTTCACCGGCTATAGCGCGCTGTGTTTTGCCGAATCGTTACCAGCGAATGGGACTGTGCTCACGTGCGAAATCGATGAGGAGTCATCCGCGATCGCACGCCAGTATTTCGCACGATCGTCGATAGGGAAGAAGATCGATGTTCGCATGGGACCGGCGCTTGAGACGATGCGGTCCCTCAAGGGACCGTTCGATCTGATCTTCATCGACGCCGACAAAGAAAATTACGTCAACTATTACCGGCGGGCGCTGGATCTACTCGCTCCGCAGGGTGTCATCCTGATCGACAACGCCCTGTGGAGCGGCGAGGTGTTGAAACAACCGCCGCCGGATGACAAGACGGCGGCTATCCGAGAACTGAATCGAGTGGTATCGAGCGACCCTCGCGTCTCTGCCGTGCTCGTCACGATTCGGGATGGAGTGTTAGTGATACGGAGGAAAACCTAGTCCTAGCCCACAGTATTCATGAACACTTATGCTGCAATCGCCGATAGGAAAATCAAAACTCATTGCGGTATTCTTTCTTCGCGTCAGGATCGTGCAAAGAGGCGCTCGACCTCGCAAGCGCGGTGACGACGCACCTGACGTCCAGCGGGCTGGCCCCTCAGATCCTCCACGTACTGCACGAGTATGCATCGGGTCTTCAGGGCTCCGCGCGTTGGTCTCGCGACGCGGCTCAGCGATTTCGCGACGAACCGTCATGAATAATGCAGGCTAGAGAGATGCAATCCTCGTTGCAACGTGGCCGGTTCATAGAACGTGGATGCACATCGTTGACAAGCAAGTTATTCAGTCGCACATGCGTTGACCCTGCATTGCGTTACATATAAATTGACGCCCTCGGAAGGCCTGAAGTCCTCTTCTTCGTCGACGGCCGCTTCGCCGAGGGCGCTCTACCATGACGGGGCATCTCCGGCGCGTAATCGCAAAGACGGATCACTGCTAACGGGAATGATGTATGAAGCCACACGCCTTTGTTGCGATGCCGTTCGGTGTGAAGAAGGATACCCAAGGCACCGAGATCGATTTCAATCGCGTCTACATCGAGCTGATCAAGCCTGCACTCGAAGGGGCGGGCCTGGATGTCTTTCGGGCTGATGAGGAAGAACGTGCGGGGGACATCCGCACGGATATGTTCCAAGAACTCCTGATCGCCGATCTTGTGGTCGCTGACCTGACACTGGATAATCCCAACGTCTGGTACGAGTTGGGCGTGCGCCATGCGTTACGCGCGCGGGGTGTGGTGCTCATCAGTGGCGGGCGCGTGCCGACCGCCTTCGACCTCTATACCGATCGTAAACTTCGCTACAATATCAAAGATGGTATGCCAGATCCCGCGACTATGGAGCAGGACAAACACGACCTGACGGACATGGTCAAGGAGACGATGGAGTCGTGGCGTGGCCGTAAAATCAGCCCGGTCTATCATCTGATGCCCAATCTTCAGGAACCTGACTGGAAGTCGCTTCGCATCGGCGACGTGCAGGAATTTTGGCAACAGCATGATATGTGGGAGCGGCGTATTGACTTGGCGCGCAAGGCCGGCCATATCGGTGATGTGCTGGTGCTCGCGGATGAGGCGCCGATCGCCGCCTTTCGAGCCGAGGCCTGGATCAAGGCTGGCGAGGCCTTGCGAAAGGCCGAACACTTCAACTTTGCCTTAGAACAGCTCGAACGCGGCCTCGCGATTGAGCCACACAATCTCAAAGGTTTGCAAGAGCAGGGCATCTGTTTGCAGCGGCTCGCATTAGCAGGCAGGCCAGGCCATTCATTGGATCGCGCCCGCGATCACTACCGAAAGGTATTGGCCCTGTATCCACAGGATCAGGAGACGTGGACATCGCTTGGTCGTGTCGGTAAAGATGTCTGGGTGGCTGCATGGCGGAAGCCCGGCAAGACACCAGCGCAGATGCGGGACGACGCTGCCTACGAAGACGCGTTGCTGCGAGCCGCCATCGACAGTTATGCCACCAGCTATCGCAGCAATCCCAGCCACTATTATTCTGGTATCAATGCGCTGACCTTGATGCATCTCCATCAGTATCTGACGAACGATCCGCGCTATGACCGAGCCATGAACACCATGGCTGGGGCTGTGCGATTTGCGGCTGAATCCAAGCCAGATGAGTCGCAGCGCTTCTGGTCCAACGCGACCGTCGGCGATCTGGAAGTGCTGGTCGGTACGCCGGACACAATAAGGGCCGCCTATAAGGAAGCCATCGCAAAGAATGACAAGGACTGGTTCGCGCTCAACTCCTGTCGCACTCAGTTGGAGCTTCTCAGAGACCTGGACTTCCGTCCTGAGCATGTCGATACCGGAATAGCCACCTTCGAGCGTGCCTTGCAGAAAATGGCGAAGCCTGAAGACCGCTGGAAACCGCGCCAGGTGTTCCTCTTCAGTGGCCACATGATCGATGCACCGGGACGACAGTCTCCTCGTTTTCCGGCGGAGAAAGAATCGGTCGCTGCGCAGAAGATCGCTGAGGTCTTGGATAAGCTGGGAGCCTGCCCTGAAGACCTTGCGCTCACCCAAGGCGCCTGCGGCGGCGATCTGTTGTTTACCGAGGTGTGCCAGCAGCGAAGAATAACGATTGAGTGGCTACAACCGTTCGATGAGCCAGAGTTTATCCAACGGTCGGTGGTCTGTCGCGGCGAAACCTGGCGAGATCGATATCTGGTGGCCAAAGCCACGCTCACAACCGGAATTCGCTCGGCGCCAGACCAGCTCGGTCCACCTCCCACAGGGGTGGATCCCTTCGAGCGCTGCAATCTGTGGCTGCTGTATACCGCGCTGGCGTATGGCATCGACAAAGTCTGGTTCATCTGTGTGTGGAATGGCGGTGGTGGTGACGGGGTTGGAGGTACGGCGCACATGTACCAGGAAGTAAAACGCAGAACAGGACAGGTGGCGTGGATCGATAGCCGGAGTCTGTAGAGTGCTCCGTGGAACGAATTCAGCGGAAACCACGTCTCGATTGGCAGTGTTCATGCGCTGCATCAATAAAAGAGCGGGTCTTTTGTCACCAAGATTCCTAAGCAGCAAAGCCTTCCAGCCTAGAAATCCTGCGTACGTCACCTTTCGCGACATCAACGTTCAGTACCCATTTCGATACAATGCCGTATCGTTTTAGATTCTTACTCCGATAGCGTCATGCGGCCTCGCAATCGTTCAAGGATTTCCTCTATCAGTCTATTGATCCGATCATTTTGCAGGGGAATGCCGTATTTCCCCTCAGAACCTAGATCCGAAGATGCAATTGAGCACTAGTCTCCCCACAGATATCTTGCTGGCAAGATGTTTGCTCTATTCATATTTTCACGGTTCGGGGCTGGCAGATACTCAATACGGTTGAAAACATCGTCGAACTCAGGGAACATACGCAGCGCTCCAACGGATCAAGAAATTGAACAAGCTGCAGATCGGGTATTCAGATTTGGCGTGATGGTCATTTCCCAAACAACAGGAGGGCGATATGGCGAAGCGAGCGGTGCTTATCGGTATCAATCGATATCAGGTTCCCGGATCTGATCTGCGGGGCTGTGTAAACGACGTGAAGAATCTCGAGCACGCGCTCACCACGTATTTTGGATTCGCAGCCCAAGATATTACCTCTCTCACCGATTTGCAGGCGACGAAGAAGGCCATGCAGTCGGCAATGAAGAAGCTGATCACTGGCGGAAAAAAAGGCGATACCCTGCTGCTGCACTATTCAGGTCACGGGTCCAATGTGCCGGATGATAACGGTGATGAGGCGGATCATCGAGATGAGATCTTGTGTCCCACAAATCTCGACTGGGAAGATCCCCTACGCGATGACTGGCTCCGTAAGACACTCAATAAATTGCGATCGGGCGTGAGCCTCACGGTCATTATGGATTGCTGCCACTCAGGAACTAACACTCGTGCGATCACTCCACCGGATGCCCCGATCAAAGAGCGTTTCCTCCCTTGCCCGCTAGATCTGATGGCCACCGAGTCCGGCAGGAAGCTGCGTGGAACGCTTCGAGGTCAGCTGGGGAAGGCTCCCCGAGGACGAAAGAGAAAGAGCGACATCGTCCATGCCGACATCAAGGAGATGCTGATCACCGGCTGTCGCGATACACAGACCTCTGCAGATGCGCACATCGGCGGCTCGTTCAACGGCGCCTTGACGTATTATCTGGTTGAGTCCATCAAGGAGGCCAACGGCGAGTTGACCTATCGACAATTACAGCAACGTACTGCTGCGAAACTCAAGCGTGAGGCTTACGATCAAGTTCCTCAGCTGGAAGGGCAGCGCACGTCATTCGATCGTCCTTTTCTCAGTTAAAGGGCAGGAGCAGCAGCTATCAAGCCGCCGTTGTCTTCAAATAAGTAGCTGAGACTGTCCGATGTATTTTCTGAAGGAAGGAGCCTCCGATGAGTAGGAAGCAGCGAGGGGCCATGCCGAGCGATGCGGACCGTTGGATCCGTGACATGGAGTGGGGCGAGTTTGAAGCGCAGCTCTCCCGTTCTGCACGCGGAGGAAAATCACGCGCCGTGTCCGATCAAGCGTTGAGGAATCATTTTGGACCCGAGAAGCTTGAGCGGCTGCAGCGTCTGGCCGATCGTGTGCGATCGACTCGTCGGAAGCGCGAGCCGCTTCGGGGCAATATCATTTTGATCCCCGGTATCATGGGTTCCGAATTGACCGTGACTGACGATGACGATGACGACATTGTCTGGGTCAGTTTTCTAAAACTTATCTGGGGAGGAATCAAGAAACTCCGGCTTGCCAAGAATGGTGTGCAGGAAGCCGATTCAACACTGCGAGTATACCCAAGCGGACTCGAAAAGGACAGCTACGCAGAGACGATTCTGTGGTTGAAAGCGTACTGGAACGTGGAACCCTTTGCCTACGACTGGCGGAAAGATCTGGATCAGGCGGCTGAGGGCTTGAGGTCCCTCGTGGAAACCAAGTTCAAGGACCAACCGGTTCATCTGGTCGCCCATTCCATGGGGGGCCTGGTGTCTCGGAATTTCATTCGACTGTATCCCAAGGTGTGGAAGGCCATGTTGGAGCCGAAGAAAGTCCAGGGCGGCCGGCTCATTATGCTTGGCACACCGAACTACGGTTCCTATGCCATTGCGCAAGCGATGGTCGCCAAAGACAAACTCGTGAAGTGGTTGGCGGCGGCAGATCTGCGACACGACTTTGACGAGGTCCTCGATATCCTGAACGGATTCGTGGGGAGTTACCAATTACTCCCGTCTCCCGTCAAGCTTCCACCCTCGGAACAAGGTCTCTATGACCGTGGCGCCTGGGGCCGTTATCCTATCGTGCCAGCCCACCTCCAACGCGCGAGGCGGTTTCATACAGATCTCGATACGACAGCCACCACTGATCCGGACCGCATGACGTATATCGCAGGCTGCAATCAAGAAACCCTGACCGGCGTGACGATTGATGGTCCCGGCCTATTCGAGTTTGGTACCACCTTGAAGGGTGACGGACGGGTGACGCATGCGCTCGGGTTGTTGCCGGGGGTGCCGACGTATTACGTCGATGAAATCCACGGAGACCTACAGAAGCATGAGCAGGTCCTCGAAGGGATCGATGAGATATTGCGCACCGGCAAGACTGGCGCGCTGGCGACTGAACCAGTCGCCTCCCGTGCGGTCCGTTCGGTGACGTCAGCGCGCGTCCGTGCCGTCCAGGATCGTCAGGATGCTGAGCAGATCCGCCAGATTGCGGAAGAGACGAGGGCCAACCGAAGCAGTGCTGCCGAGCGCCGTTGGGCTGAAGACTTGCTCAGGCAAGCCATCATGGGACAGGCTTCTCCATTATCTCGGACCGTGACCGATTTGGCGCAAGCGAAGACCGATGGAGGGCGGATGAAAAAACGACCGAGGCAAACCCCTATCTCGCTGAATGTTGAGGTCGTTCACGGTGACATTCGCGATATCAAGACTCCGACGGTGGTTGCTGGCCACTACAGAGGCGTGCCACCAGTGCGGGCGGTCGGGGCGCTGGACCAGGCGCTCGAGTTCTGGATTTCCAAGGCCGTCAAGCGTGGCATGATCGGTGGTGGGCTTGGCGAAGTGTTTCTTATTCCCACTGCGCATAAATCCCTTGCCGCGAACACCGTTATGCTTGCAGGCATGGGCGAGTACGGGCGCTTCAATCGGGAAGACCTTGAGCTTCTGTTCGCCAATGTCACCTATGCGGTCACCGCGCTAAAGTGGCGTGAATTCGCCACAGTCGTCGTCGGGTCCGGAGAAGGCAATCTGTCCTTGGAACAGGCCATTGAGGGCATGCTTGAGGGTGTGGGATCAGCACTCAGACGGCTCAGGGGGCAAGAGCGACTCGAGACCCTGCGTATCGTGGAGTATGACAAGGCCCGCAGTAAGGTTATTCAGGCGCTCTTGGATAACATCTCGCAGAACCAGAACGATGACTTGAATTTGCACGTCACGAAGAGGGAGCTACCGAAGCGAGCGCATCGCATGCCAAAATCGAAACCGACGAACTTCGACACGATGCAAGGCAGCCGCATTACGATCGAGCGGGACCGCGACGTGTTCCGGTTCTCTGCCATCACCAGACAAGCCGTTATTCCGGTTCGGGAAATGGCCATTCAATCTTCGTATGCAGAAGGAGCAGCCGAACTGCTGAAGGAATCTCGAAGTCTGGAGGATCAGCACAAATACGGGAAATTGTTGCATAGCTATCTCATGCCTGAAGACTTTCAGGGCATGATCGACATGACACCGTTGACACTCATAGTCGACCGTTCGACCGCAGCATTCCCCTGGGAAATGGCGGCATTCGAGCGGCATGGCAAGATCATGTTCTACGGCCCAGGGCGGCAATTGACTCGACAATTCCGAACCACCTTGTCCGGCGCCCCAGGACTCATGGCACCACCCATTCCCAACCGCCTCCGGGCACTGGTCATCGCCGATCCGGCTCCGGAGGCCGACCTGCAATTGCCGGGAGCGCGGGAAGAGGGGCGCGCGGTCGTACAAATCCTCCAAACCATGAAGGAGAGCCAGAGTCTGGACGTTACGATTGAGCAACGCATCGGAGCGAATGAATGCGATCCGGTCGAACTTCTGGCGTTAATCCTGAGCGAGGAGTTCGACTTAATTCACTATTCGGGGCACGGAGAGTTCGACGAAAAGAATCCTTCCAAGAGTGGATGGATCTTCGGCAAGGAGCACATTCTTTCCTCCAGAGACATTTTTCGTGCGCGGCGTGTGCCGCGCCTGATATTTGCCAACGCCTGCTTCTCTGGGGTTGTTCGGTCTGGAAAACCTTTTACGCTGCAGGAATCGAATCGGAATCTCGCGGGGCTGGCTCAGGCGTTTTTCGAGCGAGGCGTCCAGAACTACATCGGAACCGGATGGCCCGTGGATGATGCGGCAGCCTTGGAGTTTGCGAAGGTCTTCTACAGGGAAGCATTGTCCGGCAATGAGCTTGGGAGCTGCTTGTCGAAGGCTAGAGAGGCCATCCTCGCTCGTGGGGCCACCTGGGGAGCGTACCAGCATTATGGTCAAGCCACCGCGAAATTGATCGTCCGGTCAGGGGGAGCACGCAGGAGGCAGCCTGTAGTCGTGAGAATTCCTGGAGTGGATTCTTAGGGACGATATGAACGAGGTTTGATGGAAGAGACTGCTGGATACGACCCGAGAGAGCAACGAGCGTTGGCCAGCATGAACTTTACGATGCGAGGAAAGAGAACCGCATGAAGATGGCATCACAGCTGACAGTGCTTTCATCCTAGGAGTCCTTTCCCACATATTCAAGGAGGATATCGCATGAAGAAGATTACCACTACGTCAGCTCGTGAATTTCTAAAAACCGTGAAGCTTCCGTCTCTGACGCGAGGGGTTGTTGAAGGCGCTCGAGAGCTCATTGACTTCGATGCGCAGAAAAATCAAGCCATGGTGGTGGCTTCAGATATCGTCTCTTTTGTGAAAGGGGTCTCGAACGAGCGCCGGCAGGACATCGTCAATGCCAGTCTGCTCGCCCAGCTTGTTGCCAACAAGAAGGTGCCTGACAAGACAAGAGTGGTCGAGTGGTACAATGCGTATTTCGATGTCCTGGAAAATATTGGGTGGGTGATTCAAGACAGGAGCTTCTCCTCTTACACGGAAGAGGCAGACGGCCTGGAAGCCCACGAAGCGATTCTCAAAGTTGCGACGTTGTTTCTCGGAGCCGCTCCGACTGCGCTCGCAGTCGTGATATCGACCCTTGAAGCGCTGAAGTCGATGGATTCCAGCAAGGCTTGGATGACAATTTTTGATCGTGAAAGTAAACATGTCAAGACCGCGCACTTTCAAATTGCATTGGCCGAACAAGGCGACAATGATCAGTTCTTTGTCTCACTGATGGCCTTTAGCTTAAAGGCAGTATCGACCATCACCCAGATACTCTTCTTTAAGATTCGGAACGACGAAGTTGAACTCGAGAAATATTCCGGAAAGGTAACTATCAACGATGAGGTGCTCTCAAGCATACGAGAAGGAGTCAAGCAAAAGATTGCGGCCTACACCAATGACTATATCGCGAAGCTCCCGGATCTATGATGAGGTCTTTGTCTGGCGCCTGGGCAGAAGTGGGATACGGAGATTAGTGCAAGTTGACAATGGGAGACCTTGTTCTGCTTCTCGTCAGCTCGGATTCCATCAAGTCGGATTGTATCTGAAGCCACGAACCGGGCGTCTCGATGAAGTGGAACGAGCGTGGTGACTCATCTCTTGCGTGAATGCGAGCGTATCTAAGAGTGGGCGGCCAGCCTGAAGCGCAGCCCAATGCTAACCCTCAACTCAAATTGTTTAAGTGAATGGGTAGTAGCTCCGTTGGTGGGGAGTCAGTTCGATCTGTCCACGGGCTGGAAAGAATACTTCTTGACGGCAGACGAAAACGACGGTATCCCCATAGCTGATGACACCTCCCTCTACCAGACTGGCCTATGGTGCGATTATCACTGCGGCTGTGCTGTGGGGTGGATCGATTGTGGCCCAGAAGCTGGCTCTGAGCGGGTTCTCTGCTGTTGAAGCGTCGGTCTTGCGGGACATCGGTGGGTTGGCAATCCTCCTGAGCACGTGGTGGTGGCAGGAAGGCACCTTGGCCAAGTTGACCAAGGCAGATGTGCGCATGTTGGGACTGCTAGGGCTCGGCGTGTTGGGCAACCATCTCCTCATTATGATGGGGCTCAAGTATGTGAGCGGGGCTGTGGGCGGAGTAATCATCGGATCGAGTCCGGTAGTCACTGCGCTGCTCTCAGCTATGTTGATTCAGGATGTTCCACTGCGCGCCGTGTGGCTGGGTGGTCTCCTGTCATTCGCGGGAGTTGGGCTGGTCTCTGTGGCAGGATTTCAAGCCGCGGGCGATCAGCCGTTGCTCGGAAGCCTGCTGGTCTTTGGCGGCGTGGCGAGCTGGGCCCTCTACAGTATCGGCAGCCGGCAGATCATGGAGCGCCACTCGGCTCTCACCGTCAATTGGGCGACGCTGCTTGTCGCGACAGTTCTTCAAGTTCCGCTCTTATGGATGGATCGCAAGATGCTCGATGCGGGACTCGGGTCTGTGTCGCCGGCGGACTGGATGGCGCTGGGGTATCTGGTCCTGTTCGCCACAGCGATTGCGCAACAGGCGTGGCTGTATGGCGTGAAGGGTATCGGGCCGTCGCGCGCGTCTGTCTTGGGGAATTTGACGCCAGTGGCCGCCATCGTCCTGTCTGCGGCGCTATTGAATGAATCAGTTGGTGCGAGTGAAATTCTTGGCATCGCGCTGATCTTGACTGGAGTGTGGGTTGTCGATCGGCAAACATCCCGCCTTTAGCAGGTTGCTGAAAAAACCCGCCAGCTTCGTTCTCGGCTCATCGAAATCCTCAACGTACCCCAGAGGGTACGCTTCCGGTTTCGACTCACCTGCGGCCTTGCTGGCGGGCTTTTTGAGCAACCTGTAAGGTCGAGCTTTTTTGCTATTCCCGTCTCCATTCGTCTCTCGCTCTTGTCTCTGTGATTGCAGTATGATACGGCCCATTTTCCAAGTCAGGAGCTGTGCATGCTGGAGCAACGCATCGAAGAAGTGAATAAAGCGAACCGGGCGTTCTATGCCGCGTTCGGCAGCCTCGATATCAACGAGATGGATAAGGTTTGGGCGCATCAGGAGTACGTGACCTGCATCCATCCCGGCTGGACATTGCGGTCGGACTGGCCTGCGGTGCGCGACTCGTGGGTGCTGATCTTCAACAATACATTTTCCATGACGTTCGAGCTGAGCGATGTGACGGTGCAGGTGGCGGGCGATTTGGCTTGGGTCGTGTGCGTGGAGAACATCACTACGCAACAATCAGATGAACCGCAGCAGGCGCAGGTGCTAGCCACGAATCTCTTTGAGCGGATCGGGGATGAGTGGTTGTTGATACATCATCATGGGTCGGCGGTGATGGGGTAGCCATGAAATCAACTACTTCCGCTGATTCATCGCTTCTGGTGTCAAGGTTTGGTGCCAAGTTTTTCCCGTGGCCGTGTCTAGCAAGTCGACATACCGCTGATCGCCCGTGGGAATCCAGCGGGCGTAGTACCGCAGGGTCGTGGTTGGGTTCGTGCGGCCGAGCTGTTGCGAGACGTAGAGCACGGGAACACTGGATGACAGGAGGAGGCTGGTATACGTGTGACGGAGATCGTACACGCGAAAGCTGGGCAGATTAGCCCGCTGCAAGATACGATGAAAGACACGCCGGAGGTGGCGTCCTTAATCTGGCTTGATCGTTCGGACAGAGCCATGGCGTGTCCCCCCATCGGCCCGTCATGGTTTCCGAGCTCCCGCCAGGTCCGATACGCCTCCAGTTTGGGGATCAGTTTGGCGCTGAGGTCCACTGTTCTGACTTAAGCAGTCTTGGTCGATTTCATCTATCCGCCGAGAGTCGCCGCCCGTCGATCCGGATAGTGCGCTGACGGACGGTCTATATCCCCCGGTCGGAGCGCGAGATAGGGCTCCGACCTCTTCATTCATGCCAATGCTGTTACGAATCCCTCGTAGACCTGGTCAAGACTTCCAGCCAAAGTAAGGCGGCTCGGCGCAACCCTTCTTCTGTAAAGTGGCATCCGTCGAATCGGTATTCGAGACCAAGTGTATCCGTATTGGGTCCTTCATAGATCCCTGTCATAGAACTCACTAACTCGGTCTGTGCTCCCTGAATAGTCCGATTCGGTTTCTCCTTACCACAGCGGGTGGCCACCGACACATATATAGGAGCTGTTACACCTTCTTTTCTAATACTGTCCAGCATCGTACGAAACGCTTCCTGATA
>CBDDRW010000124.1:0-5750 GCA_965233175.1 uncultured bacterium
GGCGAGCCGATCAATCCGGAAGCCTGGGAATGGTTCCATCGCGCAGCCGGAGGACATATACCGATCATGGACACCTGGTGGCAGACCGAAACAGGCTCCATCCTGATTACCCCGTTGCCGACCGTTCCCTTGAAGCCAGGCTCCGCAACCAGACCCTTTCTCGGGATCGAAGCCGATGTCGTGGACAGCCAAGGCAACAGCCTCCCAGCCAACGCCGGCGGGTTTGCCGTCATCAAGAAGCCCTGGCCTTCGATGATGCGGACCATCTACAAAGATCCGGAACGCTACAAAACCTATTGGAACACGATCCCGAACTGCTACACCGCCGGCGACATCTGCCACAAAGATGCAGACGGATACATGTGGTTCATGGGCCGCGCCGACGATGTGATCAAAGTGGCCGGCAACCGACTCGGCACCGCCGAAGTAGAAAGCGCGCTGGTCAGCCACCATGCCGTCGCGGAAGCAGCGGTCATCGGCAAACCGCACAAGCTCGTCGGCGAATCCATCAAGGCCTTCGTCATTTTGAAGCAAGGGGAAGTGGACAGCCCGGCTCTGATCCAATCGATCAAGGATCAGGTGTTGAAGGAGTTGGGCAAGATCGCCGTGCCGTCTGAAATCGACATTGTGCCTTCGCTCCCCAAAACCCGTTCGGGTAAAATCATGCGGCGGGTGCTCAAAGCGAAAGAGCTCGGGCAAGACGTTGGCGACATATCGACGATCGAAGATTAATGCAATCGGCTATACGGCCTGTGATCGATGAAGTATCTGTGTCCACTACAAATCGGAGGCTTGTCATGTCAACAAGAACAGGTTCCAGCATCAAGGTTGCACTCGGAGTGCTGACACTCAGCCTGGCAACAATTACCCCCGCCATCATCTGGGCCGCCGAACCAGCTAAACAGGAGAAGAAAGCGAAACAACCGGCACAGGAACGCCCAAGCGCGCTCGCCCCAAAAGCAACCGCTCCAAAATACACCACGGCAGAGACTGCAGGAAAAGCCGCACCCTGCTCCGGTGAGGCGCCAACACTGGACAAGCTCACCCCCGACGAAGGAAAAGCAGGAGACAAAGTCACAATCACCGGAACCAACTTCGGCGAGACAGCCTGTTTACGGGGAGTCTCGTTCGGCCCAGGTCACCCGGCTCAATTTCGCCAGACGAACAACAGCATCACAACGACCGTGCCGAGCGGTGGGAAAAAAGGCCTGGTTCTTCTCACTGTCACCACCGCCTCGGGAGAAAACTCACGACCGTTTCTTATAAAATAGAAGTGAACGGCGGACGGCCAAACCATCCTTCTTGCGCGCAGTGAAGAACAGCCTGGCAGTCATTTTTACGGAAGAATGGAAGAATTCACACGTGCTCGCCCCACCATCCTCATGAGATTAGTAGAAAAACTTGGAGGAAATACTGAGGAAACACTTCGGACATGAGGCGTAAGCCAGGCGAACCGATCTATCTGAAACGTCACATATTGGGCCTCGCTGTGGCCGTCATCGCCCCAATTCTTCTGCCCCTTCTTTACCACCGCTACATTGCACCACTGAGTTTTTCCACCATATTCATCGCAAGCCTGATCATTGCTCTCATAGGGAGCATCGCGCTCTATTTCGCCTACCGATCCTCGGCGCAGAACGAACCATAACGCTGGATTTGTCTGCCCAGCGCTTGTTCTTCTTTCATCAACTAGCAAGCTGCGAGAAAACCTCTTCAGGTACGGACACGCAAAAGAAGTTATAAATACTAGAAACCGGGGCACCTGCCCTGTATTGTGTCTGTGAACCGCTCCATACCCAGCACGCTTTGACTTGGGAGGCACTTGATGAAACCACCCGCTATCTTAACAAAACACGTCGCGTTTCTCCCCATGATCTCACTCCTTATGAACCTTGGCTGTGCAACCTCATCGATGCAGACGCAGACAATCGTCGGACCGCAATGCAACATTACGTGGAATAAGGTGATCGACCCGAAGGTCACCGGATACCAACTCACCGTGATCGACCAGGATAACCCGGCAGAGAGTACAGTGTTGTTCATCCCTGCAGAGACAACGAAGGTGTCCTGCAAGGATGCGGGTGCCGGCCATGAAGGACTATGGGGAGTGACCGTGCAATCCTGTTATGACGCATCAACCTGTGGCAGTCCAACCGACGTCGTACGCATGCGCATCGCCTCGAAGTAAGCACGACTCATGGGATCGCCACGCCTGTTCAGGCTGAGTGTTTTCTCCTGACGAAACGTGTATTCTTTAAGATCGAGAGAAACATGAACGCCGACCGCCAGCTCCAAGAATAGTAGTAGAGGGGCAAGCCGGCTGGAGAAGAGAGCGCGGAGCGCCTGACATCACACAGAAGGGAGACACCAGATGAGGCATGCATGGATCACACTCGGTTTCTGTGTATTGGTAGCTACAGTCGGCTGTAGCAGCGAACGAGCCGAAATCAAAGAGGATCGACTGACCGTCGGGAAGGTACAGGGCGAGATCAAAGTCGGCATGCCGGCGTCTCAAGTCGCGGAACTTCTCGGCTCACCGAATATTGTAACGACGGATGAGAAACGGCGAGAGGTCTGGATGTACGACAAGGTCTCAACCGACCGGGTCGACACCTCCAGCTCTTCCTTTGCCGGGCTGATCATCCTGGGCGCCAATTCACGTAGCAGTTCCAGTTCGCAGCGCCAGCGGACCCTGACCATCATCATCAAGTACGACGAAGAGAAGAAAGTTCGCGACTTTGCCTACAACTCCACACAATTCTAAGCAGCAAACCGTAGTCGGCCTAGGCACCCTGATACAGGGGATCTGCCTGACCACGCTCATGCTGCTGGCTGGGTGTGTTACTCATACGGAGCCAGCCGAGTTGTTTCAGCTGACGGCAGAATCGCCCGGGCACCGGGCGATGCAGACCCGACTCTTTGAGACTTCCAATGAAAAAGAGCTGTTATCGGCGTCGGCGGCCATGCTCCAAGATCTTGGTTTTCAAGTCGAGGAGAGCGTGCACGAGGTCGGATTCCTGCGAGCCACGAAAGAGCGCAGTGCACGGGAATATGGCCAATATATCCAACGAGCTCTGTTCTTTATTCTCTCACTCGGCAAACTGCTCGCCCCGGTAGATCTGCATCAGAAGATCGCGGCGGGATTGATCACTAGACCGCTCAACCAGGACGCCAGCAGGCAGGAAGTCCGCATCGTGTTCTACCGCGTCGTCTGGAAAGGCGACGGGCAAACCGACCAGCAATATATTCCGCCCGGCGAACAGCGCATGGAAATGATCAGGGACCCTGAAATCTATCAGCAATTTTTTGCCAAACTCTCCAAAGCCGTGTTCTTGGAGGCGCATACCCTATGACCGAACAAAGACGAGGATCTCCGACTGCCAACACACGATGCGTATGGGGAGGTCTGCTTATAATCTGCAGTCTCCTGCTCTACGGCTGTTCCACACCGGCCACGCCACAGGACCTCTTGGCGCCGACCGACGCGCAACTCAAGATCCGTAGCCTCCAGACACGCACGTTCGAGGTGAAAGACCGGAATGCCGCCATACGAGGAGTGATTGCATCGCTCCAAGACCTCGGGTTCATCATCGAGCGAGCCAACGAGTCACTCGGACTCGTGACGGCGGCACGCTTCGCTGAGCCCAACTATTACGATGTGATCAGTGTCACCGTGACCGTACGCCAAGATACGAAAGATCGTCTGACTATCCGCGCAAACGCTATCTACAACAACAAGCCCATCGACGACCCCAAGGTGTATCAGAATTTCTTTGCATCTCTCGAGCGCTCACTCTTTCTGACGAAGAATTAAGAGTTCCACCATGGCGCCTGTTGCCCGTAAACATATCGTCATCCAACACGTGGCAGGCGCCACTCTTCTCTTCGCGCTCCTGATCCAAGGCTGTGCGCCCTACGAATCGCGCCACCACAACCAATGGAACTCGCGGGAGCAGATCTGGCTGTCGGAAGCGAGTCAACTCAAAGTCCGAGCTGCGCAAACGCGCGCGTTTGATACCACGGACCGCCGGAGGATGTTCGAAGCCATCATTTCCACCATGCAGGATCTAGACTTCAATGTGGAAGTGTTGGATGAAGACTTGGGAATCATCTCAGGAAAGAAGTTCATCGAGATCGAACAACCCTACGGCACAGACCCATCCTATCTCCTCTATCGCCCTGATACACTCCTTCTCCTCACACGTAATCTCCATGCATGGGGGCCATTCCAGCATCGCAGCAATCTCGTGCGGTTCACCGCCACGATTCGCCCCCGTGGAGAATCTCAACTCGTCGTGCGAGCCAGCGCACAATTCTACTTGCAAGCTGTCGAAGAACCAGGCCCGTACCAACAGTTTTTCCGCGCCTTGGAACAAACGGTTTTTCTCCAGGGCAAGTCCGTGGAATAACCCTCGGACCGTCGTTCCTCTCAAGGCTCAGCCCCACATATCGCTTCAATCTCCGCTCTTGTCTTCGCAAGCCTCAGTGCGTCATTTCCGTCTCCTGTATTCGAACGAACTGGCGTGCATCGATCAGATCCTTTCTCGTACAGAGCTGTTTCCCCAGCAACAGATGCTCCAACGCCGCAATCCTGGCGGTCACTTCAGGCAACACGATATCAACCTGCTCACGCAGGTCATCCAGACGTCGGCGAAGCCCAGAATTTCCTGGTTTCCCAATTGATCCCTTCTTCGCCCGGCCAATCATTCGACCTTGCACTTGCTTCCGTGGAACGATCCTCTTGATTGACATATATGCCTCCAGATTGAGAACTCTCTTCTACCTATCTTCATCGAGCCGTCACGCACAAGACCTCTTCGACCTCTTCAGGCATCATCGTCTTAGACTGACCTCAACAAAGGAAATACAAGATGCCCTATGAGTTTCCATAATTGATTCCCTAATCCTATCCTTTGAGACTGTGCAGAAGTGTAATCTTCTACGAGTCACTCCCACAATTGGATATTCCGTTCAACTAAAAAATTCGCGCAAGATAGAGGAACGACTATTGCTTGTAGGAAAGCCAAAAAAATACTCGTCAAGATACAAAATATAGTGGGTCAAATTAAGAGGGCACAATGCACATTTTTCAGGCAAACTGCTAACACGACTCTCCAGGGAAGCCTTTTCTCAATCGAGAGGGTTCGCATACACAGGGTTATCCACAGAAGTTGGGGAACTTCGTTCCACGACGGGTTCTCGACTCCCAAAGAGGTGCAAGGTGATTTCTCCAGAGGAAATCGGTATTCTTCACAGTCAGCGCGTGCTCCACAGCTGTACCTATCCCGAACAGGACAATATGGCACACTAGAAAAACAATCAGCAGAATGCTCAAAAAGGCCGTCCAGCAAGGCCACAGGTGAGTCGAAACCGGAGGCGTACCCTCAGGGGTACGTTGAGGATTTCGATTAGCCGAGAACGATGCTGGCGGGCTTTTTCAGCATCCTGCTAAGAAAGGGAACCCATGAGTTCAATCGAAGGCCTCTCTCCATCACGGCAGTTTCGGACGCTCCTCTTGTCGGATCAGTTGGAATTCATCTGCGAAGCCCATAATGGCCTCAGCGCGAAAATCGTCCAAGAAGCCGGCTTTCGGGGCATTTGGGCCAGCGGCCTCTCCATTTCCGCCGCTCTAGGCGTGCGCGACAACAATGAAGCCAGCTGGACGCAGGTGTTGGAGGTCGTCGAGTTCATGGCCGATTCCACGCAGGTTCCCATTCTGTTGGATGGCGATACCGGCTTCGGCAACTTCA
>CBDDRW010000125.1:0-15381 GCA_965233175.1 uncultured bacterium
AGATGGTGATGCCGGGGGACAATGTGAGTGTGACGGGGGAGTTGATCAGCCCGATTGCGATGGATCAGGGGTTGCGGTTTGCGGTGCGCGAGGGGGGCAAGACGGTCGGCTCCGGCGTCGTTACTGAAATTCTGGCGTAAATTTGATGGCTGTCGCATGACAGCGTGGGAGAGTTGAAATGCGAGAGATCATTGATTTGGCATGCACCATCTGCAAACAGCGGAACTACTCCACCATGAAGAATAAGAAGAATGATCCGGATCGGTTGGAGCGAAATAAGTTTTGCAAGTTTTGCCGGAAACACATCGCCCATAAGGAAGTGAAGTAGTTGGGCAGCCGGCTTACTGGTTGGGTTGCCAGCTGTCGCAGGGGCATGGTGTCAATGGTAGCACATCGGTCTCCAAAACCGAGAGTCTGGGTTCAAATCCTAGTGCCCCTGCCAAACGCTGGGTAGTGGATGGGTTAGGATCAATACCGGCAGCCGATTGCGAGTCGCTCTATGTGGCCAGTAGGGGAAAGCGGACGAGTCGAGGGAGAGGACGGCATCCTCTTTTTCAATGTGAATGTGAGGGGCGCATGTTCAAGAATTTTATAAGTTCTATTCAAGAGTTCTTCAGCGATGTGCGTGGGGAGTTGAAGAAAGTTTCGTTTCCGACTCGGGCTGAAACGATCGGGTCCACGACGGTGGTCATTGTCTTTTGTATCATCATGTCCTTGTACCTATCGTTTGTCGATTCGATACTCGTCTGGGCCGTGGGTAAGATTCTATGAGTGGGGTATCCCGATGGCACATAGTCAACCAATGATCCGAGGGTAGGGCATGGCAAAAAATTGGTACGTCATTCATACCTACGCAGGCTTCGAGGGGCGGGTGAAGACCAGCTTGCTGGAACGGGCCAATCAAATGGGATTGGTGGAAAAGCTGGGGCAAGTACTCGTGCCCACGGAGGATGTGATCGAGATCAAGGACGGCAAACGCCGAACATCTCGACGGAAGTTTTTTCCGGGCTATGTGATAGTGGAGTTGGAGTCCCCGGTCATCGATGAAACCTTGCAAATGATCAAGGAGACGCCGAAGGTCACGGGGTTTGTCGGTGCCGGCGCGCAACCGACTCCCTTGTCGACGGATGAAGTCGAGTCGTTACTCAAGCAGGTTGATGTGGGAGCAGCTGGGCCACGCGAACAGGTTAAATTCATCAAGACGGATAATGTGCGGATCATCGATGGGCCCTTCCTCGGATTTAATGGTGTGGTGGACGAAGTGGATCAGGACCACGGCCGGCTGAAAGTCCTGGTCAGTATTTTTGGACGTTCCACCCCCGTGGAACTTGGTTTTTTGCAAGTGGAGCGGATCTAGCAGGCTGTGGGGAAACTCGGTATACACAAAAAATCGGTGGGATCTTACAGAATGGTGTTGATGTCAGAATGGCCTAAGGATGCTCAAAAAGGCCATCCAGCAAGGCCGCAGCGAGCGAAGAGGCGGAGGCGTATGCTTCGGTACGTTGAGCCTGAGGGATGCGAGAACGCCGCTGGTGGGTTTTTCCAGCATCCTGTTAGTTTCAGAAATGGTCGAACGTGCATAGGAGTGTAGGACATGGCTAAGGAAGTTTCGGCACAGATTAAATTACAGATTCCAGCTGGGAAGGCAAATCCTGCTCCCCCGGTCGGGCCATCGCTGGGGCAGCATGGTGTCAATATCATGGAGTTTTGCAAACAGTTTAACGCGAAAACTCAGAAAGAGGGCGATAGCATCATTCCGGTGGTCATCACAGTCTATAAGGACCGGTCGTTTACCTTTGTGATGAAAACTCCTCCGGCGTCCGACCTCTTAAAGAAGGCGGCTGGAATCATTAAGGGGTCAGGTGTGCCCCAGAAGGACAAGGTCGGCAAGATTACACAGGCACAGTTGCGTGAGATTGCCCAAAAGAAATTGACTGACCTCAATGCCTCTGATCTGGAGGGAGCGATCAAGATTATTGAAGGGACAGCACGTAGCATGGGAGTGGTGGTGCAAGGGTAATCGTAACGGGGTGGGTACGCGTCTGGACTCGCGGGTGACGCAGGATGAAATGGAGCGTGTTATGGGAAAGAAGATGAGAGCCGCGGTAGAAAAGCTTGAGCCTCGGGCTTATCCGTTGCGCGAGGCCGTCGAGGCGGTGAAGCGGTCAGCCTACACCAAGTTCGATGAATCGGTGGACTTGGCGCTTCGCTTAGGGGTCGATCCAAAACGGGCGGACCAAATGGTGCGTGGCACGACGTCCTTGCCGCATGGCACAGGAAAGAAGATTCGCGTATTGGTCTTTGCCAAAGGAGAGAAGGAGCAGGAGGCGCGGCAGGCCGGCGCCGATTATGTCGGGTCTGATGACCTGATGGAGAAGATCAAAGGTGGCTGGATGGAATTCGATTGCGCGATTTCGACACCGGATCTTATGGCAGCCGTCGGGAAGCTCGGAAAGGCTCTTGGGCCGCGCGGGCTCATGCCGAATCCGAAGACTGGGACTGTGACCTTCGAAGTCGGTAAAGCTGTCTCAGAAATTCGGAAAGGCCGCGTGGAGTACAAAGTTGAAAAAGCCGGGATTGTGCAAGTCCCTGTCGGAAAAGTGTCATTTAAGCCTGAGCAGCTCTATAACAACGCCGCCGCGGTTCTCGAGGCCGTCATCAAGGCGAAGCCTGCCTCGTGCAAAGGACGTTATCTGATGAGCGCGACGATCTCGAGTACGATGGGACCCGGGGTAAAGCTCGATGCGATCGCATTAGCCAAAGAGTGGAGTTAGTTGGGGTGTTGCCGCGCGGAAGGGGAAGGGTTCGATTATGAATAAGGATGAGAAAGCAACGGCGGTGGCGGAGTTGACAGAGACGTTCGGTCGAGCGCGGCTTGCCATTGTCACCGAAAGCGCCGGGCTTCCCGTCAACCAGGTGACGGAACTTCGTAAGCTGTTACGAGGCGCGAAAGCCGAATACAAAGTCGTCAAGAATACATTGGCCGCTCGTGCGGCTGAAGGCACGATCCTTTCCGGGGTCAAGATGCATCTCAAAGGGCCGACGGGGTTGGTGATCGGATATGACGATCCAGTGCTTCCGACCAAGATCCTTCGGGATTTTATCCTGGGGGAGAAGCGTGAGCAAAAGATTAAGATCACCATTGGTGTATTGGAGGGGAAAGTGGTGCAGCCGGCTGAGTTGGCGGCTGTCGCGAAGCTTCCGAAGAAGGATGTGCTCATCGCCATGTTGTTGTCGGCCATGCAGGGACCGGCGCGTGGCCTGGTGTATACGCTCAGTGCGGTCTTGTCGAAATTTGTGAGAGTCATTGCAGCCATTCAGGACAAACGAAAAGGAGAAGGGGATATGTCAACGACCACGACAAAATTGTCACAGGAAGAGTTAATCAAGGCCATCGAGACGATGAGTGTGCTCGATTTGGCGGAGCTCGTGAAAGGGTTAGAGACCCGATTTGGTGTCACGGCTGCCGCACCGGTTGCTGCTGCGGCTCCTGCGGCAGGTGGCGGGGCTGCAGCGGCAGCCGAAGAGAAGACCGCGTTTGACGTTGTGCTTGTCTCTGCTCCGGCGGACAAGAAAATTCAAGTGATCAAGGTTGTCCGCGAACTCACCAGTCTCGGGTTGAAGGAAGCGAAGGATCTGGTCGAAGGCGCGCCCAAACCCGTGAAGACCGGCGTCACAAAGGAAGAATGCGACACCATGAAGAAGAAGCTCGAAGAAAGCGGCGCAAAAGTCGAGATCAAGTAGCTTCAATTCGACCAGTTTCCAGTATTGTGTGTGCCTGCCATAGGTAGGCACACAGATATGACCATTGTAGTGGAGGACCAGCGAATGTCCGAAACGACTCTGCAAGAGTTTATCGAGCGGAAAGACTTCTCTCGTATTCACAGCAGTATCGAAATTCCCGATCTGATCGAGATCCAAAAGCACTCCTATGAAGAATTTCTTCAGCGGGAGGTTGAGCCGGAACGTCGCAAGGATCATGGGCTCCAAGCAGCCTTGGCGAGTGTCTTTCCGATTCCGGACTACAACAATACGGCGGTATTAGAATTTACGAGCTATACGCTCGGCGCCCCTAAGTACGATGAGCGGGAGTGTCTTGAGCAGGGGATGACCTTTGCCGTTCCACTCAAGCTTCGGGTGCGTTTGGTCGTGTTCGATAAGGAAGACAAGGGCTCTAAGAAAAAGGTTCTCGACGTTCGAGAACAGGAAGTGTATGTCGGCGAGTTGCCGCTCATGACGGAGCGAGGAACCTTCATTGTCAACGGTACGGAACGTGTGGTGGTCAGCCAGTTGCATCGGTCCCCTGGCGCGTCCTTTACACACGATAAGGGCCGGACGCACTCCAGTGGGAAGGTGCTGTACTCGGCCAGAATCATTCCGTATCGCGGGTCGTGGCTGGATTTCGAATTCGATGCCCGAGACATTCTCTACGTGCGTATCGACCGGCGGCGGAAAATGCCGACGACGATTCTTTTGAAAGCGTTTGGGTATTCAAGCGACGATTTGCTCAAGATGTATTATCCGGTCGAAGAGATTCGGATCGTCAAGGGCAAAATGTTGCGAAAACTCGATCCTGAGATCCACCATGGCTTGCGTTGTTCGGCGGAAGTCATAGAAAAAGGCGGCAAAGAACCATTAGTACGGGAAGGCGCCAAGCTCACGAAGGGGCTTATTGCGAAGCTGAAGGCCGCCGGTGTGAAGGAAATCCCTCTGGCGCCGAGCGAATTGATCGGTCGTGCAGTCTTGACTGAACTGGTGGATTCAAAGAAAAACATGATCGCCGAGAGAAATCAGCGGCTCACGGCTGAGATCGTTGAGGCGCTGCTCGTGAGCGACATCGAAGAATTCAAAGCGATCTATTTCGATACGGTGACGTCGACGCCGGTGATTTTGGATACGCTGGAGTCGGATAAGACTGCCTCAAAAGAGGAGGCGATGGTTGAGATTTATCGCCGCTTACGGCCGGGAGAAACCCCATCAGTCGACACGGCGCGGGCGCTCTTCGACAATCTATTTATGAATTCCAAGCGGTATGACCTTTCGCCGGTCGGGCGGCTGAAGTTGAACAAGAAACTGGGGCTCGATCTACCGCTGGAGCAGCGGACGCTGACAGCGCAAGACATGGTTGAAGTGATCCGCTATCTCGTGAACTTGAAGTTGGGTAAGGGTGAAATCGACGATATCGACCATCTGGGCAATCGTCGTGTCCGTTCGGTCGGTGAGTTGCTGGAAAACCAATTCCGACTCGGATTGGTCCGCATGGAACGCAGTATCAAAGAGCGAATGAACCTCCTGGATATGGAAACGGTTCTGCCGCACGACTTGATCAATGCAAAACCTGTGGTCGCTGCCGTGAAAGAATTTTTCAGCAGCAGCCAGTTGTCTCAGTTCATGGATCAAACGAACCCACTCGCAGAAATTACCCACAAGCGGCGGCTTTCCGCGCTCGGTCCCGGCGGGTTGACCAGAGAGCGGGCAGGGTTCGAAGTTCGAGACGTTCACCCGTCGCACTATAGCCGTATTTGCCCGATCGAAACACCGGAAGGTCCGAACATCGGCTTGATTACGTCGCTGGCGACCTATGCGCGCATCAATACATTCGGGTTTATCGAAGCGCCATATCGGAAAGTGGTGAAGGGGAGGGTCACCAACGAAATCGAGTTTCTTTCCGCGATCGAAGGAGACAAATATATCATTGCGCAGGCCAACTCGAAAGTCGATGCCTCGGGACGGTTGGTGTCAGAAACTATCTCGGCACGGGCTGCTGGAGATTTCGTCACAGCTACTGCGGACAAGATCGAGTACATGGATGTGTCCCCGAAGCAGGTCGTGAGCGTGGCGACGGCGTTGGTGCCGTTTCTGGAGCACGACGATGCGAACCGTGCCTTGATGGGATCGAACATGCAGCGGCAGGCCGTGCCGTTGCTCAAGTCGGAAGCTCCGTTAGTCGGGACGGGAATGGAGACCGTGGTCGCGCGCGATTCGGGCTATGTCGTACAGGCTCGGCGTGCCGGTGTGGTGGAAAGTGTAGATGCCACTAGGATCGTCGTCCGTGCCGATTCAAAAGAAGGTCGGAAAAGGAACGATGCCGGCTTGGATGTGTATGATCTGATCAAGTTCCAGCGATCGAATCAGAGTACGACGATCACGCAGACACCAGTGGTACGGCTTGGGCAACCGGTGAAAGTGGGACAGGTCTTAGCCGACGGCCCCGCCATCGATCACGGCGAACTGGCATTAGGGAAGAATATTCTCGTCGCCTTCATGCCCTGGGGTGGGTACAACTTCGAAGACGCCATTTTGTTGAGCGAAAAACTGGTGCGCGAAGATGCATTCACCTCGATTCACATTGAAGAATTCGAAGTAGAAGCTCGCGATACCAAGTTGGGGAAAGAGGACATTACTCGGGACATTCCGAACGTCGGAGAAGAAGCGCTTCGGGACCTCGACGAGAGCGGGATTATTCGTATTGGGGCCGAGGTGAAGCCTGGGAATATTCTGGTCGGCAAAGTGACGCCGAAAGGCGAGACGCAGCTCACACCGGAAGAAAAACTGTTGCGGGCCATCTTCGGTGAAAAAGCAGGCGATGTGAAAGATACATCGCTCACGGTGCCGCCGGGTGTCGAGGGCATCGTCGTCGATGTGAAGATTTTCTCACGCAAGGGACTCGATAAGGACGAACGATCCAAGAGTATTGAAAGCGACGACGCGATGAAGCTCCAGCGTGATCACCACGAGGAGCTTCGTATTATCGACGAAGAAAAGACGAAGAAGATCAGGAAACTGCTGCTGGGAAAAGTGGTCGGCCGTGACTTGATGGATCCGGAGAGCGGCGATGTCATTCTCAAAAAGAAGGGCAAGCTGACCGTAGAAATTCTCAAGCGGTTGCCGGATGAGACCGTCCGCTACATCATTTTGAGCGATCCTGATGAGCAGAAAGAGCTGGAAGACGTCGAGCGGCGGGCGAAGGAGCAGATCGAGATTTTACAAACGCTGTACGACGAAAAGGTTGGGCGCCTGAAACGGGGCGATGAGCTTCCACCAGGGGTCATCAAGCTCGTGAAGGTCTACGTGTCGATGAAGCGGAAGATTCAGGTCGGCGACAAGATGGCTGGGCGGCATGGGAACAAAGGGGTGGTCTCTCGGGTGTTACCCGAGGAAGACATGCCGTGTTTGCCAGATGGGACGCCGGTAGAAATTGTGCTGAATCCGCTCGGAGTACCGTCACGTATGAACGTCGGTCAAATCCTCGAAACTCACCTGGGTTGGGCCGCCAAGGCCTTGGGGATAAAGGTGGCGAGCCCGGTGTTTGATGGCGCGTCAGAAACAGAAATCAAGGACCTGCTCAAAAAGGCGAACTTGCCGACCAGTGGGCAGTCGATCCTGATGGATGGTCGGACCGGAGAAATGTTCGGCAGCCCTGTCACGGTCGGCTACATGTATGTCTTAAAGCTGCACCATTTGGTTGATGACAAGATTCACGCACGGTCGATCGGCCCCTACTCGCTCGTCACACAGCAACCGCTTGGTGGCAAGGCTCAATTCGGCGGTCAGCGATTGGGAGAAATGGAAGTGTGGGCATTGCAGGCCTATGGGGCTGCGTCAACGCTGCAAGAATTCCTGACAGTAAAATCGGACGACGTCCCGGGCCGGTCGCGAATGTATGAAGCGATCGTGAAAGGTGAGCCGTTCCTGGAGCCTGGATTACCCGAGTCGTTTAACGTCTTGGTCAAAGAGCTGCAGAGTTTGGGACTCGACGTCGAACTGGTCAAGTCGCAAGACTAACCCATTTGTGTGCCGGTCATAATGGCCGGTATCAGAGGAGGTCACTACCTTGGAAGGCGTCTACACATTGTTCGAGAAGCCGCGCGATGCCGTGTCGTTCGATTCGATGCGTATTCGAATTGCGTCACCCGAAAAAATTCGGTCATGGTCCTATGGCGAAGTGAAAAAGCCGGAGACCATTAATTACCGGTCGTTTAAGCCCGAAAAAGACGGGCTGTTTTGCGCAAAGATTTTCGGCCCGATCAAGGATTGGGAGTGCAACTGCGGCAAGTATAAGCGTATGAAGCACCGTGGCATTGTCTGCGACAAGTGCGGTGTCGAGGTCATCCAGTCCAAAGTCCGCCGAGAGCGCATGGGGCATATCGAGCTGGCGGCGCCGGTTGCACATATTTGGTTTCTCAAGGGTGTGCCGAGCCGGATCGGAACCTTGTTGGATATGAGCCTCAAGGGACTGGAGCGGATTCTCTATTTCGAGAGCTATGTGTGTGTGGATCCGGGATCAACGGATTTGACGGAGAAGGAGCTGGTCTCGGAAGAAAAGCTTCGCTCGCTCCAATCAGCCTACAGTCCTGGTTCCTATAAAGTCGGTATCGGTGCCGATGCCATTCGGGAGTTGCTCCGCAAAATCGACATCAATGCCAAATGGGATGAAATCAAGGCCAAGGCGAAGACGTCAGCCTCTGCAGCGCTCAAGAAGAAGTATGCGAAGCAACTGAAAGTCATCGAGGCGTTCCGCAAATCAGGGAACATGCCTGAGTGGATGATCATGGATGTGATCCCGGTGCTGCCACCGGAATTGCGGCCACTCGTCCCGCTGGACGGTGGACGGTTTGCGACGTCGGATTTGAACGATCTGTACCGTCGCGTGATCAATCGGAACAATCGTTTGAAGCGGTTGATCGAGTTGAAGGCCCCGGGCGTGATTATTCGAAACGAAATGCGGATGTTGCAGGAAGCCGTCGATGCGCTCTTTGATAACGGACGCCGTGGTCGCGCAATTCGCGGGCCGAACAAGCGTCCGCTGAAATCATTGAGTGACATGCTGAAGGGAAAGCAGGGGCGGTTCCGTCAAAACCTGCTCGGTAAACGGGTCGATTATTCAGGCAGAACCGTCATCGTCGTCGGACCGGAGCTTCGGCTGCATCAATGTGGACTGCCCAAAAAGATGGCGCTCGAACTCTTCAAGCCCTTTATTTTTCACAAGCTGGAGGAGCGTGGCGCGGCGACCACAATCAAGAGTGCCAAGCGTTTGGTCGAGAAGGAACGTCCGGAAGTGTGGGATGTGCTCGACGAGGTCATTCGTGAACATCCCGTGTTGCTGAACCGTGCCCCGACATTGCATCGTCTCGGTATCCAGGCGTTCGATCCTGTGTTGGTCGAAGGCAAGGCAATCAGGCTGCATCCGCTGGTTTGCGCCGCGTTCAACGCCGACTTCGACGGTGACCAGATGGCAGTCCATGTTCCGCTGTCGGTCGAAGCTCAGGTCGAGGCGCGCGTGTTGTTGATGTCGATCAATAACATTCTCTCGCCGGCCAATGGTAAGCCGATTGCGGTGCCATCGCAGGACATGGTGCTTGGTTGTTATTGGCTGACCAAAGAACGTGCCGGATGCAAGGGGGAGGGGAAAGTATTCGGCTCACCGGAGGAAGTGCGCATTGCATTCGATGCGCGAGAGTTGGAAGTGCATGCGCGGATTAAGGTGAGAATTGAGGGGAACCTTGTCCAAACCACCGTCGGGCGAGTTCTTCTGTCGGACGTGCTCCCTCCAGGATTGTCGTTCGCCAACGCGAATAAGCTGATGACCAAAAAGGAAATGACCAAGCTCATCGACGCGGTGTATCGCCAGTGCGGTCACCGTGAGACCGTCACGTTTCTCGATAAGGTGAAGGATACGGGGTTTGAGTATGCCACACGAGCCGGCATCTCAATCTGCATCGACAACATGCATATCCCGACCAAGAAGCAAGAATTGCTGGGGAAGGCGCAGCATGAGGTCTCGGAGATCGAGCGTCAGTATGCCGAGGGATTGATCACCAACGGCGAACGCTATAACAAGGTCATCGACATCTGGGCGCATGTGACCGAACAGATTGCCAATGAAATGATGAAGGAGTTGGGCGCGGGCGGCGATCCCACGAAGGCTGAGTCCTTCAACCCGATCTTCATGATGGCGGATTCCGGGGCTCGAGGAAGCTCACAGCAGATCCGTCAATTGGGTGGTATGCGCGGGTTGATGGCGAAGCCGTCCGGCGAAATCATCGAGACACCGATTACCGCCAACTTCCGCGAGGGATTGACGGTGTTACAGTACTTCATTTCAACACACGGCGCTCGAAAGGGATTGGCCGACACGGCGTTGAAGACCGCAAACTCCGGGTATCTCACGCGCCGGTTGGTCGATATTGCACAGGATGTGATCATCAACGAAATCGATTGTGGCACCACGGATGGGATTATTGTAAGCGCCTTGGTTGAAGGAGGCGAGATCATCCAGCCCATCGAAGAGCGGGTGTTGGGACGATTGGCAGCAGAAGATATTCGTGACCCCGTCACGGGTGAGATCATTGTGTCGTTCAATGAGGAGATCGACGAGGACCGGACCAAGGCGATTGTGGAAGCAGCGGTGGATCACGTCAAAATTCGGTCGGTGCTGACCTGTCAGTCCCGCCGGGGAGTCTGTCGGTCCTGTTATGGGCGCGATTTGGCCCGCGGACGGTTGGTGGAAAAAGGCGAGCCTGTTGGTGTCATTGCGGCACAGTCGATCGGTGAACCGGGAACGCAGCTGACCATGCGGACCTTCCACATCGGCGGAACGGCCTCAAAAGTGGTTGAGCAGACTGTGACTGAAGCCAAGCATGCGGGCACCATCAAGTTCATGAGCTTTGACGCCAAGAAAAATGCCGACTTCCCCAACCCTGGAATTGCGGTTCAAAATAAAGAGAGTGAATGGGTTGTCATGAATCGGAATGCCAAGATCGCCATTGTCGATGAGACAGGGCGTGAGCGCGAGAAGTACGGAGTTGTCTATGGCGCCAAGATCAAGGTGAAAAACGGTGGTCGTGTCGAGCTGGGCCAGAAATTGGTCGAGTGGGATCCCTACTCACTGACCATTCTCACTGAAGTTGGCGGCAAAGTGGCGTACGGAGACATCATTGAGGGTGTCTCCATGAAGGAAGAGTTCGATGAAGTGACCGGCCTCTCCCGCAAGGTCATCGTCGAGCATAGTGGCGCAACGTTGCGTCCGCGCGTGTCGATTAAGGATGAGGGGGGGAAAACCGCCAAGGTGGCAGCGGCGGCAAACGTGGCTCGCTATCTGCTCCCGGTTGGGGCGCATATCTTTGTTGAAAAAGGCCAATTGGTCACTCCCGGCGATGTGTTGGCCAAGATTCCGCGAGAGACCACCAAGACGAAAGATATTACGGGCGGTCTGCCTCGCGTGGCGGAGTTGTTCGAGGCTAGAAAACCAAAAGAGACGGCCGTTATCAGCGAGATTGACGGTGAAGTGTCGTACGATGGTTTCGTGAAAGGTATGCGCAAAGTGCTGGTCAATAATAAGATGGGAGACGTGAAGGAATACTTCATACCTAAGGGTAAGCATGTCAACGTGCACGAGGGTGACTGGGTTCGGGCCGGTGAGCCATTGATGGATGGATCGGCTAATCCGCACGACATCCTCGATGTGCTGGGTCCAAACGAACTGCAAAAATATCTTGTCGATGAAGTGCAGGATGTCTATCGGCTGCAAGGTGTGACCATCAACGACAAGCACATTGAGATCATTGTGCGTCAGATGTTGCGTAAGGTCAGGATCGAAGATCCTGGTGATACGGAGTTCTTGCCCGGTAGTCAGGTCAGTAAGATGGTATTTGACGAAGAGAATGAGCGAGTGTTGGCGAAGGGTGGACAACCGGGTCTTGGAAAGCCGGTACTGCTCGGTATTACCAAGGCGGCATTGACCACGGATAGCTTTATTTCAGCGGCATCATTCCAAGAGACGACTCGCGTGTTGACTGAGGCTGCCATCAATGGGCGCGTTGATAATCTGTTAGGTCTAAAAGAAAACGTCATCGTCGGTCGCTTGATTCCAGCTGGAACCGGATTCGAAGAGTATCGGGATACCTTCGTGATTAGTCCCAAGCCTGATCCGGTCATTGTGAGTCAAAGCGATGTTCCGGCACTGACGCATGAAGGTGTTGCGACAGGATCGGGAGAGTCTGCGCACTAACTTTGCGTCCGGTGGTTAAGAAGACTTGACACCGCGATCAATGCTCATTACAATCCACCGGCTTTGCCCTTGAACGGATAAGGAGAGCCGTCAAACTGTGCAGAGGATGAGAGTGATGTACTAATGCCGACCATTAATCAGTTAGTCAGAAAAGGCCGCAAGTTGGCGCATGCGAAAACAAAAAGTCCTGCGCTCAAATCTTGCCCGCAGAAGCGTGGCGTGTGTCTTCGTGTCTATACGTCAACGCCGAAAAAACCGAACTCAGCGTTGCGTAAAGTCGCACGCGTTCGATTGACAAACGGGATGGAAGTGACGACCTACATCCCGGGTGTCGGCCACAATCTCCAAGAGCACTCCATTGTGCTCGTACGCGGCGGCCGCGTAAAGGACTTGCCGGGTGTGCGCTATCACATCGTCAGAGGCGCCCTTGATGCCGTCGGTGTGGCGGATCGAAAACAAAGTCGTTCGAAGTATGGAGCGAAGCGTCCGAAGTAAGCGTGAATCACCGTTGGTAACGAGAGAGTGAATGACACATGCCAAGGACTAGATTTTTAGATCACAGAGACCCTCTCCCGGATGTCCGATATAGAGATAAACTCGTCGGGAAGTTTTTGAATATTTTGATGTCGGGTGGAAAGAAGAGTACGGCTGAGCGCATTTGCTATGGAGCTTTCGACGTGATTCAGGAAAAAACTGGTAACGATCCGCTCAAAGTATTTCGGTCGGCGATCGATAATGTGAAGCCGGTTGTTGAGGTGAAATCTCGTCGAGTGGGTGGTGCGTCATATCAGGTTCCGGTAGAAATTCGTCCAGCTCGCCGGATGTCGTTGGCGCTTCGATGGTTGGCAGAGTATTCACGGACTCGCGGTGGTAAGAGTATGCGGGAGAAGCTCGCGGCTGAGCTACTCGACGCGTCGAATAATACGGGGGCGGCGGTTAAGAAGCGGGAAGACGTGCATCGGATGGCGGAGGCCAATAAGGCATTCGCGCACTATCGCTGGTAGCGTCATTCTGTGCTGCAAGCTAGGCCGTGCTGCGATCCGCGTACGCTGATACGTAAATCGCAGTATCTCACTGGCCGTGGTTGCGGCATCTATATTTTTAGGGGAAGTACGTGGCGCGTCAATCACCATTAGAGCAAACTCGGAACATCGGCATCATGGCTCACATTGATGCTGGTAAGACGACAACCACTGAGCGCATCCTCTTCTACACCGGGATCTCACACAAGATGGGTGAGGTTCATGAAGGTGCGGCGACGATGGATTGGATGGAGCAGGAACGGGAGCGTGGTATTACAATTACGGCCGCTGCGACGACCTGTTTCTGGCGCGATCATCGTATCAATATCATCGATACTCCGGGGCACGTCGATTTTACAATTGAAGTCGAGCGGTCGCTTCGAGTGCTCGATGGAGCGGTGGCGGTGTTCGATTCCGTGCAGGGGGTTGAGCCGCAATCTGAGACGGTGTGGCGGCAGGCGGATAAATATAATGTGCCGAGGATCGCGTTCATGAACAAAATGGACCGAATCGGCGCAGATTTTTATACCAGCGTCCAGACGATGATCGATCGGTTGGGGGCGAATCCTGTTCCGATCCAGATTCCTATCGGTCGAGAATCTGAATACAAAGGGTCGATTGATCTCGTGACCATGAAGGCTTACGTGTATGACGATGAGACGCTTGGTGCCAAGTACATCGTTAAAGATATTCCTGCCGATCTACTCGATCGAGCCAAGGAATACCGAGACAAGATGCTGGATGCAGTCGCTGAGTTCGATGAGCAAGCCATGGACAAGTATCTCAATGGTCAACCCTTATCGGAAGAGGAAGTCCGCAGAGCTATTCGAGCTGGCGTGATTTCGATGAAGATGACTCCTATTTTATGCGGGTCGGCTTTCAAGAATAAGGGCGTACAGCAGTTGTTGGATGGAGTTGTGGACTTCCTTCCGTCGCCACTTGATGTTGAGTCAGTGAGCGGGATTGATCCGAATACCGAGCAGGAAGTGAAGCGACGTCCATCAGATAATGAGCCATTTGCAGCATTAGCCTTCAAGATTATGACGGATCCGTTTGCGGGTCAGCTCACTTTTCTGCGAGTGTATTCCGGCACTCTGAAGACGGGAACGTCCGTCTCTAATGTGACGAAGGGGACGAGGGATCGCGTCGGACGGCTTCTCAAGATGCATGCGAATAAGCGGGAAGACATTGATGTAGCCTACGCGGGTGATATTGTGGCGGCTGTTGGGCTAAAAGGGGCAACGACTGGAGACACGCTAGCAGATGAAAAGCAGCCGGTTTTGCTCGAGGTGATGAAGTTCCCTGAGCCGGTCATCGCTATGGCGATTGAACCAAAAACCAAGCAGGATCAGGAGAAAATGGGATTTGCGCTTCAGAAATTGGCGCAGGAAGATCCTTCATTTCGAGTGAAGACGGACGAAGAGACCGCGCAGACCATCATTGCCGGGATGGGAGAACTGCATCTGGAAATCATCGTAGATCGCATGTTGCGTGAATTCAAGGTGGAGGCCAATGTTGGAAAGCCGGAGGTGGCCTTTCGTGAAACGATTCGCAAGAAGGCTGAAGCTGAGGCGAAATACATTAAGCAGACTGGCGGTCGTGGCCAGTATGGACATGTCGTGTTGACGGTCGAGCCTGCCGAATCAGGCAAGGGATTAGAGTTCATCAATAAGACCGTCGGCGGCTCTATTCCGAGAGAGTTTATCCCGGCAATCGAAAAGGGTGTGAAGGAACGACTTGATTCTGGTGTCATCGCAGGGTATCCGCTTCGAGATGTTAGGGTCATGGTGATCGACGGGTCGTTTCATGACGTCGACTCCAACGAAATGGCATTTAAAATCGCCGGCTCAATGGCATTCGTCGATGCCTGCAAGAAAGCCGATCCTGTGTTGCTTGAGCCGATTATGAAGGTGGAGGTTGTGGTGCCTCAGGATTTTATGGGCGATGTCATCGGCAATTTGAACGGTCGTCGTGGCAAGATTCAAGGCATGAAGGGGCGGGCGGCTGCACAAGTCATCGATGCGTCGGTGCCGCTTAGTGAAATGTTCGGATATGCGACAGATCTCAGGTCTCGTACGCAGGGCCGTGCCACCTACAGTATGGAATTCGACCGATACGATCCGGTGCCTCGGCAGATTTCAGAAGCCATCATTGCCAAGTATCGGGGGGAATAGTCGAATCGATTCTTGAGCGTAGACGGAAGGGAGCGAGGTATGGCGAAGGCGAAATATGAGCGGCGGAAGCCGCACGTGAATATCGGGACGATCGGGCACGTGGACCACGGGAAGACGACGTTGACGGCGGCGTTGACGAAGGTGAGCGCGGATAAGGGGATGGCGAAGTTCATTT